>NZ_QLKQ01000003.1 GCF_003349955.1 Azospirillum brasilense
GACAGCATCAAGCAGACGGTGACCAACAACACCATCTCGTCGGCCGCCAAGGCCAACCCGATCATCTGACGATCGGCGGTTCCGCCCCTACGGCAACGTCCGCGCCCGGCCCCTTGTGGCCGGGCGTTGGCGTTTTCGCCCGACGGACCCGACACAGCACCCCGAAGACCGGCCGCGAAGACCCTTTGAACGCCCCGAGGCTGCCCGAATTTCTTGTGCATTGCACAACAGGCGGCCGAGGTGCACAATGATGAATGCGGGAATTCATCCGCGCTTTCCGGCGTTTCATGGCACTCAGCCGTTATTTCTTCAATAGACGCGCGGCATCCCCCACTTTCTCCCCAATCAACCAAAGTGGCAGACGGCTTTCCCTTTGGGACGCTGCGAAGGGGATATTTATCTTGCACTTTATGTAGGTTTACCCGCCATCCGCCCTTTGATAGCGTCCACAGACCTATTCCGTGCCTATGCGTGCATCGGCACCGGCCGAGACGACGGCCAGGGGTGTCCTAATCCGGGATGCGGACCGGAGGGAGGCCCCCACAGAACCGACAGGGAAAGGGACGAAACAGGGCAACAACGGCACTGGAAACGACGACAAGGACGGGACGGCCGACGCCGTGAAGGCGCCGGACCGACGGCCACCGGGAAGGAACGCCGAAACCGCATCCGCGCGCGTGCCGCGGATGCCGGGCTGTGGGCGGCACGCACACGCCTCCATTCCCAGGGCCGCGGTGTCCGTGGTCATGGTCATCGGGCGTCGCTCTTCGCGGGGCGGCGCGCGATGACCGGACCACCGGACGCCGTCCGCGTCGCCACGACAAGAGGGGTGGAGACCAGGTATGAATCACGTGAGCGGACCGAGGGACGGTCGGGACACTCAATCGATCAGCGTGCTTATGGCCACCTACGCCGGCGAGAAGGCGGACAACCTTCAGGCCGCGCTGGAGAGCGTCTATACGCAGACGCTTCTTCCGCGCGAGTGCGTGCTGGTGGTGGACGGACGGATCGGGGAGGAACAGGAAAAGGTCATCGCCCGCTATCAGGCGTCCAACGCCTGCCGGCTCGTGGTGGTGCGGCGGCGCAACCAGGGGGGCTTGGCCCGCGCGCTGAACGACGGGCTGCAATATTGCACGGGCTATCTGGTGGCCCGCATGGACAGCGACGACATCTGCCTGCCCCACCGCTTCGAGACGCAGGCGCGCGCCTTCGCCGAGCAGGGGTCGCTGGACGCGTCCTTCTCCTGGCACGCGGAGTTCGAACAGGACCCCGGCGCCATCACCTGCGTGAAGCGCAGCCCGGAGACGCACGAAGAGATCAGCCAGGGCATGAAGTGGCACTGCGTCCTCTCGCACCCCACCATGATGGTGCGGCGGCGGGCGCTGACGGCCATCGGCGGCTACCGCTCCTGCTTCGGCAATCTGGAGGACTACGACCTCTATGTCCGCCTCCTCCAGGCCGGGGCGCGCATGGAGACGGTGCAGGAGGCGCTTCTCCTCTTCCGCACCAGCATGGCCCAGCGCGTGCGCCGCGGCGGGCTGCGCTACGCCGTCAACGAATGGGCCTTCCGGGTGTGGTGCTGGCGGTCGGGCTTCCTGACCAACTCGGAATTCCTGGCGACGGCCTCGCTTCAGATCGGCTTCCGGCTGACGCCGCCGGGTCTGAAGAGGATGCTGTACCGCCTGGTCCGCACGCCGACCGAGGCGCAGGCCATGGCCCGGATCCACAGCGCCATGATCCAGCCCAAGCGCCTCGCCCCCGACGGCGCGGACGCCCTCTGACCATCTGACCCTCGCCTTTTGACCCTCTGCGGGAGGACATGAATGAGCGTTGCCGACGTGATTTCCGGTGGCGGGCTGGGCCGGCGGCTCCGGTGGATGGACGCGCTGCGCAACCCGCTGGGGACCGCCTGCCATCACGCCTACGGCAGCCCGGTGCTGGCCGTCGTCTACCACGCCGTCTGCGACACGGTGCCGGACCATCTGAAGCACATCTACCGCCCCCGCACGCCGAAGGAGTTCACGGAGGATCTCGATTTCCTCCTGAAGCACTTCGAGCCGACGGACCTGCCCACGGTCACCGGATCGGCGATGGGCGGGCCGGAGATCCGCCGCCCCTCGCTGCTGGTCACCTTCGACGACGGCATGCGCGAGGTGGCGGAGGTCGCCATGCCCATCCTGCGCCGCAAGGGCATCCGGCCGGCGCTGTATCTCAACCTGAATTTTCTCGACAACGGGACGCTGTTCTACCGGCACAAGGCGAGCCTTCTGGCGGAGCGGCTGAGCCGGCTGGCCGAGGCCGATCCCCGCCGCGCCGTCTGCGCCGCCACCCTGGCGCGGGCGGGCGCCGTCGCCGCCAACCCCGCCACGGGCGTCATGAAAGTGAGCTGGCACCAGCGCGCCGTGCTGGACGAGATCGCCACCGTGCTGGAGTTCGACACGGCCGGCTTCCTGGCGACGCAGCGGCCTTACCTGACCCGCGACGAGATCACCAACCTGATGGCGGAGGGCGTGTCGATCGGCGCCCACGGCTTCGACCATCCCAACCACCGCCTGCTGACGCCGGAGCAGCGGAGGGAGGAGGTAACGGGCAGCGTCGCCGGCATCCGGGAGCTGTTCGGCCCCGGCTGCGGCTCCTTCGCCTTCCCCTATTCGGACGAGGGGCTGCACGACTCGCTGTTCACGGACCTGTACGGTGGCGGCGTCGACCTCACCTTCGGCACCTCCTGGCCGCGCCGCGGCGGTCCGCAGCGGCGCATCCAGCGCATCTGCTTCGAGAATGGTCCGGCCGCCGCGAAGCAGCAGCTGGTCAAGCGCCTGCTGCGCGGCGGCGCCGGCAACATCAAGCGCGCGCTCGCCGGTTAAGCGGTCCGGTCTATGAATGGCTCCCTTCCCCCAGCGCGGGGGGAGGGAGTTCTTGCCGTTTTCATATGCATTACGGGCGATTACCACTCGGCAATTCCAAAGAGAAGACCTATCACTCCCTTTGGAATGCCCCCTTATCGTACCATGATCGCTTAAGCGTGACCCCTTTTCATTTCACTTTATTTGTCCGCGACGTAACACAAAATACCGCAATAGGGACACGCTGCGGTTTTGGTCGCCGGGTCCTCCGCTTATTCGGCCCCCCGCGAGGAGATCGCCATGATCGAGCACGCCACGCCGGCCAGCCCGAACCTGCTGGGTGGGGTTGCGGACGTCCTGCCGGCGGACGCCGCCCCGAAGGCGACGGACGACGTCGCTCCTCCGATGCTCGATCTCCATCGGGCCGGCTGGGCCCTGCTGTGCACCGGCTGCGCGCTGGCGGCCTGGGGTTTGGCCTACGCGCTGTTCCGCATCGCCGTGTAAGCCCGAGCGAGCCGGAACCATGGATTACCTGCCTCCGCCTCCCCCCGCCATCGAGCGTCCCGCCCAGCCCTCGCTGCTCGTCAGCGAGCGCCGGAATGCCGAGAACGCGCCGGTCTTCTACGTCGACGCCAAGGACGGCGACGACCGCCGGTCGGGCCGCGGCCCGAAGGAGGCGTGGAAGTCGCTGGAGAAGGTGAACGCCACGGCCTTCCCGCCGGGAAGCCGCGTGCTGTTCGAGCGCGGGGAGAGCTGGCGCGGCAGCCTGCTGGCCTCCTCCTCCGGCACCACCGACCGGCCGATCACCTACGGCGCCTATGGCAAGGGCGACGCCCCGGTGATCGACGCGCGGGGCGCCTCCGTCGCGGTCAGTCTGAACGGGCGGTCCAACGTCGCCTTCGACGGGCTGACCATCACCGGCGCGGCCGACACCGGCCTGCTGCTCGGCCCGCGGGCGCGCAACGTGTCGGTGACGAACGTGACGGTCACGGGCAACGGCGGCTCCGGAATCGTCGTACAAGGCACGTCGGATGGGCTGCGGATCGACGGGTCGGCCATCACCGGCAACGGCGCCTACGGGATCGTGCATTACGCGGCGGACAACACCGACCAGATCATCACGCGCAACACCATCGCCGACAACGGCTGGCGCAAGGATGGCGGCGTCTATTCCGGCTGGAACGGGCGCATCCGGACCGGCGAGATCGCCCACAACCGGGTCTTCAACAACGGCGTCAACGGCGGCGAGGGGCGCTCCCACGGCCTCTACCACGACCAGGGGCAGGCCGGCAGCGCGCTGAAGATCCACGACAACCTGATCCACGACAACCCGCGCGGCGCCGGCATCCTGGCGAAGTCCAGCACCGAGATCTACCGCAACGTCATCTTCCGCAACGCCGACGCGGGCCTCTCGCTCGGCCAGAACCGCGGGATCGACGTGACCTACCGGGTCTACGACAACGAGTTCTACGACAACAACGGCGGCATCCTGCAGCACCAGAAGGGCAACGGCTCGATCACGCTGGAGTTGCGCGACAACGTCTTCCACCGCAACGGCAAGCGGGCCGCCATCATCATCGCCGACAGCATCGACAAGACCGTCGCCGGCAACCGGGTCAGCAACGACGCCAAGGCCGAAAACAGAGCCGAATCCCGGAGCGGGACGACCGCGATTCAACAGCCAGGAGGAACCGTGCAGGAAGCGTCCGGAATGCGGCCGGAATCCGTGCGCTGACCTTGGCCCCGACGTCCGCGGGCGAGCCGCGGGCCGGGCAAGGGACGGCGCGTTCGAACAAGGGGGGGCATGTGAGCACCAGCAGCAGCACCGTCGGTCAGTCGATCACCGACCGGCTGAAGAAAACCGTTTTCCGCTTCGACACTTCCGACAAGGGAGAGTTGCGCGGCTTCCAGCGCAAGATGTTCGGAGAACGGGTCTGGCAGGTGGACGAAGCCTACAACCGCTGGCTCTTCGACGAGGTGCCCGACCGGGACGCGGACGGGCCGCAGGTCTGGGTGTGCAAGCGGCAGGGGCAGATCGTCGGCCAGCAGTGCGGGATTCCCTTCCGCCTGAAGGCGCGGGACCGGGAAATTCCGGCCTCCTGGGCCAACAGCCTGATGGTCCTGCCGGAATGGCGGATGCGCGGCGCCTTCACGCCCCTGGCGGAGGCCCAGCTCGACAGCCGTCCGCTGTCCATGGCCATCCACATCTCCGATTCCGCCTACAAGGCCTACAGCAAGGCCGGCTGGATCGACATCGGCGCCCTGCCCGCCTACGTCTTCCCGTTGGACACGCGGCGCTGCCTGGAGGCGTCCTCGCTGCAGGGCCGCATGCGGACCATCGGGACGATCGCCGGGCCGGCCCTGCACGGGGCGCGGATCGGCGGGCATCTGCTGAGCCGGGCGACCGGCGCGCGGTTCGAGGAGATCGGGCGGTTCGATGCGCGGGCCGACGCCATCTGGCGGCGCGCCTCCCCGCATTACCCGCTGATCGCGTTGCGCGACCTGACGCATCTGCGCTGGCGCTACGACGCGATCCCCTGCGCCTCGGCCTACCGCCGCTTCATCCTGACGCGCGGGGACGAGCCGCTCGGCTACGTCGTCCTGCGGCGGGAGACCTGGCGCAAGGAGCCCTGCCTCGCCATCGTCGATTACCTGTGCGATCCGAAATGGCTGTGGGTCCTGCTGAGCCACACGCTGCGCATCGCCGCGACGGAACGGGCGACCGCGCTGATCTGCCGGACGCTGAACACGCGGGCGGAGCGGACCTTCCTCGCCATGGGGATGATGAAGGTGCCCGATCGCGTCGGCTTCCCGGTGCGGGTGATGGCGCACGCCGCGCCGGAGGCTGGCATCGACCGGGAGGCCTTCGCCGACCGGAGCAACTGGCTGCTGACCATGGGCGACGGCGACGCCAGCTTCCTGATGCACAACACGTTGCCCGAGACCGCCGGGCTGCAACCGGAGGGAGTCGCCGTCCAGGGATGACCGCGGTGCGAAGGAGCCGTCCGGCCGCTGACGCGCCGGTCCGGCTCCTTTCGTCTATTCTGCCCGTGGTTACTCAAAAGGGATTAATAAAGAACCTTTCGGGATGGTCATCCCGAAAGTCTCACAAGAAAGGTCACCCGATCAACTGACGGTGGTTCGGCCTTTTACGACGTTTACGGCTCCCCCTTTTTCTATCACGATTGCTGGGTGCTTAGACAAAGCAGCCTAATGTATTCGGTGAGAGGAAACGCCGATCGATCAGTCTTATGAACAGCAAAAGCCAAGGCCCGATGTCAGAACCGGACCTTGGCTTCGGTTTTGTGTCGGTAAAATTGATCTGAGAAATACAGCGCGAATAACGGTGAAACCTCTACGAACAAGAGAGTCGGAAAAGGAGACGTCTTATGTCGAGCAATGAGTTTGCCGACCTGTTGGTAAGCGGGGGTTCGGTCGGCACGTCCGGCATTCCGGAAGCTCTGGCGACGCTGGAGTCGAAGATCGCGGCGGGCACCGCCAGCGTCGGGGTCATCGGCCTGGGTTACGTCGGCCTGCCTCTGGCGCGGCTGTTCGCGCGGGCCGGCTTCTCGGTGACGGGCTTCGACATCGATCCGGAAAAGGTCGCCAGCCTGAACGGCGGCACCTCCTACATCGGCACCGTGTCGACCGACGAGGTCCGCGGGATGATCGAGGAGGGCCGCTTCACGGCCACGGCGAACTTCCAGTCGCTGGCCGACATGGACGCCATCGTCATCTGCGTGCCGACGCCGCTCACTCGCAACCGCGAGCCGGACATGAGCTGCATCGAGGTCACCACCCGGCAGATCGCCCAGGTGCTGCGCCCCGGCCAGCTGATCGTGCTGGAATCGACCACCTACCCCGGCACGACGCGCGAGGTCGTGCGCCCGATCCTGGAGAAGACCGGCCTCGTCAGCGGCACGGACTTCCTGCTGGCCTTCTCGCCGGAGCGCGAGGACCCGGGCAACGAGACCTTCACCACCGCCCGCATCCCGAAGATCGTCGGCGGCGAGGACCCCAACGCCCTGCGCATCGCCTGCTCGATGTACGGCCACGCGCTGGAGCGCGTGATCCCGGTCTCGTCGCTGGAAGCGGCCGAGGCGGTGAAGCTGACCGAGAACATCTTCCGCTGCGTCAACATCGCGCTCGTCAACGAGCTGAAGGTCGTCTACGACGCGATGGGCATCGACGTCTGGGAGGTGATCGAGGGCGCCAAGACGAAGCCCTTCGGCTACATGCCCTTCTACCCCGGCCCCGGCCTGGGCGGTCACTGCATCCCGATCGACCCCTTCTACCTGACCTGGAAGGCCCGCGAGTTCGACGTCGCCACCCGCTTCATCGAGCTGGCCGGCGAGATCAACACCCGCATGCCGCATTACGTGGTGGAGCGGCTGTCCCAGGCCATGGACTCCAAGCTCGGCCGCGCGCTGCGCGGGTCGCGCATCCTCGTCCTGGGCGTCGCCTACAAGAAGAACATCGAGGACATGCGCGAAAGCCCGGCGCTGAAGATCATCGACCTTCTGCAGGACCGCGGCTGCGAGGTCTTCTATTACGACCCGCATGTGCCGGAGCTGCCGGAGACGCGCCGTCTCGCCCGCATGGCCGGCACGCCGTCGGTCGCGCTGGAAGAGATCCGGGAAGGCGCCTTCGACGCCGCGATCCTGTGCACCGACCACGACTCCTTCGATCTGAAGGCCTTCCTGGACGGGCTGCCGCTGATCGTCGACACCCGCAACGCCTTCGGCAAGGCGGGCATCGTCGACGAGAAGATCGTGAAGGGCTGACCGCCGGCCTGGACCCTCACCGACCGATCCTCAGGAGAATGGGATGGCCGCGTACACTCATGTAGACGGAGCCCTGGGGTCCGAAGCCAGCACCCGGGAGGTCGCGCTCCGCGACCTCCTCCAGGTGCTGCGCCGGCGCCGGGGCACGATCATCGCCAGCGTCCTGTGCTGCACCGCGCTGGCCACCACCGGGGCCCTGCTCTATGAGCCGCGGTTCACCAGCCAGGCCGTGCTCATCATCGACCCGCGCACGACGGAGGTCACGGACATCAACGCCGTGATCTCCAACCTCCCGCGCGAGGCGGCGGCGATCCGGACCGAAATCGACATGATCACCTCCAGCGCCACCGCCGCCAAGGTGGTGGACCGGCTGGGGCTGGTCCATGACCCGGAGTTCAACGGCGCCATCGAGCGGCCCTCGGCCATCGACCGGGCCGTCGCCGGGATCAACGACACCATCGGCTACGACCTGTCGCCGCTGCAACAGCAGATCACCGGCTATCTGAACTCCGCCGGGATCGGCGTGAAGGAGCCGACGACGCCGGAGAAGGAGCGCGCCGCGGTCATCGCCGACGTTCGCCGCGGCCTGTCGGCGACCAGCGACGCGCAGTCCTACACCATCCTCGTCTCCTTCAAGGCGAAGGAGGCGGACAAGGCGGCGCGCATCGCCAACGCCTTCGTGGACGAGTATCTGCTCGACCAGCTCCAGACCAAGCAGGAGGTCAACCAGCAGGCCAACAAGTGGCTGGAGGACCGCATCAGTGAGCTGCGCGCCCAGGTCGAAGTGTCGGACAAGGCGGTGCAGGACTACCGCGCGCAGCAGGGCCTCGTGCTCGGCGGCACCGGCGGCGAGACCTTCCTGTCGCAGCAGCTGGCCGAGCTGAACCGCGCCCTGGTCGTCGCCCAGACGGAGCGCGGCCGGGCGGAGGCGCGGGCGCAGAACGCCCGGATCGTCGCGCGCAGCCCGACCGAGGGCAACGCGGCCGAGGTGCTCGGCTCGCCGCTGATCCAGCGGCTGGGCGAGGAGGAATCGGGCATCGCGCGGCGGCTGGCCGAGTACCGCACCCGCTACGGCGACCAGCATCCGGCGGTTCAGGCCTACGTCAACCAGTTGACGAACCTGCGCCAGAAGATGCGCGAGGAAGCCACCAAGATCATGGCGGTGATCAACAACGAGGTCGAGATCGCCCGCGCCCGCGAGCGCGAGCTTGAGGCCGCGTTGAAGAAGCTGACCGCCGAGACCGCCGGCGAGCTGGGCGCCAACGTCCGCCTGGCCCAACTGCAGCGCGAGGCCGACGCCAACCGCCGCGTCTATGAAGGTCTGCTCCAGCGTCTCGTCGAAACGCGCGAGCAGGACGACCTTCAGCAGCGCGACGCCCGCGTCGTGTCCAAGGCGGAGCCGCCGCTGGAGCCGTCGACTCCGGGCAAGAAGCTGTTCGTCGGCGGCGGTCTGGCCGTGGGCCTGCTGATCGGCATGTTCCTGGCCTTCCTGCGCGACCACCTGAACAAGACCTTCCGCAACACCCAGCATGTGGAGGAGACGATCGGCGTGCCGGCCATCGGGCTGGTGCCGTCCCTGCCGCATCACAAGAACGCCAAGCCGGAAGACTACGTCCTCGACCGTCCGCGGTCGGAGTACAGCGAGGCGGTGCGCGCCATCGGCGTGTCGCTCTACGCCCGCGGCGCCCTGAACACCGGCTCCGTGGTGATGGTCACCTCCGCGGTGCCCGGCGAGGGCAAGACCACCGTCTGCCTGACCCTGGCGCGCATGCTGGCGGCGTCCGGCCGGCGGGTCCTGCTTCTGGAATGCGACCTGCGCTGCCCGCGCATCGGGAACGTGCTGGGCGACAACGCGCCGGGCGACCTGAGCGACCTGATCGTCGGCAAGGCGGAATGGCAGGACGTGGTCCAGGTGGACGGCCGCAGCGGACTGCACTACGTCGTCGGCCGCCCGCATTGCGACCACCCGCAGGAACTTCTGGGGTCGGAGAAGCTGGCGAGCATCATTAAGTTCGCCTCGCTCGAATACGACTGCGTCATCCTCGACACCCCGCCGATGGCGGTCGTGGCGGACGCGGGCGTGCTGACCCGGTCGGCGACGGAATGCCTGTTCGTGGTGCGCTGGGAGCAGACGCCGCGCGCCGTCGTCCAGCGGGCCATCGAGCGGCTGACCGAGCTGGGCCGCGACGTGACCAGCGTCGTGCTGAGCCGTGTGGACCTGAAGAAGCTGGCCCGCACCGACGCGTCGGAAGAGGCCTACGGCATGAACGAGGCGCGCCGCTACTACACGCGCTGATGGGCAAATCCCCTCTCCCCTCCGCTCACGCGCAAACGAAGTTTGCGCTGACGCGACAGGCGGACCTTTGGTCCGCCGAAAGCGGGGAGAGGGTTAGGGTGAGGGGGGTGTGCGTGTCGGACCGTCCGGCAAAAGCGCAACCCCCTCACCCTCCCCACCGCTGATGCGGTGGGTCCCCTCCCTCTCCCCGGAGGGGAGAGGGGTTAAAGGGTTCATCGGGGGAACAGGATGAGTGCAACGCCATTTCCGCGAAACCGAGCCGCACTGGCGGCGGCGCCCGCTGCGGACGCGCCGCCCGCCCGGCCACGGACGCCGCTCCTGCGCAGCGCGGCCGATCTCACGCCCAGCCTGTTCGATCAGGTGGTGTGCGCGATCGGTCTGATCCTGCTGTGGGACGCGCTGCTGTCGGTGATGATGTCCGCGCCCTCGCAGCGCTTCATCCTGCGCGCGGGCGGCGCGCCGGAATCCTCCGGCGACACCATCAAACAGCTCATCTTCGCCGCTCTCTACGCCACGGCCCTGCTGCGGATCGTCATGCTCCACGGCGTCCGGGCCTTCCGCTATCTCAGCATTCCCATGGCGCTCATGGTGGTGCTGGCGATCGCGTCCAGCCAGTGGTCGCATGACCCGTCGCTGACCATCCGCCGCAGCGTGGCCCTGGTCGGCACGACCATCTTCGGCCTCTATGTCGGCCTGTCCTACGGCGAGGTCGCGCTGGCCCGGCTGATCCACCGCGCGGTCTTCGTGCTGGCGGTGCTGAGCGCGCTCCTGGCGATCGGCCTGCCGAGCTACGGCCTGATGCCGGCGGAGCAGGGGTCGCAGTGGCGCGGCGTCTTCTCGCACAAGAACGGGCTGGGCGACGCCATGGCCTTCGGCCTGACCGCCGGGCTGTTCGTCCTGCGCTCCCGCCCGGTGACCGACACCATGGCGCTGGTCTGGCGGCTGGGCACCTTCGCCATCATGGCCGGCTGCCTCGCCATGTCGGGCTCCGCCACGGCGCTGATCGTCGCCATGGCCGGCATGACCCTGGTGATGCTGGTCACCCACCGGCAGGACGCCGGGTCGCTGGCGTTGGAGCTGTACGGCGGCACCATGGTCATCATGCTGGCCGCCATCTTCGCGCTGCTGAACCTGGAAAGCATCACCGGGCTGCTCGGCCGCGACATCACGCTGACCGGGCGCACGCTGATCTGGGACTTCGCCTTGCGGATGATCGGGCAGCAGCCGGTGCTGGGCTACGGCTTCAGCGCCTTCTGGTCGGGGCTTGACGCGCCGGGCGCGCTGTTCTGGCGCACCTCGGGCCGCTTCGACATCCATGCCCACAACGGCTTCATCCAGACGACGCTGGACGTCGGCCTGCTCGGCCTCGGCCTCTTCCTGGTGGCCTATGCGATCTACCTGTCGCGCATCGCCCGGATCGTCCCGGTCGACCGCAGCGGGGCGGCGCGCTGGCACATCGTCTTCGCCATGATGCTCCTGCTGGGCAACGTCGCGGAAAGCAGCCTGCTGATCCAGAACGGTCTGCTGTGGTTCCTCTTCACCGCCTTCCAGACGCGGCTTGCCAAGACGGTCCACGCCCACGCCCTGACGCCGCGTCCGGCGGCGGGACGGCGGCCCAAGCTGAGCAACGGCATCCCGGTTGCGGAGCCGCGGTCATGATGTCGAGCGGCTTCGCCTTCTTCGCGACCCGGATCGCCGTCGGCATCCTGGGCTTCGCGGCGGTCGCGGTCTTCTCGCGCATCGTCACGCCGGAGGCCTACGGCCATTACGCGCTGGTGATGGCGGCGGCGGCGGCGATCAACGCCTGCGGCTTCTCCTGGATGGGTCTGTTCGTCCTGCGCAAGTGCGGCGGCGACGCGGCGGAGCGGGACGCCTGGCTCTCCACCGTGGTCACCGCCTTCCTGGTGGTGGCCTGCGGGGTGCTCGCCATCCTGGGCGCGGTGGTGGCCTTCTATCCGGGCATGAACGGCATCGACTATGTGCTCTATCTGCCGGTCATCGCGATCCTGATCTCCTGGTTCGACCTGTCGATCCAGATGTCGCGGGCGCGGCTGCGGGGCTCGGTCTTCGCGGCCAAGTCCTTCGCCAAGGCGCTGTTCGGGCTGGCGCTCGGCTCCGCCTTCGTGCTGATCGGCTGGAAGGAGGAGGGGCTGCTGCTCGGCACCAGCATCGGCTTCCTGCTGGTCACCGCGATCTGGCTGCGCTCCGACCTCAAGGGCATCTCGCTGCGCTGGCCGGCGCGGGAGCGGGTCGGCCTGCTGCTGACCTTCGGCGGCCCGCTGATGCTGAGCCTGATGGTCGGCTGGGCGCTCGATTTCGCCGACCGCTTTCTGATCTACTGGTTCATCGGCGAGGCGGCGGCGGGCGCCTACGCCATGGCCTTCGACCTCGCCAAGCAGCCGATCATGCTGGTGGCGTCGGCGGCCTCGCTGGTCACGCTGCCGATGGCGTCGCGCGCCTATGACGATGCCGGTCCGCGCGCCGCGCGACCGATCATGGCGCAGAACCTGACGATCCTGCTGCTGGTCTGCCTGCCCCTGGTGCTCATGGAGGTGATCTCCGCCCAGGGCATCGTCGGGCTGCTGCTCGGCGAGGCCTACCGTGAGACCGGCGCGGCGATCATGCCGCTCGTCGCCCTGTCGGTCTTCATCAGCATCCTGCGCATCTATCACTTCGACCTGTCGCTGCACCTGACCAAGAAGACCGGCTACATCCTGAAGCTGACCATGCTGACGGCGGTGCTGAACGTCGGCGCCAACCTGTTCCTGATCCCGCGCTTCGGGGTGATCGGGGCGGCCTACGGCTCGCTGGCGGCCCAGCTCGGCTGGGTGGTGGCCGCGGTCCTCCTGATGCCGCGCGCCGGTGTGCTGGCGGTGCCGGTGAAGGATCTTCTGAAGGTGACCACCGCCGCCCTGCTCTTCGCCGCCGGGCTGAAGGTCGCGGCGATGGAAAGCGACCTGCTGCTCGTCCAGCTCGCCCCGGCGGGCAGCCTCTATCTGCTGGCCCTGGCCGTGCTCAACCCCGCCAACCTGATGGGTCAGGTGCGGGTCGCGCTGGCCCGGCTGAAACGCACCCGATCCCCGGCATGAACCCCATGAACAGGCGTGAGGAAGGAACAGGCATCATGTCGAAAAAGCTGGTGGTTTGCGTGTGCACCTACCGCAGGCCGAAGGATCTTCACCGCACCCTGCTGTCGCTGGAGGGGCTGACCTTCAACCCCGACGCCCCGCTGGACGTCGAGGTGCTGGTGGTGGACAACGACCCGGCACGCTCCGCCGAACCGCTGTGCCAGGAGATGGCCCAGGACTGGCGCTTCCCCATCCGCTACGCGGCGGAGCCGGTGCCGGGGATTCCCGCCGCCCGCAACCGCTGCCTGGACGAGACCACGGACGCCGACCTGATCGCCTTCATCGACGACGACGAGGTGGCGAGCCCCGGCTGGCTGGACTGGCTGGTGACGGCCATGGAGCGCACCGGCGCCGCCGTGGTCGCCGGCCCGGTCCTGCCGATCTACGAGAAGCGGCCGCCCGACTGGCTGACCAAGGGCCGCTTCCACGACCTGCAGCGCATGCCCACGGGCAGCGAGCCGGCCTATTGCGCCACCGGCAACGTGCTGTTCCGCCGCTCCATCCTGAAGGGCGGCGTGCGCTTCGACCCGGAGCTGAGCCTGTCCGGCGGCAGCGACGTGCTGTTCTTCGAGCAGATCCGCCGCCAGGGCCACCGCATCGTCTGGTGCGACGAGGCGACCATCGAGGAGCATGTGCCGGCCAGCCGCATGACCGCGCGCTGGATCCTGCGCCGCGCCTTCCGGCTCGGCACCTGCGTGTCGCTGACCGAGGCCAAGCTGAACGGCCAGCGCCGCACGCTGGTGAAGCGCTCCACGCTGGGCCTTGGGCACATCGCGCTGAACCTCGCCGCCCTGCCGCTGGTTCCGATGGCGATGGCCTTCGACACGAGCTGGCCGATCCGCCGTCTCCAGAAGATCTGCGTCGGCAGCGGCTATCTCTACGGCCTGATGGGCTTCCAATATCTGGAGTACAAGCGATGAAGGACGTTGCGGCGAACGGCGGTTCGGCGGAAGCCCCGCCCGTCACCGTCAGCGCGGTCATCCCGACGCGCAACCGCCCGCATCTCGTGCTGAAGGCTGTGGAGAGCGTGCGCGCCCAGACGCTCAAGGACGTCGAGATCGTCGTCGTCGTCGACGGGCCGGACCCCGCCACCGTCACGGCGCTGGAGGCGGTGGAGGACCGCCGTCTGCGCATCGTGCAGAACCCGGCGTCGCTCGGTCCCGCGGGGGCGCGCAACGCCGGCGTGCAGGCGGCGCTCGGCGCGTGGATCGCCTTCCTGGACGACGACGATTCCTGGGCGCCGGAGAAGCTGGAACGCCAGCTCGCCGCCGCCAAGGCGTCGGGCGCTAAGCTGCCGGTGGTGTCCTGCAGCACCAGCGTCAGCATCGGCGAGCGCCGCTACGTCTGGCCGCAGCGCCGGCCGGAGCCGGGCGAACCGATCAGCGATTACCTGATCGACCGCCGCAGCCCGCTGTCCCGCCCCGGCTATCTCGCCACCCCGACGATCATGGTGCCGCGCTCTCTGGCGCTCGCCGTGCCGATGCCGGACTACCGGCATTTCGAGGATTGGGGCTGGCTGTTCCGCGCGCTGGATCAACCCGGAGCGGAACTTGTCTTCGTGGATGAGCCGCTGTGCTTCGTGGAGATCGACGAGGGCCGCGCCTCGCTGCATTCGGTGGACGACTGGCGCCAAGCCTTCGAATGGGCGCGCACGCACCGTCCGCTGATGACCGGCAACGCCTACGCCGCCTTCCTGATGACCAAGGTCGTCGGCATGGCCCGCCGCGAGGGCGACTGGAACGCCGTCCGCCGTCTGCTGGCCGAGGCGACGCGGGCGGGCGACCCGAAGATGCGGCATTACCTGATGTTCTTCGGGACCTGCGTGGTTCCGCCGTCCTTCCACCGCCGGGTCCGTGCGGCGACCCATTCGGACGCCGCGACGGCGTGAGGCCCCAGGGCGGGCAAAGTTTTGCCCCCTCCCCTGCCCTCCCCCGCTTCGCAGGGGAGGGAGAACAGTCCCCTCCCCTGCGTTAGCGGGGGAGGGTTAGGGAGGGGGCAATACCACTCCCCTCCCCCTCTTCACATCACCACGGCCAGCAGCAGCGGCAGCGTCAGGAACGACAGCGCCGTGGAGCCCAGCACCATTCCGGCAACCTCCTGCGGCGCGTTGTTGTAGCGCAGCGCCCAAAGGTAGTTGAACACCGCCACCGGCATGGTGCTTTCCAGCAGCACGACGCCGCGCATCGTGCCCTCCAGGTCCAGCACCTCGACCACCGCGAGCCCGGCGGCGAAGCCGAGCAGCAGGCGCAGCGCCGACATGGCCAGCGACCGCAGCATCCCCTGCATCCGCAGCCCCGCCAGAGCCACCCCCAGCGAGAACAGCATCAGCGGCACCGCGCAGTTGCCGAGCAGAGTCGTCGTGTTGGTCACCCATTGCGGCGGCTGGACGCCGGTCATCAGGACCAGCACGGCCAGCGCGACCGCGTAGATCACCGGGGTGCGCAGCACCTGCCTGGCGTCCGTGCGTCCCGCCGCCAGGGCCGGGCCGATGGTGAACTGGAGGACGGCCAGCGTCGCGAAGAACAGCACCGCCAGCCCCATCCCGGTTTCCCCGAAGGCGAACAGGCAGACGGGAATGCCCATGTTGCCGCCGTTGGGAAAACTGAGCGCCGGCAGATAGACGCGCAGCGGCAGGCGGCTGGCGAGCAGGATCGGCGTCGCCATCAGCCCGGCCAGCGCCATGCTGCCGACCGAGGCCACCGCCATGGTCAGCAGGTCGTCCCCGCCCAGCGTCAGCCGGGCCAGCGAGGAGAAGACCAGGCAGGGGGTGGAAACGTTGATCGCGAAGGTGGTGATGAAGGCGCTGTCGTAGGGCAGCTTGGCGCGGCTCCAGCCGAAGCCGAGGGCCGCGATGAGGAACACCGGCACGACGACGGCGGCGATGCTGGACAGGGGGGCGAGCAGGTCCATGGTCAGCGCGCGGCCCGCGTGCTGGCGGCGTGGAACCAGCCCAACCCGTCCTCGGTCCGGGCGCGGGGCCGGTACTCGCAGCCGATGAAGCCGCGGTAGCCGGTCTCGGCCAGAACCTCGAACAGATAGGGATAGTTGACCTCGCCGCGGTCGGGCTCCTGGCGGTCGGGAACGCCGGCGATCTGCACATGAGCGGTGAGGTCGGCGTTGGCCCGGATGCGGGTGGCGAGGTCGCCCTCGCTGATCTGGCAATGGTAGAGATCGAGCTGGAGCTTCAGGTTCGGCGCCCCGACCTCCCCGATCACCCGGCGGGCCCGCGCGGTGCCGTTCATCAGATAGCCCGGCATGTCGCGGTTGTTGATCGGCTCCACCAGCAGCGTCAACCCGGCCTCCGCGCAGGCCGCCGCGGCGTGGCGCAGATTGCCGGTGTAGGTCGCCAGAGCCGCGTCCCGCTCCAGCCCCTCCGGCGGGATGCCGGCCATGCAATGCAGCAGCCGGTTGCCCAGCGCCTTGGCGTAGGCGATGGCCGTCGCCACGCCCTCGCGGAACTCCGCCTCGCGGCCGGGCAGGCTGGCGATGCCGCGCTCCCCCGCCGCCCAGTCGCCGGGGGGCAGGTTGAACAGAGCCTGGGTCAGCCCTTGGGCGTCCAGCGCCGCCCTGATCCGCTCCGCCGGAACGTCGTAGGGGAACAGGAACTCCACCGCGTCGAAGCCGGCCGCCGCCGCCGCGCCGAACCGGTCCAGGAAGGGCCGCTCGGTGAACATCATGGACAGGTTGGCGGCGAACCTCATGGCGTCCGTCCGCTGGCTATCGTGGGCATGGTCCCCTCCCGCTTCGTCTGGGCCGCCGCTGCGGCTGGTTGCCCCGACAATGCAGCAGGCGGACGGTCCGGACAATCGCCGGCCCATGCCGCACACGCTTGTCAGGTGACCGCCCATACCGGTTGCACGGCATTGCGGGGGACACGCACAGTGCACGGCCCCTGCCGCAGCCGGAACCGACGGATGATGAAGCGACTCGCCTCCACCGCCCTGACCCTTCTTGTGGCCGCTCTGGGTGGCGGGCTGTTCGCCCTCGCGGGGCTTCCCGCGGCGTGGCTGATGGGGGCGATGGCCGCGGTGGCCGGCGGGGCGCTCGGCGGGTTGACCCTGCGCCTGCCCTCCCCGCTCGGCAGCGCCGCCTTCGTTCTTCTGGGCATCTCCATGGGCGCCGGTGTGACCCCGGACACGCTGCACCAGATGGCCTCCTGGCCGCTCAGCATGGCGCTGCTCGCCGGATCGGTGATGGCCTGCCTGTACGCCTGCTCGGCGTGGCTGGAGCGGGTGCACCGCTGGGACCCGGCGACCGCGCGCTACGCCGCCGTTCCCGGCGCGCTGGGCGCCGTTCTGGTGCTGGCGGCGGAAAGCCGGGCCGACCTGCCGCGGGTGGCGCTGGCGCAGAGTCTGAGGCTGTTCGTCCTGGTCGCCGCCATGCCCTGGCTTCTCGATCTGGTGTCGTCCACCCCCGGCCTGCCGCCCCGCCCTGCGCTCTCCGACCCGGCGGGCGCCCTGCCCGAGCTGGCGCTGCTGGTCGGGGCCAGCGCCCTGGCCGGCCTGCTGTTCCAGACGCTGCGCGTGCCCGGCGGGGTGCTCCTCGGCGCCATGCTGGGGAGCGCGCTGTTGCACGGCAGCGGTCTCGTGGATCACCGGTTGCCGGGATGGCTGCTCAACGCGGGGTTCGTGGTGACGGGGGCGCTGATCGGGTCGCGCTTCGCCGGGGTCACGCTGGCGTCCCTGCGGGCCGCGCTGCGCCCCTCGCTGGAGAGCGTGGCGCTGGCGCTCGTCCTGTCCTCAATCTTCGCCTGGGCGGGAGGCTGGCTGCTCGGCCTCCCCTTCGGCCAGCTCTGGCTCGCCTACGCGCCGGGCGGGGTGGAGGCGATGACCATCGTGGCCTTCGTACTCGGCCTCGACACCGCCTTCGTCGGCACGCACCATGTCGTGCGCTTCGCCGGGCTGGGCTTCCTGGCCCGCTGGTGGCAGCCCCGGCGCGGCTGACCGCGCCGGATGTGCGGCAGGCCGTCGAGTTCGCCGCCTCGAACCGTCGGCAGCATTCCTCCCGTGGCCTCCGGAAGCACGGCGCGGTCCGCCTGCCTCGACTTCGCTCATTCAAGCCATGGGCTTTCCGGCGCGAATGAGCGAGGCCGAAGCTTACGTCAGCGCTTTACGCCGCGTGGCTCAGCAGCCACGGATCGGCGTGGTCGAGCAGCGGGTCGAAGCCGGCGGCATCGGCCAGGGCGACGCCATACAGGCTGTTCGCGGCGACCGACGTGTCGGCCACGGCCGCCGGAGCGGCGGCAACCTGCTGAGCCGCGACGTGGCTCCACACGCTGTCCATCCCGGCGTCGAGCGCCAGGGGCGCGGCCTCGCCGACCGGGGTGGCCGAGGGGAAGAAGCTCTTGTCGGCGTCCACCACCAGCGTGCCGTTCCACCACAGACCGGACTGGCCCTTGACCACGTCCTTGCCGTCCAGCGCGCCCTTGTCGTAAGTGACGATGGCGTCGGTTGGCAGGACGGACTTGCCGTTGATGGTGACCTTGTTGACGAACAGGCTGCGGTCCTGCCCGTTCACCACGGCGTCGTTGTCGTACTGGATCTGCACCTTGTGCGCCTGATCGGCGCTCAGGCTGGTGATGAAGCTGTAATCCTTGGCGGCGGTGCCGACGACGCCCTCGCCGACCTTCTGGCCGTCCACCAGCAGGTTGAAGTGGGCGTTCACCCCGCCGGCCGCGGCACCGGAGGCGTTGACGGTGATCGTCGTGCTGCTGGGACCGCCCTGCGGCAGCGTGCCGGCCGCGGGGAACTCCTTCGCCGGGGCGTCGACCACCAGCGTGCCGCCCCACCACATGGACGACTGGCCCTTGACCACGTCCTTGCCGTCCAGCGCCCCCTTGTCGTAGGTGACGATGCCGTCCGTCGGGTTGTGGGCGGTGCCGTTGATGGTGATCTTGTTGACGAACAGGTTGCGGTCCTGGCCGTTCACGAAACCGTCGTTGTCGTACTGGATCTGCACCTTGTGCGGCTGCCCGGCCGTCAGGTTGGTGGTGAAGCTGTAATCCTTCGCCGCCGTGCCGACCATGGCGTCGCCGATGGCCTTGCCGTCCACCAGCAGCTTGAAATGCGCGTTCACCCCGCCCGCGGCGGAGCCGAAGGCGTTGACCTTGATCGTCGTGACGCTGGCCGTGGGCGTCGTCGGGACGGTGGGCGTGGTCGTCGTGTCCACCGCGAAGCCGGCGGACGCCCCGGCCTTGCCCGCGTTGCCGGCGAGGTCGGTGTAGCTGCCGGCCTTCACCGCCACGCTGGCGTCGGTGATCTTCGTGTCGGAGGACGGCGTGAAGACGGCGGTGTAGGTGGAGGTGTCCACCGTCTTGAAGCCGCTCAGCGTGCCGCCCTTCACCGCGGTGTCGGCCAGCGCGAAGTCCTTCACCGCCTCGCTGAAGGCGAAGGTGACGAGCGGCGCCTCGCCCTTGGTCACGCTGGTGTCGGCGATGGTCACCTTGACCGTGGGCGGCGTGGTGTCGGTTGCGGCGGGCGGCGACGTCGGAGCGGGCGGGTTGGTCGGGCTGGTGGGGGTGACGGTCGTCCAGCCGGCGGTGGAGGGGTAGGCCTGGGACAGGGTCGAATGCTCGTCCTGCGTGGTCGCGTTCATGTAGGCGGACCAGGTGTCGCCTTCCGGGAAGTCGCCCCAGCGCCAGCGGTCGCCGTCCGGCATGTAGTAGGTGTTGTTGTCCCACACGTTGCCGCCGTTGAGCATGCCGGCCTCGTTGTAATCCGCCACGCCGCCCGACTGGCCGTTGCCGTCCTTGGACACGGTGATGTTGTCGTGGATCTTGTTGTTCGTGGTGGTGTAGGTGCCGAATTCCCCGGCGCCGCGATCCTGCTGGATCATCACGATGCCGTTGGCGCCCTTGACCCCGGTGATGTCGATCTTGTTGCCGTAGGCCTCGACCTTCTGGGAGTTCTGGATCTGGATCGCGCCCCCCCACAGCCAGCCTTCGGCCTGCGGCTCGAAGCCGTTCCCGACCAGAACGTTGTTGCGGATGACGGCGTCGTAGCTGATCTCGTGCGTGATGCCGCCGCCGCTGTTGCCGACCACGACGTTGTTTTCATAGAGAGCGCCGACGTTGTCGATGTCGGTCCACAGACCGAAGCCCGTGTTGTCGTGCGAGTAGTTGCCGCGGACCACAAGGTCGGTCGTGTAGGCGAACTTGGTGCCGCCGCCTTCCCAGAACACGTCGATGCCGGACCAGGCGCCGTTGCGCGCGATCTCGTTGCCCTCGACCAGGATCTTGGCCCCGGCGCCGCCCAGGCCCATCTCGCCGTTGTCGTGGACATAGTTGCCGATGAACTTGCTGCCGTCCTGCGCCGTGGCGCCGACCGCGTAGTTCAGCCGCAGCTCGTTGTTCTGGATGGTCCAGCCCACGTCGCCCTGGATGGCGCCGTGCTGCACCGGCGGGGCGTATTTCTCGATGACGAGGTTCTTGATCGTCACGTTGTCGGCGGTGCCGCTAAAGGCATGGGCCGTCACGCCGGCCTCGACCTTGTGCCCCGCCGGGTTGTCGCCGATGTAGATCTTGTCGGCGTTGTAATCGAAGTAGAAGGTCCCCGGCTTCAGCTTCGACAGCGCATCCACCGGAGTGAGCGGCTTGTCGTCGACATAGACGGTGTCCGGATAGCCGCCGCGCATCGCATCGGGGCTAGCCTTGTCCGTTTCACGGCGCTCGCCCTGCTGCGTCTGCCCACCGATCACCCAGCGCCCCGCGCTTTCCTGGGTGAAGCCGGTCAGCAGCTTCGACCCGTTCAGCACGGCGCCCTCGGCCCCGATGAAGGCCTGGTTGTCCTTGGGGGTGATCGACTGGAGACGATACTCGCCCGGCTGCAACCAGAAGGTCGCGCCAGCGGGAGCGCCATTGACGATGGACTGGATGTTGGCGCCCGGTGCTATGACGATCGCACCAGCGGGGGCCGTCAGCGTCTGAGGTCCGTACAGGTTGGCCATGTGTCAATGCTCTCTTAAGATGTTGTCTTCTGGTATGAGTTCTTCGGCGTTTTCGCCCTTTGGCATAGGCAACTACTACCAATTTGGATGAATCGCCCGGCGAGGCATTTTTGTGAGATTCCCCGGTATCCTTGGCGAAGACTCCGGGAAGTCTTTGTTTTCAAAAAAGGAATCTTCCGCTTATCAAGAATCCGAAAAGAGGACGGAAACTTTCGCTTGCGGCCTCTTGTGCGCGTGCAAGCGCCGCGTCATCCGCTGGACGACGGCGCAAGCCCCCAAGGGCGTCAGAAACGGGATATCAAAAACGCGGAGGGATCAGTCGCCGCCGAACTGGCGGTCGACCCACTCGCCCACCGCCACCGGATCGAAACGCAGGTCGAGCGGAATGCCGGCGATGGCGGCGCGGCAATGCTCGATGAAGGCGCGCTCCGCCCGGTTCATCTTGGCGGCGGGGTTCCACAACAGATGGATGTCCACCGGCGCCACCCCCTCCTCCGGCGGCAGCGGCCACAGCAGACCATCGCGCACGTCGCGCTCCGCCACATGGCGGGGCAGCGGCCCGATCCCCAGCCCGACGGAGATCATCCGCCGCACCTCGTCCAGATTGACCGAGGCGCCGACGATCCGGCTCTCGATCCCCTCCTGCGCGCGGAAGACGGCCAGCGGCGACAGCACCCCGCCGATCTGGTCGGAGGTGAAGGAGACGAACCCCTCGCTGCGCAGGTCGCTGAGCGTCAGGCCGGTGCGGCCGAACAGATGATGCCGCGGCCCGCAATAGAGACGGTAGATCTGACGGGCGAACAGGGCGTGCTCGACCAGCGGCGGCGGCTCCCGCATCAGGCAGAGGCCGAGCGAGCCGGTCTTCTGCTGGATCGCCATGTGGACGTCGGCGCTCGCCATCACGTCCAGCCGGAAGGTCACCTGCGGGTGGGTGGCGTGGAAACGCTCAAGCAGGGCGTCGAACAGCAGCGACTGGATCCGGCTGGCCAGCAGGATTCGGATGTGGCCGGAAATCTCCTCGCGGATGTCGCGCATCAGAACGGCGAAGCGGGAAATGTTGCCGTAGATCTCCAGCACCTCGGCGTAGATGATCTCGCCCGCTTCGGTCACCCGGAAGCGGCCCTGCCCGCGCTCGATCAGGCTGCGGCCGATCTGGTCCTCCAGCCGCTTCAGGGCCTGGGACACCGCCGGCTGGGTCAGCCCCAGGCGCTGCGCCGCGCGGGTCAGCCCCTGCTCCTGCACGATCACCATGAAGGTGCGCAGCAGGTTCCAGTCCAGCTGGTGGCCCAGCCGTTCCAGGTCGCGCGCCGTCATCGGGGGAAATCCCATCGCCATAAATCCTGCTTATGTCGGCAATGAGGATTATCGATTTGGCGGAGGATGAGAAGCTGAATTGTAATACGCCTGTCGTCAGCGGTCGATCCCCGGCAACGCCCAACCGGGCAAAACCAGGGTCATAGTCCGAAAGTCGAAATCACCACAGTTTCTTTCCGGTGATTTGCCGACCCACACGGACGACTGCGCGGCGGAGTGGTAAGAACGGAGTCGTCATGCCCGCATCCCACGAGGGTGAGCGGAGCATTGCAGCCGTGGACCGGGATGCGATCCTGGGCGCGGTCGCGGCGCTGCGCGAGGATGGAGTGCGCCTGCTGTCCGATCTGGTCCGGAGCCCCAGCCTGCTGGGGCAGGAAGGCCCGGCGCAGGATCTGATGGAACGGATCTTCCGGGACATGGGCCTGGAGGTGGACCGCTTCGCCATCGACGAGGAAGCGCTGAAGGCCCAGCCCGGCTGGTCCCCCTCGCTGATCTCCTACGAGGGCCGCGAGAACGTCGTCGGCGTCCACACGCCCCGGCGGGCGACCGGCAAGTCGCTGATCCTGAACGGCCACATCGACGTGGTGCCGACCGGGCCGGAGGAGCTGTGGTCCGCCCCGCCCTTCGAGCCGGTGGTCCGCGACGGCCGCCTCTACGGGCGCGGCGCCGGCGACATGAAGGCGGGCATCGCCGCCTATGTGATGGCCTTCAAGGCGCTGAAAAGCCTGGGCGTCCAGCCCGCCGCCCCGGTCTATCTGCAGTCGGTGGTCGAGGAGGAATGCACCGGCAACGGCGCGCTCGCCTGCGTCGCCCGCGGCTACAAGGCCGACGCCGCGGTGATCCCGGAGCCCTTCAACCACACGCTCCAGATCGCCCAGGTCGGCGTGATCCGCTGCGAGCTGGAGGTGACCGGCCGCCCCGCCCATGTGCTGGACACCGGCGCCGGGCTGAACGCCATCGAGGCGGCCTTCCGCGTGCTCAAGCATCTGAAGGCGCTGGAGTCGGCCTGGAACCACCCCGACGGGCGGCATCCCGCCTACGCGCACCATCACCACCCCTACAACCTGAACGTCGGGCACATCGACGGCGGCGAGTGGGCGTCCTCCGTCCCCACCCGCTGCCGGATGGAGCTGCGCTTCGGCTTCCCGCCGGGCCGCGCCGCCGCCGAGGTCAGCGCCGAGATCGAGCGCGCGGTGGCCGAGGCCTGCCGCGGCGACTCCGACCTCAAGGGGATCGACGCCCGCGTCATCTTCCGCGGCTTCCAGGCGGAGGGCTGCACCCTGGACCCCGATCACCCGATGCTGGAGGCGCTGGACGCCGCCCACCGGTCGATCTTCGGGAGCCCGGCGCCGAAGCTGGCCCAGACCTGCACCACCGACGTCCGAAACTTCGTCCTGTACGGCGACACGCCGGCCACCTGCTACGGCCCGGAGGCGGAGCGCATCCACGGCATCGACGAGTCCGTCTCGCTCGACAGCGTGGCGAAGGTCACCGCCGTGCTCGCCCTGTTCATGGCCGACTGGTGCGGCCTCGAATCCATCGATCCATAACGGTCGCGTGACGAGAACCAATCAATAAGGGGGCTTCAGACATGAGCAATCGTTTGCGTCACTTTCGTCAAACCCTGACCGCCGCGGCGCTGGCCGCTGCGTTGGCGGCGCCGCTGGCGCTGACCGTGCCCGGCGTCGCCGTGGCGCAGGAGCGCGGCGGCACGATGAACATCATCGTCCAGCCCGAGCCGCCGATCCTGGTGCTGGCTCTCAACCAGCAGGGTCCGACGCAGACGGTCGCCGGCAAGATCTACCAGGGCCTGCTGACCTTCGGCTTCGACCTGAAGCCGCAGCCGGAACTGGCGGAAAGCTGGGAAGTCTCGCCCGACGGCAAGGTCTACACCTTCAAGCTGGTGAAGAACGCCAAGTGGCACGACGGCAAGCCCTTCACCGCCCACGACGTGGTCTTCTCCACCTCCAAGCTGCTGATGGAGACCCACCCGCGCGCCCGCGCCACCTTCTCCAAGTGCGAGAAGATCGAGGCGCTGGACGATCACACCGTCCAGTTCACGCTGAAGGAGCCGTTCGGCCCGTTCCTTCAGGCCTTCGAGGTGTCGTCGGCCCCGATGATGCCCAAGCACATCTATGACGGCACCGACTACAAGGCCAACCCGGCCAACGCCACCCCGATCGGCACCGGCCCCTTCAAGTTCAAGGAGTGGAACAAGGGCTCCTACATCCACCTCGTCCGCAACGACGAGTATTGGAAGGCCGGCAAGCCCTATCTGGACGACATCTATTTCCGGGTGATCCCCGACGCCGCCTCGCGCGCCGTCGCCGTGGAGCAGGGCACCGTCCAGCAGACCCAGTTCAACGACATCGAGACCTTCGACGTCCCGCGCCTGAAGGGCCTGCCCAACGTCGAGATGACGACCAAGGGTTACGAGTTCTTCGCGCCGCTGTCCTGGATCGAGATCAACACGCGCAACAAGCCGCTGGACGACAAGCGCTTCCGGCAGGCGATGATGCACGCCATCGACCGCAAGTTCATCCGCGACAAGATCTGGTTCGGCCTCGGCCGCCCGGCCACCGGCCCGGTGAACTCGGTCACCCGCTTCTTCGAGCCGAACGTCCGCAAGTACGACTTCGACCCGAAGAAGGCCGAAGCGCTGCTTGAGGAGGCCGGCTACAAGAAGGGCGCCGACGGCACGCGCGCCAAGGTCCGCCTGCTCGTCATGCCCTACGGCGAGACCTGGACCCGTCTGGGCGAGTATGTGAAACAGGCGATGAAGCGCGTCGGCGTCGACGTGACGCTGGAGACCACCGACGCCGCCGGCTGGGTCAACCGCGTGTCCAACTGGGACTACGACCTGTCCTTCAACTTCGTCTACCAGTACGGCGACCCGGCGCTCGGCGTGACGCGCACCTACGTCTCGGACAACATCCGCAAGGGCGTGATGTTCTCCAACACCATGGGCTATTCCAACCCCGAGGTGGACAAGCTGTTCGCCCAGGCCGCCCAGACCAACAAGGACGAGGAGCGTCAGCAGCTCTACTCCGCCGCCCAGAAGATCCTGGTCGAGGACGTGCCGGTCGCCTGGCTGCTGGAGATGGAATTCCCGACCTTCGTGGACAAGCGCTTCAAGAACGCCGTCACGACCGCCATCGGCGTGAACGAGAGCTACGACAGCGTCTACATGGTCAAGAAGTAAGAAAAGGGAGCGGTTGCCCCCACCCTTCCCGCGGCTCGCGCCGCGGGCCCCTTCCCTCCCCCGCTGTCGCAGGAGAGGGAGGTCAATCCCCTCCCCTGCGACAGCGGGGGAGGGTTAGGGAGGGGGCAACACGCACCCGGGAGTGACAACATGCCCCGCATCGCCCTATTCATCTCACAGAGGCTGGTGAAGGCGGTCTTCGTCGTTCTGGCGATCGCCGTGTTCAACTTCTTCCTGGTCCACGCAGCGCCCGGCGACCCCGCCGCGGTGATGGCGGGCGAGGCCGGGGCCGCCGATGCCAAGTTCGTCGAACAGCTCCGCCAGCAGTTCGGCCTCGACCGCCCCCTGTACGAGCAGCTCGGCACCTACATGTCCAAGGTGGTGCAGGCCGACCTCGGCTATTCCTACCGCCAGCAGCGGCCCGTCTTCGACCTGCTGGTGGACCGCCTGCCCGTCACCCTGTCGCTGACGCTGACCGCCTTCGTGCTGGCCCTGCTGGGCGGCATCGCGCTCGGGACGCTGGCGGCGATGCGCGCCGGCACCTGGTCGGACACCGCCATCACCGTGGTCGGCCTGACCGCCTACGCGACGCCGATCTTCTGGATCGGCCTGATGCTGATCCTTCTCTTCTCGGTCAATCTCGGCTGGCTGCCCGCCTTCGGCACGGAGAGCATCGGCGCCGGCTACACCGGCTGGGAGGCATTCCTCGACCGGGCCCGGCACCTCGTGCTGCCGGTGACCACGCTCGGCCTCTTCTACATGGCCGTCTACACCCGGCTGACCCGCGCCTCGATCCTGGAGGTGCGCGACATGGACTTCGTCAAGACGGCGCGGGCCAAGGGCCTGCCGGAATGGCGCATCGTGTCGGTGCACATCCTGCGCAACGCCATCCTGCCCGTCATCACGGTGGCGGGGTTCCAGGCCGGTCACCTGATCGGCGGCTCCATCCTGATCGAGACCGTCTTCGCGCTCCCCGGCATCGGGCGCCTCGCCTTCGAGGCCGTGTTGCAGCGCGACTATCAGGTCCTTCTCGGCATCTTCCTTCTGACCTCGGTGGTGGTGGTGGTGTTCAACCTGCTGACCGACCTGATCTATTCCCTCGTCGATCCGCGCATCGAGGTGGCGCCATGACCGCCGCGGCCATCACGCCGTCCCGCAAGGGGGCCGGCTTCTGGGGCGCCTTCGCCCGCAACAAGGGCGCAGTGATCGGGCTGGCCTTCCTGACCCTGATCGTCCTCATGGCGGCCTTCGCCGACGTGCTGTACCCGGACAGCCCGTGGGACATGACCGCGATGCCCTTCCAGCCGCCGCTGTCCGACGACGCGCTGCTCGGCTCCGACACGCTGGGCCGCGACATCGCGGCGGGCATCGCACACGGGGCGCGGGTGTCGCTGCTGATCGGGCTGACCTCGACCGCCGTCGCCGTGCTGATCGGCGTGTTCCTGGGAGCCGTCTCCGGCTTCTACGGCGGACGCGTCGACGATCTGGTGATGCGCTTCACCGAGCTGTTCCAGACCATTCCGAACTTCGTTCTGGCCGTGGTGCTGGTGGCGATCTTCACACCGTCGCTGACCTCCATCGTGCTGGCCATCGCCATCGTCTCCTGGCCGCCGCTGGCCCGGCTGGCGCGCGGCGAGTTCATGAGCCTGCGCTCGCGCGAGTTCGTGCACGCCGCGGTGACCACCGGCCAGTCGAACATGACGATCATCTGGCGCCAGATCCTGCCCAACAGCCTGTCCCCGATCATCGTGTCGGCCTCGCTGATGGTTGCGACGGCGATCCTGCTGGAAAGCTCCCTCTCCTTCCTCGGGCTCGGCGATCCGAACCTGATGAGCTGGGGCTACATGGTGGGTGCGGCCCGCACGGTGATCCGTCAGGCCTGGTGGATGAGCTTCTTCCCCGGCATCGCGATCCTTCTGACCGTGCTCGCCCTCAACCTCGTGGGTGAAGGGCTGAACGACGCGCTGAATCCCAAGCTGGCGCGAAAGGGCCGTTCCTGATGACCGAGACGCCTCTCCTCGACGTCCGCAACCTGACCATCGACCTGCCGCGCGGCGCCGACCGACCGCACGCGGTCCAGGACCTGACCTTCACGCTGGAGCCCGGCGAAATCCTCTGCGTGGTCGGCGAGTCCGGGTCGGGCAAGTCGATGACCGCGCACGCCGTGCTGGGCCTGCTGCCCAAGGCGGTGAAAGTCTCCTCCGGCGAGATCCGCCACCAGGGCACCAACGTGTTCAGCCTGCCGGAGCGCGACCAGCGCGCGCTTCGCGGCGGCCGCATCGCCATGATCTTCCAGGAGCCGATGACGGCGCTGAACCCGCTGATGCGGGTCGGCGACCAGATCGACGAGGTCCTGCGCTACCACACCACGCTCGACCGCGCCGCCCGCCGGGCCCGCGTGGTGGAGCTTCTCGGCTCGGTCGGCCTGCCGGAGCCGGACCATCTGCGCCGCAGCTACCCGTTCCGCCTGTCGGGCGGCCAGCGCCAGCGCGTGATGATCGCCATGGCGCTGGCGGTGGAGCCGGACATCCTGATCGCCGACGAGCCGACGACCGCGCTCGACGTCACCACCCAGAAGCAGATCCTGGAGCTGATCCAGGACATCCAGGCCAAGCGCCGCATGGGCGTGATGTTCATCACCCACGACTTCGGCGTGGTGGCGGAGATCGCCCACCGCGTGGCGGTGATGCAGCGCGGCCAGATCGTCGAGATCGGCACCGCCGAGGAGGTCCTGAACCACCCGAAGCACCCCTACACCCGCCAGCTCATCGCCGCCGTCCCGCACCTGATCGAGCATCGCGAGGACTTCACCCGTGCGCGCCAGCCGGTGCTGACGGCGGAGAAGGTGTGCAAGACCTTCCACATCGGCGGCGGCTTCCTCACGCCGGGGCGCAAGGTGGTGGCGGGCGACGACCTGTCGCTGACCATCCACCAGGGCGAGACGGTCGGGCTGGTCGGCGAATCCGGCTCCGGCAAGTCCACGCTCGGCCGTTCCATCGTCGGGCTGATCAAACCGGATTCGGGCAGGATTTTGTTCGAGGGCGTCGATCTGCTGTCGCTGTCGCGCCCGGCCTTCCGGCCCTACCGGCGGCACGTGCAGATGGTCTTCCAGGACCCCTACGCCTCGCTGAACCCGCGCCACACGGTGGGCGACATCATCACCCAGGGGCCGGTGGCCTTCGGCGAGGACCGCCACAAGGCGCTGGAGAAGGCGAAGGCGTTGCTCAAGCTCGTCGGGCTCGACGCCTCGGCGGCGGAGCGCTTCCCGCACGAGTTCTCCGGCGGGCAGCGCCAGCGCATCTCGATCGCCCGCGCCCTGGCGCTGGAGCCGAAGCTGCTGATCGCCGACGAGCCGGTGTCGGCGCTCGACGTGTCGGTGCAGGCGCAGGTGCTCGACCTGCTGGAGGACCTGCGGCACCGGCTGAACCTGTCGATGCTGTTCATCACCCACGACCTGCGCATCGCCGCCCAGATCTGCGACACCATCGCGGTCATGCAGAAGGGCCGCATCGTCGAGATCGGCCCGGCCAAGGAGGTGTTCGGCAACCCGCAGCACGCCTACACCCGCACTCTCCTGGACGCCATCCCCGGCAAGGGCTGGACCATCCCGGAGGACGTGGTTCCGGTGACGCGGCGGTCGGCCGCCCTGCGCAGCAGCGCCTGACGGGACGGTCATGAAGGTCGCCGTCATCGGGGCCGGGGCGGTCGGCGGCTTGATCGCCGCGCGGCTGACCGCCGCCGGGCTGCCGGCCGCGCTGGTCGCTAGGCGGCGGACGCTCGACACGCTGCGGCGCGACGGGCTGACGGTCGAAGGCCCCTCGGGCCGTCCGGTGACGGTGCGGCCCCAGGTGACCGACGACACGCTGGCCCTCGGCCCGCAGGACGTGGTGGTGCTGGCGGTGCCCTCCCCCCTGCTGACCGACGTGCTGGACCTGCTGCTTCCCCTGCTGGGGCCGAAAACGCGGCTGGTGCCGGTGGTCGGCGGCGTCCCCTGGTGGTACCCGGCGGACGGGTCTCTTGGCGGACCCCTGAAGGCGGTCGACCCCAAGGGGCTGCTGTCGGACGCCATCCCGGCGGACCGCATCGTCGGCGCCGTCGCCCGCGTGGCGGTGGAGCGGCGGACCCCCGGCTATCTGCGGCATCTCGGCGGGCTGCGGCTCGCCCTCGGCCCGGTGGCGGGGCAGGAAAACGTCAAGGACTTGGCGGCCCTGTTCGGGGCAGGCGGCTTCAACGCGCTGGCCGTGCCGGACATCCGGGCGGAGGTGTGGACGGCGCTGCTGGCGCCCTTGGCCTTCGGCCTGCTCGGCCTCACCACCGGCAAGACGGCGCAGGAGATCGCCCACGACGACGCGCTGCAGCCGACCTTCGCCGCGGTGGTGGAGGAGGTGCTGGCCCTGTCGGCGGCGCTCGGCCATCCGGCGACGGCCAAGGTCGAGGATGTGTGGACGATGGCCCAGCATCCGGGCCGCATCCGTCCGGCGCTGCGCGCCGACGTAGCGGCGGGCCGGCGGGCGGAGATCGAGGCGGTGCTGGACGCGCCGCTGGAATTGGCAAAACGGGCGGGTCTGAGCCTGCCCACGGTGACCGGACTGCTGACCGCGGTTCGCGCCGACACTCGACAATAATTCGGAATTGGGATCGGGATAGGGACCATGTCTGACCTGCGCATCGACGGCGACCGCCTGTGGCGGACCCTGATGGACCTCGCGACGATCGGCGCGACGCCGAAGGGCGGCCTGTGCCGGCTGGCGCTGACCGACCTCGACCGGGAGGGCCGCGACCTCTTCGTGCGCTGGTGCGAGGAAGCCGGCTGCACCGTGACCGTGGACGAGGTGGGCAACATCTTCGCCCGCCGCCCGGGCCGCAGCCCCGACCGTCCCGCCGTCTGCATGGGCAGCCATCTGGACACCCAGCCGACCGGCGGCCGCTTCGACGGCATCTACGGCGTGCTGGCCGGGCTGGAGGTCATCCGCAGCTTCAACGACCAGGGCATCGAGACGGACGCCCCCATCGACCTGATCGTCTGGACCAACGAGGAGGGCGCACGCTTCTCCCCGCCGATGCTGGGCTCCGGCGTGGCGATGGGCGTCTTCACGCTCGACCATGTGCTGGACATCCGCGACACCGACGGCGTCCGGCTCGGCGACGAGCTGGCGCGCATCGGCTACAAGGGCGAGGTCCCGGTCACCGGCCACGCCATGGGCGCCTATTTCGAGGCGCACATCGAGCAGGGCCCAGTGCTGGAGGCCGAGGACGTCGAGATCGGCGTGGTGACCGGCGCGCAGGGCCAGCGCTGGTACGAGGCGACGGTGACGGGCCGCGAATCCCACGCCGGGCCGACGCCCATGCGCCTGCGCCGTGACGCCCTGGCCGGTGCGGCCGTGATGATGGAGGCGGTGGAGGCCATCGCGCTGGAGGTCGGCGGCGACGCCTGCTCGACCATCGGGCGCGTCCAGGTCCACCCGGACTCCCGCAACGTCATTCCCGGCCGCGTCTGGTTCACCATCGACCTGCGCAACCCGGACCCCGATGCGCTGGCCCGCATGGACGCGATGCTGCGCGAGCGGCTGGCCGCCATCGCGGACAAGCGCGGCCTGACGCTGGAGCTGACCGACTTCTGGGCCTTCCCGACCACGCCCTTCGCGCCGGAGCTGGTCAGCCACGTCCGCCGCTCGGTGGAGCGGCGCGGCCTCAGCCACCGCGACATCGTGTCCGGGGCGGGCCATGACGCGGTTTATGTCGCGCGCAAGGTGCCGACGGCGATGATCTTCATCCCCTGCGAGAACGGCCTCAGCCACAACGAGGCGGAGAACATCAAGCCCGAACACGCCGCGTCCGGCTGCGCGGTCTTGGCGGACGCGGTTCTGGCCGCGGCTGGGTAAAGCAAAATTCCCCCTCTCCCCTCCGCTCACGCGCAAACGAAGTTTGCGCTGACGCGACAGGCGGACCTTCGGTCCGCCGAAAGCGGGGAGAGGGCCGGGGTGAGGGGGTTGCGCTTTTGCCGAACGGTCCGACACGCGCAACCCCCTCACCCTAACCCTCTCCCCGGAGGGGAGAGGGAAACACATCACTCCGGGAGCCTGTCCATGCGCTACGTCTTTGCCGAGGCCCAGTTGCGCCATCGTCCGCCGACCTTCCTGGTGCGCGGCCAGCCGAAGCCCTCGCCGGAGAAGGCGGAACGGGCGGAGGCGCTTGTCGGCTCCCTGCGGGCGCGCGGCGCGACGGTGGAGGAGCCGCCGTCCTACGGCGCCGGCCCGCGCGCGGCGGTCCATTCCGCCGATTACCTGCGCTTCCTGGAAACCGCCCACGCCCGTTGGTCGGCCCTGCCGGACGCGTCGGAGGTCATCGTCCCCAACGTCCACCGCAACACCGACATGGCCGAGTACCCGACGGGCATCGTCGGCCAGGCGGGCTGGCACATGGCGGACACCGCCTGCCCGATCGGCGCCGGCACCTGGGAGGCCGTCTGCGGCGGCGCCGACACGGCGGTCCACGCGGCGCTGATGGTGGCGAGCGGTCGGGAGCGCGCGGCCTACGCCCTGTGCCGCCCGCCGGGGCACCACGCGTCCCGCGACATGGCGGGGGGATTCTGCTACATCAACAACGCCGCCGTCGCCGCCCAGGCGATGCTGCCGGTGCTGGCCCAGCAGGGCCGCGCGCCGCGCGTCGCCGTCTTCGACGTGGACGTCCATCACGGCAACGGCACGCAGGCCATCTTCTACGAGCGCGACGACGTGCTGGTGGTGTCGATCCACGGCGATCCCAACAACTTCTACCCCTGGTTCGCCGGCTACGCGCACGAGCGCGGCAAGGGCCGCGGGCTGGGCAGCAACCTGAACATCCCCCTGCCCATGGGCACCGAGGAGTCCACCTTCCTCGACGCGGTGGACGGGGCGCTGACCCACATCGCCGCCTTCGGGCCGGAGGCGCTGGTGCTGTCGCTGGGCTTCGACACCTACGTCGGCGACCCGCTGGCCTTCTTCAAGGTGACGACGCCGGGCTTCGCCGCGCTGGGCCGCAAGATCGCCGGCGCCGGCCTGCCGACCGTGGTCGTGCAGGAGGGCGGTTACGATTGCGACGCGCTGGCGGTGAATCTCGCCAGCTTCCTGGACGGTTTCGAGGGCGGGCTTACGGAGGCGGCACGATGACTGGTGGGAAAATCCCGGGCGCGGAAATCCTGGTCCGGACGCTGGTGGCGAACGGCGTCGACACCTGCTTCGCCAACCCCGGCACGTCGGAACTGCACGCGCTGGCCGCCTTCGACAGCATGCCCGGCGCGCGCTGCGTGCCGACGCTGTTCGAAGGGGTGGCGACGGGTGCCGCGGACGGCTACGCCCGCATGACCGACCGTCCGGCGGCGACGCTGCTGCATCTCGGGCCGGGGCTGGCGAACGGTCTCGCCAACCTGCACAACGCCCGGCGCGCCCGCGTGCCGATGGTCAATATCGTCGGCGACCACGCGACGTGGCACCGCGGCGTCGACGCGCCGCTGACCTCCGACGTGGAGGGGCTGGCGAAGCCCATGTCGGCCTGGGTGCGCACGGTGCCGGACGCCGCCTCGGTCGCCGCCGACACGGCGGAGGCCATCCGCGCCGCGCTGACCCCGCCCTGCGGCGTGTCCACCCTGATTCTGCCGTCGGACTCCTCCTGGGACGACACGGCTTCGGTGGAGCCGATCGTCGTCGAACCGCTGGCCCCCGCCGCCCCGGACGCCGAGGCGCTGCGCGCCGCCGCCGATGCCCTGCGGAGCGGCGAGCGGGTGGTCGTCCTGCTGAACGGCCGCGCCACGCGCGCGGAGGGGCTGGCCCTGGCCGGGCAAATCGCCGCCGCGACCGGCGCCAAACTCTACGCCCACACCGGCGCCACCCGCATCGAGCGCGGGGCGGGCCGCGTGACGGTGGAGCGCTTTCCCTACCCCATCGACCTCGGCATCGCCGCGCTGGCCGGGGCCAAGCACGTCGTCCTGATCGGTTCGGGGGAGCCGGTCGGCTTCTTCGGCTACCCCGACAAGCCCAGCCGTCTGGCCCCGGAGGATTGCCGCATCCACAGCGTCGCCCCGCCGGGAAGCGACGCGCTGGCCGCCCTGCGCTGGCTGGTCGAGGCGGTGGGCGCCGCCGGCACGCCGGCTCCGGTGCAGCCGCTCGCCCTGCCAGACCCGGCGACCGGCGCTCTCACCGCCGACAGCGTCGGGCAGTCCCTGGCCGCCCTGCTGCCGGAAGGCGCCATCGTGGTGGACGAGGGGATTTCCTCCAGCCCGATGGTCTACACGGCCTGCGCCGGGGCGCGCCCGCACGACTGGCTGACCATCACCGGCGGGGCCATCGGCATCGGCATGCCGCTGGCGCTGGGTGCGGCCATCGCCTGCCCCGACCGCAAGGTGGTGACCGTGCAGGCGGACGGCAGCGGCATGTACACGCTCCAGGCCCTGTGGAGCCAGGCGCGCGAGCAGGCCGACGTGGTGACGATCATCTTCGCCAACCGCCGCTACGGCATCCTGCAGTGGGAGCTGGGCAATCTGGGCTTCCGCGACATGGGGCCGAACGCCCGCAACTGCACGGAGCTGGGCCGCCCGGACCTCGACTGGGTGGCGCTCGCCCGCGGCATGGGGGTGGAGGGCGGACAGGCCACGGACGCGGAGAGCTTCAACCGCCTGCTGTCGGCCGCCTTCGCCCGCAAGGGCCCCTTCCTGATCGAAGCGGTGATCTGACGGACAACACCATCCCCCTCGCCCCCTCACGGGGCGGGGGAGGAGACAAGGGAGGACAGCATGACGACGCCCAAGAAGAGCGCGCGCAAAGTCATCATCACCTGCGCGGTCACCGGCTCCATCCACACGCCCAGCATGTCGCCCCACCTGCCGGTGACGCCGGACCAGATCGCGGCGGAAGCCATCGCCGCGGTGGAGGCCGGGGCGGCCATCGTCCACCTGCACGCCCGCGACCCGGAGACCGGCCGCCCGACCCAGGACCCGGAGCTGTTCCAGCGCTTCCTGCCGCGCATCAAGCAGGCGACGAAGGCCGTTGTGAACATCACCACCGGCGGCAGCGCCGCCATGACGGTGGAGGACCGGCTGCGCCCCGCCGCGCAGTTCCAGCCGGAAGTCGCGTCGCTCAACATGGGCTCGATGAATTTCGGCCTGTTCCCCATGCTGAACCGCTTCACCGAGTTCCAGCACGACTGGGAGCGCACCTATCTGGAGAACAGCCGCGACCTCGTCTTCAAGAACACCTTCAAGGACATCGAGCACATCCTGAAGACCTGCTCCGGCAACGGGACGCGCTTCGAGTTCGAGTGCTACGACATATCCCACCTCTACACGCTGGCCCATTTCCTGGACCGCAAGCTGGTGACGCCGCCGCTGTTCGTGCAGTCGGTGTTCGGCATCCTGGGTGGCATCGGCCCGCATCCGGAGGACGTGATGCACATGAAGCGCACCGCCGACCGGCTGTTCGGCGACCAGTATGTGTGGTCGGTGCTGGGCGCCGGGCGCAACCAGATGCCCATCGCCACCCAGTCGCTGGCCCTGGGCGGCAACGTGCGCGTCGGGCTGGAGGACAATCTGTGGGCCGGTCCGGGCCGCCTCGCCACCTCCAACGCCGAGCAGGTCGCCATGGTCCGCAAGCTGATCGAGGGGCTGGCCCTGGAGGTCGCCACGCCGGACGAGGCCCGCGCCATGCTGTCGCTGAAGGGTGGCGACGCGGTGAGGTTCTGACCGGGATTTCCGCTCGAATGAACCCTCTCCCCTCCGGGGAGAGGGTGGCCCGCAGGGCCGGTGAGGGGGGTGCGCTTTTGCCGGACGTCCCGCCACGCGCAACCCCCTCACCCTAACCCTCTCCCCGCTTTCGGCGGACCAATGGTCCGCCTGTCGCGTCAGCGCAAACTTCGTTTGCGCGTGAGCGGAGAGGAGAGGGGATACAAAGTCCATCCACCCCACACCCGGAATCCCATGCCATGATAAGCCGCGCTCGGGCGCTGGATCTGTCGCTGGTGGGTCTCATCAGCGTCTGCTGGGGCCTGAACTGGCCCGCCGTCAAGATCATCCTCACCCAGATCCAGCCCTGGACGCTGCGCAGCCTGGGCTTCGCCGTCGGAGCGGCGGTGCTGTTCGCCTACGCGCGGTCGCGCGGGGAATCGCTGGCCGTTCCACGCGGGCAGCGCTGGCCGCTGGTCGCCGTCGCCTTGCTGAACATGGCGGGCTTCAACATCTGCTCCGCCTTCGGGCAGATGAACATGGCGACCTCGGGCGCCGCCATCATCGCCTACACCATGCCGGCCTGGGCGACGCTGCTGGCCATTCCGATCCTGGGTGAGCGTCCGGGACCGCGCCAATGGATGGGGCTGGCCTGCGGGCTGACGGGCTTGGCCGTTCTGCTCGGCCCCGATCTGCTGCGGCTGGGCGCCCTGCCGCTCGGCCCCGCCTTCATGCTGACCGGCGCGCTGAGCTGGGCGCTGGGCAATGTCCTGATCAAGCGGACGGCCTGGACCATGGGACCGAACGCCATCACCGGCTGGCAGTTCGCCATCTCCCTGCCGGTGGTGCTGCCTTTCGCGCTGGCGATGGATCCCGTCCCGACACTGGCGCTGGAGCCCCGCGTGCTGATCGCGCTGGTCTTCCACATCCTGGTGGCGATGGTCGGCGGCTATCTGCTGTGGTTCGCCATCGTGCGGCGGCTGAGCGTCGCGCAGGCCTCGGTCAGCTCGCTGATCGTGCCGGTGATCGGCGTCACCGGCGCCATCGTCGTGCTGGGGGAGACACCGCCGCTGCGCACCTACGCCGCGCTGGCGCTGATCCTGTGTGCCGTCCTGCTGGTCGTCATGGTGCGCGACAAGCGGCCCGTGCCCGCCCCGGCGCCGGTCACGGCGGAGCCGCGGGGGGCAGGTTCTCCCTGAAGATGACCTCAATGCGCGGCGGCTCCACGCCGTGCATCGCCTCCCGGCCGGCGCGCAGGTTGGCGAAGACGGCGGCGCAGCTCATCAGGGCGCTGCGCGGGTCCTGGGTGATCACCGCCTCCATCGTGCCGTCGATCAGCAGCGCGCGCGTCTCCGGCGTGAAGCCGTGGCCGATGAAGACGACCTCGCGCTCCCGCCGCGCCTCCTTCAGCGCGCGGGCCACGCCCTCCGCCCCGCCGCCGATGGTGTAGATGCCGGCAAGGTCGGGGTGGTGGCTGAGCAGCGTCCGCGTCTGCCGGTAGCTCTTGGCCTCGTCGTCGTGGGCCTCGCGCAGCCCCACCACCTCGATGGCCGGGGCCATCTCCTTCAGGACGTTGAGGAATCCCAGCTCGCGGTCCTCGTGCGCGCGGTAGCTCAAGCTGCCGGCGATCATCGCGACCTTGCCCGCCCGCCCGCCGAGGAAGCGCGCGAACAGATAGCCCGCTGTCCGCCCCGCCGCCCGGTTGTCGAGTCCGACATAGGCCGCCCGCCGGCAGTTCTGCACGTCGGAGATCAGCGTCACGGTCGGCACGTTGCGCGCCGCCAGTTCGTTCACCGCCTCGCGCACCGCCGGATGCTCCAGCGCCATGAAGGCGACCCCGTCGACCTTGCGCCAGTGCTGGAGCAGGCTGCGCGCCAGCAGGTCGGGGTTGAAGCTCTTGATGAACTCCACCTGCGCGCGGATGCCCAGCGGAGCCAGCGTCGCTTCCGACTGCCGGATGAGCTGGCCGAGCCGCGTCAGGTAGCGGTTCGTCCCGTCGGGCAGCAGGAAGGCCAGCCGCACCGGCTTCGGCCCCAGCGCCGCGCCGAGGTCCGATTCCGGGATGTAATCCAGCTCCGCCGCCGCCTTCATCACGCGCTGCACGGTCGCCGGGCGCACGCCGGGGCGGTGGTTCAGCACACGGTCCACGGTGGCCGTCGAGACGCCGGACAGCCGCGCGATGTCGGCGATCCGCGGCAGTCCACGGGTGCTTTCGGGCCTCGTCTCGAAGGGTGCGGCGACGGCGTCCGCATCATCCTGCATCACGGCTCAAAACCCTCCGATCCCATCAAATCACATCATCATTCGCGTTTGACACCGGCCATTCGCGCACATACCGTCCAACCAACAATCACCGTCGAACATCAAACTACATCAACGTTTCCTGGGAGGAAAGCATGAACCCGCTCTCGCGCCGCACGATGCTCAAGGGGTTGGCCGCCACTCCGGCGGTCGGAATGGCTGCCGGGTTGGCCGCGGGAGCCGGCACCGCCACCCTGATCGGCGCGCCGCGCATCGCCCGCGCCGCCGAGTTCGATTTCAAGTACGGCAACAACCTGCCGCTGACCCATCCGCTGAACGTCCGCTCGCACGAGGCGGCCGAGCGCATCCGCCGCGAGACGAACGGCCGCGTCGACATCCAGATCTTCCCGAACAACCAGCTCGGCGGCGACACCGACATGCTGTCGCAGGTGCGCAGCGGCGGCATCACCTTCTTCACGCCGTCGGCGCTGGTCATCGCCACGCTGGTCCCGGTCGCCGCCATCAACGCCGTCGGCTTCGCCTTCGCCGACTACGGGCAGGTCTGGTCCGCCATGGACGGCAAGCTGGGCGAGCATGTGCGCGGCGCCATCTCCAAGGTCGGCCTGCACGCCTTCGAAAAGATGTGGGACAACGGCTTCCGCCAGATGACCAGCGGGGCCAAGCCGATCCAGACCGCCGCCGACATGGACGGGCTGAAGATCCGCGTCCCGGTCAGCCCGCTCAGCATCGCCATGTTCAAGTCGCTGTCCGCCGCCCCGGCCAGCCTCCAGTTCTCGGAGGTCTATTCCTCGCTGCAGACGCGCATCGTCGACGCGCAGGAGAACCCGCTGCCGATCATCCAGGTCGCCAAGCTGTACGAGGTGCAGAAGTACTGCGCCCTGTCCAACCACATCTGGGACGGCTTCTGGTTCATCGCCAACGGGCGCGCGTGGCGCGGTCTGCCCCCGGACCTGCAGAAGATCGTCTCCACCGCGATCAACGACGCCGGTGTCCAGCAGCGCGAGGACATCAAGGCGCTGAACCAGTCGGTGCAGGCCGACCTCCAGTCCAAGGGCTTGGCCTTCAACCAGCCATCCCCCGACAGCTTCCGCGCCAAGCTCCGCGACAGCGGCTTCTACGGCGAATGGAAGGGCCGCTTCGGCGACGAGGCCTGGGCGCTGCTGGAAGGCGCCGTCGGCAAGCTCGCCTGACGCCGGCCTGAAGAACGGCTGTGGACAACACGGGAAGGGAGGGTGCGGCTTTGGCTCACCACGCGACGGCGCTCGACGAGGGCGGCGCCATGCCAGGGGCCGCGTCCGGCGGTTCCTGGACCGATCGGCTGGACCGCGGCCTCGCCGCGACGGTGGAGGGTGTGGCCGCCCTCATCGTTCTGGCCGAGATCGCCATCCTGCTGGCCGGGGTGACGGCGCGCTACGTCTTCCACGCGCCGCTGGTGTGGTCGGACGAGCTGGCCTCCATCCTCTTCCTGTGGCTGTCCATGCTGGGCGCCGTGGTGGCGCTGCGCCGCGGCGAGCACATGCGGATGACCGGTCTGGTCAGCCGCGTCGGCCCGACGCCGCGCGCCCTGCTGGAAACGCTGGCGATCACCGCCCCCATCGCCTTCCTGGCGATGATCCTGCACCCCGCCCTGGACTACGCCATGGAGGAGCAGTTCATCGTCACCCCGGCGCTGGAGATCAGCAACGCCTGGCGCGCGGCGGCCCTGCCGACCGGACTGGGGCTGATGGCCGTGGTGGCGCTGATCCGGCTGATGCGGATGCGCAACCTCCGGATCACCCTGGCAGCGGTCGCCCTGACCGCGGCGGTGACCGTGGCCTTCTGGCTGGCCGGCCCGGTGCTGAAGCCGCTGGGGCAGGCCAACCTCGTCATCTTCTTCGTCGGCGTGGTCGCGGCCTGTGTGTTCGGCGGCGTTCCCATCGCCTTCTCCTTCGCGCTGGCCACCTTCGGCTATCTGGCGCTGACCACCTCGACCCCGCTGCTCGTCATGGTCGGGCGGCTGGACGAGGGCATGTCACACCTGATCCTGCTGGCGGTGCCGCTGTTCGTCTTCCTCGGCCTGCTGATCGAGATGACCGGCATGGCGCGGGCCATGATCCAGTTCCTCGCCAGCCTGCTCGGCCATGTGCGCGGCGGGCTGTCCTACGTGCTGATCGGGGCGATGTATCTGGTGTCGGGCATTTCCGGCTCGAAGATCGCCGACATGGCGGCCATCGCCCCGGTGCTGTTCCCGGAGATGAAGAAGCGCGGCGCCCCTCCGGGCGACCTCGTGGCCCTGCTGTCGGCGACCGGCGCGCAGACCGAGACCATCCCGCCCTCCATCGTCCTCATCACCATCGGCTCGGTCACCGGCGTGTCGATCGCGGCGCTGTTCGCGGGCGGCCTGCTGCCGGCGGTGGTGCTGGGTGCGGCGCTCTGCGCCGTCGTCTGGTGGCGCTACCGCCATGAGGACCTCAGCCACATCCGCCGCCCGCCGGCGTCGGAGATCGCCCGTCTGGCCGTGGCCGCCCTGCCGGCCATCCTGTTGCCCTTCGTCATCCGCGCTGCGGTGGTGGAAGGTGTGGCGACGGCGACCGAGGTGTCGACCATCGGCATCGCCTACTCCACCCTGATGGGCCTGCTGGTCTACCGCCAGTTCGACTGGGCGCGGCTGAAGCCGATGCTGATCGAGACGGCGTCGCTGACCGGGGCGATCATCTTCATCGTCGGCTGCGCCACCGCCATGGCCTGGGGCCTGACGCAGTCCGGCTTCTCCCGCGCGCTGGCCCTGTGGATGGCCGACATCCCCGGCGGCGGCTACGGCTTCCTCGCCATCTCCATCGTCGCCTTCATCATCCTGGGCAGCGTTCTGGAGGGCATCCCCGCCATCGTCCTGTTCGGCCCGCTGCTGTTCCCCATCGCCCGCGACGCCGGGGTGCACGAGGTGCATTACGCGATGGTCGTGATCTTCGCCATGGGAATCGGCCTGTTCGCCCCGCCCTTCGGCGTCGGCTACTACGGCGCCTGCGCCATCAGCAAGGTCAGCCCGGACGAAGGCCTGAAGCACATCTGGGGCTACGTCGCCGCCCTTCTCGTGGGCCTGATCGTGGTCGCCGCCATTCCGTGGATTTCCACCGGCTTCCTTCCCTACTGAAGTCTTGCCGGTCCCCCCATAACGATAAAATCAGGAGTTCCTTCATGAGCCGATTCTTCGGCCAGATCCGGCAGGCTGGCTACGTCGTCGACGACATCGAGGCCGCCATGGATTACTGGAGCCGCACCCTGGGCATCGGCCCGTGGTTCTACAACGAGCGGGTTCCGATCAAGAACTACACCTACCGCGGGGAGCGGTACGAAGTTCACAACTCGGTGGCGCTCGCCAACTCCGGCCCGCTCCAGATGGAGCTGATCCAGACCCGCAACGACGCGCCGTCCATGTACCGCGACTTCCTGAAGGCGGGCCGCACCGGCCTCCAGCACGTCGCCTATTGGACCGAGAACTACGACGCCGACCTGGAGCGGTTGACCGCCCAGGGCTTCAAGCCGGTGATGAGCGGCGAGGTCGGCGAGAAGGGCCGCTTCGTCTATTTCGACACCGAGTACCACCCCGGCACGGTGATCGAGCTGTCGGAGGTCGCCGGGCCGAAGGGCAAGATGTTCGACCTGATCCGCAACGCCTCCCTCGACTGGGACGGCCGCGATCCGGTCCGGCCCTTCCCCGACCTCAGCCGCCTGTGAGTCTCGCCATGCGCTCCGACCGCTTCGAGGCGACCTATCTGATCGAGACCCCGCTCGACCCCGCCAAGGTGGCGGAGGTCATGGCCGGGGAGCAGTCCTGCGGCACCTTCACCCGCGTCCACGGCGAGACGGACGACCTGCGCGCCCGCGCCCGCGCCGTGGTGGAGCGGGTGGAGGAGTTGGAACCCGCCGCGTCCCCCAGCCTGCCGAATTCCTGGTTGGAGCGGCAGAGGCGACCCGGACCGTGGCGGCGCGCCCGCGTCGCCATCAGCTTCCCCACCGGCAACGTCGGCGCCAACCTGCCGACGCTGGCCGCGACGGTGGCCGGCAACCTGTTCGACCTGGGCGAGGTGACCGGCCTGCGGCTCGACTCCGTCCGCCTGCCCGCCGCCTACCGCAAGCAGTTCGACGCGCCGCGTCACGGCGTTGCCGGCACCCGGCGGCTGACCGGGGTGGAGCGCGGGGCGCTGGTCGGCTCCATCATCAAGCCGAACCTCGGCCTGTCGGCGGAGGAGACCGGCGAGCTGGTCGGCACGCTCTGCGCCGCCGGGCTGGACTTCATCAAGGACGACGAGATCTGCGCCGATCCGGTCCACGCCCCGCTGGCCCAGCGCGTGCCGGCGGTGATGGACCGGGTGCGCCGCCACCAGGACCGCACCGGCAAGCACGTCATGGTCGCCTTCAACATCAGCGACGAGACGGACGCCATGCGCCGCCACGCCGATCTGGTGGAGCGCGAGGGCGGAAGCTGCGTGATGGTCAGCCTGAACTGGTGCGGCTTCTCCGCCGTGCAGACGCTGCGCCGGCACAGCGGGCTGGTCCTGCACGGGCATCGCAACGGCTTCGGCGCCCTGTCGCGCCACCCCAGCCTGGGCATCGGCTTCGACGCCTACCAGACGCTGTGGCGGCTGGCCGGGGTGGACCACATGCACGTCCACGGCCTCCAGGGCAAGTTCGCCCAGCCCGACGCCGAGGTGATCGACGGCGCCACGTCCTGCCTCGCGCCGCTGGCCGAGGGCTGCGACGACGCGGTGATGCCGGCCTTCTCCTCCGGCCAGTGGGCGGGGACCGTTCCAGTCACCTGGGACGCGGTGGGGACGGACGACCTGCTGTTCATGTCCGGCGGCGGCATCATGGCCCACCCGGACGGCCCCGCCGCCGGCGTGACGAGCATCCGTCAGGCCTGGGCCGCGGTGCGGGAAGGCGTCGCCCTGCCGGACGCCGCCGCGACCCGGCCGGAGCTGAAGCGCGCCCTGGAGTTCTTCGGAGCCTCCAAGTGACGAGCCATCCGCCGCCCCGGCCCGGCCCCCGTCTGGGCTGGTACGGGGACGACTTCACCGGGGCCACCGACACGCTGGCCACGCTGGCGAAAGCCGGGCAGCGGGCGCTGCTGCTGCTGGAGATTCCCGACGCGGAGCGGCTGGCCGGGCTCGGCCCGCTGGACGCGCTGGGGATCGCCGGGGCATCGCGCACCATGGACCCGGAAGCCCTGCGGGCCGAGCTGGAACCGGTGGGGCGCTTCTTCGCCGGGCTCGGCGTGCCGGTGATGCACTACAAGTGCTGCTCGACCTTCGACAGCGCGCCGCGGGTCGGCAGCATCGGAGCGGCGGTGGCGGCCCTGCGGTCCTTCTTCCCCAACCGCTTCCTGCCGGTGGTCGGCGGCCAGCCCAACATCGGGCGCTATTGCCTGTTCAGCACGCTGTTCGCCGCGGCGGGCACCGGCGGGATGGTCCACCGCATCGACCGACACCCGACCATGAAGGCCCACCCGGTGACGCCGATGACGGAGGCCGACCTGCGCCTCCATCTCGCCGCGCAGGGGCTGGCGGGGATGGGCGCCCTGCACTATCCGGATTATGGGCTGGACGCCGGGGCTCTCGACGAGAAGCTGGACCGGATGGTGGCGGGCGGCGCACCCGCCGTCCTGCTGGACATCGCCCGGACGGAGGATCTGGCGCCCGCCGGCCGGCTGATCTGGGAGGGGGCGCGGCGCTCCCCCCTTCTGGCGGTCGGGCCGAGCGGCGTGGTCCAGGCGCTGGCCACCCAGTGGGAGCGCGACGAGACGGTCGGCGACGCGCCCCTGGCCTCGGCCGAGGGGCCGGTCTTCGTGCTGGCCGGCAGCCTGTCGCCGGTCACGCGCCGGCAGATTGCCGTGGCTTCCTCCTTCCACCGGATGCCGGCGGACGCGGGCGCCCTGTGCCGCGACGCCGCCTACCGCGAGCGGCTGCGGAGCGAGATCGCCGGCCTGCTGGGCCAGGGGCGGAACGTGCTGGTGTGGACCGCCCCGGTAGAGGGCGAGGCGCCCGACACCACCAAGTCCGCCGCCATCGCCGACGCCACCGCGGACTTCGTGGCCTCGGTCGCTCGCACGGCACCGCTGCGCCGCATGGGCATCGCCGGGGGCGACACCTCCAGCAAGGCGGTGAAGGCGCTGGGCCTGTGGGGCCTGTCCTACCGGACGGCGCTCAGCCCCGGCGTGACGGTCAGCCTGACCCACAGCGCGCACCCGCAAAGCAACGGCATGGAACTGATGCTCAAGGGCGGCCAGATGGGGCCGGAAGACCTGTTCGAACGGCTGGTGCAGGGAGGGTGAGCGTCCTCGCTCCCCTTCCGCCCCCACGTGTCAGCCATGCCCCCTAGGTAGTCTTACGTACGCAAAGCCCCTTAGGTACAAGACCGAACTGCACAGGGTACCCCGCGGCGCGTAATTTCGGGTCATCGAGCGGTTGCCCCACGGGGACGGGCCGCTTCCACGAACGCCGAGGGGCCCGACATGCACGCTCACACCGCCATCGCCGCCCAGCCGACGCGCGTTCCGCACGGCCATCAGGCCGCCGTCATGGCGATGCCGCGTGTCGCCCCCTCCCGTCCCGCCGCCGGCTTCGCCGCCAACGACATCGACCCACTGGCCGCCATCGCCCAATTCCGGGTTTTCGACCGCGAGCAGTCCATCTTCGCCGAAGGCGAGGCCGCCGACGCCGTCTTCCGGGTGGTCGACGGCATGATCCGCCTCTACAAGCTGCTGCCGGACGGGCGCCGCCAGATCATCGGCTTCCTCCAGGCCGGCGACATGGTCGGGCTGGCCTTCGCCGACCGCTACCTCTACTCCGCCGAGGCGATCACCGCCTCCACCGTCCAGCGCATCCCGCGCTGCCAGCTCGACGCCCTGCTGGACTCCCAGCCCGCCCTGGCCCGCCGGCTGCTGTCGGTCACCACCTCCGAGCTGGTGGCGGCTCAGGACCAGATGCTGCTGCTCGGCCGCAAGTCGGCGCTGGAGAAGCTGGCCAGCTTCCTGCTGGCGCTGAGCCGCCGGGCCGGTGCCGGCCGGGCCATCGCCCTGCCGATGAGCCGTTGTGACATCGCCGACCATCTCGGCCTGACCACGGAGACGGTGTCGCGCGGCTTCACCAAGCTGAAGACCTCGCGCCTGATCCGCATCCTGGACGGCGGCCGGGTCGAGCTGCTGGACGCCGAAGCCCTGGCCGATCTGGCCGAGTGCGCTTGAAACCAAGCACCCTGATCACCCTGCGCATTCAAGGGAAATCCATTCGGCCGCCCGCAACGTACCCCTTACTCCCTTTGCGTTGCACTGTCAGGCCGAACCATGGAGCCCGCTCCCCACATCCTCGTCGCCGAGGATGAACGCCTCGAAGCCCTGGCCCTTGCCGACACGCTGGAAGGCCAGGGGCTGCGCGTCACGTTGACCCACAACGGGTTGGAAGCCATCGCCGCCCTGGAAAGCGGCCCGGCGTCGCTGCTGATGACCGACCTGCGCATGCCGGTGATGGATGGCAACGAGCTGATTCGCCGGACGCGGGCGCAGCGGCCCGCCCTGCCGGTGATCGTCATGACCGCCGACAGCGGCGCCCTCTGGCACCCGGAGTCCGACCGCCTGCGTGTCCTGCACAAGCCCTTCAGCTTCCAGGCGGCGATCGGTGCCGTCCACGCCATGCTCGATCGGGTCGGGCCGATCGGATAGAGCGGTGCGCCAGCCCTATTCGCCAACGTCGTCCTTGGGGGCGGCGTTGCGCGCCGGCGGCTCGATCACCGGGCCGACCTTCACGCTGCGGGCGGACAGCGGCACGATGTCACCGATCGGCATGTAGGAGCCATCGGCCAGTTGCTGCGCCGGCTCCCACCGTCCTTCGACCTTGATCCAGCGGTAAATGCTGTTGCTGCTCATGTCGTCACCATGAAATTGGAAAGACGAAAGGGGCGGCGTTGCCGCCGCCCCTTCATCCGATACAAGGATCATCTTTGCGGAAGGCTTATTCGGCCTTGCCGTTGACGGCGTCCTTGAGGGCCTTGCCGGCGGAGAACTTCGGCGCCTTGGAGGCGGCGATCTTGATCTCCGCACCGGTCTGCGGGTTGCGGCCCGTGCGCTCGCCGCGCTCGGCGATCTCGAACTGGCCGAAGCCCGGCAGCTTGACCGTCTCCCCCTTGACCAGCGCGTCCTGCAGGCTCTCCAGAACCGCGTCCAGCGCCTTGCCGGCGTCGGCCTTGGTGCCGCCCAGCTTGCCGGCGATCGCGTCGATGAGATCGGCCTTCGTCATTCCCTACTCCCCTTGTTCATGGAGGAACCCCAGCATTCTCCAGGGCTCCAGGCGCTTCTGACCTACTCCGCCCCGCGTCCGCGCGCAAGCCAATCCCGTGGCGATTTTTTCCCCCGGAGCGGATTAAGCCACGGCATGATCCGTATGCCGTGTGTGAAGAACCAATCCGGGACGGTGATGAAAGACGAGCTGGGACAGCATCTGGACGTTCTGCGGCGCTACGCCCTGGTCCTGATGCGCGACCCCGATCAGGCCGAGGACCTCGTCCAGGAGGCCCTCGTCAAGGCCATCGAGGGGGCGTCGTCCTTCACGGACGGGCGCGACCTGCGCAAGTGGCTGCTCGCCATCGTCCACAACACGTTCGTGGACCGCTGGCGGCGCCAGCAGGCCGAACGCCAGGCGACCGGCGAGCTCAGCTCGATGGCGGAGGAAGGCTCCCCGCCCGCGCAGTTGAGCCACGTCCATCTCGGCCAGACCATTGCGGCCCTGATGACCCTGCCGGTCGAACAGCGGGAGGCCCTGGTGCTCGTGGCGCTCGACGGCATGTCCTACCGGGACGCCGCGGAGTGTCTGGGCATCCCCGTGGGCACCCTGATGTCCCGCCTGGGCCGTGCGCGCGACGCGCTGCGGGCCAAAACGGGCGGCGGGCGCCAGCCGGCGTCAGACCAGTCCGACCGAACCCCATCAGACCGGGTCCAGCGCCCTCCGTTGCGCGTGGTGAAATGACGATGAACGAACCGATCAGCGACATCGACCTGAACGCCTATGTGGACGGCGAACTCGACGCGCAGCGCCGCATCGAGGTGGAAGCCTACCTGGAGGCCAATCCGGACGAGGCCGCCCGCGTCATGCACGACATGCGGGTGCGCGACGAGATCCGCCTGTTCATAGCCGGTCCGGCCGTCGAGAAGGCGGAGCCGGACCTCGCCGCGCCCGAACCGGCCGCAGCCCCCGCCCCTGCCCAGCCGGCGGTCGGCGCCAGTGCGCCGCTGCCGCGGCGCAAGCAGTGGGGCGCCCTGTGGCGCCGCCCGGCGGCGGAACTGATGAACCGGGCGCGGGCGCGGGCCGCCAGCGGCTCGGGCCGCGGGCGGCGCGCCGTGGCGGCTCTGTGCCTCGTCGGGCTCGGCTGGACGGCGCACAGCGCCGTGTCGTCCCTGTCGGTCAACCCGGTGGCCACGGCCCACGCGGCCACCCACTACATCACCATCGCGGCCCAGACCCACCAGCAGGCGCTGCACAGCGGGATCGACTTCAAGCCCTTCGCTGACGCCGCCCAGTCCCTGGTCAACCGTCTGGCCCCCGCCACCCCGGAGGTCGCGGTGCCGATCCCGCAGCTCGACATCGGGCAGGCCCCGGACGGGCTGCGCACGGTGGCCTGGGACGGCGGGGTCGCGGTGCAGGCGGCCTACCGCCACGGCGGGTCGCAGTTGATCACGCTGTTCGCCAGCGAGGTCGACCGCTTCGCCGTCACCGAACCCCAGGCGGAGCGCATCGGCAACGTCTCGGTCGCCTACTGGCAGGTCGGGACGACGGTCTACGCGCTGTGCGGCGAACAGCCGGAAAAGGAAATCCTGGCCCACGCCCGCGACGCCCGCATGGCGTGGTTCTGACGCCGACGCACTGAACGACAAGCATCCGAACGATAAGCATCCGAAGGACATGGTGAGACGATGAGCGGACCCTTCTACGGCAACCAATTCGGCAGCGCGGCGCCGGCCTACGGCGCGGCGTTCGACGAGGGCCTGCGCAAGCACATGCTGCGGGTCTACAACTTCATGATGCTCGGCCTTGGCGTGACGGGGCTGGTGGCGCTGTTCGTGGCGAGCACGCCGGCGCTGTACGTTCCGATCTTCACGACCCCGCTGAAGTGGGTGGTGATGCTGGCGCCGCTGGCCTTCATCATGGTGCTGTCCTTCCGCTTCCACGCGATGTCGGCGGCCGCGCTGCAGGGGCTGTTCTGGGCCTTCTGCGCGGTGATGGGCGTGTCGATGGCGTCGATCTTCCTGGTCTTCACCGGGGCCAGCGTGGCGCGGGTGTTCTTCATCACCGCGGCGATGTTCGCGGCGATGAGCCTGTGGGGCTACACCACCAAGGCCGACCTGTCGAAGATGGGCTCGTTCCTGATGATGGGCCTGATCGGCATCGTCATCGCCAGCCTGGTCAACATCTTCGTCGGCTCCAGCGCGCTGCAGTTCGCCATCTCGGTGATCGGCGTGGTCATCTTCACCGGCCTGACCGCCTACGACACCCAGCGCATCAAGGAGGAGTACGCCGAGGGCCACGGGCACGAGGGCAACACCAAGCTCGCCGTCATGGGCGCCCTCTCGCTCTACCTCAACTTCATCAACCTCTTCCAGATGCTCCTGCAGCTCATGGGCAACCGCGAGGAGTAAGGCGGCGCTTCCATCCGGCGCACCGCCTGCCAGAAAGGGCCGGCCGCTTCCCGCGGCCGGCCCTTTTCCTTTTACGGCTTGCCCGTTGCCGACGCGGCGTCCGGCTTGGGCGGATACTCCACCGACACGATGTGCAGGGAGTTGTTCGGGAAGGAGCAGGCCGCGTCCGGCGCCACCTGGGACGCCGGGTCGAAGGCGTAGGGACGGGGAGAACGGCCCGCCGCCGATCCCGACCCGCCGGCGGCCGCCGCCTGCACGCCCGGCCCGGTCACGCGCGACGTCCAGGGCGCTCCGGTAAAGACGCCCGGCGTCGATTCCTCCGCCCACAGCCACAGCACGCGGGTGCCCACCGGCTGCGGCTGCGTGAAGGAATGCAGCACCCGCTCGCAGGTCTCCCGGTCCATGTTGTGGATCGCCCGTTCGACCACCGTGTTCTCCGTCCGGGGCGTCCATCGCGACAGCAGCAGCGAGCCGAGGGCCACGCTGACCGCCACCCCGCCCAGCGAGCAGGCGACCACCAGCCGGAAACTGCCGTCGTCCTTTCCCACGCCCCACCTCCGCCGTCGATTGTCCATGCCCCCCTCCCCCGACAGGTCCCACATCCCCATCCGCTTCGCAAGGCCGGCCCGGAACGCCGAAAAGGGGGCCACAGACGTGGCCCCCTTTCGGTCGGTCCGCCGGAGCGGAGGTTACGGGCTGGCCGCCGCGGTAACCGGACCCGTGCCCTGCCGGGCGGCGAGTTCGGCGTTTCGGGCGTGGTGCCGGCGCAGCATGGGCCGCAGGACCGCGATGGCGCAGAAGGCCGCGATGAGGTCCATGGTGGCGCAGATGTAGAGCACGGTCGCCCAGGTGCCGGTGGCTTCCATCAGCAGGTTGCCCAGCGGGACCAGCAGGGCCGCGACGCCCTTGGCGCAGTAGAGCACACCGTAGATCTTCGCCGCATGCTTGGTGCCGAAGGTGTCCGCCGAGGTGGCGCTGAACAGGCTGTACACTTCGCCCCAGGCCAGGAACACCATGCCCGACAGGATCAGGAACATGATCGGATCGTGGCCGAAGCGGCTGAGCATCAGGATGCCGATGCCTTCGAAGGTGAAGGCGATGAACATCGTCGCTTCACGGCCGATGTGGTCGGAGATGAAGCCGAACAGCGGACGGGAGATGCCGTTCATCACGCGGTCGAGCATCAGCGCGAAGGGCAGAGCCGCCATGGTGATGCCGAACAGGCTGATCGGGGCTTCCTTCACGCCCAGATCGTGGGCGATCACGCCGAGCTGGGCCACCGCCATCAGACCGCCCGAGACGGTGCAGATGAACATGACCATCATGACCCAGAAGACCGGCGTCTGCAGCGCTTCCTTCAGCGTGTAGTCGCGGCGGGACTGCAGGACCTTGGTCGAGGCCTTCACCTGATCCTTCTGCGGGGCGCGCAGGAAGAAGGCGGCGGCGATGATGATCGCACCCTGCAGCAGGCCGAACCAGAAGAAGGTCGCCTGATAGCCGGAGGAGTGGATCATGTTGGCGATCGGCAGGATGGTCAGGGCCGAGCCGGCGCCGTAGCCGCCCGCGGTCAGACCGACGGCGAGGCCGCGCTTGTCCGGGAACCACTTGATCGCGCTGTTGACGCAGGTGGCGTAGACGCAACCGACGCCGATGCCGCCGATGGCCGAACCGACATAGAGCATGCCGAGCGAGCCGGCGTAGCTGTCGACGATCCAGGAGAGGCCGGTCATCACGCCGCCGAAGGCGACGATGACGCGGGGGCCGTAACGGTCGATGAAGTAGCCTTCGATGGGGGTCAGCCAGGTCTGGACGACGACGAAGACGGTGAAGGCGGTCTGGATCGAGGCGCGGGTCCAGCCATGGGTGGCTTGGATTTCCGGCACGAAGAGCGTCCAGGCGTACTGGATGTTGGCCGCGGCGACCATGCAGACGATGCCGACGACGATCTGCATCCAGCGCGCGCCTTCGGAAATGGGCGCCTGCGAGCCGCCAGGCGGTGCAGCGATGGACTGACTCATTACTCTTCCTCCCCAATGCGGTGATCGAACACTCAACTCAGCCGGGCGGGGCCAATGGTTGTTGTCGCATTGCCTTTTTTTGGGGGCTTGCGTGCCCTTCACGTCTTGGCAGAAGCACCACCGCCACCGTTGGGGGAGGCTTGGTGTTCCGCATTTCGTACTTGGTATACCACACAATCAGCGGAACACAACATCCGTTTCAGGAACCACAGCACAAATAATCCCTGCCGTCGCAACTATCGTTGAAGGTATGCCTCATGCAAAGTCAGCATTGGCGACGCCAGACTTTCGTACTATGACTTCGAAATGACAAAAAAAAGGCCGCGCCAAAGCAGGCGCGGCCTCTGAATGAGTTCGCTTCACTTACGATCACAACAGTGGAGAAGCCGTTACACCAAGAACGGCTGTTCCAATCTTACAGAACTTCAGATCATCAGCAACCTCGTCGTCGATCCAATCTGTATGCCCTGTACGAGTCGGAAATAAACAATCCGGAGAGCCAAATCACACCAAGGCTGTCCGACCTCCTTATCCCCTCTTCACTCAGTTTACGGCTCGGCGCGCCGCTTAATCCCGGCCCCCCTCAAAAAAATGTTCGTTGAGCGAATTATCCGCCGAAAACGCCACTCACGCGGCCATCCCCGGGGGCAGACTGGAGGCGGCTGACCGTCCAAACGTTCCTGGAGCGCCGCAAACGCCATGGCGCGGACTCGATGGACATCACCGAAGAGGGGGGGGACGCGGGCCTGCGTCGATTGCCACAAGGGCCTCGCCCATTGCCGGCCGAACATGGACGGCATCCCGCCGGGCTGGAGCGAGGCGACGAACGATGGGGGCAACGATGCGGACAAAAAAACAGCGACCCGCCGGGCCGCTGGCTGGCCGACGCCACAGCGGGGCCGGCGAACCCGCATTGAGCGGGTGAAGAAATCCCCTCTCCCGGGGAGGGAGAGGGGCGAACCGGTGCCGTTGCTCGGCCTTGCCGCCTTACTCGGCCTTGCCGTTGACGGCGTCCTTGAGGGCCTTGCCGGCGGAGAACTTCGGCGCCTTGGAGGCGGCGATCTTGATCTCCGCACCGGTCTGCGGGTTGCGGCCCGTGCGCTCGCCGCGCTCGGCGATCTCGAACTGGCCGAAGCCCGGCAGCTTGACCGTCTCCCCCTTGACCAGCGCGTCCTGCAGGCTCTCCAGAACCGCGTCCAGCGCCTTGCCGGCGTCGGCCTTCGTGCCGCCCAGCTTGCCGGCGATCGCGTCGATGAGATCGGCCTTCGTCATTCCCAAATTCCCCTTGTTCGTGGCGGAACCCCAGCATGTTCCGGGGCTCCAGGCGCCTCTGACCTACCCTGCCGGGCGGCGGCGCGCAAGATGCTCCGGCCCGGAATCGACCGGGCGCGACGCTGTGACCCGCAAAAAATCGGCGTTTCCGGCCAATCCGGCGGATTTGACTATGCCGAACAGGCGAGCCCTCCCCCGACCGGCGTCCGTTGACCGGGTCAATTGACCAGGGCGGCCTTGACCAGAACGGCGGCGCTTTCCGTGGTGTCGCGCTTGTCCAGCTTCTTGGCGACCTCCTCGATCTCGGCCACCGGCATGACCCGGCGGGCCTGCTTGGCCGCGGTGACGAGGCGGCGCTGCGCGAGACGGACCTGATCGCCCAGTTCGGTCAGCGTCTGGTAAGCCTTGCGGCGGGCCTGGGTATCGATGCTGCCGCTCGTCTCGGTCGCGCGTTCGGTCGCAGCAGCCAGATCCTTGCACGACTGCAGGTACGTGGAGATGGCGTCCGTCAGAAGACGGCGGGCCTCGGTCCGGGGATCGGCGGGGCTGCTGCTCGACGTGGAAAGAGACACTTCACACTGCTCCTTGCTGCTGCGTATGACACACGACTGTAACAGGCCGTGAAAAATGGGCGGACCGGCCGCCATTGTCCAGCGGCCATACGCGTTCTTTGACCGACTGGACAGGAGAAAGCGGATTGAGGGCACCTTTCAGGGCACCTGCTTCTTCTCCAGCTTGCGGGCCAGGGTGCGCCGATGCATCCCCAGGCGGCGGGCGGTTTCGGAAATGTTGAAGCCGGTTTCCGCCAGGGTTTCGTGGATGCGCTCCCATTCCAGCGTCTTCAGCGAGGTCGCCCGCGCCCCCAGCGCGATGGAGGGGTCGCCCTCCGTCCGCTCGAAGGCCGCCTCGATGTCGTCGGTGTTGGACGGCTTGGCGAGGTAATGGCAGGCGCCCAGCTTGATCGCCTCGACCGCCGTGGCGATGCTGGCGAAGCCGGTCAGGACGACGATCCGCGTCTCCGGGTCGTTGGCGTGCAGTTCCCGCACGCACTCCAGGCCGGAGCCGTTGCCCAGCTTCAGGTCCACCACCGCATAGGCGAAGGGCACGGTGTCCAGCAGCGCCCGCAGCCCGTCCAGGCTGTCGCACCAGTAGACCCGGTAGCCCCGGCGCTCGAAGGAGCGGCGCAGGACCTTGGCGAAAGCGGCATCGTCCTCCACCAGGACGAGGGAACGGTCAGTCTCCATGGCTCTCTCCCGCGGACAGGGCGGCAAGCGGCAGGGTCATGGTCACGGAGGCGCCGCCGCCGGGGCGGTTGCGCGCGGCGACCGAGCCGCCCAGCTTGCGCACCACGTTGACCACCAGGAAGAGACCCAGCCCGCCGCCGGGCCGCCCCTTGCTCGACCGGTAGGGCTTGCCGAATTCCGCCAGCATCCGCTCCTCGAAGCCGGGACCGGCGTCGTTGACGGTCAGGACGAGGCTGTCGCCCTGCCGCCCGGCGGCGATGCCGACCCAGCCGGGCGACACCTCCAGCGCGTTGTCCAGGACGTTGAAGATCACCTGCTTCAGAGCGAGGTCGGAGATGATCCCCTCCCGCGAGCGGACGCTGTTGTCGTAATCGACGCAGGCCGGGGAGCGGCTGTCCTTCCACTCCGCCACCAGATCGTCGAGGAAGGCGGTCACGGTGGTGCGCAGCGTCCCCTCCCCCCGCGCCTCGCCGGAGGACAGCAAAATGCCCGACACGATGGCCTTGCAGCGGTCGATCTGGTTCTGCATCTCGGCGATGTCCTCGGCCATGTCGGGATCGCCCTTGACCACCGGCATCCGCCGCCAGTCGTTCACGATCACCGACAGGGTGGCGAGCGGCGTCCCCAGTTCGTGCGCGGCGCCGGAAGCGAGCAGGCCGAGGCGCACGATGTGGTCCTCCTCCATGGAGCGCTGGCGCAGGTCGGCCAGATGGGCGTCGCGGGCGCGCAGGTTGCGGGTGATCTGGGTGATGAAGGGGACGATCAGGCTGGCCGTCAGCACGAAGCACAGGAACATGCCCTGGATGTGCAGCCCCAGCAGAAGCCCCTCCAACCCCGGCGGCAGGGCCAGCGGGCGGTAGGCGCCGATCAGCAGCGTGAAGCAGGCCGTGGCGACCAGCACCAGCGCCCAGGCCGACCACGCCTCCAGCAGCACCGCCCCCAGCGTGATCTGCAGAAGGTAGAGCGAGATGAACGGGTTGGACGCGCCGCCGCTGAGGTAGAGCTGGACCGTGAGCGCCGACACGTCGATCAGCAGTTCCAGGAAGAGCTGGGTGTTCGACACCGAGGTCTGGCGCCGCAGATGAAGGACGCTGGCGATGTTCAGCGCGACCAGGAACAGGATCACCGCGCCCATCTGGTCGAGCGGCAGGGTGATGCCCATCTGGTAGTGCACGATCAGAATCGTCACCACCTGCCCGGCAACGGCGAGCCAGCGCAACTGCACCAGCAGAAACAGGTTCTTCTTGTCGGTGGTGTCGCGCACGGAAAACGTCTGGCCCTTCGCCGGCTTCCTTCGGTCCCCATTCATATGGGCACGATGCCTCGGCTTGGCAGCCTTGCCCCGGACTTCGGGGGGATTTGATAGCACAAAAAAGCCGAGCGAAAGAGTCCGCGAGGAGCCACGTCCCGCCCGACAGAAAAACCATAAAGAAAAAAAGCTTATTTCTTCAACCTCGGCGGCGCCATTCACTGCGCGCGACATAGAGCGCCGCAGCGATCACCATGAGATCCAGGGCAAACCAAGTCAGCGCATACACGAGGTGGTTGTTCGGGAACGTCAGGACGGTCAGCCCGCCGACCGGGTAGCCGCCCGGCGGGCTGGCCTCGGCATCCATGAAATAGGGGGCCGCGTCCGTCACGCCGCGGGCGGCGGCAATGGCCGCCACGTCGCGCGAGTACCAGCGGTTCTGCGCGGGATCGTTGGAGCGCAGGAAACCGCCCCCCGGCTCGGTCACCCGCAGCAGGCCGGTGACCGTGGTGTCCGCGTCGATCAGCCCGTCGGGGCGGCTGTCGGTGCTGCGCCGCTCGGGCGGCACGAAGCCCCGGTTGACCAGGACGGTGAAGCCCCGGTCAGTGTGGAACGGGGCGAGCACCCAGAAGCCGCCGCCCCGCTCGGTCACCGCCTGGACCAGCGTCTCCTTGTCGTTCAGGAAACGTCCGGTGACGCCGACCCGGCGGTATTCCTGGCTGGCCGCCGTGACGGCGGGCCAGTCCTCCGGGCCGGGGGCGGGAACGGGCGCGGCCTGCGCCCGCTCCTCCACCCGCTGGATCAGGTCCAGCTTCCAGAACAACCGCTCGACCTGCCAGACGCCGAGCGACGTGAAGACGGCGACCCCCGCCAGCGCCAGGACGCCGAGAAGGATCAGCCCCCGGCGCGGGCGGTGGGTCGCCGTGCCGTTCACGGCAGCTGACTCGGGTCGTGGATCGGCATCATGTTGGTGTTCAGGTGGTACATCACCCACAGCGAACCGGCCAGCATGATAACCACGACGATGAGCGTGAAGATCAGCGACAGCATGGTCCACCCGCCTTCCGCCCGCCCGTTCATGTGCAGGAAGAAGATCATGTGGACGACGACCTGGACGGCGGCCAGAGCCATGATCGCCATCGCGGTCATGTTCTTATCCAGGATCGTCCCGTCCATGACCAGCCAGAAGGGAATGACCGTCAGGATCACCGACAGGACGAAGCCGATCACGTAGCTGCCGAGCGTCCCGTGGGCGTGCCCGTCGTCCCCGTGGCCGTGGTCGTGATGGCCGGCCCCATGATGGCCGGCCCCATGATGACCGGAATGATGTTCGGCATGAGAACTCATCGCAGCATTCCCATCAGATAGACGAAGGTGAAGACGCCGATCCAGATGACGTCCAGGAAGTGCCAGAACAGGCTGAGGCACATCAGGCGTCGGCGGTTGGCCGGGATCAGGCCGCGCTTGTTGACCTGCACCATCAGCGTCACCAGCCAGACGAGGCCGAAGGTGACGTGCAGGCCGTGGGTGCCGACCAGCGTGAAGAAGGACGACAGGAAGGCGCTGCGCTGCGGGGTCGCCCCGATGTGGATCAGGTGGGCGAACTCGTAGAGTTCGATCGCCAGGAAGGCGGCGCCGAACAGGCCGGTCACCGCCAGCCACAGCTGGGTCTGCGACACCCGCCCCTTCTCCATCGCCAGCATGGCGAAGCCATAGGTGATGGAGGAGAACAGCAGCATGGCGGTGTTCAGCGCCACCAGCGGCAGGTCGAACAGGTCCTTGGGCGCGGGCCCGGCGGCGTAGTTGGCGCCGAGAACGCCGTAGGTCGCGAACAGCACCGCGAAGATGAGGCAGTCGCTCATCAGGTAGATCCAGAAGCCCAGCATGGTGCTGGAGCCTTCGGGGTGCGCGTGCTCGTCCACCACGTGGAACACCGGAGCCTGGCCGCGGGGCCGCTCGGCTGTCAGGGTCGTGCTCATGCTTTACACCTGCCCGGAGAGGAGTCGGGTCCGCTCGTTCTCGGTCCGCACCACCACGTCCGCCGGGATGTGGAAGTCGCGGTGATAGTTGAAGGTGTGGTGGATGGCCGCCGCCAGCAGGGCGACGAAGCTCACCGCCGCCAGCCACCAGATGTACCAGACCAGGGCGAAGCCGAGGACCACGCTGATCCCGGCCAGGATCACGCCGGTGCCGCTGTTGCTGGGCATGTGGATCGCCTTGTAGCCGCCGAGCGGGCGCTTGTAGCCGCGCTTCTTCATGTCCCACCACGCGTCGTTGTCGTGGATCATCGGCGTGAAGGCGAAGTTGTAGTCCGGCGGCGGCGAGGAGGTCGCCCATTCCAGGGTGCGGCCGTCCCACGGGTCGCCCGTGCGGTCGACCAGTTCACGGCGCTTCCAGACGCTGACGGCGATCTGGAGGAGGAAGGCACCGATGCCCGCGGCGATCAGGACGGCGCCCACGGCGGCGATCTGGAACCAGATCTGCAGCGACGGGTCCTCGAACACGCGCAGGCGGCGGGTGACGCCCATCAGGCCGAGCACGTAGAGCGGCATGAAGGCGACCCAGAAGCCGATCACCCAGCACCAGAAGGAGACCTTGCCCCAGAAGGGATCGAGGCGGAAGCCGAAGGCCTTGGGCCACCAGTAGTAGATGCCGGCGAACAGGCCGAACAGCACGCCGCCGATGATGACGTTGTGGAAGTGGGCGATCAGGAACAGGCTGTTGTGCAGGACGAAGTCGGCCGGCGGAACGGCCAGCAGCACGCCCGTCATGCCGCCGACCACGAAGGTCAGCATGAAGGCGACGGTCCACATCATCGGCAGCTCGAACCGGATGCGGCCGCGGTACATGGTGAACAGCCAGTTGAAGATCTTCGCACCCGTCGGGATCGAGATGATCATCGTCGTGATGCCGAAGAACGAGTTCACGCTGGCGCCCGACCCCATGGTGAAGAAGTGGTGCAGCCACACCAGGTAGGACAGGATCGTGATGACCACCGTCGCGTAGACCATGGAGGTGTAGCCGAACAGCTTCTTGCCCGAGAAGGTCGAGGTGACCTCGGAGAAGATGCCGAAGACCGGCAGGATCAGGATGTAGACTTCCGGGTGGCCCCAGATCCAGATCAGGTTCACGTACATCATCGGGCTGCCGCCGAGATCGTTCGTGAAGAAGTTCGTGCCGACGTAGCGGTCCAGAGAGAGCAGGACCAACGTGGCGGTCAGGATCGGGAAGGAGGCGACGATCAGCACGTTGGTGCAGAGCGACGTCCAGGTGAAGACCGGCATCTTCATCATGGTCATGCCGGGGGCGCGCATCTTGACGATCGTGCAGATCAGGTTGATGCCGGACAATGTTGTTCCGACACCGGCGATCTGCAACGCCCAGATGTAGTAGTCGACACCCGTCTCAGGGCTGTAGGCGATGTTGGACAGCGGCGGATAGGCCAGCCAGCCGGTGCGCGCGAACTCGCCGACGAACAGCGAGACCATGATCAGCACAGCACCGCCCACCGTCATCCAGAAGCTGAAGTTGTTCAGGAACGGGAAGGACACGTCGCGGGCGCCGATCTGCAGCGGCACCACGTAGTTCATCAGACCCGTGACGAAGGGCATCGCCACGAAGAAGATCATGATGACGCCGTGGGCGGTGAAGATCTGGTCGTAATGGTGCGCGTTGAGGTAGCCCTCGCTGCCGCCGAAGGCCATGGCCTGCTGGAGGCGCATCATGATGGCGTCGGCGAAGCCGCGCAGCAGCATGATCAGGCCCAGCACCATGTACATGATGCCGATGCGCTTGTGGTCGACGGTGGTGAACCACTCCTTCCAGAGATAGCCCCACAGCCGGAAATAGCTCAGCGCCGCGACGAGCGCGAGGCCGCCCAGCACGACCGCGACGAAAGTCGCGACCACGATGGGCTCGTGATAGGGGAAGGACTCCAGGGTCAAACGCCCGAAGAGCGGGTGGGTGGCGACGGTCGATGTGTCGATCATGGCGGTGGGCCGCTCAAGGATTGGCCGTCAGCCGCGGCCCGAACGCAGAGGCGGGCGCGGAGATCGGCGTGATGGAGGAGCGCGGCAGACCCGCGCCAGAAATCGGTGATGCGTCCGCGGGAGCGTTCAGCACGCCCAGCGACGACTCGACGGCGCGGCCGGTCAGCTCCTCGGTCGAGCAGATGCCCGCCACATAGACCGGAACCGGGCCGAGAACGGCGGTGCCGCGGCGGGACAGCTTGTCGTGCATCAGCGGCATCACGTTGTCGATGCCGGCCAGCCCGAGGCCGCCCTTGGCGTCGATGGCCATCATGTCGTGCATGCACATCTTGCCCGGCTCGACGCACATCCCGACGATGGCCTTGAACAGGCCCGAATCGACGGCGCCGTAGCGGCGCACCGGCTCGTTCTCGCTGGGGCGCTCAAGCTGGAGATAGCCGTCGCGGTCGAGCTTGCCGCCGCCCGCCTTGATGTCCGCCACCCACTTGTCGAAGCCGTCGGCGGCCAGACCGTGGAAGGTGAAGCGCATGTGCGAGAAGCCGGCGCCGCTGTAGTTGGCGGAGAAGCCCTTGTAGCTGCCCGGCTCGTTGATGACGGCGTGCAGCTTCGTCTCCATGCCGGCCATGGCGTAGATCTGCCCGGCCAGCGCGGGGATGTAGAAGGAGTTCATCACCGTCGAGGAGGTGATGTTGAAGCGGATCGGGCGGTCCACCGGGGCGGCCACCTCGTTCACCGTGGCGATGCCGTATTCCGGGTAGATGAACAGCCACTTCCAGTCGAGCGCCACGACGTTGACGTCGAGCATCTTCGTATCGGCGGGGACCGGGCGGCCGGCGGCGATGCGGTCCAGCGGGCGGTAGGGGTCGAGCAGGTGGGTCGCCATCCAGGTGATGGCCCCCAGGCAGATGATGATGAGCAGCGGGGCCGCCCAGATCACCAGCTCGAGCTGCGTCGAATGGTCCCAATCCGGGTCGTACTGGGCCGTGTTATTCGACTGGCGGTAGCGCCACGCGAACAGCACCGTCAGCACCATCACCGGAATGATGATGAGAAGCATCAGGAGAGTGGAGATGGTGATGAGGTTGGCCTGTTGGCTCGCCACGTCGCCGGACGGGCTCATCACCACAAGGTTGCAGCCACTCAATACCGCCATCAGCGGCAGGAGGGCCAAGGCGCGGAAACGGGTCAAGGCAGGACCTGTCAGCAGGGGTTCGCTTTGGATTTGGGCGAAGAGCTAACCCCCACGGGCCGGGTAGGACATTGGACAATTTGTCCAATGCGCCGCGATTCCGCGCAGCCATTGACGCACATCAAGGCAATGCGTACATGGACGTGGCAGAATGCCGTTGCGGTGCCTATTTAATTCCCTCTGACGCAATTGCCAGACGGTGGGGGGACCATGGGATCATCGACCACGGCGACCGAACGGGATGCAAGACTGGTCAATGCCCGCGACCACCGGGTAAATCCCGGTGAAATCGCGATTGGCGTCATCATCGGACGGACGTCCGAATTCTTCGATTTTTTCGTTTATGCCATCGCTTCGGTGATCGTCTTCCCGAAGCTGGTCTTTCCCTATCTTGACCCGCTGACCGGAACGCTGTGGTCCTTCGCGATCTTCGCGCTGGCCTTCGTCGCCCGCCCGGTGGGCAGCATGCTGTTCATGGCCATCGACCGCGCCCATGGGCGCGGCGCCAAGCTGACCCTCTCCCTGTTCCTGCTGGGAACCTCGACGGTCGCCATCGCCTTCCTGCCGAGCTATGAGCAGATCGGCGCGGCGGCGATCTGGCTGCTGGCGGCCGCCCGCATCGGCCAGGGTCTGGCGCTGGGCGGCGCCTGGGACGGCCTCGCCTCGCTGCTGGCGCTGAACGCGCCGGAGAACCGCCGCGGCTGGTACGCGATGATTCCGCAGCTCGGCGCGCCCATCGGGTTGATCGTGGCCAGCGCCCTCTTCGCCTATTTCGCCGGCACCCTGTCGGCGGAGGATTTCTTCAGCTGGGGCTGGCGCTATCCGTTCTTCGTGGCCTTCGCCATCAACGTGGTGGCGCTGTTCGCCCGGCTGCGCATCGTGGTCACGCCGGAATACACTCACCTGTTCGAAAGCCGCGAGCTTCAGCCGGTCCCGGTGACCGAGATGCTGCGCAACGAGGGCATGCGCGTCGTTCTGGGCGCCTTCGCCCCGCTGGCCAGCTTCGCCCTGTTCCACATGGTCACCGTCTTCCCGCTGTCCTGGATCTTCCTCTACACGCAGGACACGCCGGCGGACTTCCTGATAATCGAAGTGGTCGGGGCCGTCTTCGGGCTGGGGGCCATCATCGCCTCCGGCTGGATCGCCGACCGCATCGGCCGCCGCACCCTGCTGGGAAGCTGCGCCGCCGCCATCGCGGTGTTCAGCGGCGTGGCGCCCCTGCTGCTGAACGGCGGGCCGCTGGGCGAGCTGGTCTTCATGATCGTCGGCTTCGTGATCCTGGGCCTGTCCTTCGGCCAGTCGTCGGGCGTGGTCGCGTCGGGCTTCACCCAGCGCTACCGCTACACCGGCGCGGCGATCACCTCGGACCTCGCCTGGCTGTTCGGGGCGGGCTTCGCGCCGCTGGTCGCGCTGGTGCTGTCCGCCAACTACGGCCTGTTCTCGGCCGGCGCCTACCTCCTGTCGGGCGCGGTCTGCACGTTGCTGGCCCTGTGGCTCAACAAAACGCTGGCCAAGTGACCTGAACGAGCGTCGGGAACCGGACCGGCTTCATCCTTGCGGGATGCGGCGGTCCGGTTCCATTTTTTCGTGCAAAAGGCGAAGAACCACAACCGCCGGCGGCTCGCCGGCCTGCTGGTCCATGGCGTAATAGAGCGTGTGGGCCGCAGCACCGCGCCGGCCGGCGGCATGGTCCAGGTGGAAGGCGCGCAGGCCCGGCACAATGCGCCCACGGTCCCAGGAACCGCCCCTGGCAGGGTCTGCGGCAACCATCTCGACCGCCCTGGCGATCAAGGCCTTGTAAATATCCCTCTGTTGCGCGCCGAACCGTTCCCTGGTTTCCCGCAAGACCATTCCAAAGTCCCGCTTCGCCGCATCGGTGACGCGGTAGGCGACCACGGGTCAATCCTCAATGTCGTTCAGGATGTCGGCAATGGGCCGGTCGTCCAGACGGCCGGCCTTCCAATCGTCAACGCCCACCAGAATGGCGCGCCGGAGCATCTCCTGCTTCTCAAGCTCGACGGCCTTTTCGCGATGGAGCAGGCGAAGCGCCTCGCGCACGACTTCGCTCTGAGACGCGTAGCCGCCGCTTGCCACCTCCTTCTCGACGAATGTGGCCAGCGCTTCGGGCAGGCTGATGTTCATGGTCGGCATGGACCACCTCCTTCTTCCGAAGGACATTTCGGGACGATTGGCAATCTTTGTCAAGCCAGCTGGACGCTTCAAGCGGTTCTGCAGGCGAACCTCCGGCGCAGCCTCCGAAATTGCCCACTCGAACGCGCTTCGCTACCCGGCGGCGGTACACCGGAATCCCGCGCGGCGACTACCCCCGACTTTAATCGTCGTTAAGAGATCGGCGTGCATCCTGCCCTCACACACAGATCGGCAGGTCATCATGTCCCAGTACAATCCCGCTGTCGGCACCACCGAGACCGTTTCCTTCCCGCTCCCCCTCGCCGCCCCGGCCAAGAAGCTGCGCGGCCTGCCGCTGGTCGCCCTGTGGGGCGGGCTGATCGCCGCACCCTGGGTCATCCTTTATCAGGCCGCCAAGCTGGTGTTCTGAGACTGGCGTTTCGAGGCCGGCGGTCTCAGGCCGACAGTTCGGCCATGATCTCCGGCACCTGGGCCAGCAGCTCGCGGGCCAGGAAGCCCAGCGGGCCGCGGCGGGCCAGACGGTTGCCGGCCTCGCCATGCAGATGGACACCCCAGATCGCCGCCTGGGCCGGGTCGGCGCCCCGCGCCGCCAGCCCTGCGATGACTCCGGCCAGCGTGTCCCCCGAGCCCGAGGTGGCAAGCCCGACATTGCCGCCGTCATAGGACCACAGCCGCCCGTCCGGTGTGGCGATGTGGGTGCAGGCCCCCTTCAGCACGACGATCACCTTGTGACGGTCGGCAACGCGGCGGGCGGCGGCGGGCGGATCGGCCTCCACCTCATCCCGGCTGACTCCCGACAGCCCGGCCATCTCGCCGGCGTGCGGTGTGATGATCGTCCTCCCGTTGCGACGGCACAGCGCCGCGTTCGCATCGTCCAGACCCATCAGCGCCTCCGCGTCGATGACCAGAACCGGGCCGCCCTCCCCGTCCAGCCCGGCGATCAGCGAGCCGGTCAGGTCCGCGACCGCCCGTTTGTCCATCATGCCGGGACCGATCAGCACCGCGGTGCAGCGGGCCGCCCGCTCGCACAGCGTGTCCACGCAGTCGGCGGCGATCCCGCCCTCCCCCGTTTCGTGCAGGCCGAGCACCAGCGCCTCCGGCACGGAGAGCCCGAGATGCGGGGCCACGCTGCGGCAGGTCGCCATCTGAAGCTTGCCCGCCCCGGCGCGCAGCGCCGCGGTGCCGGCCAGCAGCAGGGCCCCCGGCACCTCCACACTGCCGCCGATGACCAGCACGCGGCCCCGCCCGTCCTTGTCGGCGCCGTCGCCGGGGTGGGGCAGCGGCATGGACCGCAGCAGGTCGCGGGTGACCGGGACCGAGTCGTTCATCGGAGAATCGTTCATCGGACGGCGCTCATCGGAAAACACTCATTGGACAGCCGCATTGGCGTCGGGTTCGGCGGTCAGCGGTGCCCCGGCCACCTCCAGCGGGGCGACGAAGTTGTAACGGCGAAGCTGCATCCGCCCGCTGTGCCCCTGGTCGGGGTCGAAAGCGTATTCGGTGACCCCGCAATTCGCCACGTCGCCCTCGCGGTCGATGGCGAGGATCTGCTCTTCCGTCATGCCCTCCAGCAAATAGCGCAGGCACAGCACGACGACCTGATGGCTGACCACCAGAACCCGCTGCCCGCCATGGTGCAGGCTGATGGTGTCGAGCGCGCTGCGCAGCCGCAGAATCACGTCGCACCAGCTCTCCCCGGCCGGCGGACGGAAGTAGAACTTGCCGAGGATGCGGCGGAACTCCGCCTGCTCTGGATGCTCCTGCGCGATGCCGAGCGCGGTCAGCCGGTCGAGGATGCCGAACTCCTTCTCGCGCAGCCGCTCGTCCACCACGAACTCCGTGGGTTCGACCGGCAGGCCGCCCCCGGCGTGGATGATCTCCGCCGTCCTCCGGGCCCGCAGATAGGGGGAGGTCAGCACCACGTCGGGCCGCTCGCCGGGCGGCAGCGCGGCGAACCAGCGCGCCAGCGCCTCGGACTGCTGCTCTCCCTGGCGGCTGAGCGGCACATCGACGTCGCGCTCGGCGATGTCGATCCGCCCCACCCCGGCGGCGTAGGCGGCATCGCGCGCGACGTTGCCGGCGCTTTCCCCGTGACGGACGATCCACAATCTCTGCGGCCAGCGCTGCTGCATGGTGAACGACCCCTTCCCGCCTCAACCAAGGCTTTCAACGGGAAAAAGGCCGTTCCGTCACGCAGCGGCGCCTGTTTCCGCGATCAGGCCGTCCGGCGATCGAAGATGCGTTCGGCGGTGGACTTGCCGGGGCGCCAGGGCACGATGCTGATGGGAGCCGCCGGGTCGAGGCTGCCGTTCGCCCGCAGGCAGTCGATGGCGGCCAGCGGCTCGTCCCCATGGGGCAGGCCGGGCTGTTCGAGCAGATACCGGCGCTGATTGTCGGTCACCGCCCAGCCCGGCGGACGGCCAAGCGGGCTGGTGGCGACCACGCCGATCGGCTCGGAGACGAGCCACGCCTCGTCCGTGACGCTCCAGCCGACGAGGCGGCGTTCGCCGGAGCCCATACCGCCACCGCCCATACCGGCACCGATATCGAGCCAGGCCCACTGGCGCAGGCGGGTGGTGCGGTCACCATCGATGCAGACGAACATGATCCCATCCTCTCCCGTCAAGAACCGGTCAGGCGGGTATTGTTCTTCTTTTGTTCCTATCGCGCAAGCGGATTCCGCACCCGGTCAGTCCGGATTCCCGTGGGGGATATCCCTGTAAAAGATGTGGGTGCCGCGGCCCGCCTGCTTGGCCCGGTACATCGCGCCGTCCGCGGCCACCAGCAGACTGCGGGCGTCCGATCCGTCGGCCGGTGACAGGGCGATGCCGACGCTGGCGCCGATCACGGCGGTCTCGCCTCGCACCGGAATGGGCCGCGCCACCGCTTCCACGATCTTGGCGGCCACCCCTCCAGCGTCCGCGGCGGAGGCCACATCCTCCAGGACGATGGTGAACTCGTCGCCGCCGACGCGGGCCACCGTGTCGCTGCGGCGCAGACAACCGGCGATTCGCGCCGCGGCGATGCGCAGCACCTCGTCCCCGCAGTCGTGGCCCATCCGGTCGTTGACCGCCTTGAACCCGTCGAGGTCGATGAACAGCAGGGCGAGCAGACGCCCGGAGCGCCGCGAGCGGGCCAGCGCCACGTCCAGCCGGTCGAAGAGAAGGCGGCGGTTGGGCAGGCCGGTCAGGGCGTCGTGGTTGGCGAGGTGGTCCTTCTCCGCCTCGCTCCGCCGCAGATCCTCCTCGGCGGCCTTGCGCAGGGTGATGTCGCGCCCGACGCCGACCAGCCCGAGAAGCTCGTTGCCGGCGTCGCGAATCGGCGCCTTCAGGATCTCGACCCAGATTTGCCCACCGTCGGGCAGCGGGATGCGCTCCTCGTTGCTCCGCGGCTGGTCCTCGGCATAGACCAGGGCGTCGCCCGCGCGGATGCCCTCGGCCATTCCGGGTGGCCATATCTCGTGGCTGTCCAGCCCGATCAGCTGCTCCAGGGGGCGCCCGGTCCAGGAGGCGAAGGCCCGGTTGGCCTTGCGCAGCACGCCGTCGCGGTCCTTGAAGAAGACGGCGTCGGGGATGGTGTCGATGATCCCCTGCAACAGGGCGTGCTGCCGCAGGAGTTGCTTTTCCGTCTGCCGCCGCTCGGTGATGTCGCGGGCGATGCCGACGACGCCCAGCATCTTGCCGCTGCGGTCGAGGCAGACGGCCTTGGCGGTCTCCATCAGCACGCAGCGCCCGTCCGGGTGGACGAACCACTCCTCGCTGCGCGAGAAGCCCTTCTGCATGGCGATCTGGTCGGTCCGCCGCCGCCGCACCGCCGTTTCCGCGTCGAACAGCCGGTGGTCGGTCAGCCCCAGCGGCGGGCGCCCCGCATAGTCGAGCATCGCCCGGTTGACCTTGAGGTAGGTGCCGCTCACGTCCTTGAAGAAGACGATGTCCGGCATCGAGTCGATCAGGCTTTGCAGCATGGCGCGCTCACGGTCGAGCGCCTCGGTGTCGGTCCGGCCATGGTCCGGATCGGCCGGGGGAGCGGCGAGCTGCGCCTCGTGCAGGATGCCCAGGCGCCCGTCCGGCAGCGCCATGCCGCTGCGCCGCACCCAGGCGGTGACCGGGCGCCCCTTGGGGTAGAAGGTCCAGCGGCCCGCCACCGGTTCCCCTTCGGCCTGCGGCGCCCCCTCGGGCTGGCTGCCGAAGTCGCGGGCCTGGAAATCGGCGAGCGACGCGGCGTTCCACAGCTCCAGGGCGGCGCGGTTGCCCCAGAGCATCCGGCCGCCGTCCTGCAACCAGACCGGCGCCCACAGCCCGTCGAGCAAGGGAAGATCGGCAACGGTCATTGAAGCCGTCGTTGGAGCCGTCATCGGGCGGCCCGCCGACGCGCACGCCTCCCCGCCGGGGGCGCCCACCCCGGACTGGTTCTGATCCGCCTGATGACCCATGGTGGTCGCCGCCGCCTCGGCACGAAGAAAGCACCGGACGGCTTTCTAGCATAATTCGAGGCAATCTTCTCCTGCTACCGCAAGAGGCCGCGCTCTTTCACCAGCCCCTCCACTTTCCATACTCCTGCACGAAGTCGCGGACGATTGCTTCCCGTCCGGCGAGCGCCGGCAACAATTGTTTGTGCAGGCCGCCTCGCAGGATCACCTCGACGCGCATCTGCCACCGCTCGTCCGCCTCCTTGAGATCGGGCAAGGCGAAGGTCAACGGATGATAGGCCCGCGCGCGGATGTCGTAGCTGAACTCCTCCTCCCCGTCGCGCAGCACGGCCAGACCGGCGTTGAAGGGGCCGACCTCGATGACCGCCCGGCGGCCGAGCCGCTCCAGCTCCGCCGCGATGTCGCGGAAGGCCGGTTCGACCGTGTCGGCGATGAAGCGGGCGACCTCGCGCCGCGCGCTGGCGGCGCCGGGCGGGGCCGTCGCCGCGATGGCCGCCTTGCGCCCGATCACCGCGGCCAGCTGCTGGCGCCAGTCGCCGTCGCCCACCGGCTGCACCGGGGCGCCGCCCTCCGACGCGGTGGGCACCCGCGCCACCCGCCGGTCCGGCCCCGCCCGGCGCTCCGCCCGCAGGCTGGTCACCAGCCCGACGCACATCAGCACCATGACCACCGCGAAGGGCAGCGCCGTCGTCACCGCCGCCGTCTGAAGCGCCTGCAACCCGCCGACCAGAAGCAGCACCGCCGCCGCCACGCCGCACAGCACCGCCCAGAAGATGCGCGTGGCGATCGGCGGGTCCTGGTTGCCGCCGGACCCGATGATGTCGATCACCAGGGCGCCGGAGTCGGCCGAGGTGACGAAGAAGGTGATGACCATCAGCGTCGCGAGCGCCGAGGTGATCACGCTGAGCGGCAGGCGGTCGAGCATGACGAACAGGGCCGTCGGCACGCTCTCCTGCACCGCCGCCGCCATGCCGCCGCCTTCGAACATGTCGATGTGGATCGCCGTCTCGCCGAACACGGTGAACCAGACGAAGGTCAGGGCCACCGGGGCGAACAGCACGCCGCCGATGAACTCGCGGATGGTGCGGCCGCGCGACACCCGCGCGATGAACATGCCGACGAAGGGCGCCCAGGAGATCCACCAGCCCCAGTAGAACATCGTCCAGCTCGCCTGCCACTCCGCTCCGGTGTAGGGCAGCGTGCGGAAGCTGGTGTAGGGCAGCGTCCACAGATAGCGCCCGATGCTCTCCACCAGCGTGGACAGCAGGAACACCGACGGGCCGAGCAGGAAGACGAACAGCAGGAGCAGCAACCCCGCCAGCATGTTCAACTCGCTGAGCCGGCGGATGCCCTTGCCGACGCCGCTGACGGCCGAGACGGTGGCGACCGCGGTGATGACGGCGATCAGCACCATCTGCTGCACCGTCCCGACGCTGAGCAGCCCGAGATAATCGAGCCCGGCGTTGATCTGCATGACCCCCAGCCCCAGCGAGGTGGCGATGCCGAACAGCGTGCCGACGATCGCCACGATGTCGACCACATGGCCGGGCCAGCCGCGCAACCGGTCGCCCAGCAAGGGATAGAGAGCCGACCGGATGGTCAGGGGCAGGTCGTGCCGGTAGGCGAAGTAGCCCAGCGACAGGCCGACCGTGATGTAGATGCCCCAGGCGTGCAGTCCCCAATGCAGGAAGGCCAGATTCATCGCCTCGCGCGCCGCGTCGGGGGTTCCCGCCTCGCCGACCCGCGGGTTGGCGAAATGCAGCACCGGCTCCGCCACGCCGTAGAAGAGCAGGCCGATGCCCATGCCGGCGCTGAACAGCATGGCGAACCAGCTCAGATAGCTGAATTCCGGCTCGTCGTCGTCCTTACCGAGCTTGATCGACCCGTAGGGGCTGAAGAACAACCAAAAGGCGAACAAGAGGAACCCTGCGACGGACAGAATGTAGAACCAGCCGAAGTTGCCGACGATGGCGGACTGAAGAGCGGAAATCCGCTCCCCGAAAGGTTCGGTGAAGACGCTGGCGAGAAGGACGAACAGGAGAATCAGCCCCCCTGCGGTGAAGGAGACGGCTTTGTTGATCCCATGCATGGTTTTTCTCCGGGTCCGGGCAGCGCACCCGAATCCGAGGCGCGGCGTCTTGGCCCAGACAACGGATCAACCCGGCCGGAGTTTCCAAAAAAATGCCGCGCTCATGCTTCCGGCCCGAGGCGCGGCGTCCGGCTAGTCCGGGCGCGCGCCGCCTTTGCGTTCCGACCGGCGGCGGCGCCGCAGGACCAGCGCGTACCAAGCCAGCAGGACCGTCGTGAACAGCGACAGGGTGAAGGACACGCCATCCGGCCGCAGGTCGTAGCCCGTGGTGGCGCCGAACAGCGTCACCGAACTGTCCCAGAGATAGGCAAGCAGCAGGATCAGCGTGTTGGTCCCCGACAGGCCGGTGGCGAGATAAAGCACAAGATGCATCCGTTGCCTCCCGAAGAGCCCTGTCCGGCCATGCGCTTTTTCGTTGCGCGGTGTTGTTCTTGTCCGAAGCCCCGTCATCCTAGGCGCCCGGAGCGATCCTGTCAGCCATGGCCCACACCGAAAGCCCCCCGACCTGGACCCAGCGGCTCCTGCGCTACGGCACGGGGGTGCTGATCCTGGCCCTGCTGGCCGGGGCGCTGGTCATCCTGAACCGCTGGCTGGAGCAGTACAGCGTCGCCGACATCCGGCAGGCGCTGAACCGCATCACGGGCGCGCAGCTTCTCGCCGCCTCGGCGGCGGCGGCGGTCAGCTACTGGCTGCTGACGCTCTACGACCTGCTGGCCCTGCGCCACCTGCGGCGGCCCCTGCCCTACCGCTGGGTGGCCTTCACCGCCTTCACCAGCTACGCCTTCAGCCACAGCCTGGGCTTCGCCAGCATCATCGGGGCGACCGTCCGCTACCGCCTCTACGCGCCGCACGGGCTGGGCGGGGTGGAGGTGGCGCAGGTGACGCTGTTCGTCGTCACCACCTTCATGCTCGGGCTGGCGACGGTGATGCCGGTGGTCATGCTGATCGACCCCACGGCGCTGAAGGCGCTGCACGTCCCGCCGGGAAGCGCCGTTCTGCTGGGACTGGCGGCGCTGGCGGTCCTGGTGGCCTACGCGGTGGGCGGGTTCTGGCTGCGCCGGCCGCTGCGGCTGTTCGGGCACGCCATCGCCTTCCCCCGCCCGTCCATCGCGGTTCGGCAGCTTCTGCTCGGGCTGTGCGACCTGTCGCTGGCGGCGCTGGTCCTCTATCTCTGCCTGCCGCCGAGCGACGCGGTGAGCTACGCCGATGTCCTGGTCGCCTTCGGGCTGGCGCTGGTCGCCGGCATCATCAGCCACGTGCCGGGGGGATTGGGCGTGTTCGACGCCATCGTCCTGGTCAGCCTGACCCCGGCGATGCCCGGCAACGACGTGATGGCGGGGCTTCTGGTCTTCCGGCTGATCTACTATCTGGCGCCGCTGGTGATCGCCGGGCTGATGTTCGGCGGGGTGGAGGCCTTCCAGGCCCGGCGCCGCATCGGCGGCCTGTCGCGGGGCATCTCCGCCGCCGTCAGCCCGGCGGTGCCGCTGGTGCTGGCCGCCTGCATCTTCATCACCGGGGCCTTCCTGCTGTTCTCGCGCGCCACACCGGAGGAGACGCTGCCCGCCCCCTTCGACGCCACGGCGCTGCCGCTGGTGGAGATGTCCCACTTCACCGGCAGCGTCGCCGGGGTGCTGCTGATCCTGCTCGCCCACGCGGTGCAGCGGCGGCTGCACGCCGCCTGGGTGCTGTCGCTGGTGCTGCTGGCGACCGGCTGCGCCTCGGCCCTGCTGAAGGGCGGCGACTGGCCGGAGGCCATCGTGCCGGGGCTGATCTTCCTGGCCCTGCTGCCCGCCCGCAAGGAGTTCCACCGCCGCGGCAACATCCTGCGCAACCCCCTGACGCCGAGCTGGTTCATCGCGACCGGCGTGGCGCTGGCCAGCGCCTTCTGGCTCGGCCTGTTCTCCTACAAGCACATCGCCTTCAGCGACGAGCTGTGGTGGCACTTCACCCTGCACGGCGACGCCTCCCGCTTCCTGCGGGCGTCGGTGGCGGTCGGGGTGATCGCGCTCGGCGCCGCGCTGGTCCATCTGGTGTCGGCGGCCAGCCGCGACCCGCAGGAACGGGAACGGGAGGAGAAGCCGCCCGGCCCGCTCAGCGCCGCCAGAAGGACGGACTGAGCACGACCAGGACGGTGAAGAACTCCAGCCGCCCCAGCAGCATGCCGGCGGCCAGCGCCCATTTCGCCCCGTCCGGCAGCGTGGCGAAATTCCCGGACGGTCCGATGGTCGGGCCGAGACCGGGGCCGACGTTGCTGACCGCCGTCGCCGCCCCCGACAGGGCGGACACCACGTCCACCCCGAGGAAGGCCAGGACGAAGGCCAGCACGAACACCGACATCAGATAGACGAAGCCGAAACCCATCACCGAGATCATCACGTCGGCGCTCACCGGCTTACCGTTGTAGTTCAGCGGAATCACCAGATTGGGGCTGTAGAGGCGGCGCTGCAGCGCGCGCAGCACGATGAACAGGATCTCGAACCGGAAGATTTTCAGCCCGCCCGAGGTCGATCCGGTGCAGCCGCCGACAAAGGTCAGGATGAAGAAGACCACCGACGCCAACGGCCCCCACCGTTCATAATCGATGGAGGCGTAACCGGTGGTGGTGACCACCGAGACGACGTTGAAGGTGGTCACGCGGATGGCGTCGTCCCACGGCATGTCCCGCGTCAGCGTCAGCCAGACCGACAGGCCGAAGGACACCGCGGCGAGGAAGCCGAGGTACCAACGGATCTGCGTGTCCGCCCAGAAGCTGGCCGCCCGCCCCTGGGCGAGGCTGATGAAGCGGACGAAGGGCATGCCGCCCAGCACCATGAAGATCACCAGCACCCATTCGATGGCCGGGCTGTTCCAGCTGGCGATGGACGCGTCGCGGGTGGAGAAGCCGCCGGTGGACACGGCGGTCATCGCGTGGTTGACGGCGTCGAACCAGGACATCCCGGCATAGGCGAGCATCGCCGTGCAGACCGCGGTCAGGCACAGGTAGATCCAGCCCACCGCGATGGCGAGGTCGCTGGCCCGCGGCGTCACCTTGTCCGACCGGTCGGAGGACTCCGAGCGGAAGAGCTGCATGCCGCCGACCTGGAGGAAGGGCAGGATGGCGATGGCCATGCCGATGATGCCGATGCCGCCCAGCCATTGCAGCAGGGACCGCCACAGCAGCAGCCCCGGCGCCAGCCCATCCAACCCGGAGATCACCGTGGCCCCGGTGGCGGTCAGCGACGACATCGCCTCGAAATAGGCATCGGCCGCCGTCAGGTCGATCTGCGACACCATGAAGGGCACGGCGGCGAAGGCGCAGATGACCACCCAGGACAGGGCGGTCAGCAGAAAAGCCTGGCGGACGTTCAGCGCGACCCGGTCCATGCGGTTGGCCAGCATGAACTGGACGCCGAAGAACAGCGTCAGGGCGCAGGCGATGGCGAAGACCATCCAGTCCGGGTTGCCGGCCGCCAGATCGACGGACATCGGCAGCAGCATCGCAACGGCCAGGACGCTGAGAAGCGCGCCGATGATGAAGAAGACGGGGCGGGTGTCGAAACCAGTCATGCACGGGCCATAGCCAATCGGAATTGCGGCCTAAATTGTCATGATTGCGCCGGCTCGGCATTGCCGAAGCGCGAAGCGCGGCGATTTTTCCTTCGGATTGCCCCAAAAGGTCGGTTCAAGCCAGGCGCGGGCCGTCAGTTCACCCAGTGAGTGCGGCAATACTCCGAAAGATGTCTGGAATCGGGCCGGATGCGCCCCCGCAAAGAGGGGCGCGGGGCTGGACGGCGGGGGACATCCTGTGCACACTCCACCCCGACGTACGGCTCAAATCGTCGAGCCTTCCTGGATCACCGGGACCCGCAGGAAACTGGAACAGACAATGGACTGGCGGCGTGCTTTCGGACGATGCCCTGATCTTTCTTCAGCATTCGATCAAGACGGTGTGGACGCTGGAGATCCTGCTGATTTTACGGCGTGATCTGGGTCAGGCATGGAATTCGGACGAACTCATTCGCGAATCGCGCAGCAGCACGCTCATCCTCCAGGAAGTCTTGAAGAATCTTCAGCAGGCTGGGTTGATCGATACGGATGGGGAGCATCGCATCCGCTACCGGAGCGCGACCCCGGCGCTGGAGCGCCTCGTGGCGGAAATCGCCTCCGCGCAGGCCCGGCGCCCGGCGGCGGTCACGACGGCGCTGCTCTCCGTGGCGTCGGACAAGGTCCAGAACTTCGCCGGCGCGTTCCGCGTCGGAAAAAGGACATGAGGGGCCGATCATAAATTCACCCACGGAACAGCGTCGAATTTTGCTAAACTATCGTTCGAAGTAACCGCATTGGGCGCGTTGCCCCTCGCCCGTCCGAACGAAGGGCCGGGACGGCCGCCACTGCCTCGCGCTTTCGACCGATTGGCTTCGATGTCCTGTGGAGTTTCCATCATGCCGTTTCACCGACCGGCCTTGGGGCTGTCCCTTGCCGCCCTCGCCCTGGCCGGAATCCTGACGGGCGCGGCCCAGGCCGCAACCACCGATCGCAAACCCGCTCCCACCGCCCAGACCGCTCCGGCCCCTGCGCCCGCCGGCGCGGCCGAGCCGGCGGAGGCGGCCCCCGCCGCAAAGGTCACGGGTTTCCGCTCCGCCCGCTTCGGCATGACCGGCGACGAGGTCACGAAGGCCATCACCAAGGATTTCAAGATCGAGGGCAAGGACATCCGCCGGGAGACCAACGCGACGGAGCGGACCACCAGCCTGATCGTGAAGGTCGACGACCTGCAGACCGGCGCCGGCCCGGCCGTCGTCGCCTACATCCTCGGCCATTCGACGCAGAAGCTGTTTCAGGTGAACATCCTGTGGGGCGGCGCGGTGAATCCGAAGGTCGATCCCAACGCCCTGGTCGGCGCGGCCAACGCGCTGCGCAACTATTTCGTGGGTCAGGGGTACCGGCAGGAGGGCATGCTGCTCAACGCGCCGGTCGGCGACGGGTCGCAGGTCGTGGTCTTCCGCGGCACCGACGGCCAGGGCCGCATGAGCCTGCTGACCCTCGCGGTCCCGCCGAAGCCTTCGGACGACACCCCCGCCCTGCCGCCGTCGCTCCAGCTCTCCTACATCGAGAAGCCCAACGAACCGGACGTCTTCAAGATCGAAAAGGGCTTCTGATCGCCGTTCCTCGCCGGTCCGCAACGAAAAAGGGCGGCGCCATCGTGGCGCCGCCCTTTCCGTTTCCGGCAGACCGGACCGGATCAGCCGCGCAGGGCGAGGCGGTCGACCAGCCCCGACCAGCTGCTGACCGAAATCAGGTGGGCGTAGACCAGCCCCAGCCAGCCGCGGTCACGCCACTCCACCAGCGTCTCGACGGGAAGCTGGTTGAAGGCCGCCTCGTCGATCACGTTGAAGCCGGCAAGGCTCAGCCGCTCGCCGTTGTTCAGGGTGATGTCGGCGCGCTTCTCCGACATCAGGCCGGCGGCGGTCACCGCCTCGACGAACTGGGTGGTGAAGGCGTTCTGGGCCTGGACTTCCTTGACGAACTCCAGGGCGTTGTTGGTCAGGTCGGAAGGCTGCCCGTCGACGAAGAACGGGTTGTCCCGGCCCGGAACGACGGAGTCCGCAGCCTCGTCGATGCACAGGGTGAGCTGGGACTTGTCCTCGCTCTCCAGGAAGATGAACGGATAGCGGCGGACGTAGGCGGGGATATAGGCCCCCTCCTCCCAAGCGCCGTTCGCGTCGACGAACAGGTTCTCGCCCGAGCGCAGGCCGAGAAGCGCCACCGGCTGGGCTGTCGGGCCTTCCGAGAACAGGATCGGGAACTGCTTGCAGGCCGCGGGAAACTCCGCCGCCATCAGCGGCACCGAGTTGGTGGCGGCCGCGAAGGCGAAGTTCGGCTCGGTCCGCAGCGACAGATCGGCGTCACGGGCGGCCACCAGCGGGCGGGGGCTCTTGTAGAACAGGGGCAGGGTCGGGTTGGTCATTGTTCGCTATCCAAAGGGTAAAGGTCTGCCGGGGACGGCGCGCCTCAGCGCGCCTCCTCCTTCTCCGTCTGCTGGTTGCCGCCGGCCGACGCCGCGGGGCCGGTGGTCAGGACCTCCGGCTGCGCGCCGGCGCGGTTGGTGCCCGGGGTGGTTCCGGCGCCGGCGGAAGCGCCCATTCCCGAACCGGTGGACAGAACCTCCGGCTGGGTCCCGGCGCCGACCAGGGTGAGAACCTGCGGCGCGGCGTAGGCGGCCAGAGCGTTCGGCGTAAGGCCGGCGCGGGTCACCGTGCCGGTGAACAGGCTGGCGACGCCGGGGGTGCTGGGAACCGGAACCACCACCACCACGGTGGCGGCGACCCGGCTGACCTGCTGCGTCGGACCCCAGGGGGTGTTGTTGATGAAGTACGGGGCGGCCCGCAGCGGGCTGTCGATCGCGCTGGCGGCCAACGCGTCCGTCTTGCCGGCCACGGTGCCGAACATCCGGGCGGACCCGGCCTTGGGGACGGTCAGGCTCAGCACGTCGATCTTCTGCAAGGCGGTCCCGGTCTCCTGTCCGATCAGCAGCGCCCCGCCATCGGACGCCATGGTCAGCATGGTGGCCTTGCCCTGGAGCCCCGCCATGGTGATGGGGCCGCCCGCCGCGATGGACGCATGGCCGTCCGGCAAGGACGCCACGGCACCCAGCGTGATCGGGCCGGTCTTGGCCGTAATGCTGGCGGGCAGAACAATGCCCGATCCACCGGATTGGGTAAAGCCTCCCTCCGTGACAACCGTGGCATCGCGACCAAAGGTCACCGTGCCGGCCCCATCCGTCGTGACCAGGGCCAGCGAGCCGGCGCTGTTCACCGCCGCGCCGAAGGTGAAGCCGGCGCCGGTCAGGCGGAGGCCGTCCGTCCCGGTCGCGGTCAGCGCCTTGGCGAAGCGGCTCTCGCCGCCCGCCGTCTGGGTCAGCGAGCGCACGGTCACCGCGCCGTCGTAGAAGACGCCGCCCGAGGTCCGGACTGTGACGTCGCCCATCAGGCCCGACGCGCCGATGTCGCCCGCCGCGCGGATGGACGCGCCGTTCAGCGACAGCGCGGAACGGTTGGCGCTGTCGACGGCCCCGCCGAACACGAGGTCGCCGCCGGTGCTGGTCAGCGCGCTGGCGCCGGCCACCGTCAGGGCTCCGCCGAAGCGCTGCGCCCCGGTGGTGGTGACGGACGCGCCGTCCAGGCGGGTGCCGCCGCTGACGGCGATCTGCCGCAGGGCGCCGGTTTCGCCGAAGACCCCGGCCAGGACGGCGTCACCGTCGACCGTCAGACCCTGCACCCCGGCGTTGGCGGCGCTGACGCCGTTCAGCAGGGAGACGGTTCCGCCCGTCAGGACGGTGTCGGCCCCCAGCGTCACCGCGCCGCCGAAGTTCTGCTCCGCCATGGTGGTCACCGCGCCGCCGTTCAGGGCGGCGGCGCCGGTCACCGACAGGCGGCTCAGCGCCTGCGTGCCGCCGACCGCGCCGTTGAGGACGGCGTCGCCGGCGATGGTCAGCCCCTGGCCGCCGCGTGTGGCGGCGTCCAGCCCGCCGGCCAGAACGATGGTGCGGCCGGTCAGTCGGGTGTCGGTCCCCAGCACCGCCCGTTCCCCGTAGGTCTGGGTCCCGGTGGTGTCGACGCTGCCGCCGTTCAGGGCCAGCGTGCCCGCCGCGTCGGTGACGACCGAGGCGGCGCGGACCGACTGTGCGAAGCGGGTCTGCCCGGCGCTGTTCACCGTCAGATCGCCCAGCCGCTCCGTCCCGCCGACCGTGCCGGCGAAGACGGCGTCGCCGGTGCCGCTGGTGACGGTCAGGGCCTGCCCGCCGTCCAGCGCCCCGGCGAAGGTGACGCCGGTGCCGGCCAGGACCGACGGGGAGCCGGCCAGACGGACCGCGCCGCCGTAGGTCTGCGCCCCGCTGGTGACCGCCGTGGCGCCGGTCAGCAGCGTCTCGCCGCCGACCGTCAGCGCGGCCAGCGCCTGCCGGGTGCCGAGGGTGCCGGAGAGCGCCGCGTTGCCGGCGATGGTCAGGCCTTGACGGCCCGCCTCCGCCGCGTCGATGCCGCCCGACAGCGCCACCTGGGTGCCGGTCAGGACCGTGTCGGCCCCCAGCATCACCGCGTCGGCGTAGCTCTGCGCACCGGTGGTGTCGACGCTGCCGCCGTTCAGGACGGTGATCCCGGTGGCGTCGGTCGCCAGCGAGGCCGCCTTGATCGTGTCGGCGATGGTGGTGATGCCGCCGCCGTTGATCGCCAGCGCCCCCAGACGGCTGCCGCCGCCGACGGCGCCGCCGAGCAGGATGTCGCCGCTGCCGCTGGTCAGCGTCAGCGCCTGCCCACCGTCGAGGGTCGAGAGGAGGAGGATCCCCTCGGTGCCGGTGATCCGGCTGTCGCCGCCCAGCGTCACCGCCTTCGCCGCCGTGAAGACCGTGCCGGCCTGATAGGCGCCGTCCAGGGTCACCGCGTTGTTGTAGGTCTGGGCACCGCTGGTCGTCACCGACCGCAGGCTGGTGGTGCCGTCGGCGTCGGTGGTCAGGCTGGCGAGCGCCGTCGTGTCGCCCACCGCCGCGTTGAACCGGGTGGCGCCGCCGCTGTTGACGGTCAGCGCCTGGGCGCCGTTCACCGTGCCGTTGAAGGTCACCGCGCCGCTGCCGGCGTTGATCGTGGTGGTCCCCGCCAGCGTCACCGGGCCGGCGACGGCGAAGGCGCCGTTGCCGGTGGCGTAGCTGCCCATCAGGCTGGTTTCCCCGCCGTAGCTCTGGTCACCCGCCGTGGTCACGTTGACGAGGCTGGTGTAGCCCGTGCCGGTGGTCAGGCTGGCGAGCGCCGTCGTGCCGCCCACCGCCGCGTTGAACACCATCGCCCCGGTCGAGGTCGCCGTCAGCGCCTGGGCGCCGTCCACCGTCCCATTGACCGTCCCGTTGAAAGTGATCGTGCCGTAGCCGGCATCCACCACCGTGGTCCCGGCCAGCGTCGTCGCGCCGTTGAAGGTGATCGCGCTGTCGGTCGAGTTGTAGGCGCCGTTGAGCGTGGTGGCGTCGTTGTAGGTCTGGGCGCCGCTGGTCGTCACCGACCGCAGGCTGGTGGTGCCGTCGGCGTCGGTGGTCAGGCTGGCGAGCGCCGTCGTGCCGCCCACCGCCGCATTGAACTGCGTGGCGCCGCTGCCGTTGACGACCAGCGCCTGGGCGCCGTTCACCGTGCCGTTGAAGGTCACCGCACCGCTGCCGGCGTTGACCGTGGCGGCCCCCGCCAGAGTCACCGGGCCTTCGACGGTGAAGGCGCCGTTGCCGGTGGCGTAGGTGCCCATCAGGCTGGTTTCGCCGCCGTAGCTCTGCGCGCCCGTCGTGGTCACGTTGACGAGGCTGGTGTAGCCCGTGCCGGTGGTCAGGCTGGCCAGAGCCGTCGTGCCGCCCACCGCCGCGTTGAACACCATCGCTCCGGTCGAGATCGCCGTCAGGTCCTGGGCGCCGTTAACCGTCCCGTTGAAGGTGATCGTGCCGTAGCCCGCGTCCACCAGCGTCGTCCCGGCCAGCGTCGTCTCACCGTTGAAGGTGATCGGGCTGTTGAGCGAGCTGTAGGCTCCGTTGAGCGTCGTGGCGGCGCCGTGGGTCTGTGCGCCGGTGGTGGTGACGCTCAGGAAGCTGGCCGTGGCGCCCGCGTTGGTGGTCAGGCTGGCCAGGGCCGTCGTGCCACCCACCGCCGCGTTGAAGGTCGTCGTCCCCGTCCCGGCGATGGTCAGCGCCTGGGCGCCGTTCACCGTGCCGTTGAAGGTCGCCGTCCCGGCGTTCACCGTCGTCGCCCCGCCCAGCGTCACCGCCGCGTTCGTGGTGAAGGTGCCGCCCGTGTAGGTGCCGTCCAGCGTCACCGCGTTGTTGTAGGTCTGGGCCCCCGTCGTCGTCACCGACTTCAGGTTGGTGCTGCCGCTGTCTGTGGTCAGGCTCGCCAGAGCCGTTGTGCCGCCCACCGCGCCGGTGAACGCCGTCGCACCCTTGTTGTTGACCGCCAGGGCGTAGGCGCCGTCCACCGTGCCGGCGAAGAGGACGCCCGCACCGCCATACACCGTGGTCGTCCCGGCCAGCGTCGCCGCACCGTTGACGGTGAAGGCGTTGCCGGCGCTGTAGAGGCCGTTGAGGGTGACCGCGTCGTTGTAGGTCTGGGCACCCGTGGTAACCACGTTGCGCAGGCTGCTGGTGCCGCCGGCGTCGGTGGTCAGGCTCGCCAGAGCCGTCGTGCCGCCCACCGTGCCGGTGAACTGCGTGGCGCCCTTGCTGTTGATGACCAGCGCCTGGGCTCCGTCCACCGTGCCGGCGAACAGAACCGACCCGCCGTTGACCGTGGTGTCGCCGGCCAGCGTCGCCGCACCGTTGGCGGTGAAGGTGCCGCCGCTGGTGTAGGTGCCGTTCAGGGTGACCGCGTCGTTGTAGGTCTGCGCCCCCGTGGTGGTGACGTTGCGCAGGCTGCTGGTGCCGCCGGCGTCGGTGGTCAGGCTCGCCAGAGCCGTCGTGCCGCCCACCGTGCCGGTGAACTGCGTGGCGCCCTTGCTGTTGATGACCAGCGCCTGGGCGCCGTCCACCGTGCCGGCGAACAGAACCGACCCGCCATTCACCGTCGTCGCACCGGCCAGCGTCGCCGCGCCGTTGGCGCTGAAGGCGCCGGTGGTGGTCGTGTAGGTGCCGTTCAGGGTGACCGCGTCGTTGTAGGTCTGCGCGCCCGTGGTGGTGACGTTGCGCAGGCTGCTGGTGCCGCCGGCATCCGTCGTCAGGCTGGCCAGGGCGGTCGTGCCGCCCACCGCGCCGGTGAAGGTCGTCGTGCTCTTGTTGTTGACCGCCAGCGCGTAGGCACCGTCCACCGCGCCGGCGAACAGAACCGCCGATCCGCCGTTGACCGTGGTGTCGCCGGCCAGCGTCGCCGCGCCGTTGGCGGTGAAGGCGCCGGTGGTGGTCGTGTAGGTGCCGTTCAGCGTCGTGGCGGCGTTGTGGGTCTGGGCGCCGGAGGTGGTGACGTTCAGGAAGCTGGCCGTGCCGCCCGCGGCGGTGGTCAGGCTCGCCAGGGCCGTCGTGCCGCCCACCGCCGCGTTGAACTGCGCCGTGCCCGTCCCGGCGACGGTCAGCGCCTGGGCGCCGTTCACCGTGCCGTTGAAGGTCGCCGTCCCGGCGTTCACCGTCGTCGCCCCGACCAGCGTCGCCGCCGCGTTGGCCGTGACCGTGCTGCCGGTGTAGGTGCCGTCCAGGGTCACCGCGTCGTTGTAGGTCTGCGCCCCCGTCGTCGTCACCGACTTCACGCTGCTGGTGCCGGCGGCGTCGGTGGTCAGGCTGGCCAGAGCCGTCGTGCCGCCCACCGCGCCGCTGAACGTCGTCGTGCTCTTGTTGTTGACCGCCAGCGCGTAGGCGCCGTCCACCGTGCCGGCGAACAGAACCGCCGACCCGCCGTTGACCGTGGTGTCGCCGGCCAGCGTCGCCGCACCGTTGGCGGTGAAGGTGCCGCCGCCGGTGTAGGTGCCGTTCAGGGTGACCGCGTCGTTGTAGGTCTGCGCGCCCGTGGTGGTGACGTTGCGCAGGCTGCTGGTGCCGGCGGCATCCGTCGTCAGGCTGGCCAGAGCCGTCGTACCGCCCACCGCACCGGTGAACTGGGTGGCGGCCTTGCTGTTGATGACCAGGGCCTGGGCGCCGTCCACCGTGCCGGCGAACAGAACCGACCCGCCGTTGACCGTCGTCGCCCCGGCCAGCGTGGTCGCCGCGTTGGCGGTGAAGGCGCCGCTGCCGGTGTTGTAGGTGCCGTCGAGCGTCACCGCGTCGTTGTAGGTCTGCGCGCCGGTGGTCGTCACCGATTTCACGCTGCTGGTGCCGGCGGCGTCGGTGGTCAGGCTGGCAAGCGCCGTCGTGCCGCCCACCGTGCCGTTGAACTGCGCCATGCCCTTGTTGTTGACCGCCAGGGCATAGGCGCCATCGACGGTGCTCATGAACACGACGCTCGACGTGCCGTCCACCGTCGTGTTGCCGGCCAGCGTCACCGCGCCGATGGCCGAGAAGACCGCGCCGGTGGTGTAGGTGCCGTCAAGCGTCACCATCCCGCTGTAGGTCTGGGCGCCGGTGGTCGTCACCGACTTCAGGCTGCTGGTGCCGCCGGCGTCGATGGTCAGGGTCGTCAGCGCCGTCGTGCCGCCCACCGTGCCGGTGAACTGGGTGGCGCCGCTGCTGGTGATCACGAGGGAGTTGGCCCCGTTCACCGTGCCGCTGAACAGCACGTTTCCGCTGCCCGCGTTCACCGTGGTGCCGCCCGCCAGCGTCGTCGCGCCGGTCACCGTGAAGGCGCCGTTTCCGGTGGCGTAGGCGCCCTGGAGGCTGGTCGCGCCGGTGTAGGTCTGCGCCCCCGTGGTCGTCACGGCGCGCAGGCCGATGGTGCCGGCCGTGACCGACAGGGAGGCCAGGTTGCTGGCCGCCCCGCCCAGAGTCACGCCGCCCTGCGCCGCGTTCAGGGTCGCCCCGTAGCCGCCGCCGGTCAGCGTGCCGGTCACCGACAGGTCGCCGCCGGTCGCGGTCACCGTGCGGTTGGCGCCCGACAGGGTCAGGTTCCCGGTGACGGTCACCGACTTGCCGGACAGCGCGCCGCCCAGCGTGGTGTTGCCGGTGTAGGTCTGCGCGCCCGTGCTGGTGACGTTGCCCAAGGCGATGCTGGTGCCCTGCACCGTCACGCTCGCCCGGGTGTCGTCCGGACCGGTGCTGGTCACCGCCTTGGTCAGGCTGACCGCGCCGCCGGTGGAGACCAGGGAGATGGAGCCGCTGCCCCCGGCGGTGATGCCGGTGGTGGCGTTGCCGTCGCTGATGGCGCCGCTGGCGGTGACGGCGATGTCCCCGTCGTTGGTGGAAAGGTTGCCCAGGGTGAAGCTGGTGCCGGCCAGATAAATTCCGCCCGTCCCGGTCACCGTCGCCGAGATGTTGGCGATGGAGCTGGTGAAGGCGGCGGAACTGGTCCCGATCCCGGTGTTGGAGGTCAGGTTCAGCGCGCCGCCGGTCAGGCTGGTGCCGTTGCCGGTCAGCAGGCTGCCGCCCGCCGCCGACAGGGTGATGGTGCCGGTCGGACCCGCGTTGATCGTGCCGACCGTCAGGTCGCCCGTCGTCGCGGTCAGGCTGACCGTGCCGACGCCGCTCACCGAGGTCGCGGTCATGCCGGTGCTGCTGGTGGCGGTGACGGTGCCGTTGGCGCCGAGGGTCGCCGCGGTCAGGGTGCCGGTGTTGTTGACGGTCAGGTTCTTGCCGGAGCCGGTCAGGCTGGCGTCGATGGTGCCGACCGTGGTGTTGAGGGTGGTGTTGCCGCCGCTGGAGCCGCTGGCGAAGGTCAGCGAGCCCGCGGTGATCGACAGCGAGCGCGGCGAACCGCCCGCGGCCACCACGTCGGTGGTGCCCTTCAGCGTCAGGGCGCCCGTGCCGAGGTTGATCGCCGCGGTCGGCAGCGTCAGCACCCCGCCGGACTGCAGCAGCAGGTTGCCGCTGGTCATCGACAGGCCGGCGCTGGCGTCCAGGTTGCCGGCCGTGCGGATGTAGGCGGACCCGCCCGTCCCCAGGGTGACGAGGTTGTTGCCCAGCGTCAGGGCGGCGCTGTTGATGTTGTCGACCGAGATGACCGGCGTGGAGCCGGTGGCGGTCAGGCCGGTCAGGCTGGCCACGTTCATCTTGATCGGCGTACCGGCGCCGGTGGCGGCGTCGGTGACCACGCCGATGCTGCCGTCGGTGGCGGTCAGGCTGGCCGAGTGGCCGGTCACATGGGTGCCGTTGCCGCTGCCCAGGATGGACCCGGCGGCGGTCAGCGCGACCGCGCCGCTGGTGGTGTTGGCCGACACCGACTGGACGGTCATCGTGCCGGCCGACGCGATGGTGACCGAGCCGCTGGAGGCGGTGGCCGAGGTGACGGTGACGCCGGCGGCGGTGTCGTCGGTTACGTAAACGCTGCCGGTGGCGCTCGCCAGGGTCAGGCTGCCGGTGGTGGTCTGGACGGACCGGCTGGAGGTGCCGACTCCCTTGCTGCCGGTCAGCGAGACCGAGCCGCCGACGATCCGCGTCTCGGCAAGGCCGTCGTCATACACCCAGCCCCCGGTGGTGCTGAGGGTGACCGCCCCGCTGCCGGCGTTGATGCTGCCGGCGACGATGTCGGCGTCCACGGCGGAGGAGGAGATGGTGATCGCCCCGCCACCGGTGCTGGCGCTGACCACCTGGAGGCGGTCGCCGGCCTGCACGTCGATCTTGCCGCCGGTCGTCGCGGCGTAGGCTAGCGCGGTGGCGCCGGTGGTGCTCAGATAGATGTCGCCCGACCCGCCGTTGGCCTGCACCTGGGCGCCGCCCACGCCGACGCGGGCCGAGGAGGTGCCGATGCCGGCCGTGGCGTTGAGCACCACGGTCTTGCCGGTGACCGCGGAACCGCCGTTGGCCGCAAGGATCTTGCCGCCGTTGCCGGTGGCGCTCAGCGTGACCGAGCCGTTGTTGGCACCCGCCGTCACCGTCCCGGCGGTGATCGAGCCGCCGGTCGAGGTCACGGCGATGCTGTTGCCGGCCGCGTCGGTGGCGATGGCGACGTTGGTCAGGGTGATGTTGCCGCTGCCCGTCACCACCACCGGACCGTTGTTGACCGCGGCCGTCAGCCCGCCGGTCAGGGACCCGGCGATGTCGAGGTAGACGCCGCCGGCGCCCGTGACGTTGGTGGTCAGCGCCCCGGTGCTGGACGTCGAGACCTTGAACGCCGCGTCCGCCGTGCCGATGCCGACCCCCGCCGTCAGCGTGGCGCTGCCGCTGCCGAGGCTCAGGCTGGAGCCGCCGTTGAGGATCCGGCCGGCCGTCGCCGTCAGGGTCAGCGCCTTGCTGCTGTCGTAGGAGAGGTTGGAGACGGTCAGGTCGCCGGTCGCCGCGATCACCGTCAGGGCGCCGCCGGTGGTGATCGAGCTGAGGTTCAGCCCCGCCGCGTTCTTCACGAACAGGCCGCCGGTGCCGCTGCTGGCGGTCAGGCTGGACACGTTCATGCCCAGCGCCGTGGCGCTGGTGCCGATGGAACTGCTGTTGGTCTGCTCGTTGGTCTTCTTCTGGGCGTCCAGCGTCAGGGAGCCGGCGGTGATGGTGGAGCTGTTGTTCACCGCCGTGATGCTGCCGGCGGTCGAGCTATTGCCCGTCGCCGTCAGGCTAACCGTGCTGGAGGCGCCTGTGTCCACCGTGCCGATGGCGATGGCCCCCGGCGCCTTGAAGGTGAAATCCAGGCCGGTGCTGTCGGTCAGCGTGGTGAAGGTGGTGACTCCGCCGCTGCCCGTGACGTTCCAGCTCAGGTTGGTCGCCGTCAGGCTCATCGTGCCGGAGGTGGCGGTTCCGGTGTAGGGCGTGCGGTCGATGGTCAGCTTGGCGAGGTCGAGCGTGTCGGCGACGGCGAAGGTGCCGGCCGTCTTGATCGTCAGATCGGTCGTCGCGACGTTGAGCGTGGAGCCCGTGGCGGCGATGCCACCCTTGATCGCGGACAGCTCGACGCTGCCGCCGGACACCAGATTGCCGTTGCTGGCGTCGATGCTGCCGTCGCTGCTGGTCAGCGACACCGCCCCGGTCGTGCTGATGGTGCCGGCGGTCAGCAGGCCGGCCCCGCTGGAGCCGGTGCTCAGCTTGATGGCGCCGCCGCCGGTGCTCACCACCGATTGGGCGATCAGGCCCCGGCTTTCGGACACGGCGATGCTGCCCGCGGCGCTCGCGGTCAGCGTGGTGCTGGTGGAATTGGCCTGTGTCGAGACGGCGCTGACGTTGCCGATGGAGCCGGTCGCCGTCAGGTTCACAATGTTGCTGCCGCTGATCGTGCCGCTGAGGATCGAGCCGCCCTGGTTGTTGATGTAGGCGTTTGCGCCGTTCATCGAGATGGAGCCGAGCGCGATGTCGCCGGTGGTGTTGTTCAGGGTCAACGCCCCGCCCATGACCATCTCGTCAACGTACGTCGAGCCGTGCAGGTTGATCACCGCGCCGTCGTTGGCCTTCACCGTCAGGTTGCCGGCGGTGACCGCGATGAACTCGCCCCCGGTCTTGCCCACCGCACCGGAGGAGGCGGTCAGGCTTGCGATGCCGGCGTTGATCTTCAGCGTGGAATGACCGATCCCCACGATCCCGGGCGCCGCGTTCAGGGTGAGCGTCCCGGTCTTGCCGACATCCAGCCCGCCGATGGCCAACTTGCGATGGCTGTCGAAGGAGAAGCGCACGCCGTCGGCGTCGTTCAGCGAGACCAGCACCGCCTGCGTGCTGCTCTCCACGCCGCTGAGCGCGACGGCCGCACCCGCCCGGTTGACCGAGGTCAGGCTGTAGGTGCGGTCGTTGATGGTCGACAAGGCGCTCTTGATCTTCAGCGTGCCGATGCGGGTGTCGGATTCGACGTAGAGATCGCCCTTCACGTTGAAGGTCGCCGACGAGGCCGAGAGATGGATCTTGTTGGTGGAGGAGCCGATGCCGCCGCCGCTGCTCAGGGTCGCGGTGCCGGCGGTGATGCGGTTGGCCGGGTTGCCCGCGGTCGCCGAGGCGGCGCCCGTGATGGCGGTTGCGCTGGTCAGATCGACGGTGCCCCAGTTCTGCACGTTGAGCGTGCCGATGGACAGAGCGTGCTGGGTGTCCAGCGTGAAGGCGAGACCGGTGGTATCGGTCAGTTCGCTCAGCGTCGTGGTGGTGCCGTCGTCCGTCATGGTGAAGACGAGCTGCGGCGCGGTGATCTGGTAGGTGCCCGCACCGGTGGTCCGCGAGCTGGTCAGCGACAGCGCGGTCAGGTCCCGGCCGTTGTCCACGAACGCGTCGGTCGCCGTGATCAGCGCCAGCGTGTCGGCCATCGTCGCGATGTGGTTGGCGGACGACCCCGCCTGACCGATGCCGCCGGTCGCGGTGAGGGCCACCGTGCCGGCCGTCACCATCGAGCTGCCGTTGCTGAGGATGTCCTTGCCGGTGCCGGTGGTCTCGATGGCCACCTTGCGGGACAGGCCGCCGTTGATCGTCCCCAGGGCGACGCTGTTGTCGCTCTTGAACGAGAAGTCGAGGCCGCTCGCGTCCACGACGTTGCCGAGCGTGTACTGGCTGCCGGTGTTGGTGTCGGTCAGCGCGAAGGTCAGCGCCTCCGAGCGGATGTCATAGACATTCTGCGTGCCGGTGGACGCGTGCCGGACGTCCAGGCTGAGGGCGTGCAGGTCGGCGCTGTTCGTCAGGTAGACGTTGCGACCGGCGGTCACCTCCAGGGTCCGCGTCTCGGTCAGCAGCGGTGTGCCGGACGCCCCGATGGAGCCCCCTTCGACCGTCAGCGTCACCTTGTCCGCGCGCAGCGGCTTGGTTCCGGATTGCAGCAGCGACCCGCTGTTGGTCACCTTGATGTCCGCCGAGGAGCCGGCCTTCACATCCTTCAGCGTCAGGGTGCCGGAGTTGCTGAGCTTCAGCGATCCCGTCAGGTTGGCCGACAGGGTGCCGATCTGGGTGGTGAAGTAGGAACCGCTGCTGGTGTGTTCGACGCTGGTCGCCTTCAGCGTCAGGCTGCCCGCGGTGACGGTCGTGCCGCTGCCGTTCGTGGCGCTGATGGAGGACGTGCCGGAATTGGCGGTCAGGTCGACGGTGCCGGTGCTTCCGACATCGATCTTGGCGACCCGCAGGGCCTTGTCGTTGCTGACGGTCAGCTTCAACCCGCTCTGGGTGATGTTGGTCACCGTCAGGCCTTCCTGCAACGAGGAGTCGCTGAAAGTGGCGGTCAGGCCGGTCGAGCTGATGGAGTAGGTGTTGGCGCCCCCGCCGGACTTGTTGTGCCGGAAGTCCAGCGTCAGATCGGTCAGGGTGGTGTTGTTGCTGACCGTCACGTTGCCGCCCGACGCGATGGACAGCTTCTGCGTGCTGGTCTGCACCTGGTTGGTGCCGCCGATGTTGCCGTTGCTGCCAGTTGCGGTCAGGGAGACCGAGCCCGCCGTGATCGTGCCCGACCCGTTGATCGACGGCCCGCCGGAGGCGCTCGTGGCCGTCCCGGTGGAGATCAGCGCCACCGACCCGGTGGAGCTGGTGCCGGCGTCGATGGTGCCGGCCACGATGCCGCGATCCACGCTGTAACGCAGATCCATGTAAGCGTTGCCGCCGCTGCTCGGCGTGGTCAGGGCCAGCGTGTGGATGCCGTTGGCTTCCGTCACCGTGAAGCTGCGGTTGGAACCGAGGGCGTTGAACTGGTAGGTCCCGGTGCCGGTGGACGACTTATGCGTGACGGTGACGTCCAGCGCGGTCAGTGCGGTGTTGCTGTTGTTGATGTAAATGTCGCCGTTGCTCACCACGGTCAGCGACGCGGCGGCCAGCTTCATGGCACGGTCGCTGGCGCCGATGGAACCGCCGTTGGTGCCCGTGCCATTGGCCGACAGGGTGACGGAGGACGCCAGGATGCTGCTGCCGCTGCGCCACATGGAGATCGTCGAGTTTGCCCCGCCGCCCGCCGTGGTCAGGCTGACCGAGCCGCCAGCGGCGGCGATTTCATCAACGGTGATGTTCTTCTTGCCGGAGAAGCTGAAGCTGCTGTTGGCCGCGCCCGTGATGTCGATTTTGTGCGTGGTGCCCTCGTCGGTCAGCGCATAGGCCTGGGCGCCGGTGCCGGTGATCGAGAAGAGGCTGGCGGTGTCGGTGCCGGTGGTGGTGTTCGTGCTGGCGATCGCCAGTTTGGAGAAGGCGCGGCCGTTGTTGTCGACGTAGAGGTTGCGCCCGGCGGTCAGCGACAGGTCGCCGGTGTCGAGGCTGATGGCCCCGCTGCCCGAACGGCCGACGGAGCTGGTCGTCCCCGCCTCCAGCGATACCTTGCCCGCCGTGATCTTGCCGCCGTTGCCGGTGTTGGTGATGTCGCCGGACGAGACGATGGCGACGCTGCCGCCCGTTCCAACGTCAACGGTGCCGACCGTGATCGCGCGCGACGAATTGAAGGCGAAGTTCAGCGCCGTGCTGCTGGTGACGGTCTGGATCGTGGACAGCGACCCGCTGTCCGACAGGGTGAAGACCTGTCCGTTGACCGTGGTGATCCCGATGGTGCCGCCGGAGTAGGAGCCGCGCGTCAGGGTGAGATCGGTCAGCGCCGTCGTGTTGGTGACGCCGATGGACCCGCCCGTCGCGATCGACAGGTTCGCCGTCGCCAGATTCAGCGCGCTGGTGCTGCCGACACCTCCGTTGGCGCTCAGGATGACCTTGCCGGCGGCGATGAGCGTCGCGCTGTTGGAATCGTCCTGGATGCTGCCGCTGGTGTTCGTCAGCGTGACCGTTCCGGCGCCGCTGTTGGCGTTGACCGACCCGACGGTCATCACGCCGTTGGACTTCGTGACGGTGATGTCGCCGCCGGCCGTCAGGCTGTCCAGGCTCGTCGCGCCGGTGCCCAGGCCGAGCCAGATCGACCCGCCGGCGTTGGCGACGACCGTGCCGGCCTGCGCGTTCACCGCCTTGTCCGCCGAACCGATGTCCTTCCCGGCGGTGAGGGTCACCGTTCCGGTGTCGCTGGCGCGCAGGCCGCCGCTGTTCGGGTTCAGGATCGACCCGTGGGTCGCCGTCACCGTGATGTCGCTGCTGGCGCTGGACGAGAAGCTGGAACCGAAGGCGATGTCGCCCCAGGTCGCCGTCACCACGATGGGGTTGTTGGCGGCGCTGAAGAAGCGGCTGCCCAGCGTGATGAGATTGGACTGGTTGCTGACACCCGTCGAGGTCGGCAGGGTGACGTAAATGCCGCCGTCCGACGCCCGGGCGTTCAGGACGGGGGTGACCACGTCCAGATACTCGGTGCCCGTGGCGCTGCCGATGGCCTTGCTGGCAACCAGATTGACCGAGCCGGCCAGCACCACCGTGGTCTTCGACCCGTCGTCCAGGATGGAGCCGTTCGTCGTCTCGGCGTTGAAGATGCTGTAGATCTCGCTGGGCGACGGCGTGCCGTTGTCGGGCAGGACGCCGTTCTTGGACGTCAGATCAACCCGGCCCAGCCGGATGTCGCGGTCACCCTTGAAGGTGAAGATCTGGCCGGTGGTGTCGACCAGCGTGCGCAGCAGATAGCCGTTGGTGGCGTCGTCGGTCAGGTCGAAAACGAAGTTCGGCGCGGTGATCGTGTAGCCGTTCACCACCGTCGTGTCGGCATGGGTGCTGGTGATGCTCAGCTCCGCCATGTCGGACAGGTTGGTGATGTGCAGGTCGCCGCCGGTGGTCAGCGTCAGCTTCGTGGCGTTGAGCGCCAGCGGAGCGGAGACGTCGCCCAGGCTGCCCGACGCGGCGCTCAACGTCACGGTGTCGGCGTTGATCCGCGTGTTCAGGCTGCCGTCGTCGCGGATGCTGCCGGTGGTCGAGGTCAGCGTGACTTTGCCGCCCACCCCGACCGTGGCCAGATCGCCGACGATCAGGTCGATGTCGCTGTTGAAGCTGAGGGTGGACAGCTTCGGGCTGCCGACCGCCTCCAGGATGGTCGCGGTGCCGTTGTCGCCGACCACGAAGTTGAAGTATTCGGAGGTCAGTTCCAGCGCGTTGGCGGCCCCGCCGACATGGCGGTTGGTGATCGACAGGCCGGTCAGGATCACGCCGCTGTTGTCGAGATACAGATCCCCGACGTTGGTCAGCGTCAGCGACCCCGTCGAGGTGCGCAGATGGGTGGCGACGCTGCCGATGGCGCCGTCCGTGCTCAGGCTGATGATGCCGGCGGACAGCTGGTTGCTGGCGTCCTTGCCCAGGATCGCGCCGCCGGTCGCCGTCACGGCGATCCCGCCGGAGTTCGACGCCTTGATCGTTCCCAGAGTGGCAGCGCCGCCGGTGACGGTGAGCGAGACCGACGTGCCGGTGGAGGTGATGTCGTCCACCGTCACGGCGCCGGTCTGCATGACCGTGACGTTGCCCGCGTTGTTGGTGACCGTCAGCCGCTTCGCCGCGGTGTTCACCATAACGGTGGAGGTGTTGCCCCCGGCGGTGAGGGTGACGTTGTCGCCGGTGATCGTGCCGGACAGGGCGGAGATGCTGCCGTTGGCGGTCGTGAGCGTGACGTTGCCGTTGGCCCCGGCATTGACCGTGGTCGCGGTGATGTCCGACACCGCGCCGTTCGCCGTGACGGCGATGTTGCTGGTTCCGTTGGCGCTGGTGATCGTCCCGATGGTGGCGGTGCCGCCGGTGGTGATGGCGACGTCGCCGTTGGTCGAGACGATGGAGCCCAGCACCGCCGAACCCGACGTCGTCAGGAAGACGCCGCCCGCGCCGGAGGTGGCGTCGATGTTGTAGGAGCTGGCGGTCAGGGCCGTGCCGCTGGTGCCGACGCTGCCGGCGGCGTTCAGGACCAGGCTGTAGGAGCTGATGGTGGTCGAGGTGTCGGCATCGTTCAGGATGCTGCCGCCGCTGCTGGTCAGGTTCAGCATGTTGCTGCCGACGGACACCGCGCCGACCGTCAGGTCGCCGGAGGCGGTCACGAAGGTGCCGCCGCCGGTGGTCACGCTGGTCAGCGCCAGTGCCCTGGCGTTCGACAGATGCAGGCCGCCGCTGCCGGCCGTGGCGGTCAGGCTGGCGCCGGCGGTGTTCAGCGCCTGCACCGCCGACCCGATGGCGCCGTTGCTGCCCGACGAACCTTTGGCGGTCAGAGTCAGGGCGCCGCCGGTCAGCAGGCTCGCGCCCGTGCCGGTGATGTTGCCGGCGGTGCTGGTCAGCGCGACGGCCCCCGTCCCGGCGCTGACCGTGCCGACCTGGATGTTGCGGTCGCTGGTGAAGGCGAGGCTGTTCAGGCCACCGACCTGGCTGATCGTGTCGAGCGCGGTGCCGCCGGACGAATCGGTGACGGCGAAGGTCAGGCCGGTGGAGGCGACGGAAAGCTGGCTGTCGGCGCCGACCGTCCGGTGCGTGCTGGTGACCGAGAGGTCGGTCAGCGTCCGGTCGTTGGCGACGAAAAGGTTGCCACCGGTGACCAGGGAGAGTTGGGCGCTGCTGGTCGACACCGCGGCGCCGCTGGCGCCGATGTCGCCGCCGGCGGTCAGGGTGACCGGACCGCCGACGATCCGGCCGGCGGCCAGCGACGTCAGGGAACCGCTCTCGGCCTTGACGGAGACCGTCCCGGCGCTGCCCGAGGCCGGCGTGGTGTCGATCAGGTTGGCGAGTTGGACGTTGCTGGTGGCCGTCAACCGCACCGCGCCGCCACGGGTCGTCAGCTTGCCGATGTTGGTCAGGCTGCTGGCCATGCCGTTGGCCTCCAGCACGATGTCGCCGCCGTTGGTGCGGATCTCGTAGCTGGCGTCGGTGAAGGCGATGCCGCTGCTGGTCAGCGACCGCAGGGTGAAGCTGTGGCCCGTCGTGGTCTGAAGATCGAGGCTGGTCTCCACCGTGATGAGGCCCGACGCCTCCAGCACGATGTTCGCGTTGCCGGCGATGCTCTCCAGCACCTGCTTCGACACCGTGTTGACGGCGTCGCCGCTGCCCAGGTTGGGGTCGTTGACGCCGATCGTGCCGTCCGCCGCGGCGCCGTCTTGGCTGCCCCCGGCGGAGCTGACGATGCGCAGGCTTTCCGGGTCGAGCAGGAAGGTGCCCGCCGCGCCCTTGGGTGCGGTCAGGTCGACGCTGCCGGTCAGCGTGATGTCCTTGTGGCTGGACACCTCGGCGAAGCCGCCGTCGCCGCCCTCCGCACCGCCGCGGGCGGAGATTTTACCGGCGTGCTTTGTGCTTTTCTGCGACAGCACCGTCACGCTGCCGCCCTTGCCGGACGTCACGGCGTCGGCGGACAGGGTGGCCCCGGCCTCGACCGTCACCTTGTCCGACCAGGTGCCGGAGCGGCCCGTCTGACTGCCGATGGCGACCTCGCCGCCGCCCTTGCTGCCGGAGGCGTCGACGCGGGTGTTCTTCTTGACGACGATCTCGGCGCCGGTGGCGACGACGGTGCCGCCGGTCTGCCCCGCCCCGCGCCCGCTGGCGTCGACGGTGCCGCCGATGGTGACCTTGCCGTTGTCGCCGCCGGACAGGACGATCTTGCCGTTGGCGCTGCCGACCGAGGTGGCCTTGATGACGCCGTTGGTGTTGATGACGTTGTCGATCACGCCCTTCACGGCGCGCGCCGACAGGGTGACGCTGCCGCCCTCGGCGGCGATCTCGCCGGAATTGACGACCAGCGCCGCGACCGGCTTGCCGTCCGCGTCCTTCGCCACCGTCTTCACGGCGGAGCTGGCGTCGAAGCTGATCAGCCCGTCGCCGTGGAAGTCGAGCGTAAAGGTCTCCGCACCGCCCAGCGCGACCTTGCCCAGCTTCGCGCGGATCACGCCGGAGTTGCGGACGTGCGGGGCCACCAGGGCGGCCAGACCGCTGTCCTTGACGGTGATGTCGCCCTCGTTCACCACCATGGCGTTCGGCTTGGCGGACGCCTGGTCGAACTGGTACTTGCCCGCCATGAAGTTGGCGTCGGAGATGTTGGCGGTGGTCGCCACCAGCCCGCCGACGTCCACCTTCGCCCCGGCGCCGATCACCACGCCGTTGGGGTTGACCAGCATGACCGTGCCGTTGGCCGACAGGCTGCCCATGATCTTGGACGGGTCGGCGCCGGTGACCCGGTTCAGCGTGACGCTGGACGCCGACGGCTGCTGGAAGGTGACCTTCTCACCGGCGTCGATGCTGAAGGACTTCCAGTTGATGATGGCCTTGTCGGTGGACTGCAGGATCTCCATCGACTTCGGGGTCGACGACTGGATGGTCGCAGCACCCGCGGTGACGGTGCCTTCCAGCGGGTTGGCGTAGGCCGCACCCGCGAAGAGGGTGGACAGCGCCACGCCGATCACGCTGCGCAGCGCCAGCCGCGCGAAGTCGATGCCCCCCTTGGCCTTCGCCGCGCGGCGCTGGCGCCGGGTGCCGCTTCCCCTCTGGGGCGCCTCCGTCGCGGACGACAGCAGCAGCCGCTGGCGCAGCGTCTGGCGGTGGCGGCGCGCGCCGGGAATCTCGGTGATGCCGGGAGTGGTGGTGACGTTGCCCTTGCCCATGTCCTGTTTCCCCCGGCCCTATCAGTATTGCGCAGTGATGTTGAAGAAGACCCGCATGTCCTTGTCGCCCTCGGTCGCGACGCGGCGGGTCAGCGGCTTGTCGATCTCAAGCGTCGCGAACAGCCGTTCCACGAGGCTGGCGCGCACGCCGCCGCCCACGGAGACCAGCGAGTTCCGGCTGTTCTGCTCCAGGCTGGAGCGGTTCCACACCTCGCCGCCGTCGACGAAGCCGTAGAGCTGGACGGCCTGCGCGAAGCTGTTGTCCGGCAGCACCGGCGTGTAGCGCAGCTCCAGCGACCCGGCCCAGCCGTTGTCGCCGGAGATCTCGCCCTCGTCGAAGGCGCGTCCGTAGCTTGGGCCGCCCAGGGCGATCTGCTCGCTGGCCAGCAGCGGCGTGCCCGCGGCCTGCATGGTGGCCGTCGCCAGGATGCTGAAGTGGGCCGGCAACTGCTGCACGCGGGTGATGTCGGCGGTGAACTTGGTGAAGTCGCTGCGCCCGCGCTCGCGCGACGCGTAGGCCGAGCCGAGCTTCGTCGCGTCGAGCATGTCCAGACCCTGGTGCACGAGGCCGCGCACCGCGGTGATGCCGTCCCAGTTGTCGGTCCGGTCATAGCTGAAGCCGCCGCGCAGGATGCGCAGGCGGTCGCGGTTGAAGCGGTCACCGGAAATGTCGGTGTTCACGTCGCGGTATTCGAACTCGCCCACGGCGCGGAGGTTCTCCAGGCGCGAGCGGATCACCGGATAGCTGAGCGTGCCCACGCCCGCGGCCACCCAGCTTTCCACGTCGAGCGGGTCCAGCGTCAGGCCGGGGCGCGACTTGGAGTAGGAGCCGGTGGCCGAGAAGGTCAGCCCGTCGCCGGTCACCAGCGCCTGATAGCCGGCGCCGACCGACCAGGCCCGCGATGCCGGCGAGGACACGCGCCCGCTGATGTTCACCGTGTCGGCGTTCGGCCCGAAGGAGTTCAACGCCGCCGTCGCGGTCGTCTGGGCGGTGCCGAGATAGGGGGTGTTGCGGTTGCCGAACGACACCAGGGCGTCCACCGCCTTGCGGTCCGTCTTCACCACCACCACCGAGGCGCCAAGCGTGTCCGGCGCCGGCTCCAGGCTGGCGCGCACGGTCAGGCCGGCGAGGTCGTTCGCCAGGAGAAGGCGGCGCTCGACCTCGGCGACGTTGATCGGCTTGACGCCGCGCAGCGGCTCCACCAGCCGCTTCACCGCGGACAGCGCCGGACCGATGTCGTCGGGATAGGTGATGTCGGAGACGAAGCCTTCAACCACCTGGAGGCGGAAGGTGCCGTCCTCGATCGTCTGGGCGGGGACGATGACCCGGCTGGTGATGAAGCCGTCGTTGCGGTAGCGGAACTCGATGTCGTTGGCGATCTTGAACAGGTCCGCCACCGAGACCTCACGGCCCAGCATGTCCTGGTAGGCGGCCTTGAGGCTGTCCTGGCTGTAGGCGGTGGCGCCCTCGATGGTGACATCCCGCAACGTCAGGCGGTAGTTCTCGGCCCCCGCCGGGGCCTCCGCTGCGGGCGCCTTCGGCACCGTCACCGCCCCGCCGGACACGGAGGGCAGCGGCATCACCGGACGCGGCGCCTCCGGACGCGGTTCCGCGCCCGAGGGGAGTTGGGCCGGCAGCTGTTGCGCGAGTGCAGGAACCGCCACACCCGCAAGAATGGCGCCGGCCGCGAGACAAGTCCACCGTGACGCCTTTCTCTTTTCCACATCTTCTTTAGGGACGGGGATGGAGGAGGCGGCTTTGGCGGACGAATTCATGGGACCGATACCTTCGCGCGATGGTCGTTGCTAACCTTTGATTAACGAAGACCCCGTCGGATCTCCATCTGAGGTAGCTATTTCTATCTTACGATTTCGGGGTGGGTGCTAGTCCTAGTTTGTCGGAATTTGTAACATTCGCATCCTTTCATGACCAATGAGGGGACTTTGGGCCGCCTTCGATGCCGCATGGACACGGACTTTTCGCGCGAAGCTGCGCCTTGAGGCGCATCGCAGACCGGTCTGCCGTGGGCTGCACGAAAGGCGGGAAGAAGCGCAGCTTTTGAAAAGCAGGGTATGGACTGGCGGAGCGTCACGGCAATCGCCCCGGCGCTCTCCACATCCTTGGATTGCTCTTTGCGCAGGAAGAAGGCTTGCGGCGGACGACCGCCGCGCCGCCCTCAGGCGGCCGTCGCCAGATCGGGAGCGAGGCGGCGCGCGTCGGCGATCAGCGCCGCGGTCAGGGGCGGCTGCGGGTCGCGCCGGGACACCACGAGACCGATCAGGGTCGACAATTCCGGGGCCACGATGGGAATGGCGCGGATGGTCGGGGGAAGCAGAAGCGAGTCCGCCATGATCCGCGGCATGATCGTCGACCACATGCCGGTGCGGAGGTGGTTGGTCAGCACGACGATGGAGTTGGATTCGAGCATCGGTTCGGCGTGCACCCCCGCTTCGGCGAAGGCGCGGTCGATGATCCGCCGGTTCTGCATGGTGGTGTTCAGCAGGCAGAGCGGCACGGTCGCCGCCTCTTCCCAGGTGACGCTGTCACGCGCGCCGAGCGGGCCGCCGACCGCCGTGATGAGGTGGTAGCGCTCATGGTAGAGCGGCACCTCGTCCACATTGCCGAGCGGCTCGTTGTCGAGATAGGTGATCCCGGCCTCGGCCTCCAGATTCTCCAGCTTGGACAGGATCTCGGTGGAGCTGTGGGAGGCGATGGTGATCTTGATGCCGGGATGCAGCGACCAGACGGTGGCGGTCAGCCGCTGGACCATCGGCAGCGCCGTCGGCACCACCACCAGCCGCAGCGTGCCGGTCAGTCCCCGCTTCATCGTCTCGACATCGGCGCGCATCGCCTTGTAGTCGCCGACGATGCGCCGCGCCCAGTCCAGCACCCGCTCCCCTTCGGCGGTGAAGCCGATGAAGCGGGCGCCGCGATCGACCAGCGGCACCCCCAGGGTCGTTTCCAACTGCTTGATCGCCGCGGACAGATTCGGCTGCGACACCCCGCAGACCTGCGCCGCACGGCCGAAATGCTTCTCCGTGGCCAGCGCGATCAGAAATTCCAGCTTTTCCTGCATGCCGGGGTTCCTCTCACCACGTCCTGCGCAGCGCACAACCGGTGACCGCCGTGGGGCGCATCGCGCGTGGGACGTTATCGTTCACAACCCGGGCACGATCATTGATCCGAGTCAGCCGTTGCCGTCGCGGCGCCGCCTGCCGCAGCGGCAAAGGGACGCATCGTTGGCGCACGTATCGTCTTTCAGGGCCGTCCACCCTCAAGACACCTCCATCTCGACGAGCCGGAACGCCTCACCCGGCGGCCGGTCGATCCGCAGATCGGCGCCCTCCAGGAAGGTGTCGCGGCTGAGCAGGTCGAAGGCGTGGCGCAGGGCGTCGGGCTGCACCCGGCTTTGCCGACCGACCGACAGGCTGACGCGGACCACCCGGCCGAAGGGCGTGGCCTCCCGCGCCTTCATCGCCTGTTCGAGCAGGGATTGGCAAAGGGCGATCTCATGCATGGGCTGGCTCCCGTAAAAGCCGGGGAACACCCCGCCCGTCCCCGAAGGGAAAGGCGGGGCGATCGGTCCCCCACGGTCAGGCGTAGGCCGGGGCCTTCTTCGTCGCACGGGCCACCGCGTTGCTGAGGCCGCCCTTCAGCTTCGCGTATTCCTGCTGGACGTGGTTCTCGGCCCAGACCTGATCGGCGATGGCCTCCACCCGGACGGCGGCGTATTTGTACTCCGGCGTCTTGGCGATGGGATCGACGGCGTGGATGGTCAGCTCGTTGCAGGCGCCGATCCACCACTGGTAGGTCATGTAGACGGCCCCCTTGTTGGTGCGGTCGGTGACGCTGGCCCGGCTGATCACCTTGCCGCGGCGCGACGACACCCAGACCAGCTCCTGGTCGCGGATGCCGAGCGCCTTTGCGTCCTTCGGGTTGATGGTGACGTAGCCCGGCTCGTCGGCCAGCGTCTGCAGGGCGGCGCAGTTGCCGGTCATCGAGCGGCAGGAGTAATGGCCGACCTCGCGCACCGTGCAGAGGATCAGCGGGAACTCCTCGGTCAGCTGGTCCCGCGGCGGACGCCACTCGGTGGCGAAGAGCAGGCCCTTGCCGCCCGGCCGCTGGAAGACGTTGCCCTCGTAGAGATACTTGGAACCGGCCGAGTCGAGGTCGCGGCACGGCCACGGCACGGCGCCCAGCCCCTCCATCTTCTCGTAGGTCACGCCGTAGAAGATCGGGCACAGCTCGCGCAGCTCGTCCCAGATCTGCTTGGTGTTGTCGTAGTGCATGGGATAGCCCATCGCCGTGGCGAGCAGGCTGATGATCTCCCAGTCATGCTTGACGTCGCCCTTGGCGTCCACCGCCTTGGTGAAGCGCTGGAAGCTGCGGTCGGCGGCGCTGAACACGCCCTCATGCTCGCCCCAGGAGGTCGCCGGCAGGATCAGGTCGGCGAACATCGCCGTCTTCGTCATGAAGATGTCCTGGACGATGACGAACTCCATCGCCTCGAAGCCCTTGCGCACCAGCGCTAGGTCCGGCTCCGTCTGGGCCGGGTCCTCGCCCATCACGTACATGGCCTTCAGCTTGCCGGTCTCCGCCAGATGCGGGACGTCGGTCAGGCGGAAGCCGATCTGGTCGGGCAGCGACTCGACGCCCCAGGCCTTGGCGAACTTCGCCCGCACCTCCGGGTCGGTGACCTTCTGGTAGCCGGGGAATTCGGTCGGCAGCACACCCATGTCGCAGCTGCCCTGCACGTTGTTCTGGCCGCGCACCGGGCCGACGCCGACGTTCGGCCGGCCGAGGTTGCCGGTCAGCAGAGCCAGACCCGACAGCCCCTTCACCACATCGACGCCCTGGCCCCACTGGGTGACGCCCATGCCCCACAGGATGGTGGCGGAGGGGGCGGCGGCGTAGATGCGCATCGCCTCGCGGATGTCCTCGGCCGGCAGGCCGGTGATCGCCTCGGCGTATTCGGGGGTGTATTTGTCGACGATCGCCTTGTACTCGTCGAAGCCCTCGGTGTGGTTGGCGACATACTCCTTGTCGTAGAGCCCCTCGTTGATCAGGACGTTGGCGAAGGCGTTGACCAGCGCCATGTTGGAACCGTTGTTCAGCGGCAGCCACAGATCGGCCAGACGCGCCGTCTCGATCTTGCGCGGGTCGCAGACGATGATCTTGGCGCCACGCTCCTTGGCCTTGATGATGCGCTTGGCGATCACCGGATGGCTGTCGGCGACGTTGTAGCCGAAGACCAGGACGCATTTGGTGTGCTCGATCTCGGGGATCGAGTTGCTCATGGCGCCGTTGCCCAGCGTCACCTGCAACCCGGCGACCGACGGGCCGTGGCAGACGCGCGCGCAGTTGTCGACGTTGTTGGTGCCGAGGACCGCGCGGGTGAATTTCTGCATCACATAGTTGGTCTCGTTGCCGGTGCCGCGCGACGAGCCGGTGGTCATGATCGAGTCGGGGCCGTATTTGGCCTTGATCGCGCTGAGCTTCGTCGCGGCGTATTGGATCGCCTCGTCCCACGACACCGCCTCGAAGGCCGCGTCGCGGCTGCGGCGCAGCATCGGGTTGCGCAGGCGCGGCGTCAGGATCTTGGTGTCGTTGATGAAGTCGTAGCCGAAATAGCCCTTGAGACAGAGTTCTCCTTCGTTGGTGACGCCGTTGAGGGGTTCGGCACCGACGACCTTCCCGCCCTCGACCAGCAGATTCAGTTTGCAGCCCGTACCGCAGTAGGGGCAGACCGCCATATGCTTTTCCATCTCGACCTCGGTGTTCGCTCGATTGTGCCGGCTGTGATCCGGCCGCGGTGATGGTTGGTGACGTGGTGGATCAGGCCGCGACTTCGGCGGCTTCCAGGGCGGCGCGCTCGCGCCGGCGGCGCAGGGTCTCGTCCATCGCCTCCCGGTCCATCAGGGTCAGGGCATTGGTCGGGCAGACCGACACGCAGGCCGGGCCGGCGTCGCGGCCGACGCACAGGTCGCATTTGTGCGCCTGCGCCTTGACGCCCAGGCTCATCGTCATGCCGGCGAACTGCCGGACCGCCGGCACCGTCACCACGTCCATGACGCCGAACGGGCAGGCCAGCACGCAGTTCTTGCAGCCCAGGCAGCGCTCCTGCTCCACCTGCACGCTGTTCTGGCGGTAGACGATGGCGTTGTTCGGGCAGGCGTTGACGCAGGGCGCGTCCTCGCAATGGTGGCACATCACCGCGGTGCTGACGTCGGCCGTCCTCACCATGCGGATGCGCGGCTTGAAGGTGTCCGGCGCCAGTCCTTCGACGCCGGCACCATCGGAATGGGCAAGCGCACAGGCGACCTCGCATGTGCGGCAACCGATGCACTTGCTCGGGTTGGCAGTGACAAATCTGTTCATTCCCGTCGTCCTTGTTGGCAGCCGGACGGGGGCCGTCGAACGGCCCCGCCCCGGCGTCGCTTCACTGGTCCCTGACGTTGCGCGCCGGTTGGCCGATTCCGGTGCCGGTGGCTTCGCGACCGATTGAAATCGCTTATCGCCCGATCTTTAAAAGTAATCGACGCCGATAAGTCGATCCTATCGAGTATCTTTTCTTGTTTATCGGAATGAACGGGAGGCTATTCGACAATCAAGACGCCTTATAACGTCCCGTCTTTGTGTCGCACACCTTATACCCACTTTTTTTGTGTGTCCAGTTGACATCGTGCCACCCAGGGGAATAGCGTACTGAAGTCAACGATGGCGATTACGAATCACCGTTGCTCTGACAAAGATTCGCAACAGATGGCTCTCCTTCTGCCACACCGTCCGTGACAACAGGCGGCTGCTGGGGCGTGCGCGAGCCAATACTGTCTTCTTATTGGTCGATCAGGTTTTCTTATCAGGACTTTCAAAACAGATCCTGATTGGCCGATTCGACGCACCCGCCCGGGAAGCCGGAGGTCTGGACATGAATCGCTTCGTTATCGCGGAACCGAAAAAGTGCATCGGGTGCAACACCTGCATGGCGGCCTGCACCGAGTCCCATAAAAAGCAGGGGCTGCAGGCGCATCCCCGGCTGGCCGTCATGCGCACCGGCGACGACACCGGGCCCGTCCTATGCCACCAGTGCGAGGACGCGCCCTGCGCCCGCGTCTGTCCGGTCAACGCCATCACCCATGGCGCCGACGCCATCCTGCTGGATGAGCAGGCCTGCATCGGCTGCAAGATGTGCGCGCTGGCCTGTCCCTTCGGCGCCATCACGCCCAGCGGCACCGGCATCGCCGGGGTCGCCGGCATCGCCGTCGCGACGCCCAGCCATTCGGCGGCGCTCGATCCGCTGCTGGCCTGGGAGATCGGCGTCCGCAGCGTGGCGGTGAAATGCGATCTCTGCGCCTTTTCCGGCGACGGGCCGGCCTGCGTGCGCGTGTGCCCGACCGCCGCCCTTTACGCGGCCGACGCCGATGCCACCCGCCAGGCGGCCGCCGTCAAGCGCACGCTGGCCGCCATAGCCGTCAGCTCGGCACCGGTCGGTCTTGAAACGCCGCTCGCCTCGCTGGAGGGGCTGGACCCATGATTCCACTCTCCCTGCTCATCATGTCGCTGCTGCTGTCCTGCGGCGGCGGCATCCTCTGCCTCCTCCTGAAGCGTCGGGAGGGGGACATCCGTCTTGGCGGCAGCGGCGTCGGCATCGCCGCGGCGCTCGCCGGGCTCGGCGCCGGGCTGACGGCCATCGGCGCCGGCCAGCCGGCCGTGCTCGACGCCGCCGGCCCCTACCCCTTCGCCCATTTCGTCCTGCGGCTCGACCCGCTGGCCGGCCTGATGATCGCGGTCATCTCGCTGCTGTCGCTGGTCGCCTGGATTTACGGCTTCGCCTATGTGCGCGAATACGCCGGGCGCGGCGTCGGGGCGATGGGCTTCTTCATGAACGCCTTCATCGCCTCGATGATGCTGGTGGTGGCGGCCGACAACGCTTTCTGGTTCCTCATCTTCTTCGAGATGATGTCGCTGGCCTCCTACTTCCTGGTCATCTTCGACCAGGACGACGAGGCGGTGGGCGCCGGCTTCCTCTACTTCCTGGTCGCCCATGGCGGCTCGGTGCTGATCATGGCCGCCTTCTTCCTGATGGCGAACCGGGCCGGCGGCTTCGATTTCGCCGCCTTCCGCGCCCACCCGCTGCCGGCCCCGCTGGACAGCGTCGCCTTCCTGCTGGCCTTCGTCGGCTTCGGCGCCAAGGCCGGCATGATCCCGCTGCACATCTGGCTGCCGCGCGCCCATCCGGCCGCACCCTCGCACGCCTCGGCGCTGATGTCGGGCGTGATGATCAAGATCGGCGTCTTCGGCATCGTCAAGGTCGGCATCGACCTGCTGGCCGCCAGCGCCGGACCGGCGATGCTCGGCTGGGGCCTGCTGGTGCTGGCCTTCGGCGCGGTGTCGTCGGTGCTGGGCGTCGTCTACGCCCTGGCCGAACACGACATCAAGAAGCTGCTCGCCTACCACTCGGTCGAGAACATCGGGATTATCCTGCTGGGCATCGGCACCGGCATGATCGGCATGGCGCTGCACCAGCCGGTGCTGGCGGTGCTCGGCCTGATGGCAGGCCTCTACCACCTGCTGAACCACGCGGTGTTCAAGGGCCTGCTGTTCCTCGGCGCCGGCTCGGTCATCTTCCGCATGCACAGCAAGGACATGGAGGAGATGGGCGGGCTGGCCCGTACCATGCCCTGGACCGCCCTGTCCTTCCTGGTCGGCGCGCTGGCCATCTCGGCGATCCCGCCGCTGAACGGCTTCGTGTCGGAATGGTACACCTATCAGGCTCTGTTCGCCGCGGCGCTGGAGGGCACCCCGCTGGTGGCGTTCGCCGCCCCGATCGCCGCCGTCATGCTGGCGCTGACCGGCGCGCTGGCGGTGATGTGCTTCGTCAAGGCCTACGGCATCATGTTCGCCGGCGCGCCGCGCAGCCATCACGCGGAGGAGGCGCGCGAAGCGCCGGCCGCGATGGTCGCCGGCATGGCGGTGCTGGCCGTCGCCTGCGTCGCGCTCGGCCTGCTCGCCCCGCTGGTGGCGCCGGTGATGGGCCGCATCGCGGCGGCGACCATCGGCGCGGCTCCGGTCACGCTGGCGGTCGGCGCCACCCTGCTGCCGGGCGACGCCCAGCAGGCCACGCTCTCCACGCCGCTGATCGCCATCCTGCTGATCGCCATGGCTTTCCTGCCGATCGGTCTGAAGGCGGCCTTCGCGGCCAAGCGCGGCGGCGACCGCAAGGTGGCGGCCCCCTGGGCGGCCGGCTATCTGCCGGACCATCACATGCCCGCCACCGCCGGCAGCTTCGCCCAGCCGATCCGCATGTTCTTCGCGCCGCTCTACACCCTGCGCCGCTCGATCGCGGGGCGCTGGACCGGCATCGCGCTCGGCTTCGAGCGGGTGGTCACGCTGGCGCGCCGCACCGAACCGCTGGCCGACCGGAGCGTCATCGCCCCGATCGTCGGCGTGGTCGACGCGGGCGGCAAGCGGCTGCAGGCCATCCAGGGCGGCGATTTCCGGATCTACTGCCTTTACATCGTCGCGGCGCTGATCGCGCTGCTGGCGCTGGCCGTCTGACGGGAGGACGCCATGCTGACCTTCTCACACTTCATCCTAGGGCTGTTCCAGGCGCTCCTCCTGCTCGCTGCGGCGCCGCTGGTCTCCGGCCTGTCGCGCATGGTCCGGGCGAAGCTGCACACCCGCCACGGGCCGGGCCCGCTGCAGGACTATCGCGACATCGCCAAGCTGCTGACCCGCCAGGACCTGACCCCGCCGAACAGCGGCTTCGCCTTCCGCGCGATGCCGGCGGTGATGCTGACGACGGTGCTGGTCATCGCCATGGGCATCCCGATGCTGACCCGCTTCACGCCGGTGGCGCCCATCGGCGATCTGATCACGGTCATCTATCTGTTCGCGCTGGCCCGCTTCTTCTTCTCGCTGTCCGGCATCGACAGCGGCAGCTCCTTCTCCGGCATCGGCGGCAGCCGCGAGCTGACCATGGGCGTGCTGGTGGAGCCGGTGATGCTGCTGTCGCTGTTCGTGGCGGCCCTGCTGGCCGGCTCGACCAACCTCGGCGCCATCGGCACCGCCATCGCCGACGGCCATGTGCGGTCGGCCACCGCGACGGTGATCGCCGCCCTGTCCTTCGCCTACGCCATCTACATCGAGCTGGGCAAGCTGCCCTACGACATGGCGGAAGCCGAACAGGAGCTTCAGGAAGGCCCGCTGACCGAATATTCCGGCCCGTCGCTGGCGCTGATCAAGTGGGCGATGGCGCTGAAGCAGACGGTGGTCGTCGCCTGGTTCATCGGCGTCTTCCTGCCCTTCGGCAGCGCGTCCGGGATGTCTTTCTTCGGGCTGCTGTTCGGGCTGGTCGCCTTCGCCATCAAGCTGGTCCTGATCTTCGCCGCGGTCGGCGTGGTCGAGAACAGCGTCGCGCGCGTCCGCTTCCGCCTGACCCCCCAGCACAGCTGGGTCGGGGTCGGCGCCGCCTCGCTCGCCTTCGTCTTCTATCTGGTCGGCCTGTGAGCCGGCGAGGGGCAGCATCATGATAACACTCCCCACGGAACCGCTCAGGCTGTTGGCGCTGGCCGCCATCCTCGTCCCCTTCGGCGGTGCGGCGGTGATCGCGGCATCGGACCGGGCCTCGACCAAATGGCTGTGCCAGGGCTTCGCCGCCGCCACCGTCGCGGTGATCGCCATCCTCGCCCTGTCGCTGCTCGGCGACGGCAGGATCGGCGGCACCTACGAGCTGATCTCCTTCGGATCGGTCTCGATCCTCGGGCTGGTGGTGGACAGCGTCAGCGTGCTGATCGCGCTGGCGGTGATCGCCATCGGCCTGCTGGTGGCGGTCTATTCCGCCGCCTACCTGAACGCCGGCAACCGCGAGCATCCCGACATCGGGCGGCGGCGCTTCTACGCCTTCCTGCTGGTGTTCATCGGCGCGATGACCGGGCTGGTCTTCAGCTCCACCGTCGTCGGCCAGCTCGCCTTCTTCGAGCTGACGGGCGCCTGCTCCTGGGCCCTGATCGGCTACTACGAGTCGCCCAAGGCGCTGCGCTCGGCGGCCAAGGCGCTGCTGGTCACCCACGTCGCCTCGCTCGGCCTCTACGTCGCGGCGGCGCTGCTGTTCCTGTCGACCGGCACCTTCGCGCTCTCCGCCATCGCCGATCTGGCGCCGGGGATGAAGGCGGTGGTGCTGCTGGCGATCCTGGTCGCCGCCTGGGGCAAGTCGGCCCAGCTTCCCTTCCACATGTGGCTGCCCGACGCCATGGAGGCCCCGACCCCGGTCAGCGCCTATCTGCACGCGGCCTCGATGGTGAAGGTCGGCGTCTACATCTTCGCCCGCGGGCTGATGTCGTCCGGCGGCGCGCCGGAGATCGTCGGCTGGGTCGGCTCGACCATGGCGGTGCTGACGCTGGTCTACGGCTTCTTCATGTATCTGCCGCAGGTCGACCTCAAGCGCCTGCTCGCCTATTCGACCATCACGCAGCTCGCCTACATTCTGCTGGCGCTGTCGCTGTCGGTCTTCGGTTCCGACCTCGCCTTCAAGGGCGCCATCGCGCACATCTTCAACCACGCCTTCGCCAAGACGCTGTTCTTCCTGGTCGCCGGCGCGCTGAGCTACACCGCCGGCACGCGCCTGCTGCCGTCGCTGCGCGGCATCGTCACCAAGTCGCCGCTGCTCGGCGTCGCCTTCGTCTGCGCCGCCCTGGCGATCACCGGCGTGCCGCCCTTCAACGGCTTCTTCAGCAAGTTCGCCATCTTCGCCGGCGGGTTCGAGGTCGGGGCGCAGCACTGGGCGCTGCTTCTGCTGGTGGTCATCGCGCTGGCGGAATCGGTCGGGTCCTTCGCCTGGTTCCTGAAATGGCTGGGCCATTCGGTGCCCGGCAAGCCGTCCACCACCATGGCAGCGGCGGCCCCGCTGCCGGCCGGCATGAAGTTCGTGCTGGTCGCCCTGGTGGTGATGACGGTGGTCTCAAGCTCCATCGCCGCCTCGTGGCTCGGTTGAGGGAGGGAACGGTCATGAACGGATTTCTCATCGTCAACGGCCTGTCGGGCCTGCTGATCGTCAGCTCCCTTCTGGTCACGCTCGCCGGCAACCCGGCCAACTCCGCCCGCTTCTACGCGCTGCAAAGCTTCATCCTGGTGATGCTGTTCGTGGCGCTGGCCGGGGCCACCGGGTCGGGCGAGCTGTATCTCTGGTCCTTCACCGCGCTGCTGACCAAGGTGATCCTGGTCCCGGCAATCATGTACCGGACCTTCCGCCGGCTCAGCGATCCGGCCATCGGGTCGGGAGCGGTGATGCCGACGGCGTTGTCCATCGTCGGCGCGGCGGTCGCCGTCATCCTGTGCTTCGGCGTCGCGTCCAAGGTGACGCTGCCGGCGGCCGACGCCATCAAGCCGGCGCTGGCGGTGTCGCTCGCCCTCTTCTTCATCGGGCTCGGCTGCATCGTGGCGCAGCGGAACATCCTGAAGCAGGTGTTCGGCTATTGCCTGATGGAGAACGGGTCGCACCTGACCCTGGCCCTGCTGGCCCCCAACGCGCCGGAGCTGGTGGAGATCGGAATCGCCACCGACGCGATTTTCGCGGTGGTGGTGATGGCGGCGCTGGGATCGCGGATCTTCGACACGCTGCACACGCTCGACGCGCGCCAGCTCACGAGCCTGAAGGGATGACCGCCATGGTACCCTCGATCCTTCCCCCCCTCCTCCTGATCGGTCCGCTGGCGGTGGCGGTGTTCCTGCTGACCCTGCCCTGGTTCCGGGAGTCGCTGCCCGAGACCCTGGCGACCGACCAGGGCAGCGTGGCGCTGCTGGAGCGCATCCATCTGGGCTCCATCGGCTACGTCTTCCTGCTGAGCGCCGCGGCGCTGGTCCAGGTGCTGTCGAACGGCGCCATCGCCGCCTTCGGCGACTGGCTGTTCGTCGACGCGCTCGGCGCCGTCTTCATGATGCTGATCGGCGTAGTCGGGCTGCTGACCGGCCTCTATTCGATCGCCTACATCCGCCACGACCTGGAGGCCGGCCTGATCGACGCCGGCAAGGTCCGGATCTATTACGGCTTCTTCAGCCTGTTCCTGTTCACCATGCTGCTGGCGGTGACCGCCAACAACATCATCATGATGTGGGCGGCGATCGAGGCGACGACTCTCGGCTCCGCCTTCCTGGTCGGGCTGTACGGGCAGAAGTCCTCGCTGGAGGCCGCCTGGAAATACGTCGTCATCTGCACGGTCGGCGTCGCCTTCGGCCTCTACGGCACGGTGCTGGTCTTCTCCAACGCCGCCGACGTTCTGGCCGACCCGCATCAGGCGGTGCTGTGGACGGCGCTGGTCGGCCACGCCGCCGAGCTGGACCCGATGCTGGTCAAGCTGGCCTTCGTCTTCGCCCTGATCGGCTTCGGCACCAAGGCCGGCATCTTCCCGATGCACGCCTGGCTGCCCGACGCCCATTCCGAGGCGCCGAGCCCGGTGTCCGGCCTGCTGTCGGGCGTGCTTCTGAAATGCGCCCTGCTGATCGTCATCCGCTTCTACGTCATCACCGTCGGCACGGTGGGCGTCGGCTTCCCGCAGACGCTGCTGCTGACTCTGGGCGTGCTGTCGGTCGGCGTGTCGTCGCTGCTGTTCTTCGTGCAGCAGGACCTGAAGCGCAAGCTGGCCTATTCCAGCATCGAGAATGTCGGGCTGATCGTCGTGGCGCTCGGCGTCGGCGGGCCGCTCGGCATCGCCGCGGCGCTGCTGCACGCCATCAACCACAGCGTCACCAAGGCCCTGTTCTTCTGCACCGCCGGCAACGTGCTGATGAAATACGGCACCCGCGACCTGCGGGCGGTGAAGGGCGTGCTGCGCGCGGCCCCGGCCACCGGCCTGCTGATGATGGCCTGCGCCCTGGCGCTGGCCGGCTTCCCGCCCTTCAACATCTTCGTCAGCGAATTCATGGTCTTCATGGCCGGGCTGAACGAAGGCTACGGCTGGATCATGGCGCTGGTCGCGCTCTTCCTGTGCATCACCATCGCCGGGCTGGTGAAGATCGTCGCCGACAGCGTGCTGGGCAAGAGCCCGGAGACGATGGCCAAGGGTGACGTCGGCTGGAGGGCGCTGGCCCCGCTGGGCGTCCTGGCGGTGCTGGTGCTGATGCTGGGCTTCGCGGTGCCGCAGCCGCTGTCCGATCTGGTCCAGCAGGCGACCGCGGTGGTGATGAACGGCGACAGCCGCCCGGTGGTCGCCGCCCCCTGGCAACAGTACGACACGGTGCGCGCCGGTGGTCCCCTGGTGACCGGCAGCCTCTCGCAGACGGAGATCTCCAAATGAACCTCATCACTCCGGAACGGGTCGGGAGCGGCTATATCGCCTCCCTGCGCGAGAGCCTGCCCCACGCCATCCTCGACGAGTCCTGGCAGACCGGCGCCCAGGTGACCATCACGGTCAAGCCGGTGTCGCTGCCCGACGTGGTCGCCAGCCTCTATTACGACCACAACGGCTGGCTCTCGGTGGTCGTCGGAAACGACGAGCGGCCGCTGAACGGCGCCTACGCCGTCTACTATGTGCTGTCCATGGAGGGCGCCGACCGCTGCCACGTCGTGGTGCGCTGCGAGGTGCCCGCCGACACGCTGGAATTCCCCTCCGTCACCCCGCGGGTGCCCGCCTGCGTGTGGGGCGAGCGCGAGGTGCGCGACATGTTCGGCCTGCGCCCGGTCGGGCTGCCGGACGAACGCCGCCTCGTCCTGCCCGACGACTGGCCGGACGAACTCTATCCGCTGCGCAAGGATTCGATGGACTACCGGCTGCGGCCGGCGCCGACCAGCGACGACGAGACCTACCAATTCATCAACGAGGCCAAGCAGGAGACCCGCGTCGTCCCGCTGGGGCCGCTGCACATCACTTCCGACGAGCCCGGCCATTTCCGCCTGTTCGTCGACGGCGAGGACATCATCGACGCCGACTACCGCATGTTCTACGTCCACCGCGGCATGGAGAAGGTGGCCGAGACGCGGATGGGCTACAACGACGTGACCTTCCTCGCCGACCGCGTCTGCGGCATCTGCGGCTACGCCCACAGCGTCGCCTACGCCAGCTCGGTGGAGAACGCGCTGGGCATCGTGGTGCCGCCGCGGGCGCAGGCCATCCGCGCCATCCTGCTGGAGACGGAGCGGATGCACAGCCATCTGCTGAACCTCGGCCTCGTCTGCCATTTCATCGGCTTCGACACCGGCTTCATGCAGTTCTTCCGCGTGCGCGAGAAGGCGATGACGCTGGCGGAGCTGCTGACCGGCGCGCGCAAGACCTACGCGCTGAACCTGATCGGCGGCGTGCGCCGCGACATCCTGGGCGACCAGCAGGCGAAGACCCGCGAGTTGGTCGCCGAGCTGCGCGACGACGTGACCCGGCTGGTCGAGGTGCTGCTGTCCACCGCCAACGTCAGCGGCCGCGTCAAGGGCGTCGGCCGGCTCGACCCGCAGATCGCCCGCGACTACAGCCCGGTCGGGCCGGTGGTGCGCGGCAGCGGCCACCGCCGCGACACCCGCGCCGACCACGCCTTCGCCGGCTACACGCTGCTCGACATGCCGGTCCATGTGGAGCAGGGCTGCGACGTGCTGGCCCGCACGCTGGTGCGGGTGTCGGAGTTCTTCGACAGCCTGTGGATCATCGAACAGCTGCTCGACAAGGCCCCGGCCGGCCCGGTGCTGAACGAGGACTTCACCTATGTCCCGCACAAGTTCGCTCTCGGCTTCACCGAGGCGCCGCGCGGCGAGGACATCCACTGGTCGATGACCGGCGACAACCAGAAGCTCTACCGCTGGCGCTGCCGCGCCTCTACCTACAACAACTGGCCGGTGCTGCGCTACATGCTGCGCGGCAATACGGTGTCGGACGCCCCGCTGATCGTGGGCAGCATCGACCCCTGCTATTCCTGCACCGACCGTGTGACCGTGGTGGACGTCCGCAAGAAGCGCTCCAAGACCATCGCCTACAAGGAGATGGAGCGCTACTGCCGCGAACGCACGGACTCACCGCTGAAGTGACGGGGGCGACCAATGCTCAAGCTACTCAAGGAAATCCTCCGCACGGGCGAGGCGACGGTCAAGTACCCCTTCGCCCCGATGGAGGTCTGCAAGGACTTCCGCGGCAAGCCGGAACACCGGGCGGCGGACTGCATCGCGTGTGCTGCCTGCACCGTCGCCTGCCCGGCCAACGCCATCCAGATGGAGACCGACACCGCCGCCGGCAGCCGCACCTGGTCGATCAACTACGGGCGCTGCGTCTTCTGCGGCCGCTGCGAGGAATCCTGCCCGACCGGCGCCATCCGCCTGTCCGCCGATTTCGAGCTGGCGGTGGGCAGCAAGGCGGACCTGACGCGCAAGGCCGTCTTCACGCTGGCCGGCTGCGCCTGCTGCGGCAAGCCCTTCGCCCCGGCCAAGGAGGTCGACTACGTCGCCCGCCTGTTGGGCCAAAGCGCCCGCAGCGCCGAGGAGGCGGAGCGGCTGCGCCTGACCGCCGCGACCTGCCCGGCCTGCAAGCGCGCCCAGGACGTCCACCAGATCGCCGGCATGGGGATCGCCCGACAGATGGACGCCGGGCAAATGGACGCCGGCCATTCGGAAACCGAACACGCGGTCAAGGAACGGGAGACCACGCCATGAACGCACCACTCGCCCCCAACGCCCTGGTGGCGGAGATGTCGCCGGTCTCCACCAGCGAGCAGATCGCCACGATGAAGACGGCGCTGCTGAAGAACATCCAGCGCTCCGCCTACGTCTATCGCGTCGATTGCGGCGGCTGCAACGGCTGCGAGATCGAGATCTTCTCCTCCATCACCCCGGTGTTCGACGCGGAACGCTTCGGCATCAAGGTGGTGGCCTCGCCCCGCCACGCCGACATCCTGCTGTTCACCGGGGCGGTGACCCGCTCCATGCGGATGCCGGCGCTGCGCGCCTACGAGGCGGCACCCGACCCGAAGATCGTCGTCTCCTACGGCGCCTGCGGCTGCACCGGCGGCATCTTCCACGACCTCTACTGCGTCTGGGGCGGCACCGACAACATCGTGCCGGTGGACGTCTACATTCCCGGCTGCCCGCCGACGCCGGCCGCGACCATCCACGGCTTCGCCGTGGCGCTGGGCCTGCTGGAGCAGAAGCTGAAGGCCGAAACCCACGTCGAGGCCGCGGGCGAGGCCGCCGCGCTGGCCCACCCCGACATCCCCTACGCGCTGCGGGTCCGGCTGGAGCGGGAGGCGCGGCGCATGGCCGGCTACCGCCAGGGCCGCACCATCGTGGAGGAGTTCATGGCCCTGCTGGAAGGGCATGCGCGCGCCCCCGGCGCCCTCACCCTCCCCGACCGCATGACGGCGGCCATCGCCGCGGAGCGCGACCCGCGCCGCGCCGAGATCATCGGCCGGCTGGCGGAGGTCGTGCAGCGGACCATTCGGGGAGAGGCGTCATGAGCACCCTCGCGCACGCCGATCCCGGCTCCATCCCCGGCCTGCGCAACGGTCGCGGCCGGGAGCCCGAGGTGGTGTTCTACCAACTGAACGCCAAGGTGCTGGAGCGCAAGGAGGACATCCCGGAGGACGCCAAACAGGTGGTCTATTATTCGCTGGCCATCGGGCATCACGTCGGGGTCTTCGACTGCTTCACGCCGGCCTTCCGCTGCACCGCCGCGGTGTTCGACCGCGTCCTGGACGCGCTGAAGGACCACGAGGAGGCCCACCGCAAGCTGTCCGGCCTGCTCCGCTTCGGCGAGATCACGGTGGACGGCACCCACACCCGGCCGCTGCTGGCGGCCATCGCGGCGGCGCGGCCGACCACCCCGCCCGACGTGGCGGCGTGGCTGGACGGGCTGGGCGCGGCGCTGGAGGCCATCCGGCGCGAACCGGCGATTTATCTGATGGGGAGACGGCTGTCATGACCGATGTCGTGTTCACGGTTGGGAACGTCCTGCGCGGCGACGACGGCGCCGGTTCGCTGCTGGCCCAGCTTCTTGACGAGGAGCCCGCCCCCGGCTGGACCGTGGTGGACGGGGAGGATGTCCCGGAAAACCACACCCACCACGTCCGCTCGCTGGCGCCGCGCCGGGTGCTGATCGTCGATGCCGCGGATATGCAACTGCCGCCGGGCGCGGTCCGGCTGATCGAGCAGGACAGCGTCGCCGAGCAGTTCATGGTCACCACCCACGCCATCCCGCTCAACTTCCTGATCGACAGCCTGCGCGAGACCGTGCCGGAGATCCTGTTCCTGGGCATCCAGCCGGAGGACACCAGCTTCTTCGCGCCGGTCACCAGCACCGTCCGCGGCGCGGTGGAGGCCGTGCACGACCGGCTGGTGCGCGGCGAAGGATTCGAGGCCTACGAGACGGTGGGCTGATCCGGTGTTCGGGGCAATTCAAGACATGTGAAGGAGTTTCGCCATGGGGGACTCTGCGTCGAAAGACACGCCGGTTCTCGGCATGGACGCCTACGCGCCCGCCGAGATCCAGGACAAGGTCGAAAAGCTGGGGGTGAAGAAGGCGACGATGCCGTTCCTGCCCAGCTTCATGCTGGCGGTGGTCGCCGGAGGCGGCATCGGGTTGGGCGGCATGTTCTTCGTCATCGTGCTGGCCGACCCCGCCCTCAGCTTTGCGGTCCAGCGGCTGCTCGGCGGGCTGGTCTTCTCGCTCGGCCTGTCGCTGGTCATGGTCGGCGGGGCGGAGCTGTTCACCGGCAACTGCCTGATCGTGATGGCGCGGGCCAACGGCCAGATCAGCACGGCCCAGGTCCTGCGCAACTGGGCGACGATCTGGATCGGCAACGCCGTCGGGGCCATCGGCCTCGTCGTCCTGATCTACCTGTCGCATCACACCGAGATGAACAACGGTGCCGTCGGCGCCGCCGTCCTGAAGCTCGCCATCGGCAAGATCGCCCCGGACGCCGTGACGATCTTCTTCAAGGGCATCCTGTGCAACCTGCTGGTCTGCTTGGCGGTGTGGCTCGCCTACGCCGGCCGCACGGTGACCGACAAGATCGTCGCCCTGACCCTGCCGGTCGCCGCCTTCGTCGCCGCCGGCTTCGAGCACTGCATCGCCAACCTGTATTTCCTGCCGCTGGCCTATCTGCTCAAGGTGACGGGCCATGTCCCGGCCGGGCTGGACGTGTCGATGATCACGGCGGGCGGCATCCTGCACAACCTGCTGTTCGCCACGCTGGGCAACATCGTCGGCGGTTCGGTGTTCGTCGGCGGCATCTATTGGCTGATCTACCGCAAGGGCCTGGGCGGCCTGACCCCGCTGCCGCCGCGCAAGCCGCTGCCGTCGATCGGACAACCGGCGGCGACCCATTGACCGTAAAAAAACCGCGGGCTGGCGATGAACCGGCCCGCGGTGCTTTTGACCCAGGCACGGTTTATACGGACATCGCGACCCGCGACGGGACGGCGTAGACCGTGAGGCGGCTTTCGCGCACGAAGGCGACGACCCCGACCCCCACCGTCGCGGCGAAACCCACACACAGCGAGGTCGGGGCGGAGATGGCCGCGATCAGCGGGATGCCGGCGGCGGCCGTCTTGTGGACCAACTCGAAGGAGCAGCGGCTCGACACCACGACGAAGCCGCCGGTGGGGTCGATGCGGGCGCGGGCCAGCGCCCCGATCAGCTTGTCGAGCGCGTTGTGCCGGCCGACATCCTCGCGCACCGCCACCAGCGCGCCATCGGGCCGGGCGAACCCGGCGGCATGGACCGCCCCGGTTTCCCGGTTCAGGCTCTGTCCCGACGGCAAAGCCGCCATGGCACGGTGGATCGCCTCCGGCGCGAAACAGGCTGTGGAGCGGAGCGGATCGAGCGGCCTCAGGGTGTCCGCGAAACTGTCGGTGCCGCAACGGCCGCAGCCGGACCCGCCCATCAGATTGCGCTTGCGGCGCAGCAGGGCGGCAAGCCGCTCCACCGGCAGCTGCATGCGGATGCGGACTCCGTCCGTCAGCTCGTCGATGGCGGTGACGGCCAGTTCATCGGCGCTGCCGACGATCCCTTCGCTGAGGGAAAAGCCGGTGGCGAAATCCTCCAGGTCGGTGGGCGTCGCCAGCATGACGGCGAAGAGATCGTCGGCATAGAGCAGCCCGATCGGCACCTCGTCGACGATCTTCTCCTCCCGCCGGTCGATGCCCGATCCGGTGCAGACGGTCGCCGGCACCAGCCGGAATCCGTGACGGGACAGCGGGGAAGCCGGCGACTGCGGAGCGGGGAGCGGGGCCGCGCAGGCGGTTGCGTGTTCCATGATGGGGCCGAAACCCAAGCTGTGGCGACAGGTGCGGGCGGTGAGGGTCCGGCATCCGCTGTCCAACTCTGCACCCAACCGTCACGCAGCGACATGCGACATTCCGGCTCACCATAAATAATCACCGATGAATTCAGAATAAGACCCACTTATTGCGCCATAGAAATGGCTTATCAAGGCTCTTTTATTGGCAAAAAATTTCGCCATTTCTTCGTTTTGACATTTACAACATTGATCATTCAGTGGTAATTTTTGAGAATAATCTCAACAAGCCGCCTGTTGGGCGGCCTGCCATCGACCCGCCATCTCCGTTTTTCGAGCGATGACGCGCCAGGGCATGGTCGGTCCGCCACGGCGTTTCCCAACCAGGTCCCGCAGCCACCGGCTCTCACAGCGGAGAAGGACGATGCATGAGCTGTCATTGTGCGAACGGTTGCTGGAGTTGCTGGAGGAGCAGTCGCGGCGCCACGCCTTTCACCGGGTCACGCGGATCAAACTGGCGGTGGGCCAGTTCGCCTGCGTCGATCCGGACGCTCTCCGCTTCGCCTTCGACGTGATCCGACGCGACACACTGGCCGACGGCGCGACGGTCGACATCCACCAGCCGCCCGGCCTGGTGTGGTGCGAGGACTGCGCCCGCGAGAGGGAGGTCCCGACGCGGATCGCCCCCTGCCCGGCCTGCGGCGGCCTGCGCCTGACCCCGCGCGGCGGCGACGACCTGACGCTGGTCGAACTGGAAGTGGCGTGACCACCGCGACAAGGAGCCCTGCCATGTGTCTTGGAGTTCCGGCCAGGATCATCGCTATCGCCGACGCCGTGCGGATGCTCGCCGTCGCCGACATCCTGGGCGAACGGCGGGAGGTCAATCTTTCCTGCATCGTCGAACCGGGGGAAGCCCTGTCCGATCAGGTCGGGCAGTGGGTCCTGGTCCATCTGGGTTTCGCTCTTTCCCGCGTCGAGGAAGCCGACGCACGGATCACCCTCGACCTGCTTCGCCAAGTCGACGAGGCGGAAGCCGGACGAGGGCATCTGAAGGCCTCCCTGCTCGCCTGACCGGGGCGAAGCGGCCGGTCGAACCCCATAGGAGATCGTTCCGATGAACAGGTTGCTTTCCGCCGGCACCGCCGGCCTTCTCGTGGCGACGCTCGCCCTGCCGGCGGCCGCCCACACCGGACAAGCCGGCGGCGCGATGTTCGTTCAGGGGCTTCTCCACCCGCTGACCGGCATCGACCATCTGCTGACCATGCTGGCGGTCGGCGTCTGGGCGGCGCAGAACGGCGGGCGCGCGATCTGGCTGCTGCCGACGGCCTTCATCGCCATGCTGTCCGGCGGCGCCGTGCTCGGCATGGCCGGGATCGCGCTCCCGGCGGTCGAAGCCGGAATCGCCGCCTCGGTGGCGGTGCTCGGGCTGCTGGTGCTGCTGAACAAGCGGGTGCCGGCCGCCGCCGCCGCGGTCCTGGTCGGAGCCTTCGCCGTGCTGCACGGCCATGCCCATGGCACCGAGATGCCGCAAACCGCAGACCCCTTCCTCTACGGCCTGGGCTTCGTGCTTTCCACCGCGATGCTGCACGCCACCGGCATCGCCATCGGCCTCGCCCGCCGCCTCCCACGCCGGCTGCTCGCAACCCGCGCGCTGCGGCGGCCGGAGTCGAGAGCACGGTAAATCACACCTCCGGACGGCCGCGCCCGCCGTTCGAAGGCAAGCGTGGAGCCTGATGTGTCAGGTTCCACGCTGATGGTATGAAGCGGTGCCATCATAGCATTCGGCCTGATGCAGGCATGCGTCGCAGACCGTCGGCCTTGCGACCGGACGCCCTTCAGCCCACAGGCATTCATAGAAGAAGCGTTTCCAGCGGAGCTTCCGCGTGTTGGCCTCGGCCAGGGACGGGAAATGGCGGGCAAGGAGTGCCGCCAAATGGGGACGATCCGCCAGACCCAGGCTGCGCCAAAGATGGTCGTTCTCAAGACAGGCCCGGGCGATGACATCGGCAAGCGGCAGCGCCGATGCGTCGTTCTCCAGGCGATGGCGCATCAACAAATCGCGAAAGTCCCGTTCCTCGCGCAGGAGCCAATTGTCCGCGCTGTTGCCCTCACGCGATACGGCCGACGTCACCCCGGCACAGCCGCATCGGACTCCGCCCAAACGCTTGACGTGATCGGAAAAGCAGGTGCCGGGCGTCCAACCCGCGGCGGCGGCCGGGAAGTGCGCATCGATCAGCGCGGCCAGCGCGCCCGCCTCCAGCCCGAGCCCATGGACGTAGGAAACCGGCCGGCCGCTGCAGCGATGGAGCAGGATGCGGGCAAGGTCCCGGGTGTCGGGAGCATGCGGGGTCCGCGACCATGCCATCAGCCCATCCTGAGCGCTTTTTCTGTCCATCTGCACGGCGTCCCGAACTCCTCCGGCGGAAGGCCCCATGGTAGCACGTGTCCGCGGCCTTCAGACACCGGATGGCCCGGACCTCGATCGACGCCGGCAAGACCGGGAGGGGAGAAGTTCCCGAGCTTGTCCGCACGCCGCATCCGGTCGCACTCGGCCAAGCGGCTCCGGAGATCCTGACATTGCCGCCGCATTATATTTTAAAATTGAAATCTATATTTTCAAAAGAAGACGAATTCTGCCGCCGGGACGCGGACGTTATTCGTTTTGTGTCAGAACGCAACGTTCCTTGGTAAATTTTTTCTTTCCCCGTCGCCCGTGTTACACGCCGGCGGCGGCCATGCTGGCGCGCTTCACCGCCAAGCCCCTTGTCGCTGCGGTGAGAGCGCGCTCCAAACACGATCGTCGCAATTTTCCTCTGGTGCACGGCCCGGAAATCGCCTACAAGCGGCTTCCCGCTGCAAGGCGGCGACAGGAGTGTAGCTCAATTGGTAGAGCACCGGTCTCCAAAACCGGGGGTTGGGGGTTCGAGCCCCTCCACTCCTGCCATTCGACACAGAATTCGAATGGCCCCGCGCGTGGCAGCGCCAATTTCCTGAAATGTGGAATTTTCGAAACACTCATCGGCATCGGAGCCGAGGATTGTGTTCTTTTGGTTAATAAATCTTCATCCTCACTCTTCTAAACGGCCCGCTGCCGCACGGCGTTACTAGCCGCTTCGCCATCCTTCGACACCAACCGATAGAACCGACGCGCCTGTATGCGCGCGTATAGCCATGGCTTGATTATCAAGACATAGTGCGGTTGCGTTTTGATCGGCCATTTTTTAGATAAGATCGTACGAAATACATAGGTATTTCGAAAAAAAGTATATCCATTTCGTTCACGCATAGAACTTGGCGAGCGTCCCTTGAGCTAAACGCGCAAGGGACGTCATATGCAGCAAAGAATGCAACCTCTGGGGGGCGCCCCCACCGGATCGGCGTTGGACCGGCGGCGGGAACCGAAACGCTCCTGGCCTTCCCTGTCCATGGCTGGATCACCCCGGCTTCACTCCCATACGGGGGAAAATCTCCACGAGCTGGACGATTCCGGCCTTCTGGAGCGCATCGCGACCCGGGATCAGACGGCTTTCTGGGTCTTCTGGTGCCGCCACTACACCGACCTGTTTTGGACGTATCACAGGTTGTGCAAAGGAAACAGGCAGGAGATCCACGACTGCTTGAGCGGGCTCTGCATCAATCTGTCGGAAGCCCTTCCCCTCTACGCGCGATCCATCATCAAGACGCGCACCTGGCTGCGCCGCACCGCCATCAACCACTTCATCGACCGGCACCGCGCCCACCAGCGCCATCCCGTCCTGGTCGGCTCCCTCGTCGAAATCGCCTCCATCGCCGACGGGACCAGCGGCCGGGACGCCATGGACCCGGAACGCACCAACGCCGACCGCGCCCTGCTCGCCAAGGTTCTGGAGTCGCTCGACGGCATCCGGGACGAGCGGATGCGCCAGGCCGCCCGCATGCGCTTCATCGAGGAGCAGCCCTACGCGGACATCGCCGCCGAGCTGTCGATCTCCGAAGAGCTGGCGCGCAAATGGATTCAGCAGATCCGCAGCTACCTGCGCAGCGCGGTTCCCGACCATCGCGACCTGCTGGCGAAGCCGCCCCCCGACACGCCGCAGTCGCGGCGCGCGACCAAGCACGGCGTGCTGACCAGAACGCGTCCGCCCAAGCCCTCCACCACTCCGCCATCCAAGACGATGAAGCCGGCGCTCTGACCAGCATCGCCACCCGAGCGCGACCTTTTCCACGACGCTTTCGCTCAACGATTTCCACGACCGGAGCCATCCATGCCCGACCAGACCATGCCCGCCCCCGCCGTCCAGCCCGCCAACCGCAAGAGCGCCAAGCCGATCAACCTCGCGCTCCAGGGGGGCGGCGCCCACGGCTCCTTCACCTGGGGCGTGCTCGATCGCATCCTGGAGGACGGGCGCCTGACCATCGACGGCATCGTCGGAACCAGCGCCGGCGCCATGAACTGCGCTGTCACCGCCTACGGCCTGACCATCGGCGGTCCCGAGGGGGCGCGGAGCAAGCTGCGCGAGTTCTGGCGCCGCATTTCCGACGAGGCGAAGAAGGGTCCGCTTCAGCCGACCCCGCTCGACAAGATGTTCAGCAAGGGGAACATGGACTTTTCCCCGCTCTGGCAGATGTTCGACGCGCTGTCGCGCATGATGTCGCCGTACGAGCTGAACCCGATGAACATGAACCCGCTGCGCGACGTGCTGTCGGACGTGGTGGACTTCAAGCGGTTGCGCAAGGCGCCGGCCTGCAAGACCTTCATCGCGGCGACCGACGTCTGCGCCGGCCGGCTGAAGGTGTTCGGCCCCAAGGACATCTCGGTGGACGCGGTGCTCGCCTCGGCCTGCCTGCCCTTTCTGTTCCAGGCGGTGCAGGTCGGCAACGCCTTCTACTGGGACGGCGGCTATTCCGGAAACCCGCCGCTGTTCCCGCTGATCGACCAGTGCGACAGCCGCGACATCCTGATCGTCCAGATCAACCCCGTCCGCGTGCCGGTGCCGCCGCGCACCGCCCGCGAGATCATGGACCGCGTCAACACGCTCAGCTTCAACTCCAGCATGATGCGCGAGCTGCGCGTCGTCGACTTCGTCTCCAAGCTGATCGATGCCGGCGAGCTGAGCCCCGACAAGCACAAGAAGATGCACATCCACACCGTCGACGCCGAAGAGGTGGTGGAGAAGCTGGGCGTCACCAGCAAGCTGAACGCCGACTGGGACTTCCTGACCTACATGTTCGAAACGGGCCGCCACAAGGCCGAGGAGTTCCTGGATCAGCATTTCGACAAGATCGGCCGGGAATCCTCGACCGACATCAGCGCGAAGTTCCTTGCATGACGGGAACGCGGACGGGCCGGCGGGGCAGCACCACCGCCTGGGCGGACATCGATCTGCACGCCCTCGGCCGGAACCTGGAACGGCTGCGCCGCGGCCTTCCCCCCGGTCAGGCGGTCCTTGGGGTGGTCAAGGCGGACGCCTACGGCCACGGCGCCGGACCGGTCGGGCGGGCGCTCCAGCGGTTCGGGGTCGACGGGCTGGCGGTGGCCGACATGGGCGAGGGCATCACCCTGCGGCGGGCCGGAGTCACGGCCCCCATCCTGGTCATCGACCCACCGCTGTCCAGCCAGCTCCGGCTGCCCGCCCTGCACCGGCTGGGCGCCACCGTGACCAGCCTGATCGAGGCGCGGGCGCTCGCCACCGCCGCCAACCGCGCCGGCCGGACGGTCGATGTGCATGTCCGGGTGAACACCGGCTTCGCCGGCTTCGGGGCGCCGCAGGCGGACCTGACCGACCTGCTGGCCGCGGTCGCCAGCGCGCCGACGCTGCGGCTGGAGGGGCTCTACACCCACCTGTCCGGCGCCTACGGCCCCTATGAGGACGGCGGCCTGGCGGAGCTGGAGCGGTTCGGCGAGGCGGTCGACGTGGCTCGGGCCGCCGGGCTGCTGCCGCCGCTGGTCCACGCGCTCAGCAGCCCGGCGCTCGGCCGGCCCCTGCTGACCGCGGCCGCGGCGCGCATCGGTTGCACGGCGGTGCGGTGCGGAGCCGCCCTGTTCGGCATCCGCATGGTGGACGGTGAGTCGCCCCTCCCCCTCGCCCCGGTGATGAGCCTGAAGGCCCGCGTCACCCGCGTGACCGCGCTGGAGCCGGGCGACGTCGCTGACTACGCCGCCGCCAGCGCGGCGCCCCGGCGCATACCGGTGGCGGTCCTGCCCTTCGGCTTCTCCGACGGACACCATCTGCACCGGCTTGCCGGCGGAGTGCTGCTGATCCGTGGCCGCCCGGCGCCGATCCTGGCGCGCCCCTTCATGAGCGGCCTTCTGGCCGACCTGACGGACATCCCCGGCGTCCAGCCGGGCGACGAGGCGGTCCTGATCGGGCGGCAGGGCGATCACCGGATCACGGTGGAGGACATCGCGGCGCGGTCCGGGCTGCGGCCCAGCGCGGTCCCGCTTCTCGGACCGCGGGTCGTCCGCCGTTACCGGACCGGCGCCACGGGAGAGGAGCAGCCGGAATGAGCCCGCATTCCTCCTCCGACGCCCCCGGAGCCACGGCGATCACCCGCCGCGGCTGGATGGCCGGCGCCGCCGCCGCCGGTCTCGGCGCCAGCCTCGGCGCCCTCTGCCCGCCGGCCACGGTGCTGGCCGCCCCCCGACCGCTCCCCTCGGTCCGGGACGTGCCGCGGCGCTGGCGCGTCGGCTACGCCGAATCCATGCCCTACGGCAACTACGCCGCGACCCTCGCTGCCATCCTGGGCGAGCTGGAGCGGATGGGCTGGACCGGCGAACTGACCGGCATGCCCTACCGTCCGGGCCAGACCGACACCGCGGCCCTGTGGTCCTGGCTGGCCGCCCGAGCCGGCAGTCCGGTTCTGGAGTTCGTTGCCGACGCTCACGCCACCAATCTGACGGCCGAGGGCGCCGCCGCGCTGGTGAGGCGCCTGCAGGACCCGCCCGACATCGACCTGATGATCGTCATGGGGACGGTGGCCGGGGTCGCCCTGGCGACCGACGCCCACCGGGTGCCGGTCCTCGCCTTCTCCTGCACCAACCCGATCGCCGCCGGGATCGTCGAGTCGGAGACCGACACCGGGCGCGATCATGTGTGGGCGCATCTCGACCCGCGGCGCTTCCAGCGCCAGCTCTCCATCTTCCACAAGACCTTCGGGTTCCGGCGGCTGGGCATCGCCTACGACGACAGCCCGACGGGGCGGGCCATCGCCTCGCTGCCCGACATCGAGGCGACGGCCGAGCGGCTCGGCTTCGCGCTGGTGCGCCGGCATGTCCGCGCGCCGATCGACCATCTCGACCAGTACCGCTACGAGGTTGATCTGACCGCCGCCTGGGACGGGCTGTCGCGCGAGGCCGAGGCCGTCTACATCACCTACGGGCGTTGGCCGCTGGACCGCTTCACCGCGCTGGCCCGACCCTTCCTGAAACGGCGCATCCCGACCTTCTCTCAACTCGGCCCCGAGGAGGTGGAGCGCGGCGCGCTGATGAGCATCGCCCGCGCCGACATGGCGGGCATCGGCCATTTTGGCGCCGCCACCCTGGCCCGCGTCATGGCCGGCGAGCCGCTGCGCCACCTGCCGCAGGTCTATTTCGACACCCCGTCCATCGCCTGGAACGCCGCGACCGCGGCCACCATCGGCTACCGCATCCCCTTCCCGGCCCTGCTGGCGGCGGATTCACTGCACGGAGTGCTCTAGCCATGGCCTCACCCGGCGCCCCGTCCGGCCGCTCCGGCCCCCTCCGCGCCTTCCTGGTGTCGGTGCTTCTGGTCGGGGTGACCCTGGCCTTCAGCCTGAGCATCAATCTCGGGTCCTTCCGCCAGAATTACGCGGGCACGCTGATGGCCGCCTTCGCGGTGGTCGGCGGCAAGACCGTGGAGAACGTCCAGGACGCACTGGGCTACGGCAAGCCGTTGGACGATTTCTACGGGCTGGAAGCGATTCTCGACCAGCTTGCCGCCAATCTGCCCTGGGCGCGGGGGATCGGGGTGGCGGTGGCCGACGGGCGCGTCGTCGCCACCGCCAAGGGCCGACCGGTGGAGCCGATGGAGGAGGCCACCCTGCGCCGCGCCCGCGCGGAGCTGGAGCGGCGTCCCCATTGGTTCCGGCACGAGCCCGACCACGGCACCTACAGCCTCTATCTGCCGATCCGCAATCCCGGCGAGGCCGAGCGGGACGGACGGACCGCCGACGCTCCCGCCGGCTTTCTCATCGTCCAATCCGACAGCGCCCGGGTCGACGACCGGGTGGAGGACTTCCGCGACCGCACCCTGCCGCAACTCCTGTGGACGGGGCTGGGAACGGTCGGCTTCCTCGGCCTGACCGGGCTGGCGATGGCCTTCGGGCTGCGCCGCGCGCCGGAGGCACGACGGGTCCGCCTGGAGCGCCTGCGCCGGCTGCTGGCGCTCGGCGCGATGCTGGCCGCCCAGACCGCGGCGGCGGCGGAATGCTACACGCTGATCTCCACCGCCCATCTGGATGCCGCCGAACAGGCGACCCAGATCGTCGCCCGGATGATCCGCAACGACGTCGAGTCGGTGGTCCGGCGCGGACTGGACTATGGGTCGCTGGCCGGGGTGGACGGCTATTTCGAGCGCATCCGCGCCAGCATGCCCACCCTGCAGTCCATCGAGCTGGCCCTCCCCGGCATTACCCCGCCGAGTCACGACGCCCGCCACATCGTGGGCGGTGTCCCCTTCCTGTCGGACATGCCGGACGTGACGCTGCGCTGGCCGCTCGCCCAGGACCGCGGCGGCGAGGGGCGCGAGCTTGTGGCCGTGGTGGATGGCGACCGGGTGGCCGCCCAGCTGACCGAGTTCGGGCTGGACATGGCGACCATCCTCGTCACCTCGCTTCTGTTCATGTTCGAGATGGACCGCGTGCTCGGCGGACGGACGCGGATGGCCCGCCGCACCGGAAACGGGCGGGCCGAACCGGCAAGGCCCGTGTCGGGCGCGACCGGTGATTTCGCGGGCTCCATCCGCTTCTCGGCTTTTCTGATGTATTTCGGCGCCTTCCTGCCGGTGTCCTTCGTGCCGCTGCTGATGACCAGTTTCGGCGGGAACCCCTTTCCCCTGCTGTCGCCGCCCCAGGTCGCCGCGGCGCCCCTGACGGCGGAGATGCTGTGCGGGGTCGTCGCGGCGCTGGCCGCCGGACGGCTGACCGGACGAGTCGGCTGGCGGGCGGTCTCGCTGGCTGGCTTCGCGGCGACGGCGGCGGGGATGGCTCTGGCCGCGGCGGCGGCGGCCGCCGCCGACCCGCTGCTGTTCGTGGTGGCCCGCGGGCTGGGCGGGGCGGGCGGCATGGCCGGGCTGATCGCCGCGAACGCCCTGATCGGGCGGCTGCGGGGTGTTGCCGACAGTTCCGCCCTGCAACCCGGCCTGTTCGCCGGCATGTACGCCGGGGTCAACTGCGGGGCGGTGTCGGGCGCCCTGCTCTCCACCACCTACGGCCCGGTGACGGTGTTCGCCGCGGGCGCCCTGATTCCGGTCGCCGGGCTGCTCTACACCGCCTTCGGCATCCCCCGCCTGCCCGGAGCCGTGCCGCCGGACACGCACTGCGCGCCCGCGGCGGTTCCCACGCCATGCGGGACGGTTCACCCGCGCCGGCGGCGCATCAAGGTGCCGCTGTTCCTGGCGCTGATCTCCCTGCCCACCGCGGTGGCGGCGATGTTCCTGCCCTTCTACCTGCCGCTGTTCATCGCGGACCTCGGCCTGTCGTCGGCGACGGTGGGCCGCGCCTACCTGCTGCACGGCCTGTGCGTCGTGCTGGCCGGGCCGTTGCTGACCCGGATGGCGGCGCAGCGCCTTCCGATCCCGGGGGTGACCCTGCTGTCGGCGGCGATGATCGCCGGGGCGCTGGCGCTGTTCGGCCTCCAGGCGTCGCTGTGGACGGCCTTCGCCACGGTGTTCCTGATCGGCCTCGCGGAAAGCTTCGGGCTGTCCGCCCAGATCCGCCATGCCGAGCTTCTGGCGGCGCGCGAGGCGCGGCGACGCGATTCCGTGCTGGCCCTGCACGTCAACACCCGCAAGCTCGGGCAGGCCGCCGGGCCGCTGCTGTTCGGCACGCTGGCCGCCGCCGTCCCGCTGGGCGCCGGGCCGGAGGGGGTGGGGGTGATCGGCGGGCTGCTGGCCGGAAGCCTGCTGCTCTTCGCCCTGCTGACCTGGCGGCGGACCGTCCCGCACCGCATCGGGCGGGCGCGGACGGAGGGCGGACGATGACCGGCCTGTGCTTCGCCCTCCTGACCCCGGACGCGCTGGGCGCCGTCCTGGCGTTGCAGCGGGAGGCCTGCGGCCCGCTGATGCACCCGCTCACCGCGGCCGAGCTGTCCGACATGCTTGCCGGGCCGGCGGAGGGGCACGGGGTGGTCCTCGGGGCTGTGACCGACCATGCGCTCGCCGCTTTCCTCGCCGTGCAGTTTCCCGGCCGGGCCTCCCACAATCTGGGCCGCGATTACGGCCTTCCGGACGGGGATCTCGACCAGGCTCTGCACTTCACCGGCATCCTGGTGCATCCGGACCGGCGCGGGCAGGGTCTGCACCGGCGCCTGATCGAAACCGCCGCACAAGGGGTCCTGACGCCGGGCCGGCACCGCTACTGGTTCGCCACCGTCCGGCCCGAGAACACCGCGAGCGTGCGCGGGATGCTGTCGGTCGGCATGCGCGTGTTCGCGCGCAAGCCCAAGCACGACGGGCACGACCGCCTCCTCTTCGTCCGAGACCTGTCCGCCCCGGCCGGCGGCTGAGGCTCCCCTTGTCCCTGCTCCCCTGGCCCTCCGGAGACCGCCCGATGTCCCAGACGCCGTACCGGATACGCCTGCGCGTGGGAATCGCGCTGGTCTTCCTGCTGACGACGGTGCCGCTGATCGCGGTGATGCTCAGCTATCTCTACCACGAGAATTCCCGCACCGCGCTGGAAGTGGCCTCGCAGTCCATCGCGCGCACCACCCAGACGGTCACCAACGACCTGAACGGTCTGGTCAGCCCGGTGGCCCGCGTCGCCGAGGCGATGGCCGGGTTCGGGCGGATCGACCGGAACGGGCTGAGGCGCATCGAATCGCTGCGCTACTTCTCCGACGCCCTGGCCACCCTGCCGCAGCTCGCCTCCCTCTATGTCGGCTTCGCCGGGGACGGCGCCTTCTTCCAGATGGCGCGGCTGGCGCCAGACGGCGGACGCTTCGGCCCCGCCGCGCCGCCACCGGGGAGCGCGCTCGCCCTGCGCATGCAGGACGCCAGCTCCGGCCGGTTCGCCGACTCCTATTTCTATCTGCGCTCCTGGGGGCAGGTCACCGGCGTGGAGCGGACGGAGACGACGGAGGACCCGCGCACCGCCCCCTGGTACGTGGCGGCGCAGAAGGCGGGCGTGGCGGTGATGTCCGACGCCTTCGTCCTGCCGGCGACCCGCCGGCCGGTGGTCACCGTCTCCTACCGGATGGCCACCGACGACGGGGTGCCCATCGGCACCATCGGGGCCGACGTCTCGCTGGACCGGCTGGCGGCCCGGTTGGACGCCCTGCGCATCGGGCCGTCCGGGGCGGTGTTCGTGATCGACGGCAACGGGCGGGTGATCTGCCACAACCGGGCCGACCTGCTGGTCGGCGGCGACAGCGCGACGGCGTCGCTCCACACCACCGCGTCCTTCCCCGACCCGGTGCTGGCCGAGGCGGTGGAGCGCCGCAACGGCGGGGCCGGCGACCGCTTCATCGCCCCGCTGGGGCCGCAGGGCCGCGACTACATCGTCGAGTTCGCGACCCTGGCCGACGGGATCGGCAGCGGCTGGACCGTCGGCGTGGCGGTGGAGGTGGACGAGTTCGTCGGTTCGCTGCGCCGCGCCACCTACCGCATCGTCGTGATCGGCGCCGGGCTGCTGGCGGTGTCGGTCCTGCTGCTGCTCTGGCTGTCGCACCGGCTGACCCGCCCGATGCAGGACATCGTGTCGGAGACCAAGCGCATCCGCCATTTCGACCTGACCGGCCGCTTCGCCGTCCGCACCCGCGTGCAGGAGGTGGCGGAGCTGGCCGGCGCCGTGGAGGCCATGAAGGGCGGGCTGCGCCGCTTCGGCGCCTATGTGCCGAAGGCGCTGGTGCGCGACATCATCGTGACCGGCGACGGCGGCGAGCTGGGCGGCGAGACGCGCCCCCTCAGCATCCTGTTCAGCGACATCGCCGGTTTCACCGCCACCAGCGAGTCCATGCCGCCGCAGCAGGTGCTGGACCGGCTGACCACCTATTTCGAGCGGATGACCGCCTGCATCCACGGCCATGGCGGCACCGTGGACAAGTTCATCGGCGACGCCATCATGGCCTTCTGGAACGCGCCGCGCCCCGACCCCGACCATGCGGAGCACGCCTGCCTTGCCGCGCTCGGCTGCCTGTCGGTCAACCGCGCCATCAACGACGCCTGCCTCGCCGCCGGCATGCCGCCGATGCCGACCCGCTTCGGCCTGCATCTGGGGGAGGTGGTGGTGGGCAATGTCGGCTCTTCCGACCGCATGCAGTACACGGCGCTGGGCTCCCACGTGAACCTCGCCTCGCGCATCGAGGGGCTGAACAAGGTCTACGGCACCAGCATCCTGGTCACCGGCGCGGTGGAGCAGGCGGTGCGCGGGCGCTTCCTGTTCCGTCCCGTCGATTTGGCGGTGCCCTCGGGCCTGTCGGCGCCGATCGAGCTGTTCGAACTGGTCGGCGCGCTCGACCCGCATTCGGCCTTCGCCCGCCCGCCGGAGACCCATGACCTGTGCCGCCAGTGGCACGTCGCCGTCTCGCTCTACCGCGGCCGGCGCTGGTCGGCCGCGCTCGACCTCCTGCGGCCGCTGGCCGACGAGCCGGAGGTGGCGGCGCTCGCCCGGCTCTACATCGCGCGCTGCGAGCGGCTGATCGCCGATCCGCCCGGCGACGGCTGGGACCCCGCCGAGCATTTCAAGACCAAGTAGCCAGAAGAGGACGCGATGAAAAGCAGATGGACGGCGCGGCTGTTGGCCGCCTGCACGGTACTGGCGCTGGCGCTCGCCGCCGCCGGGGTGTCCGCCGAGACGGTCATCAAGCTGGCCCACCCCAACCGCAACGACGCCTTCGACAACACCGCCGGGGCCATGGCGATCGTCTTCAAGAACCATGTGGAGGTGGCGACCGAGAAGCGCGTGCGCGTGGAGATCTTTCCCGAAGGCCAGATGGGCCGCGACGGCGACGCGGTGAAGCTGGTCCGCCAGGGGACCATCCAGTCGGCCATCTCCTCGGTCGGCGGGGTGGCGCCGCTCTACCCGATGCTGGCGGTCATCGACCTGCCCTTCGCCTATTCCTCGGTCGCCAACGCCTACGACGTCTTCGACGGCCCCTTCGGCCACCGGCTGGCCGAGGAGATCCGGCGCAAGGCGGGGCTCGCCGTGCTGGGCTTCGGCGATCCGGGCGGGCTGTTCACCATCACCAACTCCAAGCGCCCGATCCGCCAGCCCGAGGACATGAAGGGGCTGAAGATCCGCACCATGGATCTGGAGACGCACCGCATCATGATCGGCAGCCTTGGCGGCACACCGGTCAACGTCGCCTGGTCGGACCTTTACAACGCGCTGGGCACCGGCGCGGTGGACGGCCAGATGAACCCGGTGCCGATCGTCCGCTTCGCCCGCTTCGACGAGGTGCAGCGCCACCTGACGCTGAGCAACCACCTGTTCCTCCCCTATGTCTGGGTGATGAACGCCAAGTTCCTGGACGACCTCGCCCCCAGCGACCGCGCGGCCGTGATGAACGCCGCCCGGCTGGGCGTCGTCGCCAGCCGCGGCCTCAGCCGCCTGATCGAATCCTCGGACCGCGGCCTGCCGCCGCTGGCGCAGCGCATGGAGGTCCACACGCTGACCCCGCGCGAGGCGGACGCGTTCCGCAAGGTGACCCAGCCCGCGGTGCGGCAGGCCATCGAGCGGCGGTTCGGAGCCGAGGGGGTGGAAATGCTGGCCGCCTTCGAACGGGCGATCCGCGAGGAGCGGACGCCGTAGGCGGCGCAGCCGGGCGGTCAGCTCATTCCATCCGCCGCACCGCTCCCCCGGCCAGCGCGCGCAGCCGGCCGGCGCGGCCGTGGCCCGTCCCCCCGCCCGCCCCGTCTCCGGACGCGCTTCCCGCCGCCGCGATCACCGACAGCCGCCGCGCCAGCGCCCATTCCGGCGCGCAGGCCTCCTCGCACAGCGCCCGCATCTCCGCGATGGACGGGCGCCATTTCTGCGTCCGGCGCCAGGTCCGCGCCGCCGCGTCGACCGCCCAGGCCGGGAACTCCCCGAGATCCTCCGCCCAGTCGAGCGCGACCAGATGCTCCACCTCCGGCGCGGTTCCCTTGGCCGGATAGTGGCTGAGCAGGGCCAGGACGCGGGCCAGCAAATGGTCCGGCGTCGCCGGGGCGAGAATCGAGCCGGTCAACTCGTCGAGCGCCCGCCGCGCCATCAGGGCGTGCTGGGCAGTCACCCCTTCCGGCGGGCTCCAGTCCTCCGTCACCCCGTCGAACCCACGGTCGCCGAAGCGCGGCCGGCGCTCCACGAGCCCCGAGGCGAGGACGGTCCTGAGCGGCGCCGGCAGCGCCGAGGCCAGCGCCAAACCGCGCTCATGGGCAGGGGCGGCGGGATCGAAGGGAAGCGGCGGGCGGGACGGCAGGTGGGTCACGACCGATCGGTTGGGAGCCCCGGGTGGGGCGGATCGTGGCTGTGCGGTCATGGCCTGTCCTTCAACTCCAAACGTTCGGGTGGGCTTGCGGCGTGATGCCGACGCCGTGGCTTGCGTTGAGCTTCGCCGCGGCGGCCATCCAGGCGCCGAGCTTCTGTTCGGGAACCGGTGCGGCGGGCGCCGTCCTTGCGGTGGTGGCGCGGCCGGTCGAGCGGAGCAGCGGCGCCTTGCCGGCGGTTGCGTCTTGCGTCAGCCAGGCTTTCCAGGCGGCTCCGGTGTCACGGTAGCGGTAGCCGTGGGCTTGGCAGCGCAGGCGGAATCCCTCGGCGTGGCGGTCGAGATCGATTCCGGCAAAGCGGCTTTCGGCCCAGGCGCGGTCTTCGGCATCCGGCATCCAACCGTCCGGCACCGTCTGAGCGGTCCCGCGCGAAGCGTGCGAGTCCGGAGTCTGTTCGGATTCCGGCTGTTTCTGTCGCACCGGCGCACATGGGGAGTCGGCGGGAGCGACATCCTTGCCCGGCGGCTGCACAGGGGGTGTTCCGGTCTGATCGCATTCCGCCGTGGCCGCCGTGGCCGCCGCCGGAATCGGTCCGTCGCCGGGAACCAGCCGCAGCCGGTACCGGCAGGACAGGCGCCCGCCCGAGGCGGAACGGCGGGACTCCCTTTCGATCACCCCGGATTCGGCGAGATGGCCGAGGATGCGGTTCACCGTGCTGCGGCTGCGCTTCAGCGCGGTGGCGAGGGTCGCCTGGGACGGCCAGCATTCGCCGCGGGCGTTGGCGTAGGTCGCCAGCGCCGCCAGAACGGCCAGACCGTCGGCGTCGATGGCGGGGTGGCCGAGCCACCAAGCCGGAATCCGGCCCCACCGCCCGGTGTCGGCGGGCGGACCGGATTCCTGTGGACCGGATTCTCGTGGACACTCATCCGGTGGGATGTCCATGGCTGTGTCGTCGCGGGGTGTCATGATGCGGTCTCCGCAAGGCAATCGGGACCGGCTCCGCACGGACGGCGGGCCGGTGGCTTTGCGGATCAGGATTCCCGGCGGCGTCCAGCTCTTCAAACCGCGGGCTGTCGCTCCATAGCCGGGCATGGAGCGGTAACCCGCGCTGTTGAAGCCCTGGCCCGCGCTCCTGGAGCCTTTGCCCGCCACCATGGAGCGACAGCCCGCGCTTCACCGCCGAATCGGAATCCTGGAGCGGGAACCCGCGCCCCTGGAGCGATAGCCCGCGCCCTTGGAGTCGGAGACATGGAGCCACGGGCCGCGGCTGGAGCGCCGGCGCATGGAGCAACAGCCCGCGCTTCGGCGGGGAGCCCCCCACGCATCATGGAGTGATAGCCCGCGGATATGGAGCGATTGCCCGCGCCCTGTCCTCTTCACCCGTCCCCGGTGGTAAGCCGGCGGCGAGCAAGGGATGGAGCTTTTGCTCGCGCTTCGCCGCTCCACCCCCTGGAGTTCCGACTCGCGGGGAGACTCGTAGCCTTGGAGCGATAGCCCGCGCCTTGCTCCGCGCCATGGCCCCTGCCGGCGCAGAGCGATTCGCACCGGGGGACGGAGTCGTGGACAAAGTCGAAAGACGTCAACGCCATGCCGGAGAAGCGCGGGCTATCACTCCATATCCGCGGGCTATCACTCCATAGGCGCGGGCAAAGGCTCCATACCGAAGGAGGTCGCCCGTCACGAAGCGGTTGTCAGGGCGCGCCGGCCGCCGCATGGTCATAGCCGGGCAAGGAGGGATTGGATGAGCAAGATCGCGACACCCGGCGCGCTGCAACTGGTTCTGTTCGAGCTGGAGGACCGCTCCCAGTCGCACCTGATCGCGCTGTACGATCTGGCGCCGCGCTACGTCTTCGCCTCGCGCGACGGCGGACGGTCCGCGGAGACCGCGCCCGCGAAGGGCAATTTCGTCGCGTCGATCAAGCGCGAGTTCACCTATCACGGCAGCACCTTCCACCTGACCATCCAGCCCGCCCGTCTGACCAAGATGGTCAGCCGCGACATGGCCAATCGCGACGACGGGACCGCCCAGGCCGACGGCCAGACCGAGATCGAGTACGAGGTCTTCCCCGCCGAGCGCGAGCAGGTGGTGGAGCATGTGGTGCGCCGCCTCGCCATGGACCGCTCGCGCCTGTCGCTGGGCGGCGAAAACCGCGACAAGGTCCAGATGCGCTTCACCCTCTACGAGATCCAGCGTGAGTTGAAGGCGGTCGGGCACACCTTGTCGATCCGCGACATCCGCGAATCGCTGACCATCCTGGCGCGCTCGCGCATCATCATCGGCAAGCCGGCGGAGGGCGTGAAGAAGGGGCGCGGGGCCAACCTGCTGGAATCCACGGCTTTCCCGGTGCTGGCCATTCGCTCCCGCCCCGATCTGATCGGCGACGAGGGGGGGGACGAGGAAACCCACCTGCAGTTCAACCCGCTGGTCTCCTCGGCCATCCGCAACCTGGAGTTCAAGCCGGTCAGCTACCAATGGCTGATGCGGCTGAAAAGCCCGGTGTCGCGCTGGCTCTACAACCGTCTCAGCGCAGAGTACGACTATTCGGGGGCGGAGGCGCCGGGCGATCTGGGCGCCAAGGCGATGACGCTCTCGGCCGACGAGATCATCAAGAACAGCGGCATGAATGTGTGGAGCCGCCGCCGCGACACGCTGCGCGCGGTGACCTCGGCGGTGGACGCCCTGGTCGAGGAAGGCATTCTGACCAGCGCGGAGAAGCTCTACGACAAGGTGGGCGCCCGCATCGAGGGGATCACCTATGTGATGCTGCCCAGCGCCAAGTTCCTGGCCCAAGTGCGCAAGGCGCAGGCGGTGGAGAGCGCCAACGTGGCGGCCATGCGGGCGATCACCGGCGACGACCGCCGGCCCACCGACTTCGTGCCGGTCACCCCCGCCGCGACGGTGGAGACCCGGGCCCGCCGCGCCAAGCGGCTGACCGAGGAGCCGCCACGCCTGCCGATGGCCGAGGCCGGCTGACGACAGTCCCGCGACCGGGCTCAGTCCCGGTCGGTGGCGTTCTCGGCGGCGGTGTTCAACGAGTCCCGCAAGCGCAGGAGCGCATCACGCAGTCCGGCGAGGTCGGGAAGCGGACAGTTCGCCGCCGCCGCGATGTGTTCCGGCAGCGCCGTCGCCCGTTCCCGCAGCGCGGTGCCCTGCGGCGTCAGGTGGATGCGCACCAAGCGCTCGTCCACCGGGTCGCGCCCACGGGTGACCAGCCCCTGCCCTTCCAGCCTTTTCAGCAACGGGGTCAGCGTGCCGCTGTCGAGCAGCAGCCGTTCTCCCAGCGCCTTCATGGTCTGGCCGTCCTGCTCCCAGAGGAGAAGCATGACCAGATACTGCGGGTAGGTCAGCTCCAGCGCCTCCAGCAGCGGGCGGTAGACCCGCGTCATCGCCAGATTCGCCGAATAGAGGGCGAAGCAGGCCTGGTTGGCCAGAAGAAGCGGGTTGTCGTTCTCGGTGCTCATCGTTCGGGGGTTCCCAATCGGGGACGCGTCGCGGGCCTGTTGCGCGCGACCCCATAGCGCATGGGGGTATGGCACGCAACACGCCCGCGAGCATGAAACCCTGTTATGCGCCCTGTTACGCGATGGCCGTGCTCACCGCGATGTTGCCCTTGGTCGCGTGGCTGTAGGGGCAGACCTTATGGGCGCGGGCCACCAGATCCTCGGCCGCCGCCTTGTCCAGGCCGGGCAGCGACACGGTGAGGTCCACCGCGATGCCGAAGCCCTCGCCATCGTCGCGCGGGCCGATGCCGACCTGGGCGGTCACCGTCACGTCCGCCGGAACGGTGATCTTGTCACGGTTGCCCACGAACTTCATGGCGCCAAGGAAGCAGGCCGAATAGCCGGCGGCGAACAGTTGCTCCGGGTTGGTGGCGCCACCCTTGCCACCCAGCTCCTTCGGGGCGGCCAACGCCACCGACAGCAGGCCGTCGTCGGTCTCCGCCTTGCCGTCACGCCCGCCGGTGGCCGTCGCCTTGGTCGTGTAGAGGATCTTCATGGTTTGCACTCCTTCGAACAGATGGATCGTTTCGATCGGGGAAGCGGGTTGCCGCTTGTTGTCGAGAAGGACTATTGCGTAAAATCGAATTGCGCGCAATGTGATTGGCCATGCGCTATTCGATTGCGCGCAATGCACTGCCGGAATGGCGCCGGGGCACGTGCTTCGCAAGGGAAAGGGGTCAGGGCGCGCGCCGGTAGCTCCAGACAACGCTGCCATTGTGGCCGCACCAGTAGCCGCTGGCGGCGCGGTTGGGCTCCAGGTCGGGGATGACGACCCCGCCGTCCTTTTCGGCGACCAGGATCAGGCCGCCGCCTTCCGCATCGGGCGTGCCGACGATCAGCCGCCCCTGGTCGTCCGGCCGCCCGACACCGGAAAAGTTGCACACCCAGCGTCCCGCCGAGGGTTCGGCGCCGCTGACGCTGACGGCGACGGTCCCGTTGCGCAGGGCCATGGCGGCGATGCCGACGAACCCCTCATGGTCGAAGAGGCCGACGTAGCGTGCGACCGGCGATGGCGGAGCGGCCGGGTCGGTGCGGAAGGACAGGACGGCCATACGCCCATCATACGCGCGGCGCAGGCAGGCCGCGTCGGCGCCGCAGGAGTCGCGGTCGCGCAGCCAGGCCCGCTGGTCGGCCTTCACGGCGGCCCCGGCGGTACCATCCTCCGGGCTGGCGCCCGACAGGCGCTCCAGAGCGGTGCGGTACGTCGCGGCCAACCGCCCATCCAGAGCGGAGAGCGCCGGATCGGCGCAGATCGCCTTTTCCGTCGCGGTGGCGGCCTTGGAACAGGGGAAGCCCGCCGCGGCGGCGGTGGCGGTCGGCAGGGCCAGGAGGCCAAGGGTGAGCAGCGCTGGGCGGAGCATGCGGATTCCCCTTCGACGGTCGGATCCCGACTCTGCCGTGGCGGCGGCGAGCGGTCAACCCGTCCTCCAGGGATCATCCGGTCCGCTGTGTGTCCGCCTCACCTCGCAAGCAGGACACCCGCGCTTCGCAGCGCTGCGGAAGTTCCCGTCGTCATAGCGCTGCGATAAACTCTTTTAGCAGCGCTGCGATGACTTGCTTTCTTGAAAAATCATGCTCCATTTTATTCTGCGTTGTGCGCTGCATCATAGTAATGGAAGCCATGCGTTATCGGCGCGTCGTCTTTCGGGAAGGCGGTGTCAATATATCCAGGCAGGCAGCACCGCCCCTCCGCCGGCATCGCGCAGGCCCCTTTCACGGCCCGCCGCCGACCCCGGCGCCCGAGCGGCACCGCCAGAGACATTTTCCATCGAACCGCGGCCCACGATGCCGCCATGAGGACAGCCATGAACGCCGATAGCTTTGCCAATCCCCTGTCGTCCACGGAACTGCGCAACATCCGCCGTCAGGCGGAAGCCCTGCGGGCCGCCTATCTGCGCAGCCTGTTCCGCCGTCTGGCGGCGGCCTTCAGCCGTCCGGGCGCTCCGGCCAACGGCGGCCTGACCGCCGCCCGCTGAGGCGCACCCGAAATCACAGGCCCCCTGCACGCGGCCGGACGGTCCGGCCGCGACTTTTTCCCGCTCATATGACCAATTTTAGCAAGATTCTTTAAGATTTTGCCGTGTATCATTTTCTAATGATACCCGAAATGGTGGTCTGGGGCGGGCGCAAAAATGCAGGTTGTAATCGTCGATGACGATCCCTCCACGCTGTTCATCACCAGCGCGGTCATCCGGCGGATCGACGACGCGGAGCCCATCGGCATGGGCAGTCCGCTGGAGGCTCTGGACTGGTTGGCCGTCAACACGCCCGACCTGATCCTGATCGACCATGTCATGCCGGATCTCGACGGCATGGACGTGCTGGAGCGCATCCGCGCCCAGCGGCATCTCGCCGACGTTCCGGTGGTGATGATCACCGCCGACACGTCGGTGAAGCTGCGGGTGGCCGCCCTCGAAAGCGGCTGCACCGATTTCCTGACCAAACCCATCATCGTGCCGGAACTGCTCGCCCGTGCGCAGAACCTGCTGCGCCTGCGGCTGGGCCAGCGGATGATGCGCGATCAGGCCGCAGTCCTGCGCAGCCGGGTGGAGGAGGCGACCGCCCAGCTCCGCCAGCAGGCGCAGGAGCTGGTGGCCCGCCTCGCCCGCGCCGCGGAGTACCGCGACCCGGAAACCGGCCTGCACATCGAGCGGATGGCGAGCTACTCGCGCGTCATCGCCGAAAGCCTCGGGATGGACCCGGACGACTGCGCCCGGCTGGCCGAGGCCGCGCCGATGCACGACATCGGCAAGATCGGCATTCCCGACGCCATCCTGCTGAAGCCCGGCCGCCTGACCGACAGCGAGATGCGGGTGATGCGCGAGCATCCGGCGATCGGCCACGCCGTGCTGCAGGGAAGCGAACACCCCCTCATCTGCGAGGCCGCGGAGATCGCGCTCGGCCATCACGAGAAGTACGACGGCACCGGCTATCCCAAGGGCCTGCGGGGGGAGGAGATCCCGCTGGCCTGCCGAATCGTCGCCATCGCCGACGTCTTCGACGCGCTGACCACCGCCCGCCCCTACAAGAAGCCCTGGTCGCTCGACACCGCCAAGGCCTACATCGTCGAGCACAGCGGCAGCCATTTCGACCCGGTCTGCGTCGATGCCTTCCTGCGCGCCTGGACGTCGATCCTTGCCATTCACGACGCCAATCCCGACCCGGATTTCACCGGGACGGACGGCGCCGCGTTCCGCTAGACGGGAGGACGCGATGCCGGACACTCCCGCCTCCCTATCCCTGCCCGAGCACGGCCACCGGGCCTACGCGTTGCGGTCCAGGGCGCTGGTCGCGGGGGTGTGGATGGCCACGCTTCTGCTGACCGCGGCGGCCTGGACCGCGGCCCTCTACCTGACGGAGCGCGATCGGCGCGACGCGCTCCAGCGGGCCGAGCGCGACACCGGCAATCTGGCGCACATCATCGCGGAACAGACCACGCGGGCCATCGCCGGGACCGACCGCATCCTGTCCTTCATCGGCTACGACCTGTACCGGCTGGGCAGCCAGAGCCCGCTGCTGCGCGACGTGATGCGCAACGCGACGCTGGATTCGGACCTTCTGCTCCAACTCGCCTACGCGGACGGCAAGGGCGACCTGATCCAGACCAGCGTGGACAACGCCCCGGCCCGTGTCAATCTGGCCGACCGCGAGCATTTCCGCGTGCACAAGGAGGGCACGGTCGACGGGCTGTTCATCAGCCGGCCGGTCTTCGGGCGGGCGTCGGGCAAATGGTCGATCCAGCTCAGCCGCAAGGTCACCGCCCCGGACGGCGGGTTCGGCGGGATGATCGTCGCCTCGCTCGACCCCTTCTACTTCGGGCGGACCTTCGACAATCTGGATGTGGGCCGTGAGGGCGTCATCACCATCCTGGGACTGGACGGCATCCTGCGGGCGCGCAGCGTCATGGATGACCGGATCATCGGGCTGGACGTCAGCCGCAGCATCGTCTTCACGGAGGCGAAGGAACGTACGGAAGGCTTTGTGCGCTCCGTCAGCTCGATCGACGGCGTGGCCCGTCTGACCAGCTTCCGACGCCTGACCAGCTATCCGCTGATCGTCACGGCCGGCCTGGGCGAGGCGGAGTTCATGGCCGAAACCTGGGCGCGGCAGCGGGCCTACACCGTGGGGGCGGGCCTGACCACCGCCCTGCTGTTCGTCCTGGCCGCGCTGGTGACGCTGCAGAGCCGCGCCCAGGAGCGCTCCCACGCCACGCTGGACGAGGCCGCCCGGCACCTGCGCGCCAGCAAGACGAAGCTGCGCGACATCGCGGAGACGGCGTCCGACTGGTTCTGGGAGATGGACGCCGATCTCTGCTTCGCCGGCGTGTCCGGAGCCTATGCCGGGTCGATCCGCGATCCGGAGCTGTATCGCGGCCGGCGCTGCGAGGACATCGCCCAGCGCGAAGCCGGCGACGGCGCTCATTGGGAGGACCACCGCCGCACCCTGGAGGACCGGCAGCCCTTCCGCGATTTCGAATTCGCGGTTCGCGGACCGGACGGCGACATCCGTATCTGGTCGCTCAGCGGCAAGCCGGTCTTCGACGACCAGGGCGCCTTCGCCGGCTACCGGGGCTCCGGCTCCGACGTGACGGAGCGCCGCCGGGCGGAACGGTCGCTGACCGACAGTGAGGGGCGCTACCGCGCCATGTTCGCCGCGGTCGGCCAGCCCATCGTCGTCACCGACCAGAACGCCGTGATCACCGGCTTCAACCCGGCGGCGGAGGCCCTCTTCGGTTTCCGCGAGGCGGAGATGATCGGGCGCAACGTCAGCGCCCTGATGCCGGACGCGCATGCCGCCAGCCACGACCGCCTGTTCCGCGATTACCAGTCCAGCGGCCGCGGCAGCCCGAGCGGCATGATCCGCGAGGTGCCGGTGCAGCGCGCCGACGGCCGGCTGGTTCCCACCGAGATCGCCCTGTCGAGCTGGCGGGCCGGCGGGCGGGAGCATTTCATCGGCGTCTTCCACGACCTGTCCAAGGCCAAGCAGATCGAGGCCGACCTGCGCCGCGCCCGTGACAGCGCCGAGCACGCCAACCGGATGAAGAGCGAGTTCCTGGCCACCATCAGCCACGAGATCCGCACGCCCATGAACGGCGTGCTGGGCACGCTGACCCTGCTGGACGGCGAAGGGCTGGACGCGGAGGAGCGGCGGCTGGCCGGCGTCGCCCGCCGCTCGGCGGAAAGCCTGCTGCGGCTGCTCGACGACATCCTCGACTTCTCCAAGCTGGAAGCCGGCCGCATCGCCATCGAGGAGGAGACCTGCGCGCCCGCCGACCTCGCGGAGGCGGTGATGGCGGTGTTCCAGCCCTCGGCGGCGGACAAAGGGCTGTCCCTGTCCTGCCGCATGCTGCCCACCGTGCCGGAGGCGGTGGTCACCGACCCGGCCCGCTTGCGGCAGATCCTGTTCAATCTCGTCGGCAACGCGGTGAAGTTCACCAGCACCGGCCATGTGGCGGTGCGCGCGCGGCGTGGCGCCGATCTGCCGGACGGGCGTTTCCTGCTGGAGTTCGAGGTGGAGGACAGCGGCATCGGCATCGCCGCGGAGTCCGTCCCGTCGCTGTTCGACCGATTCACGCAGGCCGACAGCTCCATCACCCGCCGTTACGGCGGTACCGGTCTGGGGCTGGCGATCTGCAAGGAGCTGTGCGGGCTGCTCGGCGGGACGATTTCCGTCACCAGCGCGCCGGGCAAGGGAAGCCTTTTCCAATTCTCGGTCGCCTGCGCTCCGGGCGATCCGGCGGCGCTGCGCCACGCCGCGGAGTCGCCGCCGGCCGCCCCCCTGCCCCCCTTGCGGGTACTGGCGGTGGACGACAACGCGGTGAATCGGGACATCGTGCGCGGCCTGCTGGTGCGCGGCGGGCACAGCGTGGTCACCGCCGTGGATGGCGACGAGGCGGTGCGCAGCGTGGAGCGGGCGGAGGAGCCCTTCGACGTGGTCCTGATGGACATCCAGATGCCGGGAATGGACGGGCTGACCGCAACCCGCCTGATCCGCGCCTTGCCGGCGCCGCGCAACGGCGTTCCGGTGATCGCGCTGACCGCTCATGCGTCGGGCAGTTCGCTTCCGGAATGCATGGCGGCGGGCATGAACGGGTTCGTGCCGAAGCCTTTGCGTCCGGCGGCGCTCGACGCGGCGATCCGCGCGGTGGTCGGCGGCCCCGCGCCCAAGGCGGTTGCCGAGGCGGTTCCGGAAGCCGCCCCGATCGCGGAGCTGCTGGACCGCGAGCAGGTGGACAGCGTTGCCGAGGCGCTTGGACCGGAGAGCTGGTCCGAGGCCGTGCAAGGCTTCTCGCGCACCGCGCGGGAGCAGGTGACGCGGATCAGCGCCGCCTTGGCCAGCGGCGAGGAGCACTGCCGCGCCGCCCACACGCTCAAGGGGTTGTCCTGGAACGTTGGGGCGAAGCGACTGGGCGACCTCGCGCTGGCGCTGGAGAAGGCCCCGCCGGACGAGGCCCTGGCCCTGGCGGGATGCCTGGAGGGCGTGCTGAAGGACAGCGTCGAGGCCCTCTCCGAGCCCGTGTAGGGTTAGGAGGCCGGCATCTCGCCGGTCACCCAATAGTCCACGCGCTGCTTGTTGTTGGCGATGTAGGTGTCGATCGCCTTCTCATAGGAGGTGGCGTCGGCCTCCAGCATGATCGTCTCCAGATCCTCCAGCGGCAGATACATCCGGGTCAGGAACTCGGCGACCTTGGGGTGTTCCTGGTAGAAGTTCTTGCGGGCCATGACGTGGACGCGCTCCAGCCCGCCCAGCGAGCCCTTCGGGTCCTCCAGGTAGCGCAGCTTCCACTTGGCGAACATCCAGTGCGGGCTCCAGGCGGTGACGGCGATCCAGTCCTGGCGGCGGTCGGCGCGGCCGAGCGCGGCGGTCATCGCCGCACCGCTGGCCGACACCAGCTCGTAGCCGTCGAGGCCGTAGTCCTTCAGCGCCTTCTCCGACGCCTGCATCAGGCCCGAACCGGGGTCGATGCCCTGGATCTTGCCCTTGAGCTTCTCGCGGATCTCCGGCTTGGCGAGGTCGGCGATGGTCTTCACCTGATCCTCCGGCACATAGTCCGGCACGGCCCAGCCCAGGCGGGCGCGGGTGTAAAGCATGCCCAACGGCACGATGTCCTTGCCCACCTTGTCCAGGTAGGAGGCGTGGGTGGTCGGCAGCCAGGACATCATCATGAAGTCGAGGTCGCCCTTGGCGAGCCCCTGATACTGCAGGCCGATATCGGCAAGCACCAGCTCGACCGGCTGATCCAGCCGTTCCTGGATGAGGCGCTGCGCGAGCTTGGTCACCGCCTCGGCGTCGGACCAAGCGGTCCAGCCGATGCGGACCGGCTTCTTGTCCTCAGCGGCCAGGCTGGCGGAGGACAGGGCGGTGCTGCCGATCACGGCGGCGACGCCAAGGGCCATCATCTTCAGAAACGTGCGTCTCATGCAAACAATCCTTTGTTTTGTATGGTTTTGGGGATGGCGGTTCATCCCGCTCCGGTGACTCCGTGCGTGGGAGACGTGTGCGTGTTGTCCTTGGGCTGATCCGCGCGGCGGCGGGTCAGCAGGGAGCGCAAGGCGGACCGGGGGGAGCGTCCTCCCGCGTCCGGGCTTCCGAAACTCTGGGTGATGCGGTCGAGCAGGATCGCGAGGATCACCACGGCCAGCCCGCCCTCGACGCCGAGGCCGATGTCCAGCCGCTGGATGCCGCGCAGCACCTCGTTGCCGACGCCACCCGCCCCGATCATCGAGGCGATGACGACCATCGACAGCGACAGCATGATGGTTTGGTTGATGCCCGCCATGATCGACGGCAGCGCGGTCGGCATCTGCACTTTGAAGAGGAGTTGGCGCGGCGTGCAGCCGAAGGCGAGGCCGGCCTCGACCAGCTCGTGCGGGACCTGCCGGATGCCCAGGCTGGTCAGGCGGACGACCGGCGGCATGGCGAAGATGATCGTCGCGATGATCCCCGGCACCCGGCCCAGCCCGAACAGCATGGCCGCCGGGATGAGGTAGACGAAGGCCGGCATGGTCTGCATCAGGTCGAGCGCCGGGCGCACCACCGTTTCCACCCGGTCGTTGCGCGCGGCGACGATGCCCAGCGGAACGCCGATGGTCAGGGCGATGGCGGTCGCCGTCAGCACGAGCGCCAGCGTGTCCACCGTCTGATGCCACATGCCCAGCCCGGCGACGACGAACAGCGCGGCCGCGGCGAACAGCGCGAAGCGCCAGCCGTTCCGCCACAGCCCGATCAGCACCACGATGGCGGCCAGCGCCACGCCGGGCAGCGAGGTCAGGGCGGCCTGGACGCCGTTGGCGACCGCGCCGACCACGAGGTCGATGCCGTCGAACAGCCATTGCGCGTGGTCCAGCAGGAACATCACCGCGGCGTCGGCCCAATCGCCGATGGGAAGCTTGAACTCCATGGTCAGCGCGTCCGTCCAAGGGTTTCCAGATAGGCGGTCTTGGAGATCGCCCCGACATAGGCGCCCTGCCCGTCCACCACCGGCAGCGGGCACGGGGCCGACGCGATGCGCGGCAGCACCTCGTCCATCGGCAGGTCGACGGGAAGCGGCTCGATGCCCGGAAGCAGCGCCTCGTCCAGCGTGGCGGAGCCGTTGTGCCGCTCGATGGCGGAGACCAGCGTTTCCACCGACACCACGCCGTGGAAGCGGCGGCGCCCGTCCTGGACGTAACCGAACTCGCGGTCGCGCTCGCGCAGCTGGCGGACGGCGGCGCGCGGGCCTTCGCCGGTGTGGCGGATCAACGTCACCTGATCGCGCCGGGCGATGTCGCCCGCCGTCAGGATCTTGGTGACGTCGATGTTGCGGAAGAAGGAGCGGACGTAATCGTTGGCCGGCTGCTTCAGGATCTCGTCCGGGCGCCCGACCTGGATGATCTGGCCGCCTTCCATGATGGCCAGCCGGTCGCCGATGCGGATCGCCTCGTCCAGGTCGTGGCTGATGAAGACGATGGTGCGCTGCCGTTCGGCCTGAAGGCGCAGCAGCTCGTCCTGCATCTCCGTGCGGATCAACGGATCGAGGGCCGAGAAGGCTTCGTCCATCAGCAGGACGGACGGTTCGTTGGCGAGCGCGCGGGCCAGCCCGACACGCTGCTGCATGCCGCCCGACAGCTCCCGCGGGAAGCTCTCCGCGTAGGGACCGAGGCCGACCGCGTCCAGCGCCTGCTGCGCCTTGTCGCGCCGCGCCGTCAGGCTTTCCCCGGCGATCTCCAGCCCGAAGGCGGCGTTCTCCCACACCCGCAGGTGCGGCAGCAGGGCGAAGGACTGGAACACCATGCCCAGGTCGCGCCGCCGCAACTCGGTCAGCTCGGCGCGCGACAGCTTGGTGATGTCCCGCCCGTCGATCCGGATCTCGCCCGCGGTCGGGTCGATCAGCCGGTTGAGCATGCGGACCAGTGTGGATTTTCCGGAGCCCGACAGGCCCATGATGACGAAGATTTCACCGGCCTCGACCTCGAAACTGGCGTCGAGGACGCCGACGGTCTGGCCGGTGCGTTTGAAGATTTCTTCCTTGGAAAGACCCGCCTTCAGCAGGTCGAGTGCCTGACGTGGGTGGCGCCCGAAAATCCGGGTGACGCCGTTTACGGCAATTTTCGCGGTCATCCGCTGATGCCTCCGCTCTTGGCAAAATGCGTGTGGTTCCGGAGCCCGAACGGGACCGGACCGTCTTGCAGCCTTCATTGGAAGCAGGGGAAAGCAGGGGCGTGCCGGGGTGGAGAGGCACGCAAGGCAAGGACTTTCGTCCGCACGCCAGCAATTTCGACAGCCGCGTCGCGACCGCCTCCCGCCAACCACAGGGAAAGTAAAGCTACATGAGAAAACGCAAAAACAGCGAAGACTCATGAAATTGAAGGCTATATGAACAAGAAAACAGATTTATCTATGCATGCATACCGATGTCACCTCTGAAACAGACTGGGGTTGTAGGGAAATGCGCACACGAATTGGCGCTCCTGAAGCGCGTTCAAGAGGACAATTCCTGGCCGCCACTGACAACAGGCTAACAAAGTTTATGAGAGATTTGAAGCCTTTTTATGTCTCGGTTGGATATGGCGCCGGATCAATGTCGTTCAAGCGCGAATTTAAAGGCTTATTGTCCTAATGACGTGCCGCGGTTCCTTCTTTTTTCGCCGCTCTGGGATGCGCCCTGCGGCGACCGGCGTGTTGTGGCGGCGGACCGGTTGCGGCACCATGTCCTTGCATGTCTTCCGTTTCCGGTCAGCAAGGGGCCTTGATGAGCAACCCGTTCTTCGAAACCTGGACCACGCCCTTCGGCCTGCCGCCCTTCGACCGCATCCAGGCCGAGCATTTTCCGCCCGCCTTCGACCATGGCATGGCGGAGAGCATCGCGGAGATCGCGGCGATCACCGGAAACCCCGACGCTCCGACCTTCGCCAACACCATCGAAGCGATGGAGCGCGGCGGGCGCTTTCTGAACCGGGTCAGCGGCGTGTTCTGGAACCTGAACTCCAGCAACACCACCGACGCGCTGGAGACCATCGCCCGCGACTACGCGCCGAAATTCGCCCAGCATTCCATGCGCATCGCGCTGGACCCGGCGCTGTTCGCCCGCGTCGCCGACCTCTACGAGCGGCGCGACACGCTGGACCTCGCCCCCGACCAGCTGCGCCTGCTGGAGCGCCAGCATCTGGGATTCGTGCGCAGCGGCGCGCTGCTGCCGCCGGACGCCAAGGCGCGGATGACCGCGATCACCGAGCGCTTGGCGACCCTGCACACGCTGTTCGGCCAGAACGTGCTGCACGACGAGAAGGACTGGCAGCTCGTCCTGGAGGAGAGCGACCTCGCCGGCCTGCCCGACTTCGCGCGCAACGCCGCCGCCCAGGCCGCCAAGGAGCGTGGGCAGGAGGGCAAGTACGTCATCACGCTGGCCCGCTCCTCGGTGGAGCCGTTCCTGACCTTCTCGGCCCGCCGCGACCTGCGGCAGGTGGCCTACGAGGCCTGGATCCGCCGCGGCGAGCATGAGGGCGAACACGACAACCGCCCGCTGATCCGGGAGATCGTCGCGCTGCGCACCGAGCAGGCCAAGCTGATGGGCTACGCCAGCTACGCCGACTTCAAGCTGGACGACAGCATGGCGAAGGACACCTCCGCCGTCGAACGGCTGCTGCTTCAAGTCTGGGGTCCGGCCAAGGAGAAGGCCGCCGCCGAGCGCGCGGAGCTTCAGGACTGCGCCCGCGCGGAGGGCATGAACGAGCCGATCGCCCCCTGGGACTGGCGCTATTACGCGGAGAAGGTGCGGCAGGCCAAGTACGACATCGACGAAGCGGAGGTGAAGCCCTACTTCGTGCTGGAGAACATGGTGCGCGCGGCCTTCGACACCGCCGGCCGTTTGTTCGGGCTGACTTTCACCGAGCGGCCCGACCTGCCGGTCTACCACCCGGACGTCCGCGTCTACGAGGTGACGGAAAAGGACGGGCGGCATGTCGGCATCTTCCTGCACGACAATTTCGCCCGGTCGTCCAAGCGCTCCGGCGCCTGGATGAGCAGCTACCGCGACCAGGAGAATTTCGACGGGGCGGTGTCGCCGATCATCGTCAACAACAACAACTTCTCGAAGGGCGAGCCGACTCTGCTCAGCTTCGACGACGCCGAGACGCTGTTCCACGAGTTCGGCCATTTCCTGCACGGCTGCCTCAGCAACGTCCGCTACCCGAGCCAGTCCGGCACGTCGGTCCGCCGCGACTTCGTGGAGCTGCCCTCGCAAATCTACGAGCACTGGCTGGCGGTTCCGGAAACGCTGTCGACCTACGCCCGCCATCACCAGACCGGGGAACCGATCCCGCAGGACCTGCTGCGCCGCCTGCTCGCCGCCCGCAACTTCAACCAGGGCTTCGGCACGGTGGAATACACCGCGGCGGCTCTGCTCGATCTGGAGTTCCACACCCGCAGCGACGCCGCCGACACGGATGTCGCCGCCTTCGAGCGGTCGGTGCTGGACAAGATCGGCATGCCGGCGGAGATCGCCGTGCGCCACCGCCCGACCCATTTCCAGCATCTGTTCGCCGGCAGCGGCTACGCTGCGGGCTATTACGCCTACCTGTGGGCCGAGGTGCTGGACGCCGACGGGTTCGAGGCGTTCCTGGAGATGGGCAACCCCTTCGATCCCGACCTTGCGGCGAAGCTGAAGACGATCTATTCGTCGGGCGACACCCGCGACCCGATGGAGCTGTACACCGCCTTCCGCGGACGCGAGCCGCGCATCGAGGCGCTTCTCAAGCACCGGGGCCTGACCCAGTCGCTCGGGGACGCCTGACGCACCGCCCATCGGCGCCGCAGACACGTATACGAAGGACAAGGGATGGGGGATGGGCCGGACGCCCTCCCCCGTCCCGTGAGGATTCTTATGGCTGTTTCTCTTCTCGACCCCGCCCGCTACCGCCGCATGCCCTGGAAGAACGGCGGCGGCACGACCACCGAAATCGCCCTCCAGGAGCTGCCCGGCGCCGCCGGCCGCTTCCTGTGGCGGGTCAGCATCGCCGACGTGGCGGAGGCCGGCCCCTTCTCCGCCTTCACCGGCTACGAACGGCTGATCGCCGTGGTCGAGGGGACCGGCATGCGGCTGACCGTGGACGGCGTCCCGGCGACCGTCACCAACCGCGCCGCCCCATTCCGCTTCTCCGGCGACGCCGCGGTGGATTGCGCCCTGCTGGACGGGCCGATCCGTGACTTCAACCTGATCTTCGACCGCGAGCGGGCCGACGCCCGGCTCGACATCCTGCCGGCCGACACGGCGGCGGACATCCCGGCCGGTGGCATGGCGCTGGTTCACGCGCTGGACGGCGAGGTGATCCTGCGCACCGGCGACAGCGTGGCGCGGGTGTCGCCGGGCTGGACCGCCCGTCTGGACGACACGGCCGCCACGCTGGAAACCGGGCCGGGGGCCTGCGCCGTCCTCGCCCGCGTCGCGGCGCGCGGGTAGAGGAGCCGGCGTGAGGGCTTACGGCGCCTTCCGGCAGGTCATCTCCGGAGCGCCGTAGCCCCAGGTCACCCGCGCTTCGCCCTGATGCTCCCAAAAGCTCTCGTTGCGGCCCTGATAGCGGGCGCCGGACGCCGCCGGCTGTCCGACCATCAGCGACACGGCGTCGCCGCGTTCGGCGATCATCGTCGGCGGGTCGGTCTCGAAGAAGGTGGTGGTCAGCTCGTTGGCCGCCTGCCCGTCGCAGGCGAAGCGGACCGGGCCGATCGAGGGCACCAGCCGGTACCTGGCCTGAAGCTCGGCGATGCGCAGGCGGTACTGTTCCTCCACGCAGGCGCGGCGGTCGTCGGCCTTCCAGCAGTCGTTGCGGCCCTTGATCCAGCCGTGCTGCTCCGCCTTCAGCACCGGAGGGTGTTCGTTCGCCGCCTTGCCCGTGGCTTGGCCATAGACCTCGGCCAGCTTGCGGTCGAGCGCCGACAGGTCGGCGTCGGTGCAGACCATCCGTTCGATGCTGCCCGCCTCGACCGTGGCGCAGGAGAAGGAGGGCCCCGCGGTTTCTGCGGCGAGGGCGGTGCCTCCCCATGCGAGCGTCGTCACAAGGGCGATGCGCAGGGCGTTGCGATGCGCAGGCATGGAGCTTCTCCCGTCCGTTTCTCTGAGCTCGGTCAGAATGCCGCGTTCCACGCTACGGGGAAAGGTGTCCCCTCTCCCCTCCGGGGAGAGGGTTAGGGTGAGGGGGTTGCGCGTGGCGTGGCGTCCGGCAAAAGCGCATCCCCCTCACCCTCCCCACGCCTGCGGCGCGGGTCCCCTCCCTCTCCCCGGAGGGGAGAGGGTCATTTGGGCGACCGCTTCGCCGCCCCTCCCCTTCAACCGCGCGGCAGGTAGCCGAGCTGGTGCGAGATCGCGTCGGCCGTCTCCACCACCTTGGTCCGCAGATGGTCGAGCGTGGCGGGCTGGTCCATCACGGCGCTGGGGCCGGACAGGTTGATGGCGGCGATGACCTCGCCCCGGTGGTCGCGGATGGCCGCCGCGATGGCGACGATCCCCGACACGAAGGAGGAGCGGTTCATCGTCCAGCTGCGCTTGCGGTCCTCCGCCACCTCCTGGATCAGCGAGGTCAGCGTGACCGCCGTGGTGTCGCTGTAGCGGTCCAGCCGCACGCCGGTGTAGAGCTGCGCGATGGCCTCGTCGGTGAGGCCGCTCAGCAGCATCCGCCCCATCGCGGTGGCGTGGGCCGGCAGGCGGTAGCCGACCGCGATGTTGCTCGACAGCGTCATGTGCGAGTGCGCGCGGTAGACGTAGACGATCTCCGTCCCATCGCGCACCGCCATGTGGGCGGAGATCTGCGTGCTGTCGCGCAACCCGTCGATGTAGGGGATCGCCACCTCGATCCCGTCCAGCCCCGACAGGTAATGGTAGCCGAGCTGCATCGACCGCGGAGCGAGGCGGTAGGACTTGCCGTCCCCCACCCGCCCGATGTAGCCGAGATGCTCCAGCGTGAAGACCAGCCGGTAGGCCGAGGCCCGCCCGATCCCCAGCGCCTTGGCGATGTCGGTCAGGGACAGGGTCCGGCGCTGCGGCGTGAACAGCTCCAGGATGGCCAGCCCGCGCTGCAGCGCCGGGGCGATGTAGGTGTTCGGATCGGTCTCGCTCATGTGTCCCGGCGCAACCCCTCGATGGCGCGCCGGTAGGCGGCCTGGATGGCGTCCTCCCGGACGTGGCGGCCCTCGCGCACCACGGTCCGCCCCGCCGCGACCACGTCGCGCACGGCGTGCCCGTCGCTGGCGAAGACATAGGCGTCCAGAAGGCTGTCGTCGGTCCGAGAAAGCAGTTTCGGGTTGTCGGCGTCAAGCACGACGAGGTCGGCGGGCTGGCCCACCTGAATCCCACCCCATGTACCGTTGGCGGCCACCGGCTGGCCCAGCGCCTGCGCGCCGCCGTCCACCGCCGCCCGGTAGAGGCCGCCGCCGATGGACGGGCAGTCCCCGATGCGCAACACGTTGCGCCGCCGCTGCACCAGCCGCTGGCCGTATTCCAGCAGGCGCAGCTCCTCCGCCGCCGACACGCTGATGTGGCTGTCCGACCCGACGCCGAACCGCCCGCCCTGCGCCAGGAAGGGAATGGCAGGGAACAGCCCGTCGCCCAGATTGGCCTCGGTCGTCAGGCAGAGGCCGGCCACCGCGCCGCTCGCCGCCATGCCGTCAACCTCGGCCGGGGTGACGTGCGTGGCGTGGACGAGGCACCAGCGCGGCCCGACCGGGGCGTTCTCCAGAAGCCATTCCACCGGGCGCTTGCCGCTCCAGGCGACGCAGTCGTCCACCTCCGCCGTCTGCTCGGCGATGTGGATGTGGATGGGCGCGCCGGGGTCGAGCGCGTCGAGGCCGGCCAGCGCGTCGCGCATCTCCTCCGGCGTCACCGCGCGCAGCGAATGCAGGGCGAGACCGGCGCGGCGCCCGGCCCGCTCCGTGCCCATGGCCTTCTGCATGGCGGAGACGATGGACAGCAGCCCGTCCACGTCGTTGATGAAGCGCTTCTGACCGTCGGACGGCGGCTTGCCGCCGAAGCCGCTGTGGGCGTAGAGCACCGGCAGGTGGGTCAGGCCGATCCCCGCCGTGTCCGCGGCGGCCAGGATGCGGCGCGACATCTCCGCCCGGTCGGCGTAGGGGCGCCCGTCGGCACCGTGGTGCAGGTAGTGGAACTCCGCGACCGCCGTGTAGCCCTGCTTCGCCATCTCCATGTAGAGCAGCGCCGCGACAGCCTCCGCCGCCTCCGGCGTCATACGGCGGACGAAGCCGTACATGGCGTCGCGCCACGTCCAGAAGCTGTCCTCCGACGCGCCGGCGTATTCGGTCAGCCCGGCCATGGCGCGCTGGAAGGCGTGACTGTGCAGGTTGGGCATGCCGGGGATCACCGGCCCGGCGGCCAGCGGGAGGCCGTCTGCCGAGGCGTCCCGCTCCACCGCCGTCAGCGTCCCCCGCGCGTCGAAGCGCAGCGCCACGTTCGAGGCCCAGCCGTCGGGCAGCAGCGCCCGTTCGCAGAAAAGCCCGCTCATGCCGTCCATCTTCGCCTCCATCACGCCCGTTCCTCGGCCCAATCCGCCATCGCTCCGATGAAGCGCCGGAGATGCGGACGAATCCGCGCGGCGCGCGCCTCGTCGAAGGCGAAGGGCGCATCCTCCTCCATGTAGGTCACCTGCGCCATCTCGAGCTGAACGGCGTGCCAGCCCTCGGTCGGGCGCCCGAAATGGCGGGTGATGTGGCCGCCCTTGAAGCGCCCGTTGAGGACATGGGTGAAGCCGTCGGCCCCGGCGTCCGCGCCGACCGCGACCAGCCGCTCGCTCAGCACGGGATCGGCGCTGTGCCCGTCGTTGGTTCCGATGTTCAGGTCGGGCAGCCGCCCCTCGAACAGCCGCGGCACGACGGAGCGGATGGAATGGGCGTCGAACAGGACCGCCCGCCCGAATTGGTCGCGCAGCCGGGTCATCTCCGCGGTGATGGCGTCGTGGTAGGGCGCCCAGTAGCGGGTGACCCGCTCCGCCACCTCCGCCGCGTCCGGTTCGGCGCCCGGCTGGTACAGCGGCGCCCCGTCGAACAGGGTGGTCGGGCAGAGGCCCGTGGTGGCGCCGCTGTAGAGCGGCGTGTCGTTGCTGGGGCGGTTCAGGTCGACGACGTAGCGCGAGAAACACGCCTGGATCACCCCGACTCCAAGGTCCTCCAGGAAGTCGTAGAGCCGTGGCAGGTGCCAGTCCGTGTCGGGCAGGCCCTGCGCCTCCGGCACCAGCCGGCCGACGAATCCGTCCGGCAGTGCCGTGCCGACATGGGGCAGGCTGACCAGCACCGGACGGCGCGCGGCGCGAAACCCGAAAACGTCCATATCATCTCTCCCGTGCGACAAGTGTTTTGTCAGCAAAACCTTTTGCGTCCCTGTTCGGTCGCCCCTGGCTTCCGCGGCGTTCGCGTTACGTGGCCGCAACACCGGCGTTGCCATAGGGCGTCCGTCATGCTCCAGTATGACAAACGGCGTTGACGCGACTGTTTTCCCTGGGCAACATATGTTTTATAGGCAAAACACGGCGCTGCCAAGCCGCTCGCTACGCAAGGGGGTTCCCCGGCGTGCGAAACTGGCAACGCAGGCGCAACGAACAGGGAAATTCCGACCCATGAAGTCCTTTGGTAAGTTTCTCGCCGCCGCCTCCTTCGCCGCCGCCGCGGTCGTTACGATGGTCGGCGCCGGGTCCGTCCCGGCCCGCGCCGAGGACGCGGTGATCGCCTCGATCAAGCAGAACGGCACCTTCCGCGTCGGCGTGGACGCCACCTTCGCGCCCTTCGAATTCTCGCAGGACGGCAAGAAGACCGGCTTCGACATCGAGCTGGTCGAGGCCATCGCCAAGGAGCTGGGCGCCACCAAGGGCGTCGAGTGGGTGGACATCGACTTCAAGGGCCTGATCCCCGGCCTGATGGCCAACCGCTTCGACATGATCGCCTCGGCCATGTACATCACCGAGGAGCGCCGCAAGGTCGTCGCCTTCTCCGACACCTACTATCCGGGCGGCCTCGTCATCATGGTCAAGGCGAACAACAGCGCCGTGAAGGGCCCGTCCGACCTGGAGGGCAAGACCGCAGCCGTGCAGATCGGCACCAAGTCGGTCGTGCATCTGAAGGAGCATTTCCCGAAGACCAAGATCGTCGAGGTCGAGACCAACGCCGAGATGTTCGGGCAGGTCGAGACCGGCCGCACCGACGTCGCGGTGACCGGCAAGCCCGCCGCCAAGCTCTACGCCCAGACGCACCCGACCGTGAAGGTGCTGGACGACCAGCTCACCACCGAGGATTACGGCTTCGCCATGCGCAAGGACAACACCGAGCTGGTGACCAAGGTGAACGCCGCCATCGCCAAGCTGAAGGCCGACGGCACCTATCAGAAGCTCATCGACAAGTGGTTCGAAGCCAAGAAGTGATCGATCTTTTCGTGAACGGAGGACCCCTCCCGTGACGCTCGACTTCGCCCCCGTCTGGGGAGGGTTGCCGGAGCTGCTGAAGGGCACCGTGGTCACCATCGAGGTGACCGCGGCGGCCTTCCTGCTCAGCGCCGTGCTCGGCCTGCTCGTCGGCATCATCCGCCTCAACCCGGCGCGGCGCGTGCTGTACGGCATCGCGTCGGCCTATGTCGCCTTCATCCGCGGCACGCCGCTGCTGGTGCAGCTGTTCCTGCTGTTCTTCGGTCTGCCGCAATTCGGCATCCTGCTGCCGGCAATGCTGTGCGGCGTGATCGGGCTCGGCATCTACAGCGGCTCCTACGTGTCGGAGGTGGTGCGCGGCGCCATCCAGTCGATCGACCGCGGCCAGATGGAAGCCGCCCGCTCGCTCGGCATGTCCTACCGCGAGGCGATGTGGGAGGTGGTCCTGCCCCAGGCCTTCCGCCGCATGCTGCCGCCGCTGGGCAACGAGACCATCGCGCTGATCAAGAACTCGGCGCTGGTGTCGCTGCTGACCATCGACGACGTGATGCGCGAGGGGCAGCGGATCATCTCCACCAGCTTCCGCGCGCTGGAGGTCTACATCGCGGTGGCGCTGATCTATTTCGTGCTGACCAACGCGGCCACCTGGATCCTGCGCCAGATCGAAAAGCGCATGACCGTGGAAAGAGGGTAAGCCGGTGATCGAGATCCGCAACGTCTACAAGAGCTTCGGCAGCACCGAGGTGCTGAAGGACGTCAGCCTGACCGTGCCGCCCTCGCGCACCACCGTGGTCATCGGCCCGTCCGGTTCGGGCAAGAGCACGCTGCTGCGCTGCTGCAACTGCCTGGAGACCGCCGACCGCGGCGAGATCCGCATCAACCACCGGACCATCATCGCCGACGGCAAGCCGCTGCCCGACAAGGAGCTGAACGCTCTGCGCGCCGAGACCGGCATGGTCTTCCAGTCCTTCAACCTGTTCCCGCACATGACCACGGTGGAGAACGTCATGCGCGCCCCCGTCGTGGTGCGCGGCATGGCGAAAGCCGAGGCGCGGGAGCTGGCCATGGAGCTGCTGCGCAAGGTCGGGCTGGGCGACAAGGCCGACGTCTATCCGTCGACCCTGTCGGGCGGGCAGAAGCAGCGCGCCGCCATCGCCCGCGCGCTCGCCATGAAGCCGAAGGTGATGCTGTTCGACGAGCCGACCTCCGCCCTCGACCCCGAACTGGTCGGCGAGGTGCTCCAGGTCATGAAGACGCTGGCCGAGGAAGGCATGACCATGATGGTGGTGACCCACGAGATGGGCTTCGCCCGCGAGGTCGCCGACACCGTGGTCGTCATGGCCGACGGGCGCATCGTCGAGTCCGGTTCGCCGGAGCAGATCTTCACCAACCCGACCCAGGAGCGCACCCGCGGCTTCCTGCGCGCGCTGGTGGACGGCCATCTGGCCGGCGCCCGCCCGCAGCCGGCGGCCGACGACCCGCTGGACACCCTGCCCGGCAACCACTGACGCCCCGTCCATCTTGCCCCACTCCCCCCGGGCGCCCGCCTCGCCGCTCATGGTGCTGGCCGCGCTGATCCTCGGCGTCTGCGTCATCCAGGTCGCCAACGGCATCCTGCAGATCCTGCTGCCGCTCCGCCTCGCCGAGGCGGCGGCCCCGCCGCTGGTCGTCGGGGCGGTGGCCTCGGCCTATTCGGTCGGCTTCGTCCTGGGCTGCTGGGCGGCGCCCTGGATGATCCGCCGGGTGGGCGGGGTGTGGTCCTTCGCCGCCTTCGGGCTGCTCGCCGCCGCCGCCACGCTGCTGCTGAACCTGCTGCCCGACGTCCAGGCCTGGGTGGGGCTGCGGCTGCTGATGGGGGTGTCCTATGTCGGGATGCTGACCGTCGCGGAAAGCGGGCTGGCCGGCCTGACCCCGCCGGGATCGCGGGGCAGCGTCTTCTCCCTCTACATGATCGCCTGCAAGGTGGCGGTGATCGGCGGCCAGATGCTGCTCGCCAGCCCGGACCTGTCGGCCCTGTGGCTGACCGTCCTGGCGGCGGGCTGCTACGGCCTGTCGCTGGTGCCGGTGGCGGCGGTCCGTCCGCCGGCCGGCGCCGCGCCGAAGGGGCCGGCGCCCTCGCCCTGGCAGTATGTGCGGCGGGCGCCGGTGGCCTTCGCCGGCTGCCTGATGGTGGGCCTGTGCAACACCGCGGTCACCGGCATCGGCCCGGCCTGGCTCGCCGGTCTGGCCCTGCCCGCCGCCGGGGTGGCGCTGATCATGTCGGGCATCCAGGTGGGCAGCGTGGTTCTGCAATGGCCGATCGGCCGGTTTTCCGACCGGCATGACCGGCGGCTGGTGATCTTCGCGGTGTCCGCGGTGGCGACGGTCGCCGCCTTCCTGATCGCCGCCTTCGCCAACCCGCCCGGCGGGGCGGCGCCGCAGACCGTCCTGCTCGGCCTGTTCACCCTGTGGGGCAGCGCCGCCCTGTCGCTTTACGCGATCTGCGTGGCCCACGCCAACGACCATGTGACGGTGGAGGAGACGGTTCCGCTGGCCAGCGCGCTGCTGCTCGCCTGGGCGTTGGGCGCCGCCCTCGGCCCGCTGCTGGCGACGGCGGCCATGGAGTGGTTCGGGCACGACGCGCTGTTCGTCTATGTCGGGGTGGTGTCAGGCGGGCTGACCCTGTTCGCTGGCCTGCGCCGGCTTATCAGCGGCCCTTTCCGGGCGGAGCCGTAAGGCTTGGCCGCGGGCGGCCCGGCGGTCTATTGTGGCCCGCCCGGCAGCCCCCCTCCCCCGCGCTCCATGCCCAGCACCACCGACACACCGACCGATACCCCGACCGACGAGCAGTTCCGGGCGATCCAGGCCATCGACGCCTGGTACGCCGACCCCGCGGCCCCCCAGATGTTCTGGCTGGCCGGCGAGGCCGGGACCGGCAAGACCAAGACCACCGTCTTCGCGCTGGACCATCTCCAGGACCGCCGCAACCTGGAGAATTTCGTGGTCGGCGCGCCCACCGGCAAGGCCGCGCAGGTGCTGCGCCGCAAGGGCATCGACCGGGCGGCGACGCTGCATTCGCTGATCTACGCGCCGCGGCAGGACGACGACACCGGCGAGCTGTTCTTCGCCCGCAAGTCGGAGGGCAAGTTCGCCGAGGCCGACCTGATCGTCTGCGACGAGGGTTCGATGGTCGGGGACGACGTGGCGGGCGACCTGCTGCGCTCGGGCAAGAAGATCCTGATGATCGCCGACGACTACCAGCTTCCCCCGGTGACCGGCCAGGGCACGCTGACCAAGGGCGAGCCGGATTTCCGGCTGGTCGAGCCGCACCGCACGGCGCGGGAAAGCCCGGTGATCCGGCTCGCCCACCTGCTGCGTCGGCAGGAGCTGCCGCGCCGCTTCGGCACCGCCGGGAACGCCCATGTCCTGCCGCTGAACCGGGTGACCGAGCCGCTGGCCCTGCGGGTGGACACCCAGACCATCTGCGGCACCCACCGCGTGCGCACCGACTTCACCCGGCGCATCCGCACCCGCCATGGCTTCGACACGGTGATGCCCCAGGCGGGCGAGCGGGTGATCTGCCGCCGCAACGACCGCGAGGAGGGGCTGTTCAACGGCATGATCGGCACGCTGACCCGCCCGGCGGCCGAGGGGCGGGGCCGCCAGGACGGGCTGTGGTCGCTCGGCGTCCATATGGAGGATGAGGTGAAGCCCCGAAGCAAACTGATGGTCCATCCCTGGATGTTCCAGGCCCACTACAGCGGCGAGACCAAGGCGCCGCGGGTGGAGCGCGACGTGCAGCAGTTCGATTGGGCCTGGATGATCACCTGCCATTCCGCCCAGGGATCGGAGTTTCCTTCGGTCACCGTGCTCGACGACTCCGCCGCCTTCCGCGAGCACAAGTGGCGCTGGCTCTACACCGCCGTCACCCGCTCGCAGGACGAGCTGTTCCTTCTGCTGCGCAACGCCGATCTCGGCGGGAACTGGCGGATGCCGGAACTCGACATGTGATGGGGGAAAGTAAACCCTCTCCCCTCTGGGGAGAGGGTGGCCCGCAGGGCCGGTGAGGGGGATGCGCTTTTGCCGAACACATCAACACGCGCAACCCCCTCACCCTGACCCTCTCCCCAGAGGGGAGAGGGGATTTCAAAGGGGATCCATGACTCACGCCGCGGCGACGCGCTCAATCTTGGCGGGAAGGCCCTGGCGCACCGCCGTTCCGGCGATGGGATCGACCCAGACCGAGGCGCCCGGACGGGTCGGGTCGTGCAGGCCGAGATCGTTGATGTTCACCCCCGCCCCGATCTCCGGCACCACCGGCTGGCTGTGGCCGCCGATGACGTGCGGGCGCGCTCCGAACTCCTTGTGGCCGAAGCCGTGCTCGACGGCGAGCACGCCGGGCATCACGCCGTGCCGGACGATGGCGGTCGCCAGCTCCGACCCGCCGGGCGTGGCGATGCGGATGCGGTCTCCGGTGGCGATGCCCAGCCGCCGCGCGTCCTCCGCGTTGATGCCCACCGGGTTCTCCGGGTGCAGGTGGCGCAGGCGGCTCGCCGCGATGGTGTAGGCGCTGACCAGCACCGATTTCGAGCTGATGAGCTGGAAGGGCCAGTCCTCAGCCGTGTGGATCTGCCGCATCGGCGTGCCGTCGGCGAAGGCCGGAGGCGTCCAGGTGGCGGTGCCGGTCCAGCGCCTGCCGGTGACGCTGCTCTTCGCCGCGCCGACCGCCTCGTTGTAGACCAGCAGCCCGTCCTTGAAGCGGTGGGTGGCCCTGTCGCCCTCGAAGCCCTCCGCCTGGTTCTGGTAGCGCCCGCCGCGCGCCAGGATGAAGGCGACCTTGCGCCACTCCTCCTCCTTAAGCACCGCCTGGAGCGCCGGCAGGACGCGGGCGACGCCGGACAGGGCTATGTCCTCGTCGGTGGCGTCGGGCACCGGCTGCTCGCCCAGCCACGCGATGTTGGCGCCGCCGCGCAGGTACCAGTCCTCCGGCCGCTCCAGCGGGTGGGTGTTGCCGTCCATGTCGGCGATGGCGTCCGGGCCGAAGCCGGGCAGGTCCAGCCGCTTCGCCAGCGCGATCAGGAAGGTTTCCATCTGGACGTGCCGGCCCTCCGGCAGCGGTTCGGTGCGCGGCGTCACCACCGGCCAGCGCGCCGTCGAGGTCTTGGTCGGCACGCCCGCCCAGGGGGACGCCCAGCCCCAGGTCTCGTACAGCACGGTGTCGGGGATGATGTAGTCGGCGAAGGCCGTGGATTCGTTGATGAAGGGATCGATAGCCACGATCAGCGGCAGCGCCTTCGGGTCGCGCAGCTTCGCCTCCACCTGGGCGCGCACGCCGGGGATGCCGTAGACCGGGTTGCTGTTCCACAGGAACAGGGCCTTCAGCGGGTACGGGTAGCCGTCCACCACGCCGCTGGTCAGATACTCGGTGGTGAGCTGCGGGGCGTTGGGGTACCAGGGCGCCTTGGCCGGATAGGGCTTGCCGGCCTCCTTTTTCGCCTTGAACTCGCTGGATTTCTCGTAGGGGACGGGGCGGCTGATGGCGGTGCCGGAGGGCTTCACCTGTCCGGGGAAGCTCGCCAGCCTGTAGCGCGGACCGTCCTGCTCGTCCGGGAAGCGCCCGCCGCCGAAGATGGTGCCGCCCTTCCAGTTCAGGTTGCCGATCAGCGTGTTCAGGGTCACTACGCCGAAGGCGTTGTAGAAGCCGTTGCCGGCCATCATGCCGCCGTGGGTGTTGGCGGCGGCCTTCTTGCCGTGGCTGGTGAATTCCCGCGCCAGCCCGGCGATGACGTCGGCGGGGATGCCGCAGGCGTCGGCGTAGCCGGCGAGGTCGAGCTTCATCGCCTGCTCGCGCAGCAAAGTCAGGCTGGTCTTCACCGCGACGTCGCCCGCCGGGGTCGCCACCGTCCCGCCGTGGAACAGCGCGGCCGGCCCCATCAGCGCGTCGTGGGCCACCGGAGTCCCGCTGGGGTCGAGCACGACGAAGGCGTCCTTGGCGCCGTAGCGCTCCTTTTCGCCCAGCGTCACCCAGCCGAGGTCGGAGGCGCGCAGCATCCGCCCGTCGCGCGGGTGGCCCGCCTGCTGGATCACCAGATGGGTGGCGTTGCACCAGCCGGCCTCGCCCGCGGCCTCCGCCGCCTTGCCGTTGGGCTGGGCGAGATAGTTGGTGTCGATGCGCCCGTTTTCGAACATCCAGCGCATCATGCCCATGACCAGGGCGCCGTCGGTGCCGGGCCGGATGGGAATCCAGTTGGACCGCTCCCCCGCCGCGCGGTTGTCGGCGTTGGTCAGCACCGGATCAACGACGACGTAGTTCAGAACGCCGTCCGTCCGCCCCTTGGCGAGCAGCATGGCCTGCCGCTTGAACGGGTTGCCGGCGTTCGACGGGGCGGTGCCGATGAAGAGAACGAACTCGGCGTTCTGCAGGTCCGGCTTGGCGTGCGGCATCTTCTTGGCGTCGCCGAACACCGCCCCCGACCCGGATCGGTAAGCGCCGCCGCAGTAGGAGCCGTGGCCGACATAGTTGATCGTCCCCAGCGCCTGGTTGAAGAAGCGCCGCACGAAGGGGTCGCGCCCGTCGTTGACCGAGGACAGCAGGGCCACCTGGTTGACCTTCGGCCCCAGTTCGGGGGCGGCCGGATCGATGGGCGTCTTCAGGTCGCGCAAAGACCGCAGGCCGGGCACCGGACCTTCGCCGAACAGGTCGCCGCCCTCCGCGATCTCCTCCACGAGTTTATCGAAGGCGATGGGCTCCCATTGGCCGGAGCCGCGCGGGCCGACCCGCTTCATCGGGGTGGCGACGCGGAAGGGCGAGGTGAGCATCTCCAGCGCCGCGTTGCCCCGCCCGCAGGCGGTCGAGCGGCCCTTCAGCCCCTTCTCGTCCAGCCGCGACAGGGACTTGAAGCTCTCCTTGATCGGCGTGCCGTAGAGCAGGAAGGGATCGGTGGACAGCGGGCTGTAGGGGTTGCCGGCGACGCGCAGCACCTTGTTCTTTTCCACATCCACCCGGACGCGGACGCCGCACAGGGTGGTGCAGCCGAGGCAGGCGACGTTGGCGACGATCTGGCCCGGCGTCGGGGTGAGGGCGCCGGTCGCCGGATCGACGCGGAATTCGGGGGCCGGGGCGTTGCCGGAGATGGCATGGTCGGGCTTGTCCCCGGCCCAGGCGCCCTTGACGAGCTTGCGCCCGGTGTCGGAGAAGCCACCCGCGAAGGCGGCGAGCGCGCCGCCGGCGGCGCTGGTCTTCAGGAGAAGGCGACGGGAAATCGACATGATGGTTGCTCCGTTCACTCGGCGGCGGCCACGGGTCCGGCGGGCGCCCGGGGGGCGCGGGCCGGAGCGGGCGCCGGGCGGCGCGGGGAAGGCAGGATGGCGGTGAGGGCGATCAGCAGGAACAGCCAGAGTCCGGCCGTGCCGACGATTCCCAGCAGCCCCTCCGGACCGGCGGGCAGCGCGTAGTCGTAGAAGCCGGCGCCGGTCTTCGGCACGGTCTGGCCGCCGATGAACACGGTCCAGCGGAACATCCAGGCGCCGTGCAGGGCGATCAGCCCGGTCAGCAGGCCCGTCCCGGCCGGCTTGGCGACGGCGATGGCGAAGGGCAGCGCGGTGGCGGCGACGGCCCAGACGGCGGTGACTCGCCACGCCTCCGACCCGGCGACGCTGCCCAGCGCCTCGGCGTGGGTGGCGTCCAGCCCGAACAGGCCCAGCGCCAGCCACAGCGCGCCGACCAGCATGACGCCGCCCAGGACGCCGGCGAGCAGCCGGTTCGCCCGCACCTCCACCGCGCGGTCGTTGCCGGCGGCGAAGCGGTTCAGCAGCAGCACCAGCCCGGCGGCGCCGGCCAGCGCGGTCAGCAGGAACTGCACGGGCAGGAACGGCGTGTGCCACAGCGGGCGCGCCTTGACCACCGCGACTTCCGCCCCGGTGTAGAGGGCGACGAGGAGCGCGCCAGCCAGGGCGAACAGGCCGGCGGCGCGGATCAGCGCGTCGTTGCGCCCGCCGCCCAGCGACGCCAGCCGGTAGAGCGCGGCGAGGCGGCTGTCCACCCGGCCGTGCGCCTGCAACTCCTCGCGGAAGCACGCCCAGCCGTAGACCAGCAGGACGGTGACGTAGAGGGGGATGAAAATCGACCCCCACCACATCCACGACGTCGGGCGCAGCACGACGTAGAAATGCCAGAAGCGGCCGGGCTGGTGGAGGTCCGACAGCAGCGCCACCGGGGCGGCCAGCCCGCAGGTCAGCGCCACCAGCAGGGCGATGCGCCCGAGCGCACGCCAATCCGCCCGGGCGAAGGCGTAGCCGGGCAGGCTCAGCAGCAGGCCGCCGACCGACAGGCCGATCAGGAAGAAATACTGTACGGCCCAGGGAAGCCACGCGACCTCGCGGGTCACGTTGATGACCTCGACGATGTGGTTGTCCATCACGCGTGCTCCTTCTGGGAATGGGGCTGGCTGGTGGGCCGCCAGAGCGTCGGCGTGCCGTCGACCTTCCCTTGGAAGCGGGGATCGAGGCCGAGGTAGAAGACGCGCGGCTGGGTCCCCTGCTCCGGCTTCAGCACCTTGGGGTTCTCCTCTCGGACCAGGGTGGCGACGGCGCTGTGCGGGTCGTTCAGGTCACCGAAGATGCGGGCGCCGCCGACGCAGGTTTCCACGCAGGCGGGCAGCAGCCCGGCCTCCACGCGGTGGACGCAGAAGGTGCATTTGTCGGCGGTCTGGGTCTCGTGGTTGATGAAGCGCGCGTCGTAGGGGCAGGCCTGGACGCAGTAGGCGCAGCCGACGCAGACGGTGTTGTCCACGACGACGATGCCGTCCCGGCGCTGGAAGGTGGCGCCGGTCGGGCAGACGGGGATGCAGGGCGGGTCCTCGCAATGGTTGCACAGGCGCGGCAGCATGTAGCTGCCGGCCTTGCCCTGCTCGGTCACCTCGTAGGTGGAGACGATGGTGCGGAAGCTGTTTTCCGGGACATCGTTCTCCATGATGCAGGCGACCGTGCAGGCTTGGCAGCCCACGCATTTGCCCACGTCCACCACCATCGCCCAGCGGTGCGCCGGATCGCCGTCGCGGCGGGGCGACGCAGCGCCGGGGGCTGCTGCGGCGGCGGGCATCGCAGCCACCGTCACGGCCCCGATGGTCGTGGCGCCGGCGCCGAGGCAGAAGTTGCGCCTTGATCGGTCCATGGCTGGCCTCTTCGCACCTGATTCCTTCGGCCGCGACGAACCGCGGCCCTACGGTGCGAAGGGTACCGGCGCCCTGTCCCCACTCCCATTGGGGGCATCCCTACACTTCTTAGGGTAAACCCCAGTGACGACATGCCGCAGGGGGCGGAGCACAGTGTCCGGCGTGGATCAGCCCTTGAGGGCGTCGGCGACGGCGCGGGCCACGCCGGCGTGGGTGGCGTCCCGTTCCTTGAAGCTGTCGGGCGTCTCGGTCAGGTAGCTGGTGATCAGCAGGGGCGCCCTGCCCTCCGGCCAGACGATGCCGATGTCGTTGGCCGTCCCGCGCACGCCGGTGCCGGTCTTGTCGCCGACGCGCCAGCCCTTCGGCAGGCCGGCGCGCAGGCGCTTGTCGCCGGTCCGGTTGGCGACCATCCAGGCGATGAGCTGGTCGCGCGACGCCGGGGTCAGCGCGTCGCCCAGCATCAGCCGCTCCATGCTGTGGACCATCGCCGCGGGCGTGGTGGTGTCGCGGGGATCGCCGGGGATGGCGCTGTTCAGCGACGGCTCGTTGCGGTCCAGCCGGGTCTTCCGGTCGCCCAGCGTGCGCAGGAAGGCGGTCAGCCCGGCGGGGTCGCCCACCGCCGGCAGCAGCAGGTTCGCCGCCACGTTGTCGCTGAGCGTCATCGTCGCCTCGCACAGTTCGGCCACCGTGGGGGGCGGACCGTCGAGGCGGGTTTCGGCGAAGGGGGCGTAGGGGACCATGTCCGCCTTGGTCACTGCGATGCGCCGGTCCAGCCGCTCGCGCCCCTCGTCCACCCGCTTCAGGACGGCGCTAGCCAAAAGAAATTTGAAGGTGCTGCACATCGGGAAGCGCTCGTCCGCGCGCTGCCCGAAGCGCTGCCCGGTGCCGGTGTCGAGCACCGCCACGCCCAGCCGCCCGCCGCTGCGCTTTTCCAGCGCGGCGATGGCGTCCGCCAGCCTTTTGTCCCCGAAAGTCCTGGGTTTCTCCGCCTTCACGCCGGTCGCCGCCAGCAGCGTCACGCCGCCCGCCGCGGCCAGGAAAGCCCGCCGTCCGATCATCGTGTCCTCGTGTCATGCCGTGTCGATGGGCGGACGATAAAAAGCTCCCGGCGTCGGAACAAACGATGATAGTTTTCACAAGCCACAAGAAAAACTAATGGCTGTCGATGGCCCGTCCCCAGCTTCCGCTCAACGCGCTGCGCGCCTTCGAGGCGTCGGCCCGCCATCTCAGCTTCACCCGCGCCGGGTTGGAGCTGTGCGTCAGCCAGGCGGCGGTCAGCCAGCAGATCCGCACGCTGGAGGCGCGGCTGGGCGTCACCCTGTTCCGCCGCCTGCCGCGCGGCCTCGCCCTGACCGACGAGGGGGCGGCGCTGGTGCCGGTGCTGATGGACGCCTTCGAGCGCATCGGCGCGACGCTCGACCGCTTCGCCGACGGGCGTTACCACGAGGTGCTGACAGTCGGGGTGGTGGGAACCTTCGCCACGGGTTGGCTGCTGCCGCGCCTGCCGGCCTTCACCGCGGCGAACCCGGCGGTCGACCTGCGCATCCTGACCAACAACAACCGGGTCGATCTGGCTGGCGAAGGGCTGGATTTCGCCATCCGCTTCGGCGATGGCTCCTGGCACGGGGTGGAGGCGGTGCCGCTGCTCGACGCGCCGCTGACCCCACTCTGCGCCCCGGCGCTGGCGCAGCGGCTGTTCACCCCGGCGGACCTCGCGCGGGAGGTGCTGCTGCGCTCCTACCGGATTGAGGAATGGCAGCGCTGGTTCGCGCTGGCCGGGGTGCCCTGCCCGGCCATCCGCGGCCCGGTCTTCGACTCCTCGCCCACCATCGCCGCCGCCGCCGCAATGGGCGCCGGGGTGGCGCTGCTGCCCGCGCGGCTGTTCGGGCACGATCTGGCCACCGACCGGCTGGTCCGTCCCTTCGCCATCGAGGTGCCGGCGGGCCGCTACTGGCTGACCCGCCTGCACTCCCGCTCCGAAACGGCGGCGATGCAGAGCTTCCGCCACTGGATCGCCGCCGCCGTCCGGGCGGATGATTAGGCCGGAATCTCAGGCCGGAGTCGGCGCCTGCTCGGGCAGAACGCCGGACTGCTTCAACTCCCGCCAGAAGTCCGCCGGGATCGGCTGTTTCATCAGGGCCATGTTCTCCTGCACGCGCGGCGGGTTCTTGGTGCCCGGAATGACCGAGGCGACGACCGGGTGCGCCGCGCAGAATTGCAGCGCCGCCGCCCGCAGGTCCACGCCGTGGCGCTTGGCGATCTCGGCCAGACGGTCGCGCGCCGCCACCTTGTCCGGCGGAGCCTCCTGGTACTCGAAATTCTTGCCCCCGGCGATCAGGCCGGAGTTGTAGGGGCCGCCGACCACCACATGGACGCCGCGCTCCTGGCAGCGCGGGAACAGCGTGTCCAGCGCCGGCTGGTTCAGCAGGCTGTAGCGCCCGGCCAGCAGGAAGACGTCGGGATCGGCGCGCTCCAGCGCCATCACGCAGGGTTCCACCCGGTTGACGCCCAGGCCCCAGCCGCGGATCACGCCCTCCTCGCGAAGCTGGGTCAGCGCCACGGCGGCGCCCTTCATGGCGGTGTCGAACACCTCCAGCCAGCGGTCGCCGTGGGCGTCCTCGGCGCAGTCGTGGATGTAGGCGATGTCGATGCGGGCCATGCCCAGCCGCTGCAAGCTGTCCTCGATGGAACGGCGCACCCCGTCGGCGGTGTAGTCGTAGTCCACGCGGAAGGGCAGCCCCTTCACGAAGGGGCCGTGCTGGCCGCCCTTGCTGGCGTCGGCCCGCAGCAGGCGCCCGACCTTGGTGGACAGGACGAAGTCGTCGCGCGGCCGGTTGCGCAGAACATGGCCGAACCGGTGCTCCGATATGCCGGGGCCGTACTCCGGGGCCGTGTCGAAATAGCGGATGCCGGCGTCCCAGGCGGCGGCCAGCGTGGCCTCCGCCACGTCGTCCGGCACCTCCTCGAACATGTTGCCGAGCGGAGCGCCACCAAACCCGATGGGTCCGGGCGGAGCGAAATGCTTGCTGTCCGGCATGATCGACCTCTCGTTGATGCGCGGGTGCAGAGAGGGGGCAGTGTGCGCTCTGGCGGCGCTTCCCTCAACACCGGCCCTCAACACGGGGAGGGTCACGGCGTTCCCATTCGCAACCTGCCGACGCTGGCGTGGCAATTTGCGACGCGGATGGGAGCGCGTTGGCATTTTGCAACGGATGGGAAGAAACAACCGGGCGGCCCGCTCGGGAATTTTGCTGGGTGGAACAGCAATTGCGTGGGGATTGGGAGTTGGTACGGAATTTGAGAATGATTTGATCCGGTGCGGGCGACCGACGCCGAACAAAAAATACCCCCAAGGAAGAAACCCCCAGGCAGGACATCCCATCATGACCACCTCCCTTCGTGCTTTCGCCAACTTGCGCACCGCAACCAAGGTCTACACCGGCTTCGGGGTCACGCTGGCCCTGCTGGTCACGTTGGGGGCGGTTTCCTGGAGTGGCCTTCGGTCCAACGATACGGCGCTGCGCAGCTACGCGGCGCAGTCCGACATCACCGTGACGTTGGGAGAGGCCGATACCGCGCTGTCCGACGCGCTGGGGGCGGCGGCGGAGTTTCTCGTCTCCGGGACGGACGGTGCTGCCAACCGCTTCCGCGCGACAGCCGGCGACTTCCGCCGGCATCTGGACAAGGCGGCCCCCGGCATCGGGGACTCTGGCGACCGTCAGGCGGTGGACGAGATCCGCGGGCTGGAACGGGATTTCCTGACCGGCTTCGACCGACTGGTCGCCCTGCGCACCGAACGGGACGGCATCGTCGCGGATGTGGTGAACAAGCTGGGGGCCGACATCCGTCGGACGTTGAGCGATCTGGTGACGGCCGAACGGCAGACCGGCAATCTGGACCGCACCGTTCAGGCCGCGGGGGTCAGCGAGCAGTATCTGCTGGTGCGTGTTCTGGTCGCCCGCTTCGTGACCGAGACGAAGCCCGAGGATCTGGTCCGCATCCGCCAGGATCTGGCGGCGGTGGCCGCCGACGTCGAGGGCGAAGCCAAGGGCTGGACCGACTCCCCGGGCGCCGCGAAGCGCACCGAGGTGCTCGCCAAGCTGCCGCGCTACACCGCGGGCATCGAGCGCATCGCCGCCATCGCCGAGGAGATGGCCCGCGTCAACGCCGACACGCTGACCCGCGCCGGAGCCCAGATCAACGGGAAGATCGGCTCGATCCGCCGGCACTCCACCGAGGTCCTGAAGGGGCTGGAGGTCAGCGCCGCCGCCGCGGTGACCGCCGCCGAGCGGCAGGGCGCCGCGGTGACCGCCGCCGCCGTGGCGTTGGGCCTGCTGCTGGCCTGGATGATCTCGCGGGCGATCACCCGTCCGCTCGGCGCCATCACCGGGGCGATGGGCCGGCTGGCCGAGGGCGACCGTACGGTGCAGGTGGACGAGGGGTGGCGAAAGGACGAGATCGGCGCGCTGGCCCGCGCCCTTCAGGTCTTCAAGTCAAACGCCGAGGAGATGGAGCGCATGCGCAAGGCCCAGGAGGAGGCCGAACGGCAGGCCGCCGAGCAGCGCCGCGCCTCGATGATCCGCATGGCCGACACCTTCGAGGCGACCGTCCAGGGCATCGTCGAGGCGGTGGCGAGCGCCGCCGGCGGCATGCACAACGCCGCCAGCACCCTGTCCGGCACCGCGGCGGACGCCAGCGAGCGCTCGCTGCTGGTCGCCTCCGCCTCCGAGGAGGCCTCGGCCAACGTGCAGACCGTCGCCAGCGCGACGGAGGAACTGTCGGCCTCGATTGCCGAGATTGGCCAGCAGGTGGAAATCTCCACCCGCATCGCCGGTCAGGCGGTGACCGACGCGGAGGGGGCCGACCGCACCATGCGCGCCCTGGTCACCGCCGCCGAGCAGATCGGACAGGTGGTGGAGATCATCAGCGGCATCGCCGCCCAGACCAACCTGCTGGCGCTGAACGCGACCATCGAGGCCGCCCGCGCCGGCGACGCGGGCAAGGGCTTCGCGGTGGTGGCGGGCGAGGTGAAGGCGCTGGCCAACCAGACCGCCAGGGCGACCGATGAAATCCAGTCGAAGGTGCAGGAAATCCAGCAGACCACCGGCGGCGCGCAGAAGGCCATCGGCAGCATCGGCCAGACCATCGGCCGGATGAGCGAGATCGCCACCACCATCGCCGCCGCCATCGAGGAGCAGGCCGCCGCGACTCGCGAGATCGCCAGCAGCGTGTCCCAGGCCGCCCAGGGGACGGAGGAGGTGTCGCGCAACATCGCCGGCGTCAGCACGGCGGTGTCGGAGACCGGCAATGCCGCCAGCCATGTCCACGGCACGTCGGAGGAACTGGCCGCCGAGGCCGAGCGGTTGCGCAGCGAGGTCCGCAGCTTCATCGCCACCGTCCGGGCCGCCTGATCCGGCGGGATGAGGGGATCACCGCTTGTTCCGGTTCCCCTCCGTCGGAAGGGTGGTAGGCTGAACCGAGGCGCGAATGTCGGGCGCCTCGGTCGGGCGGCCGGGATGGTCGGTCATGGTGAGAGAGGCTTCCCTGAGGACCGCCCCCGGCTTCATCCGGCGCTTCGCCGGGTTGGCCGGGGGCTACTGGTCGGGACGGGGCCGTTGGTCGGTGCGGTCGCTGGCGGCGGCCTTGCTGGCCCTGACGGTGGCGCAGGTGTCCGTTCCGGTGATGATGAACCTGTGGAGCCAGCGCCTCTTCGACGCGCTGGAGCAGCGGGCGATGGACCGCCTGCCGGTGATGGCCGCGGCGGCCGGCGGCATCCTGCTTTACAACATCGCGGTCACCGTGGCGCATCTGTGGGTGAGGCGGCGCCTCCAGTTCGGCTGGCGGGCGTGGCTGACCCGGCGGCTGGTCGGCGATTGGGTGTCGGACGGGCGGGAGCAGGCCCTCCCCTCCCGCCCCGGCGACCACGACAATCCGGACGGGCGCATCGCCGAGGACGTCCGCGTCGTCACCGAACTCGCCGTCGATCTCGGCCATTCGTTGACCTACTGCCTGCTGCTTCTGGTCAGCTTCGCCGGCATTCTGTGGCGGCTGTCCGGCGTCGTGCCTATCGCCATCGGCGGCGTGAGCGTCCCGGTGCCCGGCCATCTGCTGATCCTCGCCCTGGCCTTCGCTGCCGCCGGGACCACCGCCGCCCTCGCCGTCGCCCGGCCGCTGGTCGGCGCGGCGGAGCGCCGGCAGGGACTGGAGGCCGATTTCCGCTTCGGGCTGGCGCGGGTTCGCGAGAACGCTTCGGTCATCGCCCGGCAGCGCGGCGAGGCCGTGGAGCGTGGCCGCATGGCCCTGCTGTTCGACGGGGTGCGCCGCGGCTGGGAGCGGCAGACCGGCGCGCTGGTCCGCGTGATGGCCTTCGGCGCGTCCTATTCGGTGCTGTCCGCAGTCTTTCCCATTCTGGTGGTGGCGCCCCGCTACGCCGCCGGAGCCATCACGCTGGGGGTGATGATGCAGACCGCGCAGGCCTTCCAGCAGGCCGTCGCGGCGCTGTCCTGGCCCATCGACAATCTGGCGACCGTCGCCCAGTGGACGGCGTCGGTCGAGCGCGTGCGTGGTCTGAAGGAGGCGCTGGACGGGATCACCCCCTTGCCCCCGGTCAAGGCGGATGCTCCCGATTTTCGCTCCGATGGCGGCACAACCGCGCGGAAGCGGTGACGCGGTCCGGCACTTTCCGTTTGACCTCAACTTAGCTTGAGGTTCTATCCTGCCGCCGCACGTCGAAACCTTGGGAGGGACCGGGCCGAATGCACCGCGAGATACGGCATCTGCTGCGCCGCTGGAAAATCACTCTGCTGAAGAAACGCGAGAACCGCCGCCGCCTTGCCCTGTTCAGGCCCATCCTGCCCGGCGCCAACCTGAAGGACCGGTTGATTGCCTGCTGCGGAGCGATGCTCGGGCTCGCCGCGACGGGTCTGCTCTGCCACAACCTGCTGACCCACATCACCAGCGCGCCGGCCTTGGTGGCTCCCATGGGAGCGTCGGCGGTTCTGCTGTTCGCGGTGCCGGCCAGCCCGCTCGCCCAGCCCTGGTCGATCATCGGCGGCAACACCCTGTCGGCGCTGGTCGGGGTGATGGTGGCGGCGCTGATCCCCGATCCGATGCTGGCCGGTGGCGTGGCGGTGGCGCTGGCGATCGCGACCATGTCGATGACGCGCTGCCTGCACCCGCCGGGCGGCGCCGCCGCCCTGACCGCGGTGATCGGCGGCCCGGCGATCGCGGCGTCGGGGATGCAGTTCGTGTTCTATCCGGTGGCTGTCAACTCCATCCTGCTGGTGCTGGCGGGCTGGACGTTCCATCGCTTCTCCGGCCATTCCTACCCGCACCAGGCGCCACCCAAGCCGGCCAACAGCCATGGCACCGCCGATCCCCCCGCCCAAACGCGCGCCGGCCTGACCGCCGACGACTTGGACGAGGCGATCCGCGAGTTGGGAGAGGCGCTGGACGTCAACCGCGACGACCTGAGCGCCCTCCTGGAGAAGGCCGAGCTTCACGCCATGGAGCGGATGCACGGCGGGATCACCTGCGGCGACATCATGTCCCGCGACGTGGTGACGGTGAACGCGGACGCCCATCCCGAGCTGGCCCGCGCCCGCCTGATCGAGCACGGCTTCCGAACCCTCCCGGTGGTGGACCAGCGCAACGTGGTGGTCGGTCTGGTCGGGCACCGGCATCTGGTCGGGGACGCCGCAACGGTGGCCGCAATGATGGCCCCGCCGGTGACCGCCGGCCCGGAAACCCCGGCCTTCCGCCTGCTCGGCCCGTTGTCGGACGGGAGCACGCACGAGGTCGCCATTGTGGACGGAAACGGCGGGCTGCTGGGGGTGGTGACCCAGACGGACCTGCTGCTGGTGATGGCGCGCACCAACCTGCTGCAATCGCTGGAGAGCGCCCGGCCCCCGGCCGCGCCGGTGGCCCTGGCGAGCCGCTGACCCGTATTGGACGTCCCGGCTCCGCGAGAAAATTTTCTCGCGGAGCCGGTCCTTCTCACTCCCCTCCCCTGCCCTTCCCGGCATTCGGACCGGCGTTCAGGATCGCGTCGATGTCGTCGCGGATCGCGCGGAGCGTTTCCCGGTCGATATCCGCCAGGGTCAAGCCCTGTTCACGGACGCTGGCGACGGTCTGGCGCGCCCCGAACACCATCTTGGCCAGCGACTTTGGCAGGGCGCTGCCGGTTGGAACCGCGTTGCCGCGGGGCTTTGCCGCCGCAGGCGCCGGAGCCTCCTCGTCGGCGGACCGCCGGGTCATCTCGGTGACCAGAGCGTCCCAGCCGCGCAGCTGGTCCCCCTCCCCTTTCAGCCGCGCGATCTCCACGAGCCGGTAGCGCGCCGGGCGGTGCAGCGGATACTCGTCGCGGATGCGCTGCGGCAGGCGGCTGATGAGCAGCGCGCGGGAAATGTCCACCCGGTCCTTGCCGACGATCCGTCCGACATCTTCCTGCCGGTAGCCGTGGCGCTCCATCAGCCGGGCGTAGGCGTCGCCCTCCTCGAAGGGAGACAGGTCGGCGCGGACGACGTTCTCGATCAGCGCCAGCTCGTCCGACGCGCCGGTCACGGTGACGGCGTAGATGGTCGGGTGGCCGAGCGCCCGAACGGCGCGGAAACGCCGCTCCCCGAAAACGAGCTGGAACCGCCCGTCGCTCAACTGCTGCACGCCGACCGGCTGGGCCAGCCCGTGCTGCGCGATGGAGGATTTCAGCGCCTCCATGTCCGCCTCGTCGAAATGGCGGCGCGGCTGATCGGGGTTGGTGACGATGCGGCCGATGTCGATCTCCACGACGACCGGGCCGCGGCGGTTGAAGCCCTGCCCGTCTTCGCGGGCCTGACGCTCCGCCGCCGCGGTGGTCAGCACGCCGGTGTTCGTCCGGGCCAGTTTACGCGACATGGGCCATCACCTCCGGCAAGCAGGCACGTTCCTGGATCAGCGCGTCGGCGACGGCCTGATAGACCTCGTAGCCCGGCGCGTCCGGAACCGCCTCCAGCGCCGCGCGCCCGGCGGCCACCGCCTGGGCGTAGACGGTCGCCCGCGGGATCGGGCCGAAGACGCGCAGCTTCGCGCCGAACAGGGTGCGGATGTCGTCCAGCGACGCCTGATCCTGGGTCAGCCGGGCGTTGAACATCGTCGGCAGGATGCCGAGAACGCTGACCCCCGGGTTGGCCCGGCGGCGGATCATGTCCAGGTTCTCCAGCAGGAACTCCACGCCGGCGACGCTCAGCATCTCCGTCTGGCAGGGAATGGCGACGGTGTTGGCGGCGGTCAGCGCGTTGCGCGCCAGCATCCCGAAATGCGGCGGGGTGTCGACGAAGATGAAATCGTAGCTCTGCCGCGCTCCGCCATCCAGGCATTCCCGAAGCGCGCAGTCGCCCGACGACTGGCTTTGCAGCTCCGCCTCCGCGTCGCCCAGCCGCATGCCGCTGGGGATCACGTCGAGCCCGCTCTCCGTGGTGACGATGTAGTCGCCGAGGTCAAACCCCTTCCCCCGCACCTTCAGCGCCTCCACGGACGCCTTCAGCGCGTAGTAGAGGGTTTTCTCCTCGCGCTCGCGTTCGATGGAGTTGATGCCGAGATGGATGGTGGCGTTGGCCTGCGGGTCTGCGTCGATCAGCAGCACCTTGAAGTGCCGGGCGAGCAGGGTGGCCGTGTTGACGGTGAAGGCGGTCTTGCCGACACCGCCCTTGCGGTTGGCCGCCGCACAGATCAGCGCCGGGCCATGCTGCGTCACCGTGCCGATCTTCTCCTGCAGCAGCAGGGAAATGACCGGGGCAGGGATCTTCTCGCTGCCGTTCTCCCAGCGCGAAATCTTCGCCTTGTCGTATTTCCGGCCGAGTTTTTCGTTCAGCCAAGCCGCGAAATCCGGCTGGTTCAGCGTCCGGCTTTCCCGGAACGCCTTGATGTCCTCGCCGCGCATGGTTCATTCCCCTGCCTTGCCCCGCGGCCACTTTTGCGCGGCGCCGAAGTGCGGTCAAGCCGGAATGTTGACTCCGGGGCAGGGGAGGGGAGTCAACATTCGGCGAGAAAATTTTCTCGCGGGATTCTCTCGCGAGACGGGGTTCCGGCGGGTGGTGCGACCGCAGCACCGCCCGCCGCGCCGGTCAGCCCGGCTTGTAGACCGCCTTCGCTTCGGGCATCAGCTTTTGCAGCGCGGCGATGCGGTCCGCCGTGCCGGGGTGGGTGGACATGAAGGTGGGCTGCTCGGCCCCGGCCTGCTTCATGTTCTGCCACAGCTCGATGGCCGCCTGCGGGTCGTAGCCGGCGCGGGCCATCATCAGCAGGCCGGCGCGGTCGGCCGCCAGCTCCTGGTTGCGGGAATAGGGCAGCAGCAGGCCGTACTGCGCGCCGGTGCCCAGGGCCGCGGCGATCATCTCGCTGCCGCCGACCCCGCTCGCCCCGGCCACGGCGCCCAGGATGCTCGTGCCGGCGTCGGTGGCCATCTGGGTGCTCACCCGCTCGGCGGCGTGGCCTTCCAGATTGTGGGCGATCTCGTGGCCGATGACCGCGGCGAGCTGCGCGTCGGTCTTGGCGTATTGGAAGAGGCCTTCATAGACGCCGATCTTCTGGCCGGGCAGGGCGAAGGCGTTGGCCTCCTGGCCCTGGAACACGCGCACTTCCCAGCCGGCGGGGTCGAGCGAGGCGGCGCGCAGCAGCCGGGCGGAGATCTGCTCGGCGCGGCGCTGGTGGCTGGCGTTGGTGGTGGCCGGCGTCGACTGGATCAGGCGTTGCCAGTCCTGCTGGCCGAGTTCGGCGAGCTGCTCCTGCGAGACGAGATTCAGCCCGAGCCCCGTCGAGTTTCCGGCGCATCCGGCCAGCGCCAGGGACCCGGCCAGCGCCGCGGCAAGGCACAGGGGTCGGACGGTCATGGTCGGCATTGGTGTTCCTCCGTTGTGGTTCTGTCCGCCGCATCCTATCCGATGGCGGATGGGCTGTGCCGGGGCAATTCGGTGGCCGTGTTGTGAAAGCCGCAACGTTTGCCGGGCCAGGATGTTGCCTCCCGTCTCCGCCAATGCGGAACCGATTTGAGCGGCAGACGTGTGGCAGCGAATGGCGAGGCTGGTCGATTAGACGTCTAATAGCGTCGCATCGCCGTCCCCTTCCGGCCGTGCCATTCTGTGGATATCCCGGAAAGAGGCTTCTCAACCGCCCGCGCGATTCCATGTATAGTCGGTCTTGTTGGCCGGCGATGCGATGGTGTCGCCGCGGGTGGATGGTGGCAGGAGGAACGGGTGGCGACGCTCAAGGAATTCGAAGAAGCCTTGAAGACGGCGGGCAACACGGAGGCCCTGGAGATCCTGGGCAAGCTGCGCGAGCGCGACAAGGCCCAGCGGTCGATTCGCCCGGCACGGCGCGTCGTCGGCAAGAAGATGACCCCGGAACTTGCCGCGCAGATTCTGGAGCTTCACCGCACCACCGACATGACGCAGCAGGAGATCGCGTTCCAGCTCAGCGTCAACCAGGGCCGCGTGAACGAGGTCATCAAGCGCGGCAAGTGGCTGAACGACGACCCGAACGCTCCGGAGGCCGTCGCCCGCGACAAGGCCAAGGCCCGCGTCAAGGACGGGGTTGGCATCGAACCGCGCCCGGCCCGCCCGAAGAAGAAAAAGGCGGCTCAGCCGGTCGCTGAGCCGGTTGAGCCGGTTGAGGCGGAGGTCGCCCCGTCCGTGGAAGCGCCACCCGTGGAAGCGGCGCCTGTGGAAGCGCTGGCCGCGGTGGCGCCCGCCGATCCGGAACCGGTCGAGGCGGCATCACCCGCCCCCGCGCCCGAGGTGGCTCCATTGGAGCGGGTCGAGATGGCCCTGGAGGCGGACTCTCCGGACAAGACCGCTGCGGAGAAAGTGCCCCCGGAGAAAGCGGCCAAGGAAAAGAAGAAGAAGCGCAAGGCCGAACCGCCGGCCCAGCTTCTCTTCGACGGGTTGTAAGCCCGACGTCGCTCCATCACGCCGAAAAGGACGCCCCCTGAAAAAGGGGGGCGCCCAGGGAGGGCAGCCCGAGGGGTGCCGCGGTGGGGCCGGTTCAACCAAGACCGCGGCGGAATCGTGCGCAAGCTGGCGCGGGGCTACACGCCCCTCAGCGGGCGAGCCGGCGCCCGCCCGTCCGCCCTTCGATTTCCGTGCGGTGGATCAAGCCGGCGGCGATGCCCGTCCCGAACAGGACCCAGAACCAGATGCCCAGCATCGGGCCCTCCAGCGCCACGTCGAAGGACGCGTTGATGACGATGGACAGCCAGTAGCAGAGCAGGAAGACGAACAGCCGCGCCCAGGCGCGGTCGCCGTGCCGGCGGGCCAGCAGGAACGCGCGGACCATGAAGGCCACCCAGCTTCCCAGCATGGCCACCCACAGCAGGAAGCCGGGAACGCCGGACCGCGCGAGGATCGTCATGTGCGCGTTGTGCGGACTGCGCAGCACCTGCGCCTCCTCCTCGTCGATGACCTGGAAGCCGTCATCGTCGGCCAGATTGATGCCGAACCCCTTGCCGTTCCAGAAATAGTCGCCGTGGACGGTGTAGTTGACGATCTTGTCCCACCACATGATGCGCCATTGCTTGGTGCCGTCCAGGCTGGCGGTATCGGCGGAGCCCGCGATGCTCATCAGGTTGGTGGCGATCTGGTCGACCGACAATTTCCGCGACGACACCTCGATTTCCACATTCAGCAGGGCCGCGATGGTCACGATGGCCGCGGCGATCATCAGCAGCGGGGCGAGCTGGCGGCTGCGCGGCACCATGGCCAGGGCGATGCACAGCGGGATGACGATGGCGAGCGTTCCGCCACGGCTGTGCGCGGCGACCATGGCGATCCCGACCACCAGCAACGCCAACTGCACCGGGCCAAGGCGGCGGAACCCGAGCAGGACGAACAGCGCGATCCCGGCGAAATGCACGCCGACCTCGCCCGGACGCAGACTGATCAGGGGAACGTTGTAGCGCGGCCAGATGGGAATTTGCGACTGGAGCAGCTGGTAGCCCGGATAGACGATCGGCATGATCGACACGAACAGCACCGCGAAGCTGCCATAGGCCAGCACGAGGCGGCGCAAACGCTCCGGCTCGTCGTACAGCACGACGACGACGATGAAGGCGAACAGGCCGTACATGACGATCACGCTGTCGCGCAGGGCGTCGAAGCTGTAGAGGCCGAGGAACGGGATGGTGCGGGCCAGGACCCAGACGATCAGGATCGCCAGCAGCGTTCCCGGCAGGCTGGACAGCGTTGCGACGATGCCGCCGGTCCGCAGCATGACCAGGAGTCCGGTCAGCAGGAGGATCTCCCCGATGAAGAGGGGCGGCATCCCGATGTAGGCGAAACCGCGCCCGGCCAGGGTGTAGCCGAGAAGGACCACCATCAGGAAGCCCAGATAGAGGTCCGCCACCCGTGTCCGGCTGCGCTTGGGGGTGGAGAGGACGGCGCTCATGACGGGCGTCCATAGCCGGCGGCGCGCAGCCGGGCGGCGATCCGCCCCCAGTCGCCGATCGCCACGACCATGCGGTGCGCGTTGGCCGCCATGTCCCTCCAGATGCCGGGGCCGGCCCGCTCGGCCCGCGCCAGCGCGTCGGCCACCGCCCCGGCCGTCAGGTCCGGGATGCCGAAGCCGGCCCGGTGACCGTCCACATAGGGGACGAGACCGGTTTCCCGCGTCACGATCAGCGGCAGGCCGGACAGGGCAGCCTCCAGGCAGCCGGTCGGCATCACGTCGTAGCGCGAGGTCAGGGCGAAGTAGTGCCAGCCCGCCATCATCGCCGCCTTCTCCGCCCCGAAGACCGGGCCGTGGATGCGGATGTCGGTGCCGAGGCCATGGGCCTGCGCGCGCCGCTCCAGCTCGGCGCGGGCGGGGCCGGACCCCGCCAGCTCCAGCACCCCGCGCCCGCCGGCCCGGCGGTAGGCGGCGAAGCCGTCGATCAGCAGGTCCACGCCCTTGTGGTCGATCTCGTAGCGCGCGCAATAGCCGAAGGTCAGCCGGTTCCCGTCCGGGGCGGCGCGCGGAACGGCGGCGGGAAGGCCGCCGCGCCGCGCCGACCAGGCAGTGTTGGGCAGGAGGCGGACGGCGGCGCCGGGGGCCACCCGGCGGACGATGGCGGCCTCGTCCTCCGTGATGGCGTGGACGAAGCGGGCGCGGACGAGGGCAGGGCCGTCGACGACGCGCAGCCACGCGGCGGGCAGGCGCCGCCGCACCCGGCCCGCGCCGTCATAGACGTGGGAGCACTGGCCGTGCAGCGTCACGCCATAGGCGACGCCGCGCCGGTGGAGCCCGCGGGCGAGCGCCGCGAACAGCGGCTTCACGGCGCCGTGGATGTGCACCACCGTGTCCGGCCCGGCGCCGTCCAGCAGGCGGTCCAGCGTCGCCCCCGCGATGGTCAGCGACCGTCCGGACAGCCGCGGTCCGCCGAGGGGGAAGCGCTGCGCCGGACAGTCCGCCGGGATGCCGGTCAGGGCGTCCGGATCGTCGGAGAACAGGAACAGCCGGGCGTCGTCGCCCATGGCGCGCTGCTCCGCGATCAGGCAGCGCACCACGTTGTGCAGCCCGTTCGCCGAGGAGGGGTGGGCGATGGCCGGCTGGATCACGACGTGCCGGAGGTCGAGCGGGCGCAGTCCGGCATCCTCGAAGGCCAGTCCGGCGCTGCCGTCAGCGGGCGACATGGGCGGTCCTCGTCTTGGAGAGGTAATATTGGGCCGCGCCGACGCGCAGCACGCTGGAGAAGAGCAGGGCCATGCACACCCCGGCGACGCCGTACATCGCCGCCAGCGGCCCGACCGCCGCGAACACGGCGAGCGTGCCGACGACGTTCACCACGAGCGCGAACTGGCTGCGCTGCACGCCGTAGAAGTAGGAGCAGACCATCTCCGCCAGATAGCCGGTCAGCGCCCCGATGGAGAGCAGGCGCAGAGGCAGCTCCTGGTTTGCGTAAGGCGAGGCCGTGCCATAGACAATGTGCAGCACCTGATCGGGGATCAGCAGGGCGAGGCTGTAATAGACCAGCAGCGGCGCCGCGCCGATGACGACGTAGCCGCGGATCGCCAGCCATGCCTTCTCGTCCGGATGAGGGGCGCCGCCGTCGTCCGACAGGGCGCTTCGTCCCCGTGCGGCGACCTGCGGGACGAGGTTGCCCATGCCGATGATGATCGGGTTGGCGATGTTCACCAGATTGACCACCGCCTGGAACGCGGCGGTGGAGGCCATGCCGTCCATCGCCGCCATCAGCCAGACGAGGCTCTGCACCCGCAGCATCAGGAACAGGTTGTTGGCGAGCGCCCAATGCCCGATGGACCAGAAGCGGCGGCACACCGCGGGCAGGTCCGACAGGCCGCCGAAGCCGGGGCGCAGTATGGCGAAATGCACGACCGCCCCGGCCAGCGCCGGTCCCGTCATGGCGACGAACACGCGCTCCAGCGTCAGATGGCCGCCGAGGGCCATCAGGTTCAGCACCACCACCTGCCCCAGATAGGTCAGGCTGTCGCCCCACAGCGCCTGATCGTGCTTCAGCCCCGCCATCAGCCCGCGCCGCCCGATCTCCTGCACCTGCCAGACGATGAAATAGAGCACGGTCGGCCCGATCATCTCCGGCATGCCGAGCCCATAGCCGACCAGGGCCAGCAGCCCGGACAGGGGCAGCAGTGATCCGGCGGTGAGCAGCACGGCGCTTCCCGCCAGGGTCCGGCGCCTGGCCGGGTCCAGCACGGTGCCGTCCACCGACAGCGGGTACTGGATCAGGCTGACGTTGACGACCTGGAGCGCCAGCAGGACCGACAGGAAGAAGACGAAGGTCCCGTATTCCTGCGACGGGAAGGTCCGGGCGAGCTGGATGTTGATGGCGAACATGCCCAGGCTGACCACGCCCTGGTCGGCGAGGGTCCAGAAGCTGCGGACGAGTGACCCCGGGATCATCCTCATGCGCTGCCGACCCGTGTCGTCTCGGTG
>NZ_QLKQ01000030.1 GCF_003349955.1 Azospirillum brasilense
CGCCAGCGGACAGGCCACCCGATGCCCCTCCCCCTCCCCGCGCAACGCCGGAACCTCCCGCATGCAATCGGGCCGCGCCATGGGACAACGCGGGTGGAAGGGGCAGCCGGCGGGCCGCTCCGCCAGGGACGGCGCCTCGCCGCGCACCGGCACGGTTCCCTCCGGCAGGGCGCTTCGGGAGTCGGCCAGCAGGGCCTGGGTGTAGGGGTGGCGCGGGCGCTCGAACAGGGCGTCCACCGGCCCCTCCTCGACCACGCGGCCGAGATACATGACCACCACCCGGTCGCAAATGTGGCCGACCACCGACAGGTCGTGGCTGATGAACAGGATTGCCAGACCGTCCCGGTCGCGCAGGTCGAGGAACAGGTTGAGGATGCCGGCGCGCACCGAGACGTCGAGCGCGGTCACCGGCTCGTCGCAGACCAGCAGGTCGGGCCGCACGGCGAGCGCGCGGGCGATGCCGATGCGCTGGCGCTGCCCGCCGCTGAAGCGGTGGGGATGGTGGCGGCGCAGCGCCGGGTCGAGGCCGACGCGCAGAAGCTGCGCCGCCACATGCCCGGCCAGCGCGGCGCGCGGCACCAGCCGATGGTAACGCACCGCCTCCCCGACGATCTCCTCGACGGTGAAGCGCGGGTTCAGGCTGGCGTGGGGGTTCTGGAAGACCATCTGCACGCGCAGCCGTGCGGCCCGCGCCTCGGCGGCGGACCGTTCGCCAACATCCTGCCCGTCGATCAGCACGCGGCCGGCGCTGGGCGGCAGGAGCCCGGCGGCGATCCGCGCCACGGTCGATTTCCCGCAGCCCGACTCCCCGACCAGCCCGACGAGTTCCCCCCGCCGCACCGCCAGATCCACCCCGTCCTGCGCGCCGTGGACGGGGTGGATCTGGCCACGGCGCGCAGGACGGCGCCCCGCCGCCCCGGAATGGGGAACAGCCGCGAGACGCCGCGCAGCTCGGCCAGGGGGGCGGTCATCGCGATCCCTCCGGACCGGGTGTCAGGCAGCGCACGCCGCCCCGCCCGTCCATCCGCCCCCGCCAGGGCGGGTCGGCGGCGCAGGCTGGCGCGGCGGCGGCGCAGCGCGGGCGGAAGGCGCAGCCCGCCGGGCGTCCGGACAGGGTCGGCGGCAGGCCGGGAATCGGCGTCAGCCGGCTGCCCCTCGGCCCGCGCGGCAGACTGGCGAGCAGCCCGGCGGTGTAGGGGTGGGCCGGGCGGGACAGCAGCTCTCCCGCCGGGGCCTGCTCGACGATGCGGCCCGCGTACATCACGGCGATCTCGTCAGAAAGCTGCTCGGCCACCGAGAGGTCGTGGGTGATCCACAGCACCGCCGTCCGTCCTCCTTCCACAAGCCCGCGGATCTCCCGGAGGATCTGCGCCTGGATGGTGGCGTCGAGCGCGGTGGTCGGCTCGTCGGCGATGATCAGGTCCGGCTCGTGCAGCAGCGCGATGGCGATCGCCACCCTCTGGCGCAGGCCGCCGGACAGCTCGTGGGGGTGGGCGTCCAGCCGTTCCTCCGGCCCCGGCACGCCGACCCGGCCCAGCGCGTCGCGCGCCCGCCGCCGCGCCTCGGCCCGGCCGACGCGGGCGTGGGCCAGAACGGTCTCGACGATCTGGGCGCCGATGGTCAGCACGGGATTCAGCGTCATCATCGGGTCCTGGAAGATCATGGCGATGCGGTTGCCGCGCAGGCGGCGCAGCTCCCGCTCCGGAAGCCCGGCCAGCTCCCGCCCGGCGAAGCGGATCGAGCCGCCCGCCACCCGCGCCGGCGGGTCGAGCAGCCCCATGATGGAGAAGGCGGTGGCCGACTTGCCCGACCCGGACTCGCCGACCAGCCCCAGGATGCGCCCGCGCCCGAGGGAGAAGCTCACCCCGTCCAGTACGTTCAGGGGCACGTTCAACGCGCCGTGGCGCGCGGGAAGCTCGGTGCGCAGGCCGCGCACCTCCAGCAACGGAAGGGTGGCGGTCATTGGCCGAGCCTTGGATTGAGGACGTCGCGGAAACGGTCGCCGGCCAGGTTGATCGCCGCCATCAGCAGAAGGAGCGCCACGCCGGGGTAGAGGCTGATCCAGGTCTCCCCGGACAGCACATACTGCCGCCCGTTGGCGATCAGCAGGCCGAGCGACGGCTCGGTCACCGGCACGCCGAGGCCGAGGAAGCTCAACGTCGCCTCCAGCGCGATGGCGCGGGCGACCTGGGTCGTGGCGATCACCACCAGCGACAGCAGGCCGTTCGGCAGGACGTGGCGCAGCAGAATCCACCAGCTGGACAGGACGAGTCCGCGCGCCGCCTCCACATACTCCGCCTTCAGCTCCACCAGCGCCGCCGAGCGGGCGGCGCGGGCGTAATAGGCCCATTCGACCAGCACCAGCGCCAGCAGCACGTTGCCGGTGCCGCGCCCGAGGAAGGCGATCACCATCAGCGCGATCAGGATGGACGGGCAGGACAGTTGCAGGTCGGCCAGCCGCATCAGCGCCGCGTCGGCGCGCCCGCCCGCCTGGGCTCTGGACTGGGCGGCGGCCAGCCCGACCAGCGTGCCGAGCGCGCCGGCGACCACCGCCGAGCCGATGCCGACCAGCAGGCTCAGCCGCAGACCGAACAGGATGGCCGACAGCATGTCGCGCCCCTGGTCGTCGGTGCCCAGCCAGTAGGTGCCGACCAGCGCTCCCTCCGCTCCCGGCGGCAGCCGCCCGTCGAGCAGGTCGAGCTGGGTCAGGTCGAAGGGGTTCTGCGGCGCGATCCAGGGGGCCAGCACGGCGGCGGCCACCAGCAGCAGGACGACGGCGAGGCTGCCCAGCGCCACCCGCGAGGCGGCGAAATCCCGCCACAGGACGCGCATGGGTGATAAGGACGGCGACGGGGAGGGTTCGGACACGGCAAGCGCCGGGGCGGGCGGCGGCCCCTCTTCGGCGAGGCTGCTCATGCTCCCCTCCCCGCTCCGGCGGTGCCAACGCGCGGGTCGAGCAGACGGTAGAGGATGTCGGCCAGCAGGTTCACCGCGACGAACAGCAGGACCACGGCGACCAGATAGGCGACGATCACCGGACGGTCGAGCACATGGATGCTCTCCACCATCAGCCGCCCCATGCCGGGCCAGGCGAAGATGCTCTCCGTCACCATGGAGAAGGCGACGGTGGAGCAGAACTCCAGCCCGATCACCGTGACGATGGGAATCAGGATGGCGCGCAGGATGTGCACCCCGACCACCCGCGACGGGGCCAGCCCCCGCGCGCGGGCGAAGCGGACGTAATCGAGATGAACCACCTCCCGCACCCCGGCGCGGGTCAGCCGAAGGATGAGCGCCAGCTTGAACAAGGCGAGGTTGGCGGCGGGCAGGATCAGATGGGCCAGACCGTCGGCGGTCAGGAAGGACCAGCCCACCCCCAGCACCGCCACCGTCTCCCCCCGCCCCGAGCTGGGCAGCCAGCCGAGCCGCACCGAGAAGCCGATCACCAGCATCAGCCCGACCCAGAATCCGGGCAGGCTCAGCCCGACCACGCTGCCCGCCATGATGAGACGCGCCGCCGCCGCGCGCGGGCGCAGCCCGGCGTAGAGGCCGAGGCCGATCCCCAGCCCGGCGGCCAGGACCAGGGCGGCCAGCGACAGCTCCAGCGTCGCCGGCAGCCGCTCGACGACCAGCGCCAGGGCCGGCTGGTTGTAGATGAAGCTGCGCCCCAGATCGCCCTGGAGCGCGCGCGCCACGAACAGCAGGTATTGCCGCCACAGCGGCTGGTCCAAGCCGAAGGACGCGGCGATGCGCGCCCGCTCCGCCGCGTCGGCCTCGGGCGGGACCAGGATGTCCACCGGGTTGCCCGCGACATGAAGGCCGACGAAGACGATCACCGTCATCGCCAGAACCACCAGGGCGGCCTGCGCCGACCGCCGCACCAGCCAACCGGCCATCGAACCCGTCATAAGGCGCCTACACCGGAAGCGGCGGGTACAGGCCGGCCCAGGGCCGGGCGCGCTCGATCTGCGCGGCGAGCTGGAGCACCCGCCCGTCCTCGCCCAGCGGGGCGGCGATCTGCACGCCAACCGGAAGCCCGTCCGCGAGCGCGAAGGGAACGCTGGCCGCCGGGATGCCGGCGCTGTTGTAGACGGAGGTGAAGGCGCTGTAGCGGCGCAGCGTCTCGTAATAGCCGTCGAGATCCGCGCTCTGCATGTCCACCGTCCCGATGGGCAGCGGCGGGGCGGCGAAGGTCGGGGTCAGCAGCGCGTCGTAACTCTGGAAGAAGCGCCCGAACAGGCGCGACAGGCCGTGGATCGTCCAGATGGACCGGGCGAGGTCGGCGCCGCTGTATTTCGCGGATTCCCCGGCCCACAGGCGGGTGATCGGTTCCAGCTCGTCCGGCTCGACGGGCCGCCCCAGCGCCTCTTCGCGGGCGCGCAGGACGTTGGCAATGTTGGAGGCGACGATGATGCGCGTCGCCCGTTTCAGAGCGGCGCCGTCCACGCCGGGGTTGGCCTCCTCCACCCGGTGGCCGAGCGATTCGAGCAGCGCCGCCGCGTCGGTGACCGCCTTGGCGGCGGAGGGATCGACGGCGCGCCCCTCATGGTCCACGGTCTGGAAGGCGATGCGCAGCGGTGCCGGATCGCGCTCCACGAGGTCGAGGTAGCGCCCGTCGAAGCGCGGCGCGGCGTAGGGGTCGCCCGGCTCCGGCCCGTGGGTGGCGTCGAGCAGGGCGGCGCTGTCGCGCACCGACCGGGTGATGGCGTGGTGCACCGACAGGCCGTTCCAGCCCTCCCCCAGGTCGGGGCCGAAGGGGTTGCGCCCGCGCGTCGGCTTCAGCCCGAAGGTGCCGGTGTTGGAGGAGGGGATGCGGATGGAGCCGCCCCCGTCGGTGGCGTGGGCCGCCGGAACGATGCCCGCCGCCACCGCCGCCGCCGCCCCGCCGGAGGAGCCGCCGACGCTGCGCTCCCGGTTCCACGGGTTGCGGGTGGGGCCGAACAGGGCCGGCGCCGTCTCGCAGGCCAGCCCGAGTTCGGCGGTGTTGGTGAAGCCGAACAGCAGCAGACCGGCGGCGCGGTAGCGCGCCGTGACGGTGGAATCCTTGACCGCCCGGTGGTCGCGCCACAGGCGGCTGCCGTTGCTGGTGCGCCGCCCGAGCACCTGGATGTTCAGATCCTTCAGCAGGAAGGGCACGCCGGCCAGCGGCTCCTCCCCCGTCAGGCTCCGGGCCTGGGCGAAGGCCTCCTCGGCGAAGCGGTCGACGACGGCGTTGATCAGCGGGTTGACCGCCTCCAGCCGGGCCAGGGCGGACTCCAGCAACTCGACCGGGGACACGTCGCGGCGCCGGACGAGGGCGGCGAGGCCCACCGCGTCGTGGGCCTGATAGTCGGAAAACAGGGACATGGCGGGATTCCTCAGACCGGCTCGGCGAAGACGGCGTTGGTGTGGCCGAAGGCGTTGCCGGGAACGAAGCGCACGTAGCCCTTGCGCCCCGCCCAGTTGAAGCGCGGGTAGAAGACCGGGATGACGCCCACGTCCTCCTCCAGCGCGGCCAGCGCGTCGCGGATGCGGGCAACCCGCCGCTCGGCGTCGAAGTCGCCGAGTGCTGCCAACAGCGGCGCGTCCAGCTTGGGGTTCGAATAACGCTGACGGTTGAAGGGGCCGGCCCCGGTGTCCTGGTTCTTGGTCAGCACCACCTGCCGCAGCAGCTCCGCGCTGTTGGTGGTGGCGTAGGTGGTCAGGAACAGGGCGAATTCCCGGTTGGTGGCGCGGGAGAAGAAGGTGGCGATGGGCAGCGTCTCCACCTTGGTCTCCACACCGATGCGCGAGAAGCCCTGGGCGATGGCCTGGAGCACCGCGACGTCGCCGGTGAAGAAGCCGCTCGGCCCGTGGATGGTCAGCCCGAAGCCCTCGGGATAGCCGGCCTCCGCCAGCAGCCGCTTGGCGCGGGCGACGTCCACGGCGATGGGCGCGCGGTTGGGCAGCCGGTCCGGGGCGGGCGGCGGGGCGAACTGGTCGGCGGGCGTGCCCTGGCCGAGCAGCAGCCGCTCCACGATGCCCTTGCGGTCGATGGCCAGCGACAGGGCTTGGCGCACCCGCACGTCCTTCAACGGGTTGCGGTCCAGCGGCCGGCCGGCGCGGTCGGTGACGAAGGGCGCCTGGTCGCGGCTGGTGTCGGGGAACAGATAGGCGCTGGTGGCGCTGGCGACGCTGAAGATGTCCACCGTCCTGTCGGCGGTCAGATGGGCCACGTCCTGCACCGGCACGCCGTCGATCAGGTCGAGGTCGCCCGACAGCAGCCCGGCGACGCGCGCCCCGGCGTCGGGGATGAAGCGGGTGCGGATGCGGCTCCAGCCCGGCGTCCGGCCCCAATAGGCGGGGTTGGGCTCCAGCTCGATCTGCTGGCCGACGGTGAAGCCGGCGTAGCGGAAGGCCCCGGTGCCGACGGCCAGCTTGCCGGAGGTGAAATCCGCCGTCTCGGCGCCCGCGTGGATCTTGCGCGACAGGATGTAGAGGTTCGTGAAGTCGCGGTCGAGGAAGGGGTTCGGCGTCTTGCTGCGGATGCGGAAGGTCCGGTCGTCGACCACCTCCACCGCCGCGACGTTGCGCACGTAAGGCACGAAGGAGCCGGGGCTGTTCGGGACGTTGGGCACCCGCTCGATGGTGAAGGCGATGTCGTCCGGCGTCAGCGGCGTGCCGTCGTGGAAGCGGATTCCCGGGCGCAGCTTGAACTCCCAGGTCGTTTCGTCCAGCGCCCGCCAGGATTCGGCCAGCAGGGGGCGCAGCGCTCCCGTCGCATCCTCCGTCACCAGCGGGTCGAAGATCTGCCGCAGGGTCTGGTTGTTGGTCGGCGACTGGTAGAAATGGGGGTCCAGCGAGTTCGGGGCCGAGATCGCCCCGATGGAGAGCGGGCGGGAGCCGGAGGAGGCCGCGGGGCTGCTCTGGGCGAAGGCGGCGGTGCGGGTGAAGGCGGCGGCGGGCACCAGCCCGGCCATCGCACCCAGGAAGGTACGGCGATCCATGAGTCTCTCCACGGCAGGGGTGACGGGACCACCGGCGGCGTCCAATCACCAATTTATTTCGCTAAATCATTTTTATTCATCCTATTTGCTTGTTGAGTTCGCGCAATCGTCCAAAATTGAACAGCGTTTGTGCTCGGATGAACATGCGCATGCAGGCGTCAGGAGCAGGAATCGCGGCGCGCCGGACAGGGCGGACAGGCCCTGTTCCGGCGCGCGGCGTCCTTTCCGGTCGCCGTCCCTGTCCTCCTCAGACCGGAACGATGTCGGCCCCGCGTTCGGTGAAGGCGAGCCGGTAGCCGCTCTTCGCTAGAATCCCGGCGCCGAACAGGTCCCAGGTGGTGGCGCCGCCGGCACGGAACCGGCTGCGGAACTCCTCCTCCTTCGCCTCCTTCTCGCGCGAGACGCGGGCCACCTCGTCGAGATCGGCCAGCGGGATCACCACCACGCCGTCATCGTCGCCGATGATCAGGTCGCCGGGCTCGACCCGGATTCCTCCCACCTCGACGGCCTGGGCGAGCGGGCCGAGCCGCGCCTTGTCGCCGCGCGACCGCAGGCTGATCCCGCGCGCGAAGACCGGAAGGTCCAGCTTGCGCAGCTCCGCGGCGTCGCGGACGGCACCGTCGATCACCACGCCGCCCAGACCGCGGGCGAGCGCCGCCGTGGCCATGGTGTCGCCGAAGGAGGCGCCGTCGACGAAGCCGCCCGCGGAATAGACGATCACGTCGCCGGGACGGGCGAAGGAGATGGCCGCATGGGCGGTCAGGTTGTCGCCCGGCTGCCCCTGGGCGGGAAAGGCCGGACCCAGGATGCGGAAGCCGGACCGCAACGGCTTGATGGCGGAATCGAGCGCGCCGCGGCGGCCTTGCGCCTCGTGCGCGGTGGCGGCGGTCACGCCTTTGAAGGCCGCGATCTGGGCGGGGGTCGGACGGGGAAAGTCGAAGTCGGGTCGATTGGTGTCGGGTCGGCTGGTCATGCTCGGTCGGTCCTTCTCAGTCACGGCCTTCGGGCGCGGTATCGCCGAAGGGGTCCAGTTGGAAAAAGGCGGGGTCCGGACGCGCCCCCCCGCTCTCGATGCGGCGCACGGCGTCGCGCACCCGCCGGTTGGCCCAGGCGTCGACGCCGGTGTCCCCGGCGCGGGCGAGGACCGGTCCGTAGATCTCCTCGACCTCGGTCCGCCGGCCCTTGAGGATGTCCTGCCCCATGGAGGGACGCTGGCCGGCGGCCTTGCCGGAGACGGCGGAGGTCAGGAGCGCTTCCTCCACCCGGGCCAGCGCCGCGCGGTCGCCCTCCGCCGCGCGGGCGAACAGGGCGGCGGGCGTGCCGCCGATCCCCTCCAGCCGCAGGCCCAGCCGCTCGCCGATCAGGACGGCCTCCCCGGCCAGCCGGATGCCGAAGCGGCGCAGCAGCGGGTCGCGGTCCATCGCGTCGATCGGCAGGCCGGTCGCCGCCGACAGGCCGTTGCGCATGGCGTTGGCCGCCAGCTTCGACCAGCGTTCGCCGTTCAGGTTGCCGGTCACCGTCACGGAATCCACCTTGGCGATGAGGTCGCGCAGCGCCCCGATGCGCGGCGTCGTCCGCCCGTCGGGCTCGCCGATCCGGAAGACGGGGATGCCCGAACTGCCGCGCGACACCCGCCGCAGGATGCGTCCGGCGCCGTCGAGTTCGACCCCGATGCGCGCGGCGATCAGCCCGACGACGCGGCCCCCGCCGACGACCTCGGCGATCACCGGCTCGTTCAGGCCGTTCTGGGCCGAGACGACGAAGCCGCCAGGGGCCAGCCGGGGGCGCAGCAGCTCCGCCACCCGCCGGGTGTCCCAGGATTTGACGGCGACGATGGCGACGTCGATGGGGCCGAGGTCGGCCAGCCGGTCCTCCGGCAGGATCGGGACGCGCACGGTCTCGTCCTCCTCCGGCCGGGCGCCGGTGATGGCGAGGCCGGAGCGGGCGACCGCCGCCACATGCTCCGCCCAGCCGTCGACCAGGGTCACGTCCTCCCCCTCCGCGAACAGGCGAGCGCCGATGTAGCCGCCGACGGCGCCGGCCCCCAGCACGGCGATGCGCGGGCGGTGCGGAGCGGCGGCCCCCGATCTTGCCGGAAGGTCCGTCACGCCCCGCCCTCCAGCCACAGGTTCTTCAGCGAGGAGAAGGCGGCGTCGGGCCGGTCCTCCAGCCCCTTGACCCGGCGGCTGTGCAGGGTGACGCGCTCCAGCTCGAACAGCGGGATGTTCGGCAGGTCGGTCATGGCGATGCGCTGCCAGGCGTGGAACGCCTCCGTCCGCTTGGCCGGATCGGATTCGCGCAGCGCCGTCTCGATCACCGCGTCCAGCTCGGGGTTGGAATACTGGGCGCCGTTGGTGTTCGGCACGCCCGGCGCGATGGAGCTGGTGGCGTAGAGCCGGTAGAGCCCCAGCGACGGGTCGATCATCGCCGAGAACTGGCCGGAGCGGGTGTCGTAGTCGTAGTTGGTGTAGACCCGCTTGTAATAGGTCGGCAGGTCGGCGGCGCGCAGCTTCAGGTCGATGCCCACCGCCTTCAGGTTCTGGCGCAGGAACTCCGCGGTGTTCTGCTGGGACTCGGTGTCGTTGGAATAGTCGTGCCAGAGCGCGAAGCGGACGCCGTCGGCGCCGCGCTTGTAGCCCGCCTCGTCGAGCAGCCGCTCCGCCGCCGCGGGGTCGAAGGGATAGCCGGCCACGTCCTTGGTGTAGGCTTTCTGGTAATGCGGGATCGGGCCGGTCGCCGGGGTGCCGAAGCCGTACCAGGCGGCCTCGATCAGCCCCTTGCGGTCGATGGCGTGGGCGATGGCCCGGCGGACCCGCACATCGCCGGCGATCTTGGATTTGACGTTGAATTCGAAGGTGAAGAAGGGCGACAGCCATTGATAGCCGGCGGTGGTCAGCGCCAGCTCGGGGTTGGCGCGCAGGCGGGCCGCGTCGGCCAGCGGGATCGGGTCGAAGGGGCCGTAGACCACCTCCCCGGTCTCGAAGGCCGCGGCGCGTGACGCGGCGTCGGGGATGATGCGGAAGATCAGGCGGTCCACATGGGGCTTGCCGGCGTCCCAGTAGGTGGGATTGCGCTCGAAGGCGATGTATTCGCCGCGCTTCCACTCCACGAAGCGGAAGGGGCCGGTGCCGACCGGGTTGATGTTGCGCGGGTTGGTGCGGGGGTCGGTGTTCTCGTAGAGGTGGGCCGGAAGCACCTGCGACTCCGCGGCGGCCAGCGCGTTCAGGATGATCGCCGAGGGGCGGGACAGGCGCAAAACCGCCGTCGAAGCGTCCGGCGTCTCCACCGCCGTCACGTCGCCGAAGGTGGTGCGCCCACGCGGGTGGTGCTTCTTCCACAGCTCCAGAACGCTGTAGGCCACGTCCCGGGAGGTGAAGGGCGTGCCGTCGTGCCAGGTGACGCCCTTGCGCAGGTGGAAGGTGATCGACAGCTTGTCGGGCGACAGCTCGAACCGCTCCGCCAGGGCGGGGATCGGGTTCATCTGCTGATCGTAGCTCAACAGCCCGTCGTAGATGTTGGGCGACACCACGTTGACGCTGAAGTGGTTGTTGACGGTGTTGGTGAGGATCGGCGGTTCCGGGTTGATGACCGCGATCAGCGTCCCCCCCTTCACCGGCCCCGCCGCGGCCAAGGCGCGTCCCGCCCCGGCGGCGAGGACGGAAGCTCCGAGGGTCAGGGCGAGGAAGGAGCGGCGTTCGATAGGGATCACGGAAGTCTCCTCAGGGGACGGAAATTGTTGGCTTCGGTCGGATTCGTCTGGGCCGGATTCGTTTCGGCCGATGGCGCCGGGGCCAGATGGCAGGCGACGCGGCGGCCGTCGGCGGCGTCGCGCAGGGCGGGCGCCTCGCGCCGGCAGCGCTCGACGGCGAGCGGACAGCGGGTGTGGAAGGCGCAGCCCGGCGGCGGGGCGAAGGGGCTGGGCAGTTCGCCGGCCAGGACGGTCCTGGTCGCGGCACGGCCCGCGTCCGGGTTGGCGGCGGGGGCCGCGGCCATCAGCGCGCGGGTGTAGGGATGGGCGGGCTCGTCCACCACGTCGGACCAGTCGCCGATCTCGACGATCCGGCCGAGATACATCACGGCCACCCGGTCGGCCATGTGGCGGACGACGCCGATGTCGTGGCCGATGAACAGGTAGGCCAGCCCGTGCCGCTCCTGGAGATCGACCAGCAGGTTCAGCACCTGGGCCTGCAACGACACGTCGAGCGCCGAGACCGGCTCGTCGAGGACGACGACGTCGGGCCTGGGTGCTATGGCGCGGGCGATGGCCACGCGCTGCCTCTGCCCCCCGGAGAGCTGGTGCGGGAGGCGGTCGGCCAGCGCGCGGGCCAGCCCGACGTCGTCCATCAGCGCCGCCACCCGCCGCGCCCGCTCCGCCGCATCGCGGACGGTGGGCAGCAGCGGCTCGGCGATGGCCCGCGCCACCGTGTAGCGCGGGTCGAGCGAGGCGGCGGGGTCCTGGAAGACCATCTGGACCCTGGCGGTGAAGGGCGCCGCCGCCCTCCCCCTCAGCCGCGTCACGTCGGTCCCGTCGAGGAGGATGCGGCCCGACGCCGGAGGGGTCAGGCGCATCACCGCCCGCGCCAGCGTGGATTTCCCGCAGCCGGACTCCCCGACCAGCCCCAGCGTCTCGCCGCGCCGCAGGGTGAGGTCCACCCCGTCCACCGCGAGGACGGTGCCGTTTCGCGTCCGGTGGGTGACGCGGAGCTTTTCGATGGTCAGCACGCGCCGCTCCCTTCTCCGCCAATCAGGCAAGGTGCCGAGGTGTCGGCGAGGCGCGGCCGTGGTCCCCTGCGCGTCCGGCGTCCCGGCCGCGCGGCCAGCAGGGCTCGGCCGTAGGGATGGCGGGGACCATCGAAGAAATCGCGGACGCCGCGGTCCTCCAGCAGACGCCCGTCGCGCATCAGCAGGACGCGGTCCGCCGCCTCGGCCACCACGCCCAGGTCGTGGGTGATGAGCAGAAGCGCCATGCCAAGCTCGTCCTTCAGGCGGATGAGAAGCTGGAGGATCTGCGCCTGGATGGTGACGTCGAGCGCCGTCGTCGGCTCGTCGGCGACCAGCGCGACCGGCGACGCGGCGAGCGCCAGGGCGATCACCACCCGCTGGCGCATCCCGCCGGACAGGCGGTGCGGGTACTCGGAGAAGCGGCGCCCCGGTTCGGGGATGCGCACCAGATCGAGCAGCTCCAGCGCGCGGGCGGCGGCGGCGCGGGCGCCGGTCCGCCCGTCGGCGCGCACCGCCTCGACGATCTGCTCGCCGATGGTCAGGACGGGGTTGAGCGCCGCCTGCGGGTCCTGAAAGACCATCGACACCGCGGGATGCCCGGCCAGCCGCCGCTCGCGGGGCGTCCGGCCGAGGATGTCCGCGCCGGCCAGAGTCACGCGGCCGGTGATCCGCGCCTCCGGCGGGGCCAGCCCGGCGATGGACAAGCCGCTGACCGTCTTGCCGCTGCCGCTTTCCCCGACCAGCGCCGTCACCTCGCCCGCCGCCACGGTGAAGGAGAGGCCGTCCACCGCCTTGGCGCCCGCGAAGGCGATCGACAGGTCGCGCACCACGATCAATGGATTGTTCGCCTTCATCGCGCCGCCCCCCGCGGGTCGAGCCGCTCCGACAGGCCGTTGCCCAGCAGGGTGAAGGCCATCACCGTGGCGAAGATGGCAAGGCCGGGCAGCGCCATCAGGTACCACAGCGTGCGCAGCAGGGGCCGCGCGTTGCCGATCATCGCCCCCCAGGACACGAGGTTCGGATCGCCGAGGCCGAGGAAGGCCAGCGCCGCCTCGACCAGCACGGCGTGGGCGACCACTGCGGCGATCATCGCCACCACGGGGGCGATGCCGTTGGGCAGCACATGGTTCAGCAGGATGTGGCCGTGGCCCAGCCCCATCGTCCGCGCCGCCAGCACCCAGTCGGCGTTGCGTATCCGCAGCACCTCCGCCCGCGTCAGCCGGGCGATCTCCGGCCAGGAGGTCAAGCCGATGGCGAGCATCACGCTGCCGATGGACGGCGCCAGCACGGCGACCAGCACCATCGACAGCAGGAAGGACGGCAGCGTCTGGACATAGTCGCACAGCCGCGACAGCAGATGGTCCGCCACCCCGCCGAAATAGCCCGCCACGGCGCCCAGCCCGACACCGATCAGCGTCGCCACCGCGGCGGCCCCGACGCCGACCGCCAGCGACACCCGCGCCCCGAACAGGAGCTGCGCCGCCACGTCCCGCCCGAGCTGGTCGGTGCCGAGCGGGAAGGCGCCGTCGGTCAGCGGCCACAGGCCGCGCGGCCCGACCATCGCCATGGGATCGCCCGGCCGCAGCAGGCCGGCCGCCGCCGCCAGCAGGGCGAGCAGCGCCACGCACAGCACCCCCAGCCGCAGCGTGGAAGGCGTGGAAAAGGAGAACCGTGCGCTCACGACGTCACCTCGATCCGCAGGTCGAGCGCGGCGTAGGAGACGTCGACGAGGATGCCCATGACGATCACCAGAAGCGAATTGCAGAGGAAGAGGCTGAGCAGCAGGTTCACGTCGCGGTCGGCCACCGCCTCGAAGGCGAGGCGGCCGAGGCCGGGCCAGGAGAACACCGTCTCCACCACCACCGCCCCGCCCAGCATCGAGCCGAGCTTCAGGCCGCTCAGCGTCACCACGGGGAGCAGCGCGTTGCGCAGGATGTGCCGCAGGGTCACCCGCGTTTCGGAAATGCCCTTGGCCCGCGCGGTGCGCACGAAGTCCAGCCGGCTCGTCTCGATCACCGCGGCCCGCGTCACCCGCGCGTAGAGGGCGGCGTAGCCCAGCCCCAGCGTGGCGGCGGGAAGCACGAGATGGGCCGCGACGTCCACCGCGTGCGGCCAGCCGGCGCCCGGCGCGCCCACCGTGGCGTAGCCGCCGATGGGCAGCCAGCGCAGGTGCACGGCGAACAGCACGATGCCGACCAGCCCGATCCAGAAGGACGGCATGGCGAAGATCAGGGAGGACAGGACGGACACCGTCCGGTCGAAGCGGCCCCCCGGACGGCGCCCGGCCAGGACCCCCGCCGCCACGCCGACAGCCACCGCCGCCAGAACCGCCACGGTGACGAGCAGCGCCGTCGCCGGCAGCCGCTCCAGCACGAGGTCGGCGATGGGCCGGCTGTAGCGGAAGGAGAAGCCCAGGTCGAACCGCAGGAGCTGGGACAGATAGGCCTGGAACTGGTCGAGCGCCGAGCGGTCCAGCCCGAACCGCGCGCGCAGATCGGCCATCTGTTCCACCGTGGCGATCCCGCTCTCGCCGGCCATCACATCGACCAGATCGCCGGGGACCGCCTTCAGCAGCAGGAAGTTCACGACGATCATGAGGACGACCATCGGCGCGGCCGCGAGCGTCCGCCGCAGCATGAAAGCGAATAACGTCATGGTTGCAGCTCTGGGGGTGCTTTTGCACATTTCAGGATTTGGGAATTGGGCGGCTGGGCCGCCTCTTGATTTGTAATTTACCTCTTGATTCCTACTGTGTCTATAGGCAATAGTCTCTCGCAGATGCAGGGCGGGCTTGTTGTTTCATCGCCCGAAGAAAAACCACCGTCTTTTCTGAAAAGTCCGGCGGCACTCGCTGCCGGTCGAAGTCATCTCATTGACTGCGCGTGGCCGCTCCTTCAGCGGCGGCGCTTCATATCCTGGGAGTTCTCATGAAGATCGCGAGGGTTGAGAGCTTTTTCTTCAATCCCGGCCGCGCCAAGAATCTTCTTTTCGTTCGTATCGAAACGGAAAGCGGAATTTACGGCTGGGGCGAGGGCTACGTCACCGCGGGGAAGGAGAAGGTGGTCGCCGCCTATGTGGACGCCATCGCGCCGCTTCTGATCGGGCGCGAGATCTGGAACATCCGCCAGCTCGCCCAGACGCTACTCGACGATTTCTCGATCCGCCGGACCTCCGTCGACTTCCTGTGCGCGCTGAGCGCGGTCGAGATCGCGTCCTGGGACATCGTCGGCAAGCGCGCCGGCCTGCCGGTGCACAAGCTGCTGGGCGGCGCCGTCCGCGAGAAGATCCGGGTCTACGCCAACGGCTGGTGGTTCGGCGCGTCCTCCATCGACGACACCGCGAACCGCGCCGCCGCGGTGGTGGCGCAGGGCTACGACGCGCTGAAATGGGACCCGATCCCCGGCCCGTGGCGCAACTACGTCGATCCGAAGGACCTCGACCACGCCGTGGAGAATGTCCGGGCGGTGCGCGAGGCGGTCGGCCCGAACGTGGAACTGCTCATCGACGGCCACCGCCGCCTGTCGCCGAACCACGCGATCCGCCTGATCGAGCGCCTGCGCGACTTCGGCATCGCCTGGTACGAGGAGCCCTGCCCGCCGGAAAACCTCGATCTGACGGCGGAGGTGCGGCGCACGACCAACGTCCCCATCGTGTCGGGCGAGGCGCTCTACACCAAGGAGCAGTATCTGCCGCTGTTCGAGAAGCGCGCCGCCGACATCATCAATCCGGACATCAGCGCGGTCGGCGGCATCCTCGCCATGCTCGACATCGCCGCACTGGCGCAGCCGCATTCCATCGCGGTCAGCCCGCACAACTTCAACAGCCCCATCGTCGGCCTGGCCGCGACGGTCCACCTGTCGGCGCTGGTCACCAACTTCACCATCGCCGAGCTGTTCGTGAACCTCGTCGAGCCGACGCGGGAGCTGGCCTCGCAGGGGCTGACCATCGCCGACGGCTACGTCGACATCCCCGAGACTCCGGGCCTCGGCGTCGATCTCGACGTCGAGGTGCTGCGTCGGCACCCCTATCAACCGCTGTCGGGCAAGGGGCTGCGCGATCACCGCGACGAGTTCCCCCGCCGCGGTCCCCCCTCCACCTTCAAAACCGCCGCGACCGCGTGACGCGGGCTTGGGAGCCAATCCGACATGACCAGCATCCGCACCGATTTCCCCCGCCCGACCCCCGAACAGGTCGCGGCCTTCGCGACGATCGGCGCCGCCACCGTCCATGAGGCGCTGGGCCGCCGCGGCGCCGTGGATTCGGCGATCAAGCCGATCTGGCCCGGCCTGCGCATCGTCGGGGCCGCCTTCCCGCTGAAGACACAGCCGGGCGACAACCTGACCCTCCACGCCGCGATGAAGCTGGCCCGTCCGGGCGACGTCCTCGTGGTGGACGCCGGCGACTACCCCGAGCAGGGCTCGTTCGGCGACGTGATGGCGACCTCCGCCCAGTCGCTGGGGCTCGCCGGTCTGGTGACCAACGGCGGCGTCCGCGACGCGGCGGCGATCCGCGACATCGGCTTCCCGATCTTCTCCCGCGCCATCTCCATCAAGGGGACGGTGAAGGCGACGCTGGGGCCGATCGCCCAGCCCATCGTCGTGGGCGGCGTCACGGTCCATCCGGGCGACCTGATCGTCGGCGACGACGACGGCCTCGTCGTCGTTCCGCTGGACGAGGTCGAGGCCGTCCTGGCCGCGTCCCGCGCCCGGCTGGAGAAGGAGGAGCGGCTGCGCGCCGACCTCCAGTCCGGCAAGACCACCTGGGACATCGGCAACTACGACGCGCTCCTGGCCCAGACCGGCCAGAGCCTGCAAGCCTGAACGGGAGGATCCGAACGATGCCTGTGAAGACGACGACGGCTTCCGCCCCCGCCGCCGCCCCTGCCGCCGAGAGCGTGTCCTGGCTGCGCCTGCCGGCACCGCCCCGGGACGACCGCACCGACGCCCTGTTCGAGCATTCGGTGTCCGTCCGCAGCTACATCCGCAACACCCAGTCGGTGCTGGCGCACATCCCGGCGCTGGTGCTGGCGCAGGAAGCGCTCAGCCGGTCGGTGACCGTCGATTTCACGGACGGGCTGACGGGCCGCGAACGCGAGCTGATCGCGCTCGCCGTCAGCGTCCAGAACCGTTGCGAGCCCTGCGTCTGGGGGCACGCCGGCAAGCTGCGCGAGATCACCGGCGATCCCCGCTTCGTCGGGCTGGTCGAGGTGAACTACCGCCGCGCCGATCTGACGCCGCGCGAACGGGCCATCGTCGATTACGCGGTGCTGATCACCGAGCGTCCCTGGACCATCGAACCGGCGGACCTCGACGGGCTGCGCGCGGCGGGCCTGTCGGAGCGGGAGATTTTGGAGGCCGCGGCCATCGCCGCCTATTTCAACTTCTCCAACCGGGTGAACAGCGCGCTGGGCGTCCATCCCAATCCCGAACCCTTCGACGCCAACCGCTGACGAAAGACGAAGGACCGTCATGGCCCGAATTCGGTTTCCCACGCTCGACCGGCGCTCCTTCCTGACCGCCGCCCTGACCGCGACGGCCGCGGCCACCCTGTCCGGGGTCGCCGCCCCGGCGGCGCGGGCCGCGTCCCCGGCCTCCTGGCCGACGCAGCCGGTGCGGCTGGTCGTTCCCTTCCCGCCCGGCGGTGGCACCGACCTGCTGGCCCGCGCGCTGGCCGACCGGCTGTCGAAGCTGCATCCGCAGCCCTTCGTGGTCGAGAACCGGCCCGGCGCCGGTGCGGCGGTCGGCACCGACTACGTCGCCAAGTCCACCGACGGCCACACCTTCCTGTTCACGTCGTCGAACCACGTGACGGTGCCGGCGCTGTCCACGGCGGTGCGCTACGACATCTTCAAGGACTTCAAATCGGTGGTCCTGGTCGCCGATCAGGCCAGCGTGCTCGCCGTCGATCCGGAGCTGCCCGGCAAGGACGCCGCGGAGGTCCTCGCCCACATCAAGGCCAACCCCGGCAAATACAATTACGGCACGGCGGGCATCGGGTCGGGCCAGCATCTCAGCACCGCCTTCCTCCAGCAGCTCACCGGAATCGACATCGTCCATGTGCCGCTGAAGGGCCAGGGCGAGATCATCTCGGAACTGCTGGGCAAGCGCATCCAGGCGGGTTTCCTGGTGCTGTCCACCGCCCTGCCCTACTTCCGGTCCGGCCAGATCCGGCCCCTGGCCGTGGCGCTGCCGGAGCGCAGCCCGTTCGCGCCGGAGATCCCGACCTTCGGCGAGGCCGGGCTGAAGGACTTCGCCGCCCGCTCCTGGCTCGGCCTGCTGGCGCCGGCGGCGACTCCGGTGGCGGTCGTGGACCGGCTGCACGGCGACATCGTGGGCTTCGCCAAGGACAAGGACTACGTCGCCATCACCGAAAAGGCGGGGATGGCCCTGGTCAACGAAGGGCCCGCGGCCTTCGACGCGGAGATCGCCGCCGGCTACGCGCAGTGGAAGCGGGTGATCCAGACCGCCGGCATCAAGCCGAGCTGAGGGGGAGCGATGACCGATCCGACAATCGCCGGGGAGCTGGCCGCCTATTCCGACCGGCTGCTCGGCCTGCTCGACCCCGCCATCGTCCGCCGCGTCGCCATCGACCGGCCCGACGCCGCGGTCGTCGAGCGTTATCTCGCCTTGCCCGACCTGACCTCCCAGGTCGCCGACATCCTCGACGGGCTGGGCTACGACAGCGCGGTTCCCCGGCGGCGCCTGCCGCCGCTGGAGGGGGGACGGCGCGTGGCGGGTCCCGCCGTCACCGCGCGGCAGATTCCGGCGGCGCGCGCGCCGGGATTCTCCATCGCCTCCGGCCACCGGCCGAGGGGCGGCGGCATCGACCAGATCACCCTGACCCGGCGCGGCGACGTCTTCGTCATCGACGCCGGCGGGGTGGCCGAGGCGTCGAGCTTCGGCGGCATCCTGGCCACGGCGTCGATCGCCGCCGGTCTGGCCGGCGTCGTCGTCGACGGGGCGATGCGCGACAGCGCCAGCATCAAGGCGGGTGGCCTCGCCGTCTGGTCGGCGGGCGTCACGCCGCGCACCGGCAAGCACCGGCTGGAGCTGGCGGAGTTCAACGGGCCGGTCACCATCGCCGGCGTCCAGGTTCATCCCGGCGATCTGGTGCTGGGCGACGACGACGGGCTGATCTTCGTGCCCGCCGCGCTGATCCTGGAGGTCATCGAACGGGCGGAGGCGGCGGCCGGCCAGGAAAGCGCGCTGCTCGGCGCCCTGTCCTCCGGCGGATCGGCGCGCGAGGCCGCGGCGATCCTGCACCCCAGCAAATGGTGAGCGGCATGGTCAACACCTCCGGCACCCCTATCCCCCGCATCGGGATCATCGGCTTCGGCGAGGTGGGATCGAGCTTCGCGCGCGGGCTGATCGCCGCCGGGGCGGGCGACATCGTCGCCTACGACGCGCCGCCCGGCCCGACCGAGCGCCGCCTCGCCCTGCGCCGGGCGGACGAGTTGGGGCTCGCCCTCGCCTTCGATCCGGCGGCGCTCGGCGACCGGGAGATCCTGTTCTCCAGCGTGACGCAGGACGCGGCGGACAACGCCGCCGCCACGGTGGCTCCGCACGTGGCGGCGGACGCGATCTACGCCGACGTGAATTCACTGTCGCCGGAGGTGAAGGCCGCGGTCGGCAAGCGGCTGGACGGCGTTCCCGGACGCTTCGTGGACGTCGCGATCATGGGCGCGCCGGCATCCGACCTGCACCGCGTGCCGCTTCTGGCGGCGGGCCGGCGGGCGGAGGAGCTTGCGGCGCGGCTGGCCCCCTTCGGGACCGGCATCCGCGTCGTCGGGCCGGAGCCGGGCCGGGCGGCGGCGGTGAAGATCCTGAGGAGCATCCTCACCAAAGGGCTGGAAACCCTGCTGGTCGAGGCGCTGACCGCGGCGCGGCGCCACGATGTGGAGGCGGAGGTTCTGGGCGGCTTCCTGGAGCTGTTCGAGCGGCGCCCCGCGCTGGATTTCGTCGAATTCCTGGTGCGCTCCGACACGGTCCATTCCGGGCGCCGCGCGCTGGAGGCCGCGCAGTCGGCGGATACCGTCGCCGCGGTCGGGCTGGAGCCGGCGATGAGCCGCGCGGTGGCGGCCCGCCTGTCGCAGCTCGCCGGCCTCGGCCTCAAGGAACGGCTGGGCGGGGTGCCGCCCGCAACCCTGTCCGACGCGGTGACCCTGTTCGACGAGGCGCTCGGGCGCCGGCATCCCACGGAGCAGCGACATGGCATCGAACATCCGCAGAACTGAGGATCTGGCCTCCGGCCTCGCCCTGGCCGCCCTGGGTGCGGCGGCGGGCGCCTTCATCGTCGCCAGCTACCCTCTGGGCACGGCGCGCCAGCTCGGTCCCGGGGCGATGCCCGCCCTGGTGGCGTTGATCCTGGTCGTATTGGGCGGCGTCATCGCCGTCCGGGGTCTGTGGGAACAGGGCCACGGCGCAGGGGATGGCGCAGGGCTCGACCTGCGCGCCGCGCTGCGGCCCGCCGGGCTGATCCTGGGGGCCATCCTGCTGTTCGGCGGGCTGGTGGATTGGCTGGGCGTGGTTCCGGCCAGCGCCATCGCGGTGATCGGCTCGGCGCTGGCCAGCCGGCGGACGCGCAAGCGGGAGATCGCCGCGCTGGCGGCGGTTCTCGCCGTCGCGGTGCCGGCCCTGTTCGTCGGGATTCTCGGCATGCCGCTGAGGATCTGGCCGACGCTGCATTAAAGAGAGGATCGACCGGCGTCATGATGGATTCGCTCGGGGGGATCGCGCACGGGCTGTCGATCGCGGCCTCTCCCGCCAACCTGCTCTATTGCTTGGCCGGGGCGCTGCTCGGCACCTTCGTGGGCGTCCTGCCCGGCGTGGGGCCGCTGCTGACCATCGCGCTCCTGCTGCCCTTCACCTTCTCGCTGGAGCCGACCGGCGCGCTGATCATGCTGGCCGGCATCTATTACGGCGCCCAGTATGGCGGATCGACCACGTCGATCCTGCTCAACATGCCGGGCGAGACCTCGTCGGTGGTGACCTGCATCGACGGGCACGCCATGGCGCGCCAGGGGCGCGGCGGCCCGGCCCTGGCGGTGGCCGCCATCGGCTCCTTCGTCGCGGGCACGCTGTCGACCGGGATCGTCGCCTTCTTCGCGCCGGTCCTGGCCGGCGTCGCCATCCGCTTCGGTCCGGCCGACTATTTCTCGCTGATGGTCCTCGGGCTGGTCGGGGCCATCGTTCTGGCGCAGGGGTCCTTCGTCAAGGCGCTGGCGATGATCGTCCTCGGGCTTCTCTTCGGCCTCGTCGGCACCGACGTCAACAGCGGGGAGCAGCGCCTGACCTTCGGCATCCAGGCTTTGGCGGACGGCATCGGCTTCGTCCCGGTGGCGCTGGGCGTCTTCGGCATCGGCGAGATCATCCGCATCCTGATCGGGCAGGAGCGCGACGGCGGGCGGGTCATCCCGCACGGCTCCCTGATGCCGAGCCGGCAGGAGTTGCGCGCTTCCTCCGGCGCCATCGCGCGGGGATCGGTCATCGGCTCGGCGCTGGGGCTGCTGCCCGGCGGCGGCGCGGCGCTGGCCGCCTTCGCCTCCTACACCGTGGAAAAGAAGCTGGCGCGCGACCCCTCGCGCTTCGGGCGCGGCGCCATCGAGGGGGTGGCGGGGCCGGAATCGGCCAACAACGCGGCGGCGCAGACCTCCTTCATTCCGCTGCTCACGCTCGGGCTGCCGTCCAACGCGGTCATGGCGCTGATGATCGGCGCGCTGATGCTGCATGGCATCACCCCCGGCCCGCGCATCATGCAGGCCGAGCCGGACCTGTTCTGGGGCGTGGTCGCCAGCATGTGGATCGGCAACGCCATGCTGATCGTGCTGAACCTGCCGCTGGTCGGGCTGTGGGTGCGGCTGCTGCGCGTGCCCTACCGCTTCCTCTACCCGACCATCGTGCTGGTCAGCTGCATCGGCGTCTACGGCGTGTCGAACAGCGCCTTCGACCTCGTGACGACGGCCGTCTTCGGGCTTCTCGGCTGGGTCCTGCAGTCCCTGCGCTTCGAGCCGGCGCCGCTGCTCCTGGGATTCGTGCTGGGGCCGATGATGGAGGAGAATTTGCGGCGCGCCATGATCCTGTCGCGCGGCGATCCGACCGTCTTCCTGCGTGAGCCGATCAGCCTCGCGCTGCTGGTCCTGACCGGCCTGCTGCTGGCCGCCATCATTCTCCCCACCGTCCGCCGGAACCGCGAGCGCGTGTTCGCGGAATGACAGGCGGGCGGCGGGAGCGTCCGGCCTCCCCTCTCCCACTTCGGGAGGGGGAGACCCTCGCTTCGGCCTTATTTAGCTAATAAATTTTGTATGAATTGGGAAAATAGTACATTTATACGAGCTTATCTGTTGCCTATTTCCCTTCTTAAAATGTAGAGTTTTCTCACCGGCGGACAACCATGCCGCCGGGTGAAGACGGGGGAGATACGCGACCATGAAACAGTTCCTGCCTTCCATCGCCCTGTTCGCGCTGGCCACACTGGCGCCCTTCTCCGCCGAGGCCGCCGGCAAGGTCGTCGTGGCCTACCAGACCGACGCGCTGCCCTCGTCGGTGGCCATCGCCAACGGAGACTTCGCCAAGGCGACCGGCACCGAGATCGATTTCCGCAAGTTCAATTCGGGCGCCGACATCTTCGCCGCCATCGCGTCGGGCGACGTCCAGGTCGGCTATGTCGGCTCCAGCCCCTTCGCCGCCGCGGTCAGCCGTGGGCTGGACGTGAAGGCCTTCTACCTCGCCAGCGCCTCCGGCACGGACGAGGCGCTGGTGGTCCGCAACGGCTCCGGAATCGAGACGCCCACCGACCTGAAGGGCAAGAAGCTGGCCGCCGCCCCGGTCTCGACCGACCATTACCAGCTCCTCGCCGTGCTGAAGCAGGAGACGCTGAGCGAGCGCGACGCCCAGGTGTTCGCCATCCCGCAGCCCGACATCGTCGCGGCCTGGAACCGCGGCGACCTGGACGGCGCCTTCGTCTGGGACCCGGCGCTGACCGAGCTGAAGAAGACCGGCAAGGTTCTGCTGACCTCCCGGCAGGTGGCCGACCGCGGCGCCCCGACCTTCACCGCCTGGGTCGCCACCGCCGCCTTTGCCAAGGAGAACCCGGCCTTCCTGAAGAGCTTCGCCGGGGTGGTGGAGCGCTACAGCGTCTCCTTCCGCGACGACAAGGCCGCCTGGGGGCCGGACTCGCCGAACGCCAAGACGCTGGCCGGGCTTCTCGGCGGCACGCCGTCCGATCAGGCGGCGGCGCTGAACAACCTGTCGCTGATCCCGGCCAGGCAGCAGGCCAGCAAGGACTGGCTGGACGGCGGCGAGAACAGCGGCACCGCACGAATCCTGAAGGAAACCGCCGAATTCCTGAAGGAGCAGAAGAAGGTCAGCACCGTGCTGCCCAGCTACGGTGGCTTCGTCACGGCGGATTACGTCAAGGCCCTGCCCTGACGCGCGGCCGGACGGGAGGCGCGCCATGCTCCGGGTGCAGAACGCCAGCGTGTTCTTCCCAGGCCGTGACGGCGGGGTGATCCACGCGCTGGACCGCGCGTCGCTGGACATCGACGCCAACAGCGTCGTCGTCGCGCTGGGCGCGTCGGGCTGCGGCAAGTCCACGCTGCTGAACGCCATCGCCGGCTTCCTTCCCCTGTCGGACGGCCGCATCACGCTGGACGGGCAGCCGGTGGAGCGCCCCGGCGCCGACCGCGGCGTGGTGTTCCAGAAGGACACGCTGCTGCCCTGGAAGAGCGTGCTGGACAATGTGGCGCTCGGCCTGGATTTCGCCGGCCTCCCCCTGCGGGAACGGCGGGACCGCGCCGCGGAGCTGCTGCGCCTCGTCGGGCTGGAGGGCTTCGCCAAATCCGCCCCGCACGAGCTGTCCGGCGGCATGCGCCAGCGCGTCGGCATCGCCCGCGCGCTGGCCACCGACCCGAAGATCCTGCTGATGGACGAGCCGTTCGGCGCGCTCGACAGCCTGACGCGGGAACAGATGCAGGAACTTCTGATCGACGTCTGGGCGCGCACCGGCAAGCGCATCTTCTTCATCACCCATTCCATCGAGGAGGCGCTGTTCCTCGGCACGACGGTGGTGGTGATGTCGCCGCGCCCCGGCCGGATCGTCGCCCGCTTCGACCTCGACTTCGTCCGGCGCTTCGCCGCCGAGCGGGACGTGCGCGCCATTCTGTCCGACCCGGCGTTCGGGGACCTGCACAACCGCATCCGCGATCTCGTCCACCGTCCGCATCACGCGACGGTCCACCGCGGGGAGACGCTGCAATGACCGACGCCGCCCGCACCACCACGGCCCCTCTGGCCGAACCCACCGCCCGACCCCGGACCGTCGCCCTGCGGCCTTTCGGGCTGGACGGCGCGCGGACCGGTCCGATCAGCGCGGTCACCGGGTTTCTGCTCATCGCCGTCTGGTTCCTGGTGTCGCACTACCGGCTGGTGACGCCGCTGTTCCTGCCAGCACCAGGGGAGGTGGCCGCCCAGTTCATCGCCATCCTGGAGGACGGCTACGCCGGCGCCACGCTTGGCGAGCATGTGTCGGCCAGCCTGCTGCGCATCCTCGCCGCGGCGCTGATCGCGGCGTCGCTGGGCATCCCGCTGGGGTTGGCGATGGGGCTGAACCGCTGGGCAAAGGGCGTTCTCGACACGCCCATCGAATTCTACTGGCCGCTGCCGCCGCTGGCCTATCTGCCGCTGATGATCATCTGGCTGGGCATCGGGGAGGTGTCGAAGATCGCCCTGCTCACCCTGGCGATGTTCGCCCCGATCTGCCTGTCGGCGCAGGCTGGCTTGCGGTCGCTGCCCATCGAGCGGGTGAACGCCGCCCTGTCGCTGGGGGCCACGCGCTGGCAGCTCTTCCGCGCCATCGTGCTGCCCAGCGCCCTGCCGGAGATCCTGACCGGCCTGCGCATCGCCATCGGCGTCGGCTGGAGCACGCTGGTCGCCGCGGAGCTGATCGCGGCGACGCGCGGCATCGGCTTCATGATCATGTCCGCCTCGCATTTCCTGGCCACCGACGTGGTGTTCGTCGGCATCGGCATCATCGCCGCCTGGGCCTTCGCCTTCTCCTACGGGATGCGCCTGCTGGAATCCTGGCTGGTGCCCTGGAAGGGCAAGACCTGACGCTTTCCCGAACCGGAGTGCCTCAACCGTGTCGCGGCCCCCCAACATCCTGTTCATCATGGCCGACCAGATGGCGGCCCCCGCCCTGCCCTTCCACGGTCATCCGGTCGTCAAGACGCCGAACCTGTCGCGGCTGGCCGCGGAAGGCGTCGTGTTCGACAACGCCTACTGCAACTACCCGCTCTGCGCGCCGTCGCGCTTCGCGCTGCTGTCGGGGCGGCTGCCCTCGGCCATCGGCGCCTTCGACAACGCGGCGGAGTTCGCCTCCTCCGTGCCGACCTTCGTGCATTACGCCCGCGCCGCCGGCTACCGCACCTGCCTGTCGGGCAAGATGCATTTCGTCGGCGCCGACCAGCTCCACGGCTTCGAGGAGCGGCTGACCACCGACGTCTATCCCGCCGATTTCGGCTGGACGCCCGATTGGGGGAACGGGGCGCTGGCCTACGACTGGTCGCATCACATGGCGAGCGTGGTCGAGGCCGGTCCCTGCCACCGCAGCCTGCAGATCGACTTCGACGAGGAGACCGCCCATCAGGCGGTGCAGAAGATCTACGATTACGGCCGCACAGCAGACGAGGCCCCCTTCCTCCTGGCGGTGTCCTTCACCCACCCGCACGACCCCTTCAACTGCCTGCCGGAGCATTGGGACCTCTACGACCACGCAGCGATCGACCTGCCCTCGGTGCCGGCCATCCCGCCGGAGCGGCTCGATCCGCACAGCCGGCGGCTCCATTACATGGACGGGCTGCACCGCTACGACCTGACGGAGGAGCGGGTGCGCACCGCCCGCCACGCCTATTACGGCTCCATCAGCTATGTGGACGAGCTGGTCGGGCGCCTGCTGACCGCGCTGGAGCGGGCCGGGCTGGCCGAAGACACCATCATCGTCTTCACCGGCGACCATGGCGAGATGCTGGGCGAGCGGGGCATGTGGTACAAGATGACCTTCTTCGAATGGTCGTCCCGCGTGCCGCTGCTGGTGCACGCTCCGGGACGCTGGGCGGCGCGCCGGGTGTCGGCGCCGGTGTCGCACGTCGATCTGTTCCCCACCATCCTCGACCTGCTCGACGGCCGGGCGCCGCTGCCGGTCGACCCGTTCGACGGCGAAAGCCTGCTGCCCCTGCTCGCCGGTTCGGCGCGCGGCGCCGGCCGCACCATCTTCGCGGAGTATCTGGGGGAAGGAACGCTGAACCCCGCCTTCATGGTGCGGCGCGGCCGCTACAAATACATCGCCTGCGACGGCGACCCACCGCAGCTCTACGATCTGGAGGCCGACCCCAAGGAGCTGGTCAACCGCGCCGGCGCGCGCGATCTCGCCGCCATCGAGGCCGATCTGTCCGCGTCCGTCGCCCGGCGCTGGAACGCGCCGGCCCTGCGCCGGGCGGTGATCGAGAGCCAGAACCGACGGCTGTTCGTCCACAAGGTGCTGCTGACCGGGCGTCACACCCCCTGGGATTTCCAGCCCCATCGCAACGCCGCCACCTCCTACGTCCGCAATTTCGGGGTCGCCGAGGACACGCTGAAGGCGCTGGCCCGCCTGCCGGCGGTCGAGCCGGTGCCACCCGACGCCTGATCTTCCTCTCCCATTTCCGCCATCCGGGGAACCGCCATGCCCGACATCTCTCTGCCCAGCCTGTCCATCACCCCCGTCAGCCCGGCCATCGGCGCGCGGGTGGAGGGGCTGGACCTCGCCCGTCCGCTGAGCGACGCGGAGGCCGCCGCGCTGGAGCGCGCTCTGGTCACCCATCAGGTGCTGTTCTTCGAGAACCAGCCCCTGACGCCCGCGGCCCAGCGCGCCTTCGCCGCCCGCTTCGGCAGCCTGCACGTCCACCCCGTCTACCCCAACGTGCCCGAGCAGCCGGAGATCATGGTGCTCGACACCGGGCCGCACAACGTGACGGACAACGACGTCTGGCACACCGATGTGACCTGCATCGAGACGCCGCCGGCCATCGTGGCGCTGTCGGGCAAGCGCATCCCGCCCAACGGCGGCGACACCGTGTGGGCCAGCAACATCGCCGCCTACAACGGCCTGTCGGAACCGCTGCGCCGCCTGCTCGACCCGCTGACCGCGCTGCACGACTTCACCAAATCCTTCCCCGAATGGCGGCACAGCGGCGATCCGGAGACTCACGCCCGCTGGCGCGCGGCCCGCGACCGCCACCCGCCGGTGACCCACCCGGTGGTCCGCGTCCATCCGGTGAGCGGCGCCAAGGCGCTGTTCGTGAACGAGAACTTCACCGCGCGCATCGTCGGGCTGAGCGACCGCGAGAGCGCGGCCATCCTCGACCTGCTGTTCGACCACGTCAGCCGCCCGGAATTCACCGTGCGCTGGCGGTGGAAGGCCGACGACCTCGTGCTGTGGGACAACCGCTCCACCCAGCATTACGCGGTGAACGACTATCTGCCGCACAGCCGCCTGATGCACCGCGCCACCGTGCTGGGCGACCGCCCGGTCGGTCCCTGAGCGCACCGTCTCACACATCAGGGCAATCTTTTGAATATAAGAAAAATCTTAAGTTGGATCAACTCTCTGTGTTGGCAGGTTGCTATCGGGGAAGGGAGGATGGATTTCACCGAAGGCAAGGCTTTGCGCGGCGGCACGGAGACGACAGGGAGGAAGCATGAGAGCGACACGACGCGCCGTTCTGCACGGCGTTCTGGCCGGGGCCGCGCTGATGATGCCGCTGCACGTCCAGGCGCAGAGCGGAGAAGCGCCGGTTCGACGCATTCCATCCTCGGGGGAGGCCATTCCTCCCGTGGGCCTGGGCACCTGGATCACCTTCAACGTCGGCGACGATGCCGAACTGCGCGCGGAATGCGCGGCGGTCATGCGGGCCTTCTTCGAGATGGGGGGCCGGATGATCGACTCCTCGCCCATGTATGGCTCCTCCCAGGCGGTGATCGGGGATGGACTCCGGACGCTGGGGCAGCCCTCCACCCTGTTCGCCGCGGACAAGGTCTGGATTTCCTCGGGCACGCGCGGGCCGTCGCAGATCGCGGAGTCGCGCCGCCTGTGGGACGTGCCGCGCTTCGACCTGCTTCAGGTGCACAACCTGCTGTCCTGGGAAGAGCATCTTGAGACGCTGTTCGCCATGAAGGCGGCGGGTCAGCTCCGCTACGTCGGCATCACGACGTCGGAAGGGCGGCGCCACGACCTGTTCGAGGAGATCATGCGCCGGCAGCCTCTCGACTTCGTGCAGCTCACCTACAACATCGTCGACCGCGAGGCGGAGGAGCGCATCCTGCCCCTGGCGGCGGACCGCGGAATCGGTGTGATCGTCAACCGCCCGTTTCAGCAGGGCGTGCTGCTCCGCCGGCTGTCGGGCCGCCCCCTGCCCTCCTGGGCGGCCGGCATCGGCGCGTCCAGCTGGGCGCAGTTCGTCCTGAAATTCATCATCTCCCATCCCGCCGTCACCGTGGCCATCCCGGCGACCAGCCAGGTCGCGCATGTGCGCGAGAACATGGCCGCGATGGCCGGGCCGATGCCCGACGCCGCGATGCGGCGGCGCATGGCCGACCATGTCAGGGGCCTCTGATGCCGGAATGGTGGACCTATTCGACCGAGGACTTTCTGCTCTTCAGCCCCCGCACCTACTGGCGGCTGATCGAACGGCACAACGAGGCGCTCTGGCCGGCGCATGCCCTGACGCTGCTGCTCGGCGCAGCCATTCTGCTGTGGCTCGTCCGGCCCCGCCCATGGTCGCATCGGGTGATCGCGGGGACCCTGGCCGTTCTGTGGGCGTGGTCGGCCTGGAGCTTCCTCTGGGAGCGCTACGCCACCATCAACTGGGCCGCGCCCTATGTGGCACCGTTCTTCGCGCTTCAGGCCATCCTGCTGGTCCTGGTCGGCGGCCGGCTTCGCTGGTCGCTCTCCTGGACCGGGCAGGCGCTCGCGGGGCTCGCGCTGTTCCTCTACGCGCTTGCCCTGCACCCCCTCGCGGCGCTCCTCGCCGGACGTCCCCTGCGCGGCGCCGAGGTCTTCGGCATCACCCCGGACCCGACCGCGATCGCCACCATCGGCCTGGTCATGATGGCGAACGGGCGATGGGCATGGTCGCTGCTCGCCGTGCCGATGGCGTGGTGCCTCGCCAGCTGGGCGACCTTGCACAGCATGGAGGCGCCGGAACAATGGGCGCTTCTCGGCGCGGCGTTGGTGGCCCTTCTTCCCGTCCTGCGTTGGCGGAGCGTCCGCGATGCCGGGCCGTGATGCCGGGTCTTGACGCCCAACGCGGATCGTCCAGGCCCGCGGTTCCGCCTATCCGACCACCTGCCGGTACAGCGCCGGCAGCGCCTTCGTCAGATGCGTGACCTGCGGGAAGATCGCGTAGCCGCCACGGCCGAACAGATAGGGGAAATAGTCGCGGGCCTCGGCGTCCACGGTGATGCCGAACAGGGCGATTCCCTGGCGGCGGGCCTCCTGGATCGCCACGCGGGTGTCCTCGATGCCGTAACGTCCCTCGTAATGGTCCACGTCGTTGGGCTTGCCGTCCGACAGCAGAATCAGCAGGCGGTGGCGGTTGGGCCGCTCCGCCAGACGCGCGGCGGTGTGGCGCAGAGCCGCGCCCATGCGGGTGTAATGGCCGGGCTTCAGCGCCTGGACACGCCGCTGCACCCGGGCGTTCAAAGGTTCGTCGAACGCCTTGACCGTCTGCACCCGCACCCAGTCGCGCTTCTTCGAGGTGAAGGCGAAGATGGCGTGCGGGTCGCCGCAGGCGTTCAGCCCGTTGGACAGGGCCAGCAGGGCCTCCTTCTCGACGTCCAGAACGCGGTGCCCGTCCACCCAGCCGTCGGTGGACAGCGAGGTGTCGACCAGCACCGCCACCGCCAGATCGCGCGCCGCGTTGCGCGCCGCCTGATAGACGCGGTCGCTGCCCGCCCCGCCCGCGCGCTGGTCGGCGCAGCGGCGCACCAGGGCGGTGAGGTCGAGGTCGTCGCCGTCCGGCTGGCCGGTGAAGACCATGCGCTTGGGACGCAGCGCCTCGAACTGGCGGCGGACCTGCCGGATGCGGCGCAGGGCAGCCTCGTCGGGCGCCCAGTCCTCGCCGTCCTCCGGCGCCGGTTCGGCGACGACGCGGCAATGGGCGGGGTGGTAGGCGCGGCGGCGATGGTCCCATTCCGGGTAGGTCAGCACCGCCGTCAGCGGCGCCGCCTCCACGGCGGCGGGCGCCAGATCGAGATCGAGCTTCAGCCGGGTCGAGGGCTTGCGCTGATGCTGGGCGAGCGCGATCTCCTCCATGTCGTCGGCGGCCTGACGGGCGGCGTCCTCGTCGTCGTCATCGACCGGGCGGGGGATGTTCATCATCTCCGCCAGACCGAAGATCTTCTCGAAGCGGTTCAGGATCAGCGGGTCCTCGCGCTGCACCTGATCGCTGTCGCGCCGCGTCGCCTTGCGGCGCTGGCCGTCGCTCTCGGAGGAGGGGGCCGCGGCTTCGTCCTCCGCTGCGGCATCGGGAACGGGTGGCGCGCCGGTTGACACGGGACCCGAAACCTCGCCCCACAGCGGCACCGGCAGGAACGGCTTGTAGCCAGCCGGGGCGGCGAAACGCTCCAGCGGAACCGTCCCGTCGAGAACCGCGCCGCCGTCGCCGGCGCCCAGCAGGGCCAGCACCGCCTCCTCCACCATCGCCTCGTCCTTCGGCAGGGAGCGCTTGGGCCGGACGGCGAGCAGCGCCGCGCACAGTTCACCGTGCAGGCGGGCCAAACCCGGCCAGCGCATGAGAACCCGCGCGGTGGTCGTCCGGGCTTGCCGCAGCGCCCGCACATCATCCCGCAGCGGATCGGCGATAGCCTCGCCGTCGGCCTCGGCGTGGGCGAAGTAGGCGGCCAGCCATTCGTAAAGCCGCTCGTTCAGCGCCGCGTCGGGGAACACGTCCAGTTGGGCGGGCAGTTGAAGAACATCGCCGTCCAGCGCCGGCCGCTCCAGCCGTTCGGTGCCGAGGCCGATGCGCTCCAGCACCGACAGCCGATGGCCGGAGGACGCCCGCGCCACGGCGGCCATCCGCACGCCCCGGTCGCCGCCCAGCCCGCGGAAGAACACCGACAGCCGGGGCCGGATCGCCTCCAGCGTCACCGCGGCGTCCGGATGGTGGGGCAGGCTCGACCGGCCACCGACCAGACGGTGCCAGTGGCGGCCGATGAACTCCTCGGGCTCGAGCAGCGACAGCATGGTCCGATTTCCTTGTTTCGCTTACCCGAGGGCGATGTCGGCGACGCGCAGGAGCGCCTGCCGGACGTCGGCGTCGTCGGTCAGCGGTTCGATCAGCGCGGTGCGGATCGCCCGCTCGGGCTTGACGCCGGAGCGGATCAGCGTGGCGCAGTAGACGAGCAGGCGGGTGGAGACGCCCTCTTCAAGATCCTGGCCTTTCAGGGCGCGCAGCGCGCCGGCCAGACGGACCAGCGGGGCGACGCGCCCCTCCGGCAGGCCGCTCTCGCGGGCGACGATGACGGCCTCGTCCTCCGGCGCCGGGAAGTCGAATTCGATGGCGAGAAGCCGCTGGCGGGTGCTGGGCTTCAGGGTCTTCAGGACGTTCTGGTAACCGGGGTTGTAGGAGACGACCAGCATGAAGTCGTCCGGCGCCTCCAGCAGTTCGCCGGTGCGGTCGAGCGGCAGCAGGCGGCGGTCGTCGGTCAGCGGGTGGAGCACGACGGTCACGTCCTTGCGCGCCTCCACCACCTCGTCGAGGTAGCAGACGGCGCCCTCGCGCACGGCACGGGTCAGCGGGCCGTCCGCCCACACCGTGTCGCCGCCCTTCAGCAGGTAACGCCCGGTCAGGTCGGCGGCGGTCAGGTCGTCGTGGCAGGACACGGTGTGGAGGGGACGACCCAGCCGGGCCGCCATGTGCGAGACGAAGCGGGTCTTACCGCAGCCCGTCGGCCCCTTCAGCAGCAGCGGCAGGCGGTGGCGGAAGGCGTGCTCGAACAGCTCGCACTCGTCGCCGACGGCCTTGTAATAGGGGACGTCGAGGTCGTCCGCGACGGCCTTCAGGGCGCTGCGGGTCATGGCTGTCTCCTCGGAAACGAAAAGGGAAGGCCCCTCCCCCGACGCGCGGAGGAGGGGAAGGCCCAGGTCACTCGGCGGGCTGGACGGCGGCGCCGATCCCGGTGGTCCTGCGGGACGCGGGCACCGGCCCGAGCAGGGCGTAGAGATAGAGGACGGCGCCGATGAACACCGCGGCACCGGCGGCCAGACGCACCCAGTAGAAGGGGGCGATCTCCGCCTGGACGGTCATGTAATCCATGCCCATCACACGCTGCAGGTGGACCTGCACGACCCCGGCGAAGGTCAGGGCAAAGGTCATTACGGACATACCGCCGGTCATCAGCCAGAAGCTGGCCTTGTTGAGGGTCTGGTGGTAGGGCGCGACGCCGCGCAGATGCGGCATGGCGTAGCTGAAGATGGCGAGGTTGATCATCACATAGGCGCCGAAGAAGGCGAGATGCCCGTGCGCCGCCGTCACCTGCGTGCCGTGGGTGTAGTAGTTGACCCAGGACAGCGTGTGTAGGAAGCCCCAGACGCCGGCGCCGAAGAAGGCCGTCACCGCGCAGCCCACCGACCACAGCAGGGCGGCCTTGTTCGGGTGATCGCGCCCGCCCTTCAGCACCATCTTCACCGCGAAGACCACCATGAAGAAGAAGGGGGCGACCTCCAGCGTCGAGAACAGCGAGCCGATCCACTGCCAGTAGCCCGGCGTGCCGATCCAGTAGTAATGGTGCCCGGTGCCCAGCAGGCCGGAGAAGAGGGCGAGGCCGACGATGGCGTACAGCCACTTCTCGACGATCTCGCGGTCGACGCCGGTCATCTTGATCATCAGGAAGGCGAGGATCGAGGCCATCACCAGCTCCCACACGCCCTCGACCCAGAGATGGACGACGTACCACCAGTACATCTTGTCCAGCGCGAGGTTGGTCGGGTTGTAGAAGGAGAACAGGAAGAACAGCGCGATGCCCCACAGCCCCATCACCAGGATGTTGGTGATGACCGTGCGCCGGCCCTTCAGCACCGTCATGGAGATGTTGTAGAGGAACATCAGCGCGACGACGACGATGGCGACCTTGATCCAGGTCGGCTGTTCCAGGAACTCGCGCCCCTCGTGGATGCGGAAGACGTAGCCGACGACGGCGGCCAGCGCGGCGAACATGAACAGGCCGAACTGGATGTAGGCCAGCTTCGGGCAATGCAGCTCGCGCTCCGCCTCCTCGGGGATCAGATAGTAGGCGGCGCCGAAGAAGCCCATCAGCAGCCAGACGATCAGCGCGTTGGTGTGGATCATCCGCAGGATGTTGAAGGGCAGCAGTTCCGACAGGACGTTGGGCAGCACATAGACGATGCCGGCCAGCAGGCCGACCAGGAGTTGCACGCCGAACAGGGCCAGCGCGCCGTAGAAATAGGGCAGCGCGACCTTTTGGGATTCGTATTTCATGGCCTTTCGTCCTTCGTCAGCCGGAAATCTTGGGCGGCCAGTTCTGGGTGTTGATGCGGCTGGTCCATTCCAGGAAGGCGGCGAGGTCGTTGACCTCCTGCTCCGTCAGATTGAACTGCGGCATCTGGCGGCGGCCCTCGATGCCGCTGGGCTGGGCGGCCATCCAGCCGGCCAGGGCGGCGCGCGCGCCCTCCGCGTCCTTGTCGCCGCCGTAGCGGATCCAGACATTGCCCAGCTCCGGCGCGAAATAGGCGCCCTCGCCCAGCAGCGTGTGGCAGTTGATGCAGGAGTTTTTCTCCCACACATGCTTGCCGCGGGCGACGCTGTCGGTCAGCCCCTTGCTGTCGGTGCCGGTGTTGACGACGTAAATGTGGCTTGCCGCCGTCAGCGAGACGAAGGCGGCGAAGAAGAAGAGCGATCCGCCGTAGAAGATGTTCCGGGCGGCCGCTTTGGTGAAGCGTTCCGTCATGCGTTCGTTTCTCCTGGGTCAGGCCCCCAGGTCAGACCGTCGTTGAACGGAGGGGCCCTGCGCAGCGTTGGCCGTGCGCCATGCCGGAGAAAGTTGACTGATTTGGTGTGGCTATCCTTGACGGCGGTCAAGCGGACGGCCGCCTTCCGAACGCGAGGGAAACCACGGTCTTTTGTGGCGATCGGTGCCGGGGAAGGGCCGGGATGTGGGACGTCCCACATGCCCGGCCCCTGATGCCCGGCCCCTGATGCCCGGTCTTTGAAAACACGAGAGGCGCCTCGCCGATGTGGGACGTCCCACATCGGGGAACAGCCCCCTCAGTCGGCGCCCTGGAGAATGGCGTCGATTTCCGCGCGCAGCTGAAGCAGGCGTTCGCGGTGAGCGGTGTCGAGCAGGTGGCGCTGTTCGCGCACGACGGCCACGTCGCGGATGATGCGCTTGACGCTCGCTTGGAGTGTGCGTTCCGGATCGTGCGGCCCGGCTTCGCGGACGGAAGGGGATTGCCCTTGCGCGTGGTCGCGCTTGGCCTGCCGGACGGCCTTGACGGAGGCTCCCTCCTTCGCCTGTTCCCACAGCGCAGGACGCAGGTCGGCCGGAGCGGCGGCGATCTCGATCAGCACCGACCGGGACACCCGCGTGCAGGACGCCGCGTATTCCTCCAGCATGTCGGCCGGCAGGGTCAGGATGGCCAGCAGCTTGGTGATGTCGGTGCGGTCCTTGCCGACCACCGCGGCCAGTTCGTCGTGGGTGTAGCCGTGCTTCTCCACCAGACGGGCGAGGGCGGCCGCATACTCCACCGCGTTGAGATCGACGCGCTGGACGTTGTCGATCAGCCCGATCTCGTCCGGGTCGCCGGAGGTGAGAATGGCGAAGACCGTCTTGCGGCCGAGGATCTCATGGGCACGCACCCGGCGCTCGCCGCCGATGAGCAGATAGTCGCCCTGCGGCAGCGGCCGGACGAGGATCGGGTTCTGCAAGCCGTAACGGTCGATGGACGCGGCCAAGCTGCGCAGCTCCGCCTCGTCGAAGTGGCGGCGCGGCTGGTCGGGGTTGCGGTGCACCCGGTCGATGTCCAGCTCCACCACATGCGGGAAGCCGGACGACGTGCCGAACAGCTTGTCGGTGCCGATCGACAGGGTGGAGGTGCCGCCCAGCAGCTCCTTCGTCTTGCGCTCGAACTTACGCGACATGGCTCGTCTCCCGCTGCGTGGCGTAGGCGCGGATCTGACGGGCCACCTCGCGGAAGGTCTCCGCTCCCGGGGCGCCCGGATCGCCGGCCAGCGTGATCATGCCGGCGGCGGCGGCCTTGCTGTAGACCGTGGCGCGCGGGATCGGGGGGAACACCGGAACCTGCTCGGCGTAGGATTCACGCAGCTCCTGCAGCGTCGCGCGGTCCTGGGTCAGGCGCTCGTTGTACATGGTGGGGATGATGCCGGCGATCTTCAGCCGGGGATTCACGCGGCGGCGGATGCGGGTGATGGTGTCGACCAGCCGCTTCACGCCCAGCAGGGACAGCGCCTCGGTCTGGACCGGCACCAGGACCAGCTCGGCCGCCGACAAGGCGTTGGCCGTGACCAGCCCCAGATTGGGTGCGCAGTCCATCACCACGAAGTCGTAGGAGGCGCGGACCTCGTCGAGCTTCTCGCGCAGCACCAGCCCACCGGTGGAGTCGGCGGCCAGCTCGACGTCGGCATCGGCCAGCGAAAGCCCCGCCGGAACGAGATCGAGTCCGCGTTCCCCGGTCGGAACGATCACCGACGAGATCGGCTCGTCGGAGCGGAGCACGAAATAGAGCGTCTTGCGCCGCTGCTCCAGATCGACGATGGCGGCGTTGCCGACGCCGACATGGACCGTCGCGTTGCTCTGGGAGTCGCAGTCGATCAGCAGGACCCGCGCGCCTCCCTCCGTCAGGGCGTAGGCGAGATTCACCGCCGTGGCGGTCTTTCCCACGCCCCCCTTCTGGTTGGCGATTGCCAGGAAGGTCGCCGAGCGCGGGCGGTCGTCCGTGGTCTGGTCCGCCAGGAAATCCTGCACCTGTTGGGGGATGCGCTCCGCCCCGCCTTCCCAGCGGCTGATCTTCGCCTTCGTGTAGCTGCGGCCGAGCTGATCGTTGAGCCAATCGGCAAATTGCGTCTGGTTTTCCCCACGGCGCTCGCGCAGTTGGCGCATGTCGTCCCCACCAAGCGGCGGCATCGTCATCCCTTTCGTTCGGTTTCGGGGATTCTGCGCAAGTTGCCGGAACTTTGTCAATGGACGCCCATCCAGTTGCCGGAACCGAACGTGCCCGCCACGCCCGGTCATTCCATCCGGCGGACGGGGATCACCTCGCCCTGGCAGGCCCCGGCGACCGCTCGCAGCCGCTGCGCCAGGACACGCTCCCGCGCGCAGGCCTCCTCGCACAGGGCCCGCATCTCGGCGATGCTCGGCCGCCACTTCTTCGTCCGGCGCCACGCCCGCGCCGCCGCGTCGATGGCCCAGACCGGAAATTCGCCGAGATCCTCGACCCAGTCCATGGCCACCAGCTGCTCGACGTCAGGCGTCAAGCCCTTGGCCGGGAAATGCGACAGCAAAGCCAGCACACGGCCGAGCAGACGGTCGGGCTCGGCCGGAGCCAGGATGGAATCCTCCAGCTCGTTCAGCATCCGCCGCGCCATGGCGGCTTGCCGGGCCGAAAGGGTCGCCGGTGGAAACCAGGTTTCCTGAAGCCCTTCGAAACCGTTGTCGCCGAAGCGCGGGCGGTGTTCCAGGTGACCGGTGGTCAGGACCTCCCGCAACGCCTCCGGGAAGGCGGCGACGAGGAGCCGCGAACGCTCGGCCGGCGCCATCGTCGGATCGAAGGGCAACGGGGACCGTTCGGGCAGGGGCATCACAGCGACGGACATCGGGACCTCCTCAGAAACGGGGGCGGGTATCGGGCGGGGTGTTGCGGACGTCCTTCAGGCGGGTGTCCTTCAGACGATCAGCCACGGCCATCCAGGCGTTGACGCGCTGTTCGGCCGCGCTTTGGCGGGCCTGGCCGACACCGGGGATGGGGCCGGAGATGGCGCCTGAAGCGGGTGGGGCGGTTTTGTCCGCAGGGGCCTTGCCGGCCGCCACGTCCTGGGACAGCCAAGCCCTCCAGGCGGCCGATATGTCGCGGTAGCGATAGCCGTGCGCCTGACAGCGCAGGACGAACCCCTCGACGTGCCGACCGAGGTCGACGGTGCCGAAGCGGCTTCGGGCCCAGGTGAAATCCCCGGCGGTGGGCATCCAGTCCTCAGGGACATCGCGCACCGGCCCGCGCCCGCCCGAAGCGAGCGAGTCCGGAATCTGTTCGGGATGGAGCTGTTCCTGACTCGGTGTTGGACAGGGGGCGTTCGCCGGCGAGTCATCCCTGTCATGGTCCCGGACAGGGCGGAGTTGGGGCTGCGACTGTGATCGGGGCGTGGCCCCGTCCTGGGCGATGCGCAGCCGGTACAGGCAGGACAGCCGGGAGCCGTCGCGGCCGCGGCGGTGCTCGATGCCGACCAGTCCCATGTCGTCGAGACGCTGGAGGATGCGGTTGATGGTCGGGCGCGAGCGTTTCAGCTTTGCGGCAAGCGTCGACTGCGACGGCCAGCAGACGCCATTCTCGTCGGCGAAGGTGGCGAGCGCCGCCAGGACCGCGAATCCGTCGGCGTCGAGATCGGGATGGTCGAGCCACCAGGCGGGGATCTTTCCCCAACGGCTGGCGGTGTCGGTCGTGCTGGTCATCCGGGGCTCCGGCAAAAGCGTGAAACCGGCATGGGCCGGCGGTCTTGCGGGCAGGATTCCCCGACGGCACCGGAGTCTCCAAAGCGCGCCCGTCTCCTATCGGCAGGTGGCGGGCGCGTTTGTGGTAGGTGTCAGGCGCGCTTGCGGAGGTCGCAGGCGCGTCTCGTGCAGGCGGCAGGCGCGGACATGAAGGTCGCAGGCGCGTTTGACGGCGCGAATCGGGACGGACTGAAACGCGCCTGCCACCTACCGAGTCACCGCACCGGCGCCGAGCGCGCCCGTTCCTGTAGGTCACAGGCGCCTTTGACGGCGTGTTGCAGTAGGACGCAGGCGCGTTCGAATCGCCGGGGGCTATGAAGGCGTCAGGCGCGTTTCGAATCGCCGGATTCTCTAGGTGGCAGGCGCGTTTCGCGATTGCGGCCTGCCAGTAGGTGTCAGGCGCGCTCGTACCCGATGCCCCGGTTGCAGCCGGAGCGGGACTCCGGTCGGCCACGGTTGTGCTTCGCAGCCGATGACCGGTCGGCCACCACCCGGCCTTGCCGAGGGACGGATGCCCGATTCGCAGCCAAGCCGGGCCGCCATCCGACAAACGCGCCTGGCACCTACTGCTTGCGCGCCTGTCGCCTCATGGAAGCGCGCCTGACACCTACCGGATGCGCGCCTGACACCTATGGAACCGTGCGCGACGTCGTTGCGTTGGACGGCGGAAGCGGCATAGGCTTGGTGTTCAGGATTGCGGAGAGGCACCAGATGTCGGGGCAGATCGTCGTCAAGCAGCGCCGTACGGAGACGCAGGGGCAGACTCTCCAGGGCACGCTGTTCGAGCACATCGACGCCACCACGGGCCGGCGGCACAGCGTCAACATGGTCTCCCTGTACGATCTGGCCCCGAAATACGTGTTCGACAGCCCCGAATCGAAGGCCAACGGACAGGCGGCGCACAATCTGGAGCCCAGGGACCCCGCGGCCCAGGACGACCGCCTGCCGATGATCCACCGCCAGTTCTCCTTCGCCGACCAGATCTACCACCTCACGGTCGTGCCGGCGCGCATCCAGCGCCGGGTGAAGGGCAGGGATGGCCGTTTCGTCCGCGATTCCAGCGGAGCCCACGTGGTGGAGGAGATCGACGCCTATCCGGGCGAGCGCGAACAGATCATCGAGGACGTGATCCGCAAGCTGGCCTCGGACCCGGCGCGCCTGTCGGTGGACAACGGAGAGGCGATCCTGCGCTTCTCCCTCTACGAGATCTGGCAGGAACTGCGCTCCGTCCGGCACACCCTCAGCATTCCCGAGATCAAGGAAGCGCTGATGGTCATGCGGCGCTGCACGATCCAGATCGAGCGCCGCGGTCGCCGCAAGGTGATGATGGACTCCGGCATTTTCGCCGGCCTCGGGCTGCGGCAGCGTCCCAACGAGACGGACGACGCCGATGACGCGTCGATTCTCGATGACGAGAGCGGCGATGCGGAAACCTTCGTGCAGTTCAACATGATGCTGCGCGAGGCGATCCGCCGCGTCGACTGGCATTCGATCTCCTACGAAGCCCTGATGAAGATCCGCAACCCGTTCTCGCGCTGGCTGTTCAAGCGCATCGCCGAGACGTTGCGGCAGGACCCCTCGCAGTCGGTCGTGCCGATCACCGCCCGCGACATCATCCGTGATTCCGGTATGGCGGAATGGTCGCGGTTCCGCGACATGCGGCTGCGGATTCATGATGTCGTCAAGGCGCTCGCCGATACCCAGATCGGGGCGCTCGACCGCATCGAGATCGAAGAGATCAAGGAAGGGCGGAAGTACGTCGACGTCGAGTACAACCTCTACCCCTCGCAGTCCTTCCTCGACCAGATCCGTCGCGCGGTCGCCGAGCGCTCGGTCAACGAGCGCGAACTCACCCTGGTGGTCAACAACGACGACCTCGATGAAGCCGGTCGTCCCAAGCGCTTCGTTCCCGTCTCCCCGGAAACCGCCAGCCAGAGCCGCCGCCGCCGCCGGGCCGCGCTGCCGAAGGGAAGCGACGGGCAGATGCCTCTGCTCGACATCGTCAAGTAAGACCGGGGTCAAGTAAGACCGGGTCGGTGTGGCGTCGTCCCGGCTCCGATCCGGCACGGGGTCAGGGGAGGCGGGGATCGATGGCGCCCTGGTCCTTCCTGTCCGCATAACGCCGCATGTTTTCCGGATCGAAGATGACCTTGGCGGCCTCGCGGAAGGTCTCCTTCTCATTCATGCCGTCCTCGTCGAAGAAGGACATCACGCGCTCGATGAACCACATCTGGTCGATCCGCAGCACCTGCGCGAGTTTCGGCGCGGTGTAGAGCGGCACGCGCGAGCGCTTCTTTTCGATCATCGTGATGAAGTTGGAATTCTTGTAACCAATGAGGCCGGCGAGTTGAACTTGCGAAAGCCCCAGTTCCTCACGGCGTTCGCGAACGATATCGCCCGGATGGGTGAGATGCCTCAAGTCGGCCATGATTTCTGCTCTCAGGGTTGGAGTGCGCCTCAGTGAGCGCTTCGTAACTAAGTATGCGCTCATGAGAGGCGCTTTCAACATCAAAAAGCGGTCGTCAGGGGACGTTGGCGCACAAATCGGCGGGAGCCGCACCGTCCCCGCCGCGTATCGTTGGCGCCGCCGGGACGACGTGTGGATATCGGGAAACGCCGTCTGCGAGCAGACCCGGCGGGAGGAGGCAAAATTTTCGCACCATTAAAGGGTGCAACGTCGGCCGCTCTATGATAGGTTTGTATTCCTTGTATGAGACGCTTGTTCATAGAGAGGCTGAAAATTATGACTGTGAACCTCGAATCCGCTTCAGCCACCCTCCCGACCGTCATTGTCGAGGCCGTTCGCCTGCACCTGATCGCCGCCGGAGTGATCGCTCCGGACCACCCGTTCGACATCGGATCGGCCCTGGATGGCGCCGACGAGACCGGCGTCAGCCTGGGGCACATGGCGCAGCAGATCGCCATCTTCGGTGCCGGCCTGTATGAGTGAGCCGGCAGGGCGCGACGGTCGGGCCGCGCCCCTTTTCCGGTCACGACGCGGGCGCCGATGCCGAGGGCAGCGGCCGGTCGCTGCGCCGGCGCGCCCCGCGGAAGCGGCGCCGGGCCAGCAGCGCGAACAGGCCGCCCGTCGCCAGGGCGGTCAGGTCGATGCCGGCCACACCCCACAGCCCGCGCGCCAGCGTCACCCCGAGATGGGCGTTGCTGGTCAGGGCGTTCATCAGCGGCAGGGCGGCCCACAGCAGAGCCGCCACCGCCAGCTGCTCGCCCCAGGCGCGCTGGACGCCGCGCAGCGCCGGGTGCAAGGCCGTGAGAAACCACGCGGCGAAGAAGGCGAGGGCCTCGAAGGTCTCCCGGCCGGCCAGCCCGGCGGGCAGCAGCCGGTTGGCCCAGAAATAGGCGGCGATGGCGATGGGCAGCCCGACCATCACCGCCAGATTGGCGCCATCGGCCAGACGCAGCCCGAAGGACGGGGTCGCCTCCCGCTTGCGCCGCTTGATGATCCAATAGACCTGCCCGGTGCCGATCATCGCGGTGCCGGCCAGCCCGCACAGGATCATCGCCAGCCGCAGCGGCGTGTCGGCGAAGCGCATCATGTGCAGGCCGTAGGCGCCGGCCCGCGTCGCCGCCGCTCCGCCCGTCCCCTCCCAGACCGTGCGCACTGCGCCGGTCGTGCCGTCGAACAGGATGGCTTCCGGCGTGATCACCACCCGGTCGGAATCGGTGCGCTTGAGAAGGATGGTGGCGGCGGCGTCGCCCGGGTTGTCGATGACGATCCATCCCGGCCGTCCGCCGTCCCACCGCCGCGCCGCCTCCGCCAGCAGCGGTTCGATGGCGGTGAGCGGGGCGGCCCGTCCCGCGGCGGCCGTCGGCGGTGGCTCGGCGTAAACGGCGGTGTTGAAGGCCGCCGGCCGGTCGCCGAAGGCCGCCTGCAGGCCCCAGGGCATGTAGAGCAGCATCAGCGGCACCATCCCGGTCACGGTGATCAGCGCGTGGTAGGGCAGCACGATGATGCCCAGGGCGTTGTGGACGTCCATCCACAGCCGCGTGCGCGACCGTCCGGGGCGGAAGGCGAAGAAGTCCCAGAAGACCCGCCGGTGGATGACGAAGCCGGTGATCAGCGCCACCAGCAGGGCCACCCCGGCGGCGCCGATCAGATAGCGTCCCACCAGGCCGGGAACGCGCAGGTCGAAGTGGAAGTAATAGAGGAAATCGCCGCCGAAGGTCGCCCGCGCCTGCAAGGGGCGCCCGTCCGGCTCCAGCGCCAATTTGCGGAAGGCGGGCTGTATCCCCGGCGGGTTGTAGACGTAGACCTGGGTGGCGGTCCGCCGCTCGTCGGGCATGGTGATCAGCCAGCGCCGCGCCTGCGGCGCCTCGCGCCACAGGCTGGCGATCGCCGCCGCCGCCGCGTCGGGGCTGTTGGTCGCCTCGACCCGCTCTGGCTGCATCCAGCGGGTGATCTCGAAGCGGGCGTAGGCGGTGGTGCCGGTCAGGAAGACGCAGAACAGCAGCCAGCCGACCACCAGCCCGCCCCAATTGTGCAGCCACGTCATCGACAGGCGGAAACTGCCGTTCATACCCCGGTTCCCGTCATGCTTTTCAACAGTGAGACCGCCGCCCAAATTGCCGCCGTCAGGCCGGCGGTCCAGGCCAGGGCGCGCCGGGCGCTGGCCGCGGCGAAGACCATCACCACGGTCAGGACGCAGGGCAGCAGCGCCGTCATGGTGGCGGTCAGCACCGCCTCCGCCCGGTCCTGCACGGCCGGCAGCGCCAGCGACAGCGCCGCCGCCGTTCCCGCCGCCAGGGCGTAGCCGCCGCCGACGGCGGTCACGACCCGCAGCGCGATCTCGGTCTTTCGCCTCACCAGGAATACTTCAGCGAGCCGATCACGGTGCGGCGCAGGCCGTAATAGCAGTTGGTCGCCCGCGAGCAGGCCGCGACATACTCCTTGTCGAAGAGGTTGCTGGCGTTGATCGCCGCCTGAATGCCCTGAAGCTGCGGGTTCAGATAGGACAGGTCGTAGCGCAGGGCGGCGTCGACCAGCGTGTGGGCCGGCACCTTGAAGCTGTTGGCCGGATCGCCGTAGGTGAAGCCGACGTAGCGCAGACCGACGCCGCCGCCCAGGCCGGCCAGCGGGCCGTCCTGCACCGTGTAGTCGCCCCAGGCCGAGGCCGAATGGGTCGGCACGGCGACCGGCCGCTTGCCGCGGTCGGCGCCGTTGCTCTTGGTCACCTCGGCGTCGAGGAAGGTGTAGCTGGCCACCGCGTTCAGCCCGTCGGCGAGGCTGACGCGCGCCTCCGCCTCGAAGCCGCGCGAACGGACCTCGCCGGTCTGGATGTTGTAGTTGGTGTGCAGCGGGTCGGCGGTGGTGACGTTCTGCTGGGTGATGGTGAAGGCCGACAGGGTGAACAGGCTGCGGGAGCCCGGCGGCTCGTATTTCAGCCCGGCCTCGTACTGCTGGCCGGTGGTCGGCTCGAACGGGTTGCCGTGGAAATCGCTGCCGGAGGTCGGTTCGAAGGATTCCGAATAGCTGGCGTAGGGCGCCAAGCCGTTGTCGAACAGGTAGAGCGCGCCGACACGGCCGGTGAAGGCGTCGTCCTGCTGCGACGTCCGCGCCTGGTTCAGCCGGTTGCGCTGCTGCGTCTGTGCCCAGTCCTTGCGCCCGCCCAGCAGGACGGCCAGCCCGCCCCACTTGATCTGGTCCTGGGCGTAGACGCCGGTCTGGGTGATGCGGGTGGCGGTGCTCTGGTAGATCGGCGGGGTGGCGATCGGCAGCCCGTAGACCGGGTTGAACAGGTCGAGGTTCGGCGCCGCCGCCTGCCCGCGCAGCGTGTCGCTGCGCAGCCGCTGGTGATCAATGCCGGCCAGCACGGTGTGGCGCAGCGGCCCGGTGTCGACCTTCACCTGGACCTGGTTGTCGACGGTCAGGTCGTAGGCGCGCTCGCGGGCCGAGAAGGTGGTGCGCCGCGTGGTGCGCTGGTCGGGCAGCAGGCCGGACGCGTAGACCTGCTTGAGGTCGAGGTCGTTGTGCAGGTAGCGGGCGTTCTGGCGCACCGTCCAGCGCTCGTCGAACCGGTGTTCGAAGCGGTAGCCGATGCTCATGGTCTTGCGGTCCCAGTCGTTGAAGTTGGGATCGCCCGTGAAGAGCTTGGTCGGCAGTTTGCCGTTGGGGTTGGGCAGCACCGTGCCCTGGGCCGGCAGGTAGTTCAGCGGCGAATCGTCGTAATTGTCGCGCTGGTAGAGGCCGATCAGGGTCAGGCTGGTGTCGTCGGTCGGCCGGAAGGTCACGGTCGGGGCGGCGGCCAGCCGGCGGCGCTCCGCGATGTCGGTCTGGGTGTCGCTGTCCAGCGCGACGCCGGCGAAGCGGTAGGAGAGCCGGCCGTCGCCGGTCGCGTCGCCGCCGATGTCCAGCGCGGCCTGCTTGCGGCCCTGGTTGCCGGTTTGCAGCAGGATTTCATGCCGGGCGTCGGGGGAGGGCTGCTTGGTCACCATGTTGACCAGACCGCCGGGGCTGGTCTGCCCGAACAGCACCGAGGCCGGGCCCTTCAGCACCTCGACCCGCTCGAACAGGTAGGGGTCGATGCCGGAGGTCAGGAAGCCGCTGCCCTTCATCCGCAGCCCGTCGAGATACTCGTTGAAGGACACGCCGGTGGTGCCGTTGCCGCCGAAGCCGCGCACCGAGATGCCGTCGCCGCCGAAGGAGGAGGAACCGCCGTTGCGGGCGGTGGTGACGCCGGAGGTGTAGTTCAGGACGTCGGCCAGACTGCGCGCCGCCTGGGCGTCCATCTGGTCGCGGGTGACGACGGAGATCGACTGCGGCGTTTCAAGGATCGGCGTGTCGGTCTTGGTGGCGGTGGCGCTCTGGCGGGCGGCGTAGCCCATGACCGGGCCGGTCGCCCGCTCGCGCGTGCCCTCGACGGTCACCGGGTCCAGCACCGTCTCGCCGGCTTGCTGCCGCGACAGCACGGCGCGGCCGGGGCCGGTCATCTGGTACGACACGCCGGTGCCGGACAGCAGGCGGCGCAGCGCCTCGTCGGCGCTCATGGTTCCCGACACGCCGGGCGAGGTCAGGCCGCGCGCCACCTCGGCCGGGAAGCCGACCTCCCAGCCGCTGGCCGTGCTGAAGGCGTTTAGGGCCGTCACCAGCCCCTGCGGGGCGATGTCGAAGCGCTGCCCCGCCGCTTGTCCAGACGCTTGGGCCACCTGCCCGCCGGTCGTCGCCGGCGCCGCCAGGGCGGTGCTTCCCGCCGCCACACCCAAACCGGCCACCGCCGACGACAGCAGCGCCGCCCGCAGCAGGGCCGTCCCCCGACGCCCCCGCGCACCCCGATCCATCATCCCCGCACCCATCGTAACGCTTTCCCCATGATCGCGACGTATCGACCGGCCGGAGCGCGCCGCTTGTTGCAATTGCGACGCATTCCTAATAGCCGTGCCGACCTGACGTTCGGGCATCGTGAAAAGCGGAAATTTTTTTTGGAGAGGTTTCGCGGGCCGGAAAAGCCGGTGGCCTCAGGGGTGTGGCCTCAGGGGTGTGGCCTCAGGGGCGCGGGCGCAGGATCAGCAGGGCGTCGGACACCCGCAGCGTCTCGGCCCGCACCAGCCCGGCCAGGGCGGTCGCCGTCCGCACCGGATCGTCCAGCCGGTAATTGCCGGTGATCCGGCGGTCGGCGAGGGCGTCGGGAACCAGGATCAGCCCCGGATAATAGCGGTCCAGCTCGCCCAGAACCTCGCCCAGGGGGCGATCCTCGAAGACCAGCCGGCCATCGACCCAGCCGAGCGCCGCGGAAAGGTCGGCGGGGTGCTCCGCGCCGACTCCCGACGCCGTGACCACCACCTCGTCGCCCGCGCGCAGCCGCACGGCGGGGCCGCCGGACCGCGCCACATCCACGGTGCCGTGGCGCACCGTCACCGTCACCCGGTCGTCGAGGTAACGGACGGCGAAGGCGGTGCCGACCACGGTCACCACGGCGGGACCGGCCGCGACCCGGAAAGGACGGGCGGGGTCGGGCGTCACCTCGAAGAAGGCGGCCCCGCGCAGCAGCCGGGTCCGCCGCTCGCCCCCCTCGACGTCGGTGGCGAGCGCCGTCCCGGTGTCCATCAGCACCCGCGATCCGTCGGCCAGTTGCAGACGCTCCTGCACGCCGGTCGCGGTGCGGTGGTCGGCCTGCAGGCGCAGCGGCAGGTCGGCGGCCAGACCGAGGCCGACCGCCACCAGGAGGCCCGCCGCCCACGCCATCGCCCGGCGCGCCAGCGGCCGGGAACGGGGTGGTTGCCGGAGCGGAACGGCGGGCGCGTGGCGGCGGGGCGGGCTGTCCGGAACGGCGGTGGCCGAAGCCGCCGTGACCGCCAGCGCTTCGCTGAGGAGGGGCGAGGCCCACATGTCCTGCGCCAGGGCCCAGGCGCGGGCGTTGCGGGGGTCGGCGGCGCACCAGTCGGCGCAGGCCCGCCGGCATTCCTCTCCCGCGTCCTCCGCCTGCAGACGGAGGAACCAGTCGAGCGCCTGTTCCAGCGGTAAGGAGGGGTCGGTGCCGTCAGGCGTGGAGGGAGGCATGGGCGTCGCGGGTGGTGCCGTCACGGTTTGTCTCTTTGTAAGACGTTCGGGCCGGCGGAAACCCTCAATCCTTCCCGGTCGAGCCGGGCGAACACCTCCAGGCAGGCCAGCAGGGCGGCCTTCAGGTCCTTCTGCACGGTGCTGACCGAGACGTCGAGCCGCTCGGCGATCTGCGCGTGGGACAGCCCCTCCATCCGGTTCAGCAGAAGAATGCGGCGCTGCCGCTCCGACAGGGACGCCAGCGCGGCGTTCATCCGGGCCAGCCGCTGGCGGTCGCCGGCCTGGGTTTCCGGAGAGGGCAGGGGGGCGGCGATCTCCTCCATCCCCTCGGCGGTCACGTCCTGCACCACCACCCCGGCGAGCCGGCGCTCCCGCCGCAGATGGTCGAAGGCCAGATTGCGCGCCGTCTGGAACAGGAAGGGCAGGGGATGGTCCACCGGCCGGTCGCGTTCCGCCGCCCTCACCTTGAGATAGGCCTCGTGGGCCAGATCCTCGGCGGTGGCGGCGCTGCCGACCATGCGGGAGAGCAGACGGACCAGCGTGCCCCGGTGCCCCATGAAAACCGTGTCGAGCGACGGCTTGACGGTGTCAGCCATGCACCACCGGACGGGGAACCGGCGCCTTCACGCGGTGCGGATCGGGCCTGCGATGCGGATCGGGCATGGCGTCGCCCCGTTGCTCCACGGAAAAGCGGCGTGGCCGCGCCATGACCGGCTCATGGCGGCGGCAATATACTTAGAATGCGTATCATTCGCAATGATATGTTCCGCCTGTGGAACCGCCGCGCACCGGGGCACGGCGGTTCCCTGTAGGTCAGCGGGCCAGCTCGAAGCGGATGGGCTGCGCGCCCTGCCACAGGGTGCGCTTGCCGAGTTCGGCCAGATTCTCCAGCCCGTCGGTGATGGTGATGAAGTGGTTGCCGGCGAGCTGGCCCATCTTGCTGGAGAACTGCACGCCGCCGTAGGCCAGCAGGATCTCGGTCTCGCTGATGCCGCCCGGATAGAGGATGATCTGGCCCGGCGCCGGGTGGCTGGTGTGGTTCTCGTAGCCGAGGCCGAAATCGGTGTCGCCCAGCGGAATCCACACGCCTTCGCCGCTCCAGCGGACATGAACGATCTGGCCCTCGTAGGGGAGCAGGCTGCGGAACTTGGCGCAGGTCTTCGGCGCCGCCGCCGACTCGAAGCGGGCGCCGAAGGTGAAGGGGCCGGCGGTGATGGTCAGGGCGTCCATGGTGTGGCGGTCCTCGTTGTCCTGGGTTCTTATAAGGCCCCACCCTAACCCTCTCCGGCCCGGCGGGGGAGGGTTCAGGGTGGGGGAAAAGTGCTTCGTGGGGAGAATGTGCTTTCTCAGACCGCCGCCACCTTCGGGCGCGCCAGATCCGGCGTGTCGCAGCGCAGGAAGGCGCCGCGGCCGGGCTGCGCCACGCAGGCGCCGCCCTCCACCACGACCTCGCCGCGCGACAGCACAGTCTCCGGCCAGCCGGTCACCTCCAGCCCCTCGTAGGGGGTGTAGTCGACGTTGTGGTGCAGCATGGCGTTGGTGATGGTGACCTTGCGGTCCGGGTCGTAGATCACGATGTCGGCGTCGGCGCCGATGGCGAGGCTGCCCTTGCGCGGGTGCAGGCCGTACATCTTGGCCGGGTTGGTCGAGGACAGCTCGACGAAGCGCTGGAGGCTGATGCGGCCCTTCTTGACGCCTTCCGAGAACAGGATGGGCAGCCGCGTCTCGATTCCCGGCACGCCGTTGGGGATCCAGTTGAAGGGCGTGTTGGCGCCGTGCAGCATCTTGCCCTTGGGGTCCTGGTAGCGGAACGGCGCGTGGTCGGACGACACGATGTGGAAGGTGCCGCCGGCCAGCGCGTCCCAGACCGCCGCCTGGTTGGCCTTGTCGCGCGGCGGCGGGCTGCAGATGCACTTGGCCCCTTCCATGCCGTGGCCGTGCAGGTCGTGCTCGGTCAGCACCATGTATTGTGGGCAGGTCTCGGCGTAGATGCGCATGCCGCGGCCCTGCGCCCAGTGGATCTGCTCGATCGCCTCGCGGCCCGAGACATGGACGATCAGAATCGGCACGTCGGCCAGCTCGGCCATGGCGATGGCGCGGTGGGTCGCCTCGCGCTCCACCAGCATCGGCCGGGAATCGGCGTGGTAGCGCGGCGCGGTGTGGCCGGCGGCGAGCAGCTTGTCGGTCAGCCAGCCGATGAAGTCGGCGTTCTCGGCGTGAATCATCGCCATGGCGCCGTCGCGCCGGGCGACGCTCAGCAGCTCCAGCACCTGCCGGTCGTTCAGCTTCATGTCGTCGTAGGTCATGTAGATCTTGAACGACGTGTAGCCGTCATGGATCAGCGCCGGCAGGTCCTGGCCGAGGAGCTGGTCGGTCGGGTCGCTGACGATGAGGTGGAAGGCGTAGTCGATCACCGCCTTGCCGTCGGCCCGCCGGTGGTAGTCGGTCACCGCGTCGCGCAGCGACTGGCCCTTGAACTGGCAGGCGAAGGGGATGACCGTCGTGGTGCCGCCGCAGGCCGCCGAGCGCGTGCCCGTCTCGAAATCGTCGGCCGACTGCGAGCCGTCGCTGGTCGGCTGGTCGAGGTGGCAATGGCCGTCGACGCCGCCGGGCATCACCAGCTTGCCGGTCGCGTCGATTTCGCGGGCGCCCGGCCCGAGCCCGGTGCCGATGGCGGCGATGCGGCCGCCGATCACGCCGAGGTCGGCGGCGAACACGTCGGACGCGGTGGCCAGCGTGCCATGGCGGATCACGGTGTCGAACTGCGGCATGGAACTCTCCCTCGGTCCCGAAGGACGGGTTTTGCGGTTGCTGGTTTATACCGTCGCGACTGCGGCGGCGCGCCCACATGGGCGCGGAAAAGCCTGCGTGGCGTTTGAACGCACTACGACACGCCAATTCATTGGCGTGTCGGTGCTACAAAAAATAGCCGCCCGGATTGGCCTCGGCGGCGATGGCGTGGCGGGCGTCGTCCTGGAGGTTGCGCAGATGCGCCAGCATGGCGGCCTTGGCGGCATCGGCGTCGCGCCGCTCGACCGCCTCCAGCACCGCGCGGTGCTCCGTGTCGATCTCGCCCTTGCGGTGGAAGGCGCTGGAGATGCGGAACAGGCGGGCGACGACGCGCATCCGCGTGATGGTCTCGGCCAGCGTCGCGTTGCCGCTGACGCGGGCGAAGAAGCTATGGAAGTGGTTGTCGTAGAGCCAGTGCTGCATGTCGTCCTCGCTGCCGTCCAGCGATTCGAGCCCGCGCCGCAGCTCGGCGAGGTCGGCGTCGCCGACCAGCGGCACCGCCGTCGCGATGGCGTGGCACTCCAGCAGCTCGCGCATCTGCATGCACTCGAAGAACTCGCGGGCCGAGACGACGCGGACGCGGTAGCTGCGCTCGCTGGTGCGCTCCAGCAGCCCCTCGCCGACCAGCCGGACCAGCGCCTCGCGCATCGGCGTGCGCGACACGCTCAGCCGCTCGGCCAGCCGCCCCTCCGGGACCTCGGCGCCGCCGGGGATCTGGCGGCTGAGGATCAGCTCGCGCAGATGCCCGTAGGTCTGGTCGCCGAGGTTGGCGGGCCTGGGGAACAGCGGGTCGGCCGGGGGAGGGGTCATGAGCGGGGCCTCACTGGCCGTCGACGATGGCGACGTTGCGGTAGGCGCGGCCGAAATGGCGCTCGATGCGGCGCTGGACGATGTCCCACAGCGAGGTCATCAGCAGGTAGTAGAGGGCGGCCACCGTGAACAGCTCCAGCACCATGAAGCGTTCCTGGATGAGAAGCTGGGTGCTGCGCAGCAGCTCCTCCATCGAGATGACGGAGGTGACCGAGGTCGTCTTCAACAGCCCGTTCACGCTGTTGCCGAGCGCCGGGATGATGATGCGAACGGCCTGCGGCAGCACGATGTAGACCATCACCTGGGCCGAGTTCAGGCCGAGCGCACGGCCGGCGTTGCTCTGCCCGGCGGCGACGCCGAGGATGCCGCCGCGGATGATCTCGGCCAGATAGGCGGCCTCGTTGAGGATCAGGCCGATCAGCGCGGATTCCGTCACCGACAGCTTGATGCCGATCTGCGGCAGGCCGGTGTAGATGATGATGAGCTGGACCAGCAGCGGCGTGCCGCGGAACACCCAGATGTAGGCCTGCGCCGCCGCCGACACCCAGCGGTAGGGCGACAGCCGCAGCAGCGCCAGCAGGCAGCCGACCACCAGACCGCCGGCGATGCCCGCCAGCGTCAGCCACAGGGTCGTGATCGCTCCGCTGAGCAGATACCCGTTGAACAGGTAGTCGAAGAAGCCGTCCCAGTTCCAGCCGCTGGTCATTCCATCAACCTCTCGTTCTTATCCGCCGCGCGGACGGCGGCCGGGACGCGCCCCGCCGCCGCCCGCACCCACTCACATGCCGGGGCCGTTGACCTTGAAGGCGCCGTCGTTGGGCAGCAGGCCGTACTCCTCCATCAGGGCCTTGTAGGAGCCGTCCTTCTGCATGTCGTTGAGGACGGCGACCACCGCCTCGCTCAGCGCCTTGCTCTTCATCGCCAGGGCGACCGGGGTGGGGAACAGGCCGTGCAGGGCGCGGTCGAAGTCGCCGCGCTTGCTGTATTCGGCCGCCGTCGGGTCGATGGCCACCGACGCCTCGGTCTGGCCGGCGCGCAGCGCCTGATAGGCCGTGGCGAAGTTGTCGAAGGTCTTGATCTCGATCGGCTTCAGACCCTTGGCGACAATCGTCTTGTCGAGCTCGCGCAGCTTGCGCTCCTCGAAGCCGCCCAGCTCGACGCCGACCGGGCGGCCCGACAGATCCTCCGGCTTGGTGATCTTCAGCGGGTTGCCCTTGGACACCGAGACGCTGATCGCCTGGGATTCATAGTTGATCATCGGCATCATCTTGGCCCGCTCCTCGGTCCAGAAGATGCCGGTGTTGATGAGGTCCCAGCGGCCGGCCTGGAGACCGGGGATCATCGCCGAGAACTCGATGCGGACATATTCCGGGGTCAGGCAGAGCCGCTTGGCGATCTCGTTGCCGAGCGTGATGCGCATGCCCTTCAGCTGGCCGTTGGAATCGACGAACTGCATCGGCGGCAGGGTCGGGTTGGTCGACATCACCAGCGTGCCGGGCTTGACCAGCTCGGAATCGGCGACCGCCGGCTTGCAGCCGGCTGTTTGGGCGGCGGTTTGGGCGGCGGCCGGCAGCGCGAGCAGGGTCAGGCCGGCGGCGATCAGCAGCGTACGAATGGTCATCGTGGTCACCTTCTCTCGTGTTCAGGCGAAGTGATCAGGCGAGGGAGTTGATCAGCCCGTAAGCCGCCAGATCGGCGCGCAGGGCCTCGGCGTCGCCCGCCGGCAGCGGCAGGCGCGGCGCGCGCGGGTCGCCGACGGGAAGGCCCATCATGCCCAGCCCGGTCTTCGACGCGGCGACGTAGCGGTGGCCGCCGACCCAGCGGACGATCGGCAGCATCTTCTTGTAGAGCGCCAGCGCCTGATCCTTGTCGTTGTGGTCGGCGACCAGCTCGAACAGCCGGGCCGAATCCCGCGGGATCAGGTTGGAGCAGACGGCGACCCAGCCCTGGGCGCCGAGCCAGAAGGATTCGTAGCCGAGGATGCCGGCGAACACCGTCATGCGGTCGCCGCACAGCTCGATGATGTCGCGGACCCGCGTCACCTCCAGCGTCGATTCCTTGATGTAGAGCACGTTGTCGATCTCGCTCAGCCGCGCCACGATCGGCGGGGTGAGGTCGACGTTGGCGGTCGCCGGGTTGTTGTAGATCATCACCGGCAGCGAGATCGCCTCGCCGATGCGGCGGTAATGCTCGAACAGCTCGTCGGGGGTCGGGGAGCTGTAATAGGGCGGGATCACCATGATCCCGTCGGCGCCCATCCGCTCGGCTTCCTTGGCGTGGGCGACGGCGTCGCGGGTCCATTCGGCGCCGGTGCCGATCAGAACGGGCACGCGGCCCGCCGATTCCTGCACGCAGATCTCGATGACCTGGGCCCGCTCCTCGGGGGTCATCGACAGGAACTCGCCGGTGCTGCCGAGCGGGATCAGCCCGTGGATGCCCTGCTCGATCTGCCAGTTCACCAGCTTCTTGAGGGCCGGAACGTCCACAGCACCACCGTCGGCGGTGAAGGGGGTGATGAGAACCGTGTAGGTGCCGCGCAATGCCGTCATGGGTTCCCCCAAGCTCCTGCCTAATTTTTGAACTTGCCTAAATACTACTCGTATACTATCTGTATACAGGAATCCAGCGCATTTTGACGCACCCTCGAAATGCCGCTTTCCACCGCAATCCGGACACAGCCGCCCGCCCATGCGCCTCGACCATCCCAGCGTCCGCCGCGACGGCGCCCCCATCGAGATCACCTATGACGGCGAGCGGATTCCCGCGCTGGCCGGGGAGACCGTGGCGGCCGCCCTGGCGGCGCACGGCATCGCCGCCTACCGCCACACCCGCGACGGCGGGCGGCGCGGCCTCTATTGCGGGATGGGCGCCTGCTTCGAATGTCTGGTGACGGTGGACGGCAAGGCGAGCCAGCGCGCCTGCCTGACCAAGGTGGCCGAGGGGCAGGTCGTCCGTTCGCAGCCGCCGGCCGGCACCGCCGCCGATCCACTGGCCCCGCTGGTGCCGCCGCCGCAGGGTGCTGCCCCGGAGGAACGGACGCCCGACCTGCTGGTGCTCGGCGCCGGCCCGGCCGGTCTGGCGGCGGCGGAAGCGGCGGCGCGGCGCGGCGCCGAGGTGGTCGTGCTCGACGAGCGGCCGCAGAGCGGCGGCCAGTATTTCAAGCCGCTCGCCCCGTCGCACCGCGCCGACCGGCCGACCGACCGCCAGTTCCGCGCCGGCCGCGCCCTGGTCGACGCGGCGCGGCTGGCCGGCGCGACGATCGTCCAGGAGGCGACGGTGTGGGGCGCCCACGCCCCCGACGAGGTGGTCGCCGTCGTCGCCGGGCGCGAGACCGTCTACCGGCCGCGCCGGCTGGTGATCGCCAGCGGCGCCTATGAGCGGCCGGCGCCCTTCGCGGATTGGACGCTGCCCGGCGTGATGACCACCGGGGCCGGGCAGACCCTGGCGCGTGCCTACCGGGTGGCGCCCGGAAAGCGGGTGGTGATCGCCGGCAACGGTCCGCTGAACCTGCAACTGGCCTGCGAGCTGGTGGAGGGTGGCGTCACGGTGGCCGCCGTCCTGGAAAGCGCGCCGCGCCCGTCGCCCGCCCAGTGGCGCGCCCTGTGGACGGCGGTGCGCTCGGCCCCCGGCCTGATCGGCGACGGCGCCCGCTATCTGCTGCGGCTGCGCCGCGCCGGGGTGCCGGTGCTGTGGTCGCACGGGGTCGTCGCGGCGGAGGGTGGGGAGCGTCTGGAGCAGGTGCGCTACGCCCCGCTCGGTGCCGACGGCGCCCCCCGGCTGGGCGAGGCGGTCGCCGTCCCCGCCGACGCGCTGTGCCTGGGCTACGGCTTCATCCCCTCGACCGAAATCGCCCGCGCGCTCGGCTGCGCCCATCGGCTGGTCGACCGCCATCTCGGCTACCTCGCCACCGAGACGGCGGAGGACGGCGCCACCAGCCTGCCCGGCGTCTTCGCGGTCGGCGACGGCGTCGATCTCGGCGGGTCGAAGGTGGCGCAGGCGCGCGGAACCCTCGCCGGGATCGCCGTCGCCGCCCAGCTCGGCTTCCCCGACAGCGACCCGGAGCAGGGCCGGCGGGCGCGGAGCGAGCTGCGGCGGGCCGAGGCCTTCCAGGCCGCGCTGTGGTCGATCTACCGGGCGCCGCCGCCGCGCCTCGACGCCGTGCCCGACGAGGCGATGCTGTGCCGCTGCGAGGAGGTCACCTTCGGTCAGGTCCGCGCCGAGATCGCCGCCGGCCATGACAGCCTCGCCGCGCTGAAGCGCAACACCCGGCTCGGCATGGGCCGCTGCCAGGGCCGCTACTGCGCCGCGACCGCCGCCCTGCTGCTGGAGCAGGCCACCGGCCGGCCGCGCGCCGCCGAGCAGTATCTGGCGCCGCGCCTGCCGGCCAAGCCGACCCCGGCCGGCGCCTTCGCCTTCGAGAAGCCGGAATGGGGCGGTCACCAGCGCGCCATCACCCCCAACCTCGCCCGCCCGCTGGAAGACGGCCCGCTGCCCGACCAGGAGGCCGAGATCCTGATCGTCGGCGGCGGCGTGGTCGGCGCCTGCCTCGCCTACTACCTGACCCAGGCCGGCCGCGACGTGCTGGTGGTCGAGCGCGGCGACACCAACCTGCAGGCGTCGGGGGCCAACGCCGGCAGCCTGCACGTCCAGCTGCTGTCCTTCGACTTCGGCGCCAAGGCCGAGGCGGGCGGCGGTCCGGCGGCGGCGACTCTGGCGCTCGGCCCGCGCTCCATCGCGCTGTGGCGCGACCTGGAGCGCGCCTGCGGCGTCGATTTCGAGCTGGCCGTCACCGGCGGCCTGATGGTCGCCGACAGCCCGGCCGGGATGGACTTCCTGCGCGCCAAGGCGGCGCTGGAGCGGCGCTACGGCGTCGAGAACGCCATCATCGACGCCGCCGAACTGCGCCGTCTCGCCCCCGCCCTGTCGCACGATCTGGTCGGCGCCGAATACGCCCCGCAGGAGGGCAAGATCAACCCGCTGCGCGCCACCTACGCCGTGCTGGAGCAGGCGCGCCGCCAGGGCGCCCGCTTCCTGCGCGGGGTCAACGTCACCGGCATCGCCGCGGCTCCGGCGGTCGAGGGCGGCGGCTGGCGGGTGGAGACTCCGCGCTGCCGCATCCGCGCCAAGCGGATCATCAACGCCAGCGGCCCCTGGGCGCGCGAGACCGGGCGGCTGGTCGGCATCGACGTGCCGGTGCACAGCGCGCCCTTGCAGATGATCGTCACCGAGCCGGCGCCCAAGCTGGTCAGCCAGCTCGTCGCCCACGCCGACCGCCATCTCAGCCTGAAGCAGGCGGCCACCGGCGGGCTGATCATCGGCGGCGCCTGGACCGCCGTCTTCGACCCGGCGCGCCGCTTCAACACGGTGTCGCGCTCCAGCATCGAGGGCAACCTGTGGGTCGCCCGCCATGTCCTGCCGCAGATCGCCGGGCTGCATGTGGTGCGCGCCTGGGCGGCGATGAACATCAACATCGACGGCGCGCCGATCATCGGCCCGGTGCCGGGATTGCCCGGATTCTTCAACACGGTGACGTCGAACGGCTACACGCTGGCCCCGGTCGTCGCCCGCATGACCGCCGACCTGCTGCTGGACGGCCGCACCGACATCGACCCGACGCCCTTCCTGCTCGACCGGTTCCGCTGACCGCCCCTTCCCAATTCAACGCCCGGCGCCGCAGCGGCGCCGCCCATCCGCAAGAGAAGCCGCATGATCGCCATCGAGAACGTCAGCAAGCACTATGGCACCTTCCAGGTCCTGAAGAACTGCACGACCACCGTGCGGAAGGGGGAGGTCGTGGTGGTCTGCGGCCCCTCCGGCTCGGGCAAGTCGACGCTGATCAAGTGCGTCAACGGGCTGGAGCCCTTCCAGTCCGGCCGCATCCAGGTGGACGGCATCGACGTCGGCGGGCGGGGCACCAACATGACGGCGCTGCGCGCCCGCGTCGGCATGGTGTTCCAGAATTTCGAGCTGTTCCCCCATTTGACCATCATGCAGAACCTGACCCTGTCGCAGCGCAAGGTGCTGGGCCGCGCGACGGCGGAGGCCGAGGCCAAGGGCGAGGCGCTGCTGGCGCGGGTCGGGCTGGGCAATCAGGCGCACAAATTCCCCGGCCAGCTCTCCGGCGGACAGCAGCAGCGCGTTGCCATCGCCCGCGCGCTGGCGATGGACCCGATCGCCATCCTGTTCGACGAGCCGACCTCCGCGCTCGACCCGGAGATGATCAACGAGGTGCTCGACGTCATGGTCGAGCTGGCCAACGAGGGCATGACGATGATCTGCGTCACCCACGAGATGGGCTTCGCCCGCAAGGTCGCCCACCGGGTGATCTTCATGGACCATGGCAGCATTATCGAGGACTGCACCAAGGCCGAGTTCTTCGAAACCCAGCGCTCGGAGCGCGCCACCCAGTTCCTCGCCAAGATCCTCCAGCACTGAGACCATCACTGAGAAGGGCACAGCGCCGCATCCCGCCATCCGGACGGATCGTCGAGAAGCTTTGCAGGACAACGATTCGTCTGCTTTGTTAGAGAGAAATCAGCGTCAGGTGGCAGGACTTGGTATGAGCACGGACATGGACGGCCCGAAAACCGCGAGCCCGGCAACCGCCGGCGTGAATCTGGCGAGCATGGCCTACCGGACGATCCTGGAAATGATCCTCGACCGCCGCATCCCCAGCGGCGAGGTGATCGTCGAGGACCGGCTGGCCACCGCGCTCAGCATCTCGCGCACGCCGATCCGCGAGGCGCTGGTCCGGCTGGCCAGCGAGGGGCTGATCCGCAAGGAGTTCAACCGCCCCTACCGGGTGCGCGAGGTCTCCAACCGCGAGTATTTCCAGAGCATGCGCCTGCGCGAGATCCTGGAGGGGGAGGCGATCGCCGCCGCCGCGTCGCGGATCGACCCGGCCCGCCTGCAGGCGATCAAGGCCGAGATGCTGCGGCTGCGCGACGAGCCCAAGATCCGCTTCGAGGACCATTGGGCGGCCGACGAGGAGCTGCACACCCTGATCGCCGAGGCGTCCGGCAACGCGGTGCTGGCGCAGATCATCCGCGACCTGCGGGTCACCACCCGCCTGTTCGAACTGTCCGGCCTGCCGTCGCGCATCCGTCCGGACTGCGACGAGCATCTCGACGTCATCGCCGCCCTGGAAACCGGCGACCCGGCGCAGGCCCGCGCCGCCATGGAGGGGCACATCCGCAGCCTCGCCAAGGACGTGCTGGGCGAGATCGCCAAGAGCTGAGACGCCTCAGGCCCCGTCGGCCTCGCGGAAGGCTGCGCTGAGGTCGCCGTAGAGGCGGCGGAACAGGCGGCGGCGCGGCGCCAGGGCGGCGGCCAGCGCCGGGTCCGGCTCCACCGTGTGGCGGATCTCCAGCGGTTGGCACACGGCGTCGGGCTCCTCACCCGTCACCGCGAGGCGGGCCAGTCGGGCCGCCCCGAAGGCCGGGCCGACCTCGCCCCCCGCCGGGTAGTCGAGCGGCCGGCCGAGCGCGCTCGCCAGGATGCGGCCCCACAGGGTGCTGCGCGCGCCGCCGCCGATCACCAGGAACCGCTCGACGCGCCCGCCGGCCTCTTCCAGGGCGTCCAGCCCGTCGGCGAAGGCGAAGGCCACCCCCTCCAGCACCGCGCGGGCGAGCGCCCCGCGGCCGGTGTCGTGGGTCAGGCCGAAGACGACGCCCTTGGCGTGGGGGTCGTTGTGCGGCGTGCGTTCCCCCGACAGGTAGGGCAGGAAGACCAGGGCGCCGGGGTCGCCGTCATAGGCTTCGGCCTCGCGCAGCAGCGCCGCCTCGTCCGCGGCGCCGGTCAGGCGGGCGGCGAAGGACAGGCAACTCGCCGCGCTCAGCATCACCGACATCTGGTGCCAGCGGCCGGGCAGGGCGTGGCAGAAGGCATGCACCCCGCGTTCCGGGTTGGGGGCGAAGCGGTCGCCGCTGACGAACAGCACGCCCGAGGTGCCCAGCGACAGGAAGGCACTGCCCGGCGCCACCACCCCGACTCCTACCGCACCGGCCGCGTTGTCGCCGGCCCCGGCCGCCACCACCGTCCCCGGCGGAACGCCCCAGTCGGCGGCGACCTCCGCCCGCAGCGTTCCGGTGGGCTGGCATCCTTCGTACAGCGTCGGCATGTGCGCCTCGCCGAGCCCCGTGGCGGCCAGCAGCTCGTCCGACCACGCGCGCCGGCCGACGTCCAGCCACAGCGTGCCGGCGGAATCCGACAGGTCCGAGGCGTGGTCGCCGGTCATGCGCAGGCGCAGCCAGTCCTTGGGCAGCAGCACCTTGGCAACCGCCTTGAACAGCTCCGGCTCGTGCGCCGCGACCCACAGCAGCTTGGGCGCGGTGAAGCCGGGCATGGCGCGGTTGCCGGCGATGGCGCGCAGGCTGGGGGAGCGGCGCTCCAGCTCCGCGCACTCCGCGCCGCTGCGCCCGTCGTTCCACAGGATGGCCGGGCGCAGCACGCGGTCCTGCCGGTCGAGCAACGTCGCTCCGTGCATCTGCCCCGACAACCCGATCCCCCGCACCGCCGCCATCGCGTCGGAATGGGCGGCGCGCAGGCCGGCGACGGCGCGCCCGGTGGCGGCCCACCAGTCCTCCGGGTCCTGCTCCGACCACAGCGGGTGCGGGCGGCTGACCTCCAACGGCGCGGTGGACTGGCCGACGAGGCGCTGTGCGTCGTCGACCAGCACCGCCTTGACGCCGGACGTCCCCAGGTCGATGCCGAGATACATGGACCCTCCCCCCGATCAGCCCGCAGCCTCAGACGAGGCGGTTCACCAGATTCTCCAGCATCTCCTGCCGGCCCGAGCGCGGCCGGGGATCGAGGCCGAGGCCGGCGTCCGCCGCGCCGGCCAGATCCAGCCCGCCGAGGAGCCTTTGCCCGAGATCGCCCTTCCAGCCGGCGTAGCGCTCCGCGCGCAAGGCTCGCAGCCGGCCGTCCTCGACGAGGCGCGCGCCGGCCAGCAGCGCGCGGGCCAGCGTGTCGATGCCGCCGACATGGGCGTGCAGCAGGTCGTCCGGCTCTATGCTCTGGCGCCGGATCTTCGCGTCGAAGTTGAAGCCGCCGTTGGCGAAGCCGCCGGCCTCCAGGATGCGCGCCATGGGCAGCGCCAGCTCCACATGGTCGTTGGGGAACTGGTCGGTGTCCCAACCGTTCTGCGGGTCGCCCCGGTTCATGTCGATGGAGCCGAAGACGCCCAGCGCCAGCGCCGTCGCCACCTCGTGCTCGAAGCTGTGGCCGGCCAGCGTGGCGTGGTTGACCTCGATGTTGACGGCGACCTCCTTCTCCAGCCCGTAGCGCTTCAGGAAGCCGTAGACCGTCGCCACGTCGTGGTCGTACTGGTGCTTGGTCGGCTCCATGGGCTTGGGCTCGATCAGGATGGTGCCGGTGAAGCCGATCCTGTGCTTGTGCTCGACCACCATCGTCAGGAAGCGGCCGAGCTGGTCCAGCTCGCGCGCCATGTCGGTGTTGAGCAGCGTGTCGTAGCCCTCGCGTCCGCCCCACAGCACGTAATTGACGCCGCCCAGCCGGTGCGTCGCTTCCAGCGCGTCGCGCACCTGCGCCGCCGCGCAGGCGAAGACTTCCGGGTCGGGGTTGGTGGCCGCGCCGGCCATGTAGCGGGGGTGCGAGAACAGGTTGGCGGTGCCCCACAGCAGCGTGACGCCGCTGCGCTCGATGCAGCCCTGCAACCGCTCGGTGAGGCGGGCGAAGGTGGCCTGGGTTTCCCGCAGGGAGCCCATCTCGGGCGCCACGTCGCGGTCGTGGAAGGTGAAGAACGGCGCGCCGAGCTTCTCGAACAGCTCGAACGCCACGTCCATCTTCGCCTCGGCCAGCGCCACCGGATCGCCGGCGCCCATCCAGGGCCGCTCCAGCGTGCCGCCGCCGAACGGGTCGGAGCCGGGCCAGCAGAAGCTGTGCCAGTAGCAGACGGCGACGCGCAGGTGATCGGCCATGCGCCGGCCCAGGACCATGCGGTCGGGGTCGTACCAGCGGTAGGCGAGCGGGGTGTCGCTGTCCGGCCCCTCGTAGCGGATGCGCTCGACGCCGGTGAAATAGGCTTCGGTCATGGCAAATCCTTTCAAAGCTCGACCCAGGCAGCGTCCCGGCGGCTCGATTCCACGGCGGCGTGGATGAAGCGCACGCCGCGCACGCCGTCCCGGACGGTGGGGACGAGGGTGGCCGGTGCACCGGCGGCGGCACCGCCCATGCGGGCGACGATCAGGTCGGCGGTGTCGCGGTAGATCTGGGCGAAGCCTTCCAGATAGCCTTCGGGATGGCCGGAGGGGATGCGCGTGGCGTGCGCCGCCGCTCCATCCGATCCGGGGCCGCCGCGGGTGATGGTGCGCGGCGGCTCGCCGAGCGGGCTGAAGCGCAGGTGGTTCGGCTGCTCCTGGAACCACTCCAGCCCGCCCTTGTCGCCGTAGACGCGCAGGCGCAGCCCGTTCTCGTGGCCGGGCGCCACCTGACTCGCCCACAGCATGCCCCGCGCGCCGTCGCCGAAGCGCAGCATCATGTGCGCGTTGTCGTCGAGCCGGCGGCCCTCCACGAAAGCCGTCAGATCGGCGGCGACCCGCGTGCAGCGCAGGCCGGTGACGAACTCCGCCAGCTGGAAGGCGTGGGTGCCGATGTCGCCGACGCAGCCGGCGATGCCGCTGCGCGCCGGGTCGGTCCGCCATTCCGCCTGCTTCTGCCCGCTCTCCTCCAGCCGGGTGCTCAGCCAGTCCTGCGGGTATTCCACCTGCACGACGCGGAGGGCGCCCAGGTCACCGGCCGCCACCATGGCGCGGGCCTGCCGCACCATCGGGTAGCCGGTGTAGTTGTGGGTCAGCGCGAAGACGAGGCCGCTGCGCTCCACCGACGCCGCCAGATCCTCCGCGTCCTCCACCGTGGTGGTCAGCGGCTTGTCGCAGATGACGTGGATGCCCGCCTCCAGGAACGCCTTGGCGGCGTCGTGGTGCAGGTGGTTGGGCGTCACGATGCTGACCACGTCGATGCCGTCGTCGCGCGCCGCCTCGGCCCGCGCCATCTCCGCGAAGCTGGCGTAGCAGCGCTCCGGCGGCAGGAACAGGTCGGCGCCGCTGGCCCGTGCCCGCTCCGGATCGGAGGACAGCGCCCCGGCCCGCAGCTCGTAACGGTCGTCGAGGCGCGCGGCGATGCGGTGCACCGCCCCGATGAAGGCGCCCCGTCCGCCGCCGACCATGCCCAGGCGCAGCCGGCGGTTCGGCCCGGAGGCCGTCTTCCCTTCGATGGTCATGATCTCCTCCCGCTCAGCCGATGCCGAGCATGCGCCGGTTGGCGGCCTCATCCGTTCCGGCCCCGGCGAAGTCGTCGAAGGCCTTCTCGGTGACCCGGATGATGTGCGCGTCGATGAATTGCGCGCCTTCGGCGGCCCCCTGCTCGGGGTGCTTCATGGCGCATTCCCATTCGAGCACCGCCCAGCCGTCGAAGCCGTACTGGGTCAGCTTGGAGAAGATGCCGCCGAAATCGACCTGCCCGTCGCCCAGCGAGCGGAAGCGCCCGGCCCGGCCGATCCAGGGCTGGTAGCCGGAATAGACGCCCTGGCGCGGGGACGGGTTGAACTCCGCGTCCTTGACGTGGAACATCCTGATCCGCTCGTGATAGACGTCGATGTAGCCGAGATAGTCGAGCTGCTGCAGCACGAAGTGGCTGGGGTCGTAAAGGATGTTGCAGCGCGGGTGGTTGCCGACGCGCTCCAGAAACATTTCGAAGGTGGCTCCGTCGAACAGGTCCTCGCCGGGATGGATCTCGTAGCAGAGGTCCACCCCCGCCGCGTCGAAGGCGTCGAGGATGGGCCGCCAGCGCCGGGCCAGCTCGTCGAAGGCGGTTTCGATCAGCCCCGCCGGGCGCTGCGGCCAGGGGTAGACGTAGGGCCAGGCCAGCGCGCCGGAGAAGGTGACGTGCGCCGTCAGCCCCAGGTTGGCCGAGGCCTTGGCCGCCATCAGCAGCTGGTTGACCGCCCATTCCTGGCGGGCCTTCGGGTTGCCGCGCACCTCGGGCGCGGCGAAGCCGTCGAAGGCCTCGTCATAGGCCGGGTGCACGGCGACGAGCTGCCCCTGGAGATGGGTGGACAGCTCGGTGATCTGCACGCCGGCCTCGGCCAGCACGCCCTTCACCTCGTCGCAATAGCCCTTGCTCTCGGCGGCCCGGGCGAGGTCGAACAGACGGCCGTCCCAGGACGGGATCTGAACGCCCTTGAAGCCCAGACCGGCGGCCCAGGCGCCGATGGTCGGAAGGCTGTTGAACGGCGCCGCGTCCCCAGCGAACTGCGCGAGGAAGATCGCCGGCCCCTTGATCGTCTTCATGATGCTCCCCCCTTCGGGTCGTCTTCGGGCCGGAAAATCAGAACGGCGAGTCCGGGTAGTAGTATTTCGCGGCGTTCTCCGGCGTCACCAGCGTTGCCTCGATGATGTATTCCTTCTGGATCGGCGCCTTTTCCACCAGATGCCTGGCGGTGATCTCCATGGCCTCGGCGATCATCGCGGGCGGGTAGAGGACGTCGGCGGGGACCAGCACGTCCTTGTCCATGACGCGCTTGATCATGTCCTTCATGCCGGCGCCGCCGAGGATGAACATCTCCTTCTCGCGGCCGGCCTGCTTGACCGCCTCGATGACGCCGAGCGCGATGTCGTCGTCCTGCGCCCACACCGCGTCGATCTTCGGGAAGCGGGACAGGAAGTCCTGCATCACCTTGAAGCCGTCATCGCGGTTCCAGTTGGCGTACTGCATGCCCAGCACCTTGATCTGGGTGCCCTCGATCTCCTTCATGAAGGCGTCGACGCGCTGGTTGTCGATCACGGTCGGGATGCCGCGCAGCACCACGATGTCGCCCTTGCCGCCCATCTTCTCCTTCATGAACCGGGCGGAGACCTCGCCCATCTGCGGGTTGTTGCCGGCGACGTAGAGGTCCTGGATCGACGGGTCGGTCAGGCCGCGGTCCACCACCGTGACGAACTTGCCGGCCTGCTTGACGGCGCGCACGGGGTCGGTCATCGGCGCGGATTCGAAGGGCAGGATGACCAGCGCGTCGATCCGCTGCACCGAGACCAGATCCTCCAGGTCGTTGGCCTGGCGGCCGACGTCGCGGGCGGTGACGATCACCACGTCGAGGTTCGGGTACTGCTTCTCCAGCCGCTTCTCGGCCTGCTGGGCGTGCCAGTTGAGGCCGCCGGCCCAGCCGTGCGTCGCGGCGGGGATGGACACGCCCATCTTGATCTTCTGCTGCGCCCAGCCGGCGACCGGCGCCACCATCAGGCCCGCGGCCAGCGCCGCGGCCAGACCGAAACGGAACGTCATGGTCGATTCCTCCCTCTTCGTGTTTTTTCAGCGACGCGCCACGGTCCCCCGTTGCAGGAGCACCGCGACGATGATGATGACCCCCTGGATGGTGCCGTTCAGGTAGACGCTGATGGCGCCGGTCAGGTTGAGGATGTTGTCGATCAGCGTGAGCATGACGGCGCCCACCACCGTGCCCCAGATGCGGCCGTAGCCGCCCTTCAGCATGGTGCCGCCGATGATGACGGCGGCGATGGCCTCCAGCTCCCACAGCAGCCCCGTGGTGGCCGAGGCCGAGCCCAGCCGCGGCACGTAGATCACCACCGCGATGGCGACGCAGATGCCTTGCAGCACGAAGGCCAGCAGCTTGACCCGGTCCACGTTGATCGCCGAGTAGCGGGCCACATCCTCGCTGGAGCCGATGGCGGCGCAGTGGCGGCCGAAGCGCGTGCGGTACATGATCAGCGCGCCGACCAGCGCCACCGCCGCGAAGGCCAGGATCGGGTAGGAGATGCCGAAGACGCCGCCGTAATAGACGGGCCGGTAGATCGTGCGAATCTCCGAATTCAGCGACAGAGTGCCGCCGTCGGCGATGTAGGTGACCAGGGATCGGAAGATGCCCATGGTCCCCAGCGTGACGATGAACGCCTCCATCCTCCCTTTGGTCACCAGCAGCCCGTTGACCAGCCCCGCCGCCAGCCCGAGCCCCAGCGCCACCAGGACGCCGACCAGGATGACCGGCAGCCCGGCGCCCATGGAGCCGACCAGCGCGTTCATCACCACGATCATGACGCCCGACGCGAAGGCGGCCAAGGAGCCGACCGACAGGTCGATGCCGCCGGCGGTGATGACGAAGGTGGCCCCGACCGCGATGATGCCGATGAAGGCGGTGCGGGTCAGCACGTTGCCGATGTTGCCCGGGCTGAGGAACACCGGGTTGACGATGGTGCCCAGCACGATCAGCGCGGCCAGCGCCAGGAACGGCCCGTAGAGTTTCAGATCGAAGCCGGAGGAGGGCTTCCGCGCGGCCTCAGGCATGACCGACGGCGTCATGCGCGTCTCCTTCTGGTGTGAAACCTTTCAGGCCATCGACCGTGCGGCCTTTCAGGCCTGTGGCGTAGCGGACGATCTCGCCCTCCTCGACCTCGTCGCCTTCCAGGACGCCGGTCACCACGCCGGAGCGCATGACCACCACCCGGTGCGACAGCCCGATGATCTCGGGCATTTCCGAGGAGATCAGGATCACCGACCCGCCCCGGCGGGCGAATTCGTGCAGGAACCGGTAGATCTGCTGCTTGGTCCCGATGTCGATGCCGCGCGTCGGCTCGTCCACGATCAGGATGTCGGGATCGACCTGCATGGTCTTGGCAAGCAACAGCTTCTGCTGGTTGCCGCCGCTCAGGCTGCCCACCGGCACGTCCAGCGTCCGGACGCGGATGTCGAACTCGGTCACCGCGCGCTCCAGCGCCGCGGCCTCCCGCCGTTCGTCGACGAAGACCCGGCCGTAGCGGTCCAGCGCCAGCAGCGTCAGGTTCGGCTGCAAACCCTTGGCGAGCAGCAGGCCCTTGCCCTTGCGGTCCTCGGTCAGGTAGGCGATGCCGGCGGCCACCGCGTCCTCCAGGCGGCGGACGCGCAACGGCTCCCCGTTGCGGGACAGCGTGCCGGCGGTGCGGCGGCGCAGGCCGAGCAGCCCCTCAGCCAGCTCGGTCCGTCCGGCGCCGATCAGCCCGGCGAAGCCCAGGATCTCGCCGCGGCGCAGGTCGAAGCCGGCGCCCCGCACCCAGCCGGGAACGTCGATCCCCCGTGCTTCCAACACCACGGGCGCGTCCGGTGCCGGCGGCGTCTTGGCCGGGAACAGGTCGCTGATCGCCCGCCCGACCATCAACTGGGCGATGCCGTCCTCCGTCAGTTCGGCGGTCGGCCGGGTGGCGATGTGATGGCCGTCGCGCAGAACGGTGACCCGGTCGGTGATGGCCCGCACCTCGTCCAGCTTGTGCGAGGTGTAGACGATCCCCACCCCCTGGTCGCGCAGCCGGCGGATCAGCCCAAACAGAACGGCGGATTCGGTGCCGGTCAGCACCGCCGTGGGCTCGTCCATGATGAGGACGCGGACCTCGCGCGACATCGCCTTGGCGATCTCGACCATCTGCCGCTCCGACACGGCGAGGTCGCGCACCCGCGCGCGCGGGTCCACCGGGCAATCCAGCTCGGCCAGGATGGCGCGGGACCGCTCGTTCATGGCGCGCTTGTCGAGGAACGGGCCGCGCCGCAGCTCGCGCCCGAGAAAGATGTTCTCCTCCACCGTCAGATGTTCGGCGAGGTTGAATTCCTGGTGGATCAGCACGACGCCCGACGCCTCGGCGGCGCCGATGCCGGAGAAGCTCATCGGCCGCCCGTCCACGCGCACGGCGCCCGACGTCGGCCGGTGAAAGCCGGACAGGATCTTCATCAGCGTCGATTTGCCGGCCCCGTTCTCGCCGACCAGGGCGTGCACCTCACCGCGCTGGACGGTGAAATCCACGCCATGGAGGACCTCGACGGGCCCAAAGCTCTTCGTGACGCCGAACGCTGCCAAAAGCGGCTCGGCCATGGGGTCGCCCCCTCCCTGGATTGCGGCTTCTCGTGTGGCCGCGAATTAGATAGACGGTCTAACAAATCGAAGCGTATGATTCGAAACAGCCCGCGTCAAGCCATGTCGGGGCGACATTCCCCACCTTTTCGGTGTATGCCCCGCCCGGCGCCCAGCGATTGCCGCCCGACGCGCGAGACAGGAATCCGCATGCTGCCAAGGGTCAACTCGGCCGCGATCCGCCGCCTCAACATGGTCCGTGTCTTCCACGCGCTGCGGGAGAACCCGAACTGCGCGCAGCGCGACCTCAGCCGCCTGACCGGCCTGGACAAGGCGACGACCTCGGCCATTGTGGCGCGGATGATCGAGGAGGGGCTGGTCGAGCGGAGCGAGGCGCCGCGCGCCCGCCGCATCGGGCGGCCGGAAACCGCGCTCGGCATCGCCCCGTCGGCCGGGCTGCTGGTGGGCGCCCGGCTGGAGCCGGGGACGATCCGCATCGTCGCCACCACGCTGGCCGGCACGGTGGTGGAGCAGTCGCAGATCCCCGGCAGCACCGACCTCGCCACGGCGCTGCGCCGGCTGCACGAGGGGATCGACGCGGTCGTCGCGGCGAGCCGGCCGGAGGACGGAGCGGCACCGCCGCCCCTGCGCGGCATCGGCATCGGCATCCCGGCGCTGATGGACCGCGAGGGCCGGCTCGTGCTGGCGCCCAACCTGGGCTGGCGCGACACGCCGATCCGCCCGCTGCTGGAGGAGGCGCTGGGCGCGCCGGTCCATGTCGACAACGACACCAAGGCCGCCGCCATGGCCGAGCGGCTGTTCGGCGCCTGCCGGGGGGTGGAGGACTTCGTCTATCTGACCGGCCATTCGGGAGTCGGCGGCGGGCTGTTCCTCGGCGGGCGGCTGTACCGCGGCGCGCAGGGCTTCGCCGGGGAGATCGGACACCTGACCGTCGTGCCGGGCGGGCGCCCCTGCGGCTGCGGCAAGCGGGGCTGTCTGGAAACCTACGTCTCCGAAACCTCGATCCTCGCCCAGGCGGGCGAGCGGGGGCGCGTCCTGCCCGACCTCTGGGCCGCCGCCGCCGCGGCGCGCGAGGGCGATCCGGTCCTGCGGACGTTGCTGGAGGAGGCGGGGTCACACCTCGGTTTCGCGCTGTCGCATCTGGTCAATCTGGCGAATCCGGGGCTGGTGGTGTTGGGCGGCAACCTGTCGATCGTCGCGGCGTTCATTCTTCCGGCGCTGAACGCCGCCCTGGACGAGCACGCGCTGGAGCCGTTGCGCCGCGATCTGCGGCTTGTGGTCTCGCCGCTCGGCCCGGACGCCGTTCCCATGGGGGGAATCGCGCTGGCCATGGATGGCTTCCTGTCGGTGCCGAGCCCGATCCTGTGACTCTGGGGGGCGACTTGGCCGCCGCGTTCCGCGCCGAAAACGATGCCACAAACGATAATGAGAATTCTTCGCATTTGGGGGTGAGGCTGGAGGCGTGCCCGTTCGTCTGAACAGAAGGACCGGTGGTTCCTTCGGAGAGGACGAGATGAGCGTTGGCAAGTCGCGCACGCGGCTGTGGTTCCTGTGGCACTCCTGGCTGGCGATGCCCCTCTGGGCGTTCCTGTTCTTCGTCTGCCTGACCGGCACCATCGCCGTGGTCAGCACCGAGATCATGTGGCTGGTCAACCCGGCCATGCGGGCGTCGGGCGCCGGGGAGCCGCTGCCGGCCAGCGCGCTGATCGCCGCGGCGGAAGCGGCGGCGCCGGGCGGGCGGGTGAGTTCGCTGAGCTGGGGCGGCTCCCACATGGCGGTCAGCGCCCGCATGGCGATGCCCGACGGAACCTCCACCACCGCCTGGGTCAACCCGGTCAGCGGGGCGGTGCAGGGGCTGTCCACCGGCAACTCGTTCCAAGCCTTCGTCCGCGCGCTGCACGGCTGGTTGATGACCTTCCCGGTGGGCTGGTACCTCGTGACCCTGCTGGCCATCCCGCTCGTCGGGTCGCTGGTCACCGGGCTGGTGGTCTACAAACGGTTCTGGAAATCCTTCTACCAGCCGCGCATCCGTTGGCGGCAGGCGCCGCGCGTGATGTGGGGCGACCTGCACCGCGTCGCCGGCACGTGGTCGATCTGGTTCATCGCGGTCATCTCGGTCACCAGCCTGTGGTTCCTCATCTACATGATGCTGTTCCATCTCGGGATGGGGCTGGGCGGCGGGAAGGCGCCGGTGCTGCTGGCCCGCGAGCAGATCCCGGTGAGCGCGACCGCGCCGAGGCCGGACGTCGACGCCATCATGGCCAGCGCCCAGGCGGCCCTGCCGGACATGCGGCTGCGCTACCTGTGGCTGCCCGGCACCGCCTACGACCCGGCGACGGTGGCGGGGTCCAGCGGGCAGGTGCCGCTGCTGCCCGACTATGTCCGGGTGAATCCCTTCACCGCCGAGGTGATCCTCATCGAAGGCGGGATGGAGGCGGCGTCCGGCATCGAGTTGACCCGCACCATCATGCGCGCCCTGCACACCGGTGATTTCGGCGGCCTGCCGGTCAAGCTGGTGTGGTTCGCCTTCGGCCTGCTGATGACCACGCTGGTCTTCAGCGGCATGCTGATCTGGATGAAGCGCACCGCCCGCGCCACGGTCGAGGCGGTGCGCGGCGTCCGGCGCGGGTCCCGGCTGGCGGAGGGCCCGTCCAATGCGTAATGACTCGATGCGGCATTACTGGCAACGCGGCAAGTTCCATCTCAGCGCCCTGATGATGCTGGTGCCGCTGCCCTTCCTGCCCGACTATTTCAGCCCGAAACCGATCTTCGTCCCGCCCGAGATCCGGCGGGACATCGCCGTTGGCCCCTTTCCGGTGACGCTGGCGACCTACGACGAGGCGCCCGCCCGCATGCCGACGGGGGAGCGGATGAAGGAATACCGCATCCACATCCGTCCCGCCGACATCGACCGGGTGCGCGGCGTGTTCCTGCGCGTCGGCAAGCCGCGCAGCCTGCGCACCGCCGGCGCGCTCGCCTTCGGCAATCCCTATGAACGGGAGGCCGACGTGACCGTGCCGGACGAGCTTGGCGGCCGGGAGGAGCTGTGGGTGACGGTGGAGGAGTGGAGCGGCGGGGTGCATCAGGCGTCCCTGCCGCTGGGCGAGATTTTCGGAGGAAAGCGATGAGGACCCCGCGCGCGCTCGCCCTGGCGGCGCTGTTCGCCCTGTGCGCCGCCGGTGCGGCGCAGGCCCATTACCCGATCTGCGAATGCCGGATGGTCGAGGGCGACACCGTGCAATGCACCGGCGGTTTCTCCGACGGGTCGAAGGCGCCCGGCGTCGTTCTGGACGTCATCGCCTACGACGAGCAGGTGCTGGTCAAGGGCAAGCTGGGACCGGATTCCACGCTCTCCTTCCAGCGCCCCGCGCAGGACTTCTACGTCCTGTTCGACGCCGGCCCCGGCCACACGGTCGAGATCGAGCACACGGCGATCAAGTAGCGCCCTCACCAAAGCTGGAACCATGCATCACCAGATCGTCCGCCGCGCCGGGGCCGAGCGCGAGACCCTGTGGGTCCTGCTGGCCGCCGGCGCCATTCTCGCGTCCGCCGCCCTGGCGGTCGGGCTGCGCGCCGTTCCGGACGCGGACGCCCCGCTGGCCGCCCACCTCATCGACTCCCGCACCGGCCTGACCGCCGCCGAGCAGGGCCTCTACGCCGACCTGAAGGCGGCGGGGGAGGAGATCGCCGCCTTGCGGACGGCGGAGGGCCGGGCGCCGACGCCGCAGGAGCTGGCCGCCGAGGCCCTGCCGCCCTTCGCCGCCGATCCCAGCGCCGCGGCGCGCGGCGGCCACGCCTGGACCTTTGCCGGGACCCTTGCCGAGACCGGCGACGGGATCGCCTATGCCGGCGTTTCCGCCGCGCCGGAGCTGGCCGGGTCCCTGGTGCTGCGGCTGGACGGCCACGGCGCCGAGGTCTGGCTGAAGCGCGCCGCCGAAGCCCCGCCCGCCCCGCCGGAGGAAACGGCCCTGGCCGCCGCCGGCTGGAAGCGGATCGTCTCCACCTTCTCCGCCGGGGTGACCCGATGACCAGCCTTCTTCCGAACCGCCGCCTGATCCTGGCCGGGGCCATGGCCGCCGCGACCGCCGTGGCCATGCCCGTTCGCGCCGTCGCGGCTCCCGCCGGGCGCCGCCGCTTCGGGGTCACCTTGCACCCCTACTATTCCTACGTCGCCAACATCGTCGGCGACGCGGCCGAGGTCGTGCCGATCATCCCCGCCGGCTTCAACCCGCACGCCTACGAACCGCGCCCGGAGGACATCCAGCGCATCGGCGGGCTGGACGCCATCGTCCTGAACGGCATCGGGCACGACGATTTCGCCGGGCGGATGATCGCCGCCTCGGCGAAGCCGTCGCTGCCGGTGGTCGAATCCAACGCCGACGTGCCGCTTCTGCCCGCCGCGGGAATGGCGGCGCGGGCGGCCGGGAAGGTGGTCAACCCGCACAGCTTCCTGTCGATCACCAATTCGGTCCTCCAGGTTTCGACCATCGCGCGCGAGCTGGGGCGGCTCGACCCGGACAACGCCGCCGCCTACGCCGCCAACGCCCGCGCCTATGCCCGCCGCCTGCGCCAGCTGCGGGCCGACGCGCTGGCGAAGCTGGCGACGGCCGGCAACGCCAGCCTGCGGGTCGCCACCATCCACGGCGCCTACGATTACCTGCTGCGCGAGTTCGGGCTGGAGGTCTCCGCCGTCGTCGAGCCCGCCCACGGCATCGAGCCCAGCCCGGCCCAGCTCGCCGAAACCATCGCGACCATGCGCAAGCTGGACGTGCAGGTGATCTTCTCGGAGCTGAACTTCCCCAGCGCCTATGTGGAGACGATCCGGCGCGAGACCGGCATCCGGCTCTACGCCTTCTCCCACATCTCGCACGGCGACTACGCGCCCGACCTGTTCGAGCGGGAGATGGCCCGGAACCTCGACACGCTGGTGCTGGCGATGGCCGAGGCAGCGCCGTGACGGGACCCGCCATCCTGTTCGACGCGGTGGACCTGACGCTGGGCCGCACGGTGATCCTGGACGGCGTGTCCCTGCGCGTCGCCGCGGGCACCGTCCACGCGCTGGTCGGTCCCAACGGCGGCGGCAAGTCGTCGCTGATCCGCGCCCTGCTCGGGCAGGCGCCGCACCGCGGGACGATCCGGCTCGACTGGCCGGGCGACGGGCCGGGCACGATCGCCTACGTGCCGCAGTCGGTGGAGTTCGACCGCGGCCTGCCGCTGACGGTGGAGGATTTCCTGGCCGTGCTTTGCCAGCGCCGCCCCGCCTTCCTCGGGCCGGACCGTCGCATGAACTACGGCGCGGCGCTGGACCGCGTCGGCATGGCCGGCAAGGCCCGCCGCCGCTTCGGCGCCCTGTCGGGGGGCGAGCGGCAGCGCGTCCTGCTCGCCCAGGCGCTGATCCCGGCGCCCGACCTGATCGTGCTGGACGAACCGATGACCGCGCTCGACGAGGCCGGGATCGCCATCTTCGAAACGCTGCTGGCCGAGCTGTCCGCCGCCGGGACCACCGTCCTGTGGGTCGAGCACGATCTGGCCCAGGTGCGCCGGCTGGCGACGCGGGTGACCGGCCTGAACCGGCGCGTGCTGTTCGACGGCGCCCCGCTGGAGATGCTGTCGCCGGAGCGGGTGTTCGACCTGTTCTCGGCGGTTCCGCGCCGCACCGGAGCCGAGAGGATCGCGTCATGAGCTTCGAGGCGTTGCGCGCCCTGATCCAGGGCTGGGCCGGGGCCGGGCTGCTGCCCGCCGGCCTGACCCACGGCTTTCTCGTCAACGCGCTGCTGTCCGGGCTGGTCATCGGCCCGGTGCTCGGCGGGCTCGGCACGCTGGTGGTGACCAAGCGGCTGGCCTTCTTCTCCGAGGCGGTCGGCCACGCCGCGCTGACCGGCGTCGCCATCGGCATCCTGGTGGGGGAGCCTTACACCGGCCCCTACGCCAGCCTGTTCGGCTACTGCCTGCTGTTCGCGCTGCTGGTCAACTACACGCGCAACCGCAGCAACCTGACCGCCGACACGCTGATCGGCGTCTTCCTGTCGGTGTCGCTGGCGCTGGGCGCCAGCCTGCTGCTGATCCTGGCCAGCCGGGTCAACATCCACATCCTGGAGAATGTGCTGTTCGGCTCGGTCCTGACGGTGGACGACCGCGACCTGACCGTGCTGCTGGTGGTGGCCCTCGGGGTGACCGCGCTGATGCTGCCGCTGTTCAACCGGCTGCTGCTGGCCAGCTTCAACCCGGCGCTGGCGCGGGTGCGCGGCGTGCCGGTGAAGGGGCTGGACTATCTGTTCATCGTGCTGGTGACCGTGGTCACCGTCGCGTCGGTCAAGATCATCGGCGCCATCCTGGTGGGGGCGCTGCTGGTCATTCCCGCCGCCGCGGCGCGGGTCGTCGCCTCGTCGCTGCGCGGCTTCTTCCTGCTGTCGGTCGCCTTCGCCAGCGTGGCGGCGGTGGCCGGGATCCTGCTGCCCGTGCAACTCGCCCTGCCGGTGCCGTCGGGCGGCGCCATCATCCTGGCGGCGGGGCTGCTGTTCCTGGGCGCGCTGCTGGCGCGCCTGTTCATGAAAGGGGAAGAGGGATGAAGCGCGTCACGCTCGCGGCGCTCCTGCTGCTGTCCACGGTGGCGGGCGCCTCCGCCGAGACGGTGTTGGCCGGTCACCCGGTCACCGCCGGGCTGGCCCAGGCGCTGACGAAGGGCACGCCGGTGGTGGTGGAGGCGGTGGTTCCGCCGGCCATCCCCATGGGGCGCCAGCACGCCTTCCTGAGCGGGCGCGGGGAAGCGAAGCTGGCGGAGGCCGCCCGCAAGGCCGACGCGGTGCTGACCCTGCGCTCCGCCTGGGTCGAGGACCCGCTCTACCCGCTGGCGCGGCGCGCCAACATCCGCCTCGTCGAGATCGACGCCGCCCGGCCGGTGGACGGCGCCTTGCCGGGGATCGCGGTCAGCGGCGGGGCGGCCTTCCCCTGGCTGGGCATCGCCAACGCCGGGCGGATGGCCGACATCCTCGCCGCCGACCTGCGGCGCCTCTATCCCGCTTCCAAGGATGCCATCGATGCGAACCTCGCCGCGCTGAAGCGCGGGTTGCTGACGGTGTCGTCCCGGTCGGCGCAGGCCTTCGCCGCGTTGCCGGACCCGTCGGCGGCGGCGCTGTCCGACCGCTTCGCCACGCTGGCCGCCGACCTCGGGCTCGACCTGCGCCGGGTCTGGACCCGCGACGACCGCGACTGGACGCCGGCGCGTCTGGCCGAGCTGACCGCCACCCTGAAGGCCGAGGCGATTCCCGTGGTGCTGCACCACCGTCCGCCGGCGCCGGAGATCGTCCAGGCTGTGGCCGACGGCGGCGCCCGGCTGATCGTGCTGGACAGTCTGGAGAGCGGCCCGCCGGCGGCGCTGGACACGGCGCTGGGGCATATGGCGGAGCAGGTGGAGGCGGGGCTGCGGTGAGGGAGGCATTGCTCCTTCCCTGAAGCTCATTGCCCCCTCCCTAACCCTCCCCCGCTGGCGCAGGGGAGGGGACCAAACTCCCTCCCCTGCGAAGCGGGGGAGGGCCGGGGAGGGGGCAACACCCCGACACCTTTACACCATTAACCCCCCCGATCACTCGCTCGCCAGACTGTCCAGCACGATCAGCCGGGCGCCGCCGTCGGC
>NZ_QLKQ01000031.1 GCF_003349955.1 Azospirillum brasilense
GTCCGCCACCCTCCCGCCCCCCCCTCCGGCTGCCGACCGGGACAAGCGGCTGGAGGCGCTGGAGCGCGAGAACGCCAAGCTCCGCCGCATCAACCAGGTGCTGATGGACCGGGTGGAGCGGTCGATGGACGTGCAGGGGGGCGCCTTCTCCCTGTTCCAGACCGCCATCGTCCTGGAGCAGAAGGTGCGCGAGCGCACGCTGGAGCTGGAGCGCGCCCTGCGCGAGCTGGAGGACAGCCACCGCGCGCTCGCCCGCGCCAAGGAGCTGGCCGACACCATGCGCGGCCGCCTGTCGGAGGCCATCGAGTCGGTCAACGAGGGTTTCGCCATCTTCGACGCCGACGACCGGCTGGTGCTGTGCAACAGCAAGTATCTGGCCCTGTGGCCGGAGATCCGCGACCGCATCCTGCCGGGCATCCGTTTCCAGGAGATCGCCGAGCTGGCCGCCTCCTCGCGCACCATCGCCGACGCCTACCCGCGGCCCGACCGCTGGCTGTCGGAACGGCTGGCCCAGCACCGGGCGCTGAAGGGCCCCTACGTCTACCGGCTGGCCGATGGGCGCTGGGTCCAGGTGAACGAACGGCGGACCCGCGACGGCGGGGTGGTCGGCGTCTACACCGACATCACCGACATCAAGGAGCATGAGACCCGCCGCCGCGAGCGCGAGCTGGCCGAGAAGTCGGCGCTCCTCCAGGCGACGCTGGACAACATCGCCCAGGGAGTCGGGGTGTACGACCGCGACCAGCGGCTGGTCGCCTGGAACGAGCGCTTCACCGGCCTGCTGCGCCTGCCCGCCAAGGTGGCGGAGCGCGGGGCGGGCTTCGCCGACTTCGTGCTGCACCACGCGGCGCTGGGCGAGCGTGGCCTGTCGCTGAAGGCGCTGATGATGCCGAGCGGACTCGTCGAGCAGCCCTGGCTGGACGGCACGGTGCTGGAGATCAGCCGCAACCCCATGCCGGGCGGCGGCTTCGTCCTGACCTTCACCGACATCACCGAGCGCAAGCGCGCCGAGCAGGCCCTGCGCGACAGCGAGGAGCGCATCCGGCTGGTCACCGACGCCGTGCCGGCGCTGATCGCCTATGTCGACGCCGAGCAGCGCTTCCGCTTCGTCAACAAGGCCTACGAGGGCTGGTTCAACCGCAAGCGCGAGGAGATCGAGGGCCAGCCCATGTGGGCGGCGCTGGGCGACCTCTATTACGAGGTGCGGCGCTCCTACGTGCTGCGGGCACTGGCCGGCGAGGAGGTAACCTTCGACCTGGAGCTGCCCGGCGAGAACGGCGCGCCGCGCTACGCCGTCGCCACCTACATCCCGCATTTCGGCGAGCGGCGCGGCGGCGGCAAGCCGGAGGTTCTGGGCTATTTCGGCCTGATCCACGACATCACCGAGCGGCGCATGGCGGCGGAGGCGCTGGCCGACGCCAAGGACAGCCTGGAGCGCCGCGTCGTCGAGCGCACCGCCGAGCTGACCCGGCTCAACAGCCAGCTCCAGCAGGAGATCGCCGAGCGCATCGCCGCGGAGGAGGCGCTGCGGCTGGCCAAGGCGGAGGCGGAGCAGGCCAACCTGTCCAAGACGCGCTTCCTGGCGGCGGCGAGCCACGACCTGCTTCAGCCGCTGAACGCCGCACGGCTGTTCGTCTCGGCGCTGGGCGATCTGGAGCAGCCGGAGCCGAACCGCGGGCTGGTCGACAACATCGACGTCGCCCTGGCCTCGGTGGAGGACCTGCTGTCGGCACTGCTGGACATCTCCAAGCTGGACGCCGGGGCGGTGCGGCCGGAGATCGCCGATTTCCCGATCAAGAGCCTGTTCGGCGCGCTGGCCACCGAATACGCGGCGGTGGCGAAGGAGCGCGGGCTGGAGCTGAGCGTCGTTCCCAGCCACGCCGTGGTGCGCAGCGACATCCGCCTGCTCCGCCGGATTTTGCAGAACTTCCTGTCCAACGCCCTGCGCTACACACAAGCAAAAAGGGCGACGAAGGGCGGCGCGGGGCGTGTCCTGGTCGGCTGCCGGCGGACGCCCGAAGGCTTGCGGATCGAGGTGTGGGACACCGGCCCCGGCGTGCCCGCCGACAAGCTGGACGAGATTTTCCAGGAGTTCCGCCGCCTCGATACCCCCTGCGCCAACGAGCGGGTGCGCGGCATGGGCCTCGGCCTCGCCATCGTGGAGCGGGTGGCGCGGATGCTCGACCACCCGATCACCGTGCGCTCGCAGCCGGGGCGGGGGTCGGTCTTCGCGGTGACGGTGCCCTTCGGCCGCTACGCCCGCCCGGTGCGCGCTCTGGAGGCGCCGGTGCAGACCGCCTCGAACCGGCTGGCCGGCACGCGGGTGCTGGTGATCGACAACGAGCCGGCGGTGCTGGCCGGGATGCGCGCGCTTCTGGAAGGCTGGGGGTGCAGCGTCGCCACGGCGGCGTCGGGCGACGAGGCGCTGGCCGGGCTGGGGGCGGTGGCGCCGGACGTGCTGTTCGCCGACTACCATCTGGACGACGGGGTGATCGGCTTCACCGAGATCGCGCGGGTGCGCGAACGCTGCGGGGCGGACCTGCCGTCGGTCCTCATCACCGCCAACCGCACCGCCGAAGTGGTCGAGGAGGCGCAGGCCAGGGGCTGCCATGTGCTGAACAAGCCGGTGCGCCCGGCCCAGCTGCGCGCGGTGATGACGGGCCTGCTGGCGTAAGGGGACGCGATGGGGCCCCACCCCGGCCGCTCCCCGGGAAGCGGAAGCGAAGGGCCGGGGTGGCGAAAGACCCGGAGACTCAGCGCGTCAGACGGATGATCGTCACCATCATGCCGACCGCGTACAGCTCGGCCAGCGGAACGATCCAGGACGGGTGGAAAAGGATCGACAACGGCATGATCAGCAGAAGGATCAGCGCCGGGAACACGAAATAAGGCGAATTGCAGTAAGCCGGCAGGCCATGCACCCGGCCCGAGACCCGATCCGAGACATCACGCGACTCTTCGCCAATCAAACGATCCGCATCACCAACAGTTTGATCCACCATTCTCTAGCACCCACTGCATTTATGGTCTTTTTCTTCTCCATCACTGGAAGATGGAGCGCAGCCTCTATAACACAGCTTGCCGTGGCGCGGACACGACTTCGCGCCGTCTTGCCGGATGGCGAAAACGGCGCGAGAAGTCCTGAATTTTATTGTGGCTTTACGCCGCTTCGGTCAGCGCCAGATGCGGGCGGCGGACCATCGACTGGATGGTGAAGGGGGCGCGCACGCCGCCGCTGAACAGCTCGGCGCATTCCAGCGCCTTCAGCACCCGCTCCTCCGCCGGCAGGCCGACCGTGGAGGCGAGCGAGCCCAGCGCGTAGTCGGACCCGCAGCCGATGGCGTGATAGCCGCGCACCGCCTCGCCCACCTGATAGTCGGACTGGATGGAGAAGAGACGCCCCTCGTAGCCGACCATGAAGGTGCCGCCGGTCTCCACGTCGTTGGAGCGGTGGGCATAGCCGCCGTCCTTCAGGCAGCCGCGCACGGCGTCCACGAAATCGACGACCATGTAGCGGAAGACGTCGGCCTCGGGGTCGCGGTGCGGCGGCTCCAGCCGGTAATGCAGAAGCTGGCCCATGCGGAAGCTGCTGGTGAAGCCGATCAGCAGGTCGGCGTTGCGGAACACCTTGGTGTCCGCGCGCACGGTGATGTCGAGGCCGTTCACGCCCGCGCTGTCACCGCCCATCCACACACGATCGCCGTCCACCAAGCCAACAATGCAGGTCATCGCCGTCCTCGTCCCTGAATAAATTTCGCCCGAAAGCAGGGACAGGGTGGGCTTTTATGGTTAACGAATTGTTGCGCGGCGGTGCTGCCGAAGGGGGTATCCCGCTTCGGCAGCACCGCCCTTAGCGCAGGCGCGACAAGAGCTTAGCGGAGCAGTCCCATCAGCGCGCGGCGTGCAGGCGCTTCTGCCCCTGGACGAAGCGGGCCAGCGTGTCGGACAGCACGCCGCGCGGGATCATCGCCTCGATCAGCTGGAATCGCCCGCGCGTGGCGAAGGCCTTGTCCAGCGCCGCCTTCAGCTCCGCCCGCGTGCGCACGCGCACGCCGTCGCCGCCCATGCCCGCCGCCATCTCGGCGAAGCGCCAGTCGTCCAGGTTGTTGAAGGCGGATTCGGGCTGGAAGGTGCGCAGCATCTCCCAACTGGCGTTGTTGAACAGGATCACGATGGGATCGATGCCCAGCCGTCGGCAGTTGCCAAGCTCCCACCCGGTCATCTGGAAGGCGCCGTCGCCGACCACGGTCAGGATGCGCTTGCCGCCCGACACGCACTGCGCCCCGATGCCCGCCGGCACGCCGAAGCCCATGCCCGCGTAATAGCCCGGCGCCATCAGCCCGGCGTCGATCATGTCCATGGCGGTGAACAGGCAATCGCCCATGTCCGCCGCGATCAGCAGCGGCTCCTGCCCGGCGCGGACGCGGTCGTTGACGGCGCGGGCGATGTCCATCGGGGCGATCGGCTCGCCGTCCGCCTGAAGGCCGGTCGGATAGGCGTGGGGCTCCTTGCCGCGCGTCGTCCGGTCGGACGGCGGCAGCCGCTCCAGCAGCGCGTCGACCAGCCCGTCCAGCGGGATGTCGGCGTAGGTGTGATAGCCCAGCGTCACCGCCCGGTCGAAGGCGTGGATGGTCTTGCGCAGGTCGATCTTGCGCTGGGACACCGCGAAGTTGGTGTCGCTGAGGATCGCGCCGAGCAGGAACAGCCCGTCCGACTCCTCGACCAGCCGGGTGATCTCCGCGTCGCCGGCGACGCCGATGTAGGTGCCGAGCGGCGGGGTCGGCGCGTCGGCCAGCAGGCCGCGCCCCATGAAGGTGGTCACCACCGGCACGCCCAGCCGCTGCGCCAGTTCCGCCACCTTGGCCTCCAGCCCGTAGCGGCGGACCTCGACGCAGACCATCAGCACCGGCGATGTGGCCGAGCGCATGGCCGCCAGCACCTCGTCCGCGCAGGCGGCCAGCGCGTCGCGGTCCACCGGCCAGGCGGGGTCGTCGCCCACCGGCTCGACCTCGGCGTTGACCATGTTGCGGGGGATTTCCAGATAGACCGGGCGCGACAGGGCGCGGGCGGCCCCCAGCACGCGGGCGATCTCCGCCGGGGCCTTGGCCGGATCGTCCAGCCGGGCCTGGGCGACGGTGATCTCCTTGAACACCTGGAACTGCGTGTCCAGCGTGCGGCCCTGGTGGTGCAGCAGCAGGCCGGCGTTGCCCTCCGTCGTGCCCGGCGCGCCGGAGATGACGACGACCGGCGACTTCTCGGCGTAGGCGCCGGCCACCGCGTTCACCATGTTGAAGGCGCCCGCCCCGTAGGTGACCGCCGCCACCCCCAGCGTCGAACTGTAGCGCGCCGCCGCGTCCGCCGCGAAGCCCACCGCCGGCTCGTGGCTCAGCGTGTGGAGCGGCAGGATTTGCGTTTCCTCCGCCACCTTGAAGAAGGGCAAGGCGAAATCGCCCGGAATCCCGAACATGGCCTGTGCGCCGCGATCCTTCAGCGCGCGCAGCAGGGCTTCGGCCAGCTTCATGGCCGCTCTCCCGTTCCAATTGGTTTCGCGGGCCGAAAACCCGCACAGGGGGACAGCATCGCCTCCGCCTCCGCTCCGCGCAAGAATTGTTTCATTCGAAACAATTCATATGCGCCGGAAATTGTGGAGGGGTGGGAGTGGCAATTAAAAACCCCTCTCCCGCCCCGGGAGAGGGGAGGGGCCCGCGCGCAGCGTGGGAAGGGTGAGGGTGCCGCCAAGGATCGGTGGCTTGATCCTCGCCCGACCCTCACCCGCCTGCTTCGCAGGCCCCCTCTCCCGGGGCGGGAGAGGGATTCAATGCCGAACGCGATAGGCCCCACGGCGTCCGCCTTGGCGCCCGATGGGCGTCTTTCGGACGGGCGCGCGGCGTGCTACGACTGCCGCCCTGTTCCCGACTTTCGAATGATGCCCGCATGTCCGTCGCCGTCCGCTTCGCCCCCAGCCCGACCGGTCTCCTCCATGTCGGCAATGTGCGCCTCGCGCTCGTCAACTGGCTGTTCGCGCGCAAGGCCGGCGGCACTTTCCTGCTGCGCCTCGACGACACGGACGAGGAGCGCTCCAAGCCGGAATACGCGGAGGGGATCGAGCGGGACCTGACCTGGCTCGGCCTGACCTGGGACCGCTTCGCGCGGGAAAGCGACCGTTACGGCCGCTATGACGAGGTGGCCGCGGCGCTGAAGGCCAGCGGCCGGCTCTATCCCTGCTACGAGACGCCGGAGGAGCTGAACCTCAAGCGCGCCAGCCTCGTCTCGCAGGGCCGCCCGCCGATCTACGACCGCGCGGCGCTCCGCCTGACCGACGCCGACCGCGCCCGCCTCGAATCGGAGGGGCGCAAGCCGCACTGGCGCTTCAAGCTGGAGCACACGCCGGTCGAATGGACCGACCTCGTGCGCGGCCCGGTGCATTTCGAAGGGTCGGCTCTCAGCGACCCCGTGCTGATCCGCGAGGATGGGCGGCCGCTCTACACGCTGACCAGCGTGGTGGACGACGCCGACCTCGCCATCACCCACGTCATCCGCGGCGAGGACCACGTCGCCAACACGGCGGTGCAGATCCAAATTTTTGAAGCGCTCACGAATATTGAGGGTGGCGGGGCGGTGCCGGTCTTCGCCCATCTGCCGCTGCTGACCGACGCGGCGGGACAGGGCCTGTCCAAGCGGCTGGGCAGCCTGTCCGTGGCGTCCTTGCGCGAGGAGGAGGGGATCGAGCCGATGGCGTTGGCCAGCCTGCTCGCCAAGCTCGGCACCTCCGACGCCATCGAGCCGCGGCTGACGCTGGACGAGCTGGTGGCCGAGTTCGACATCGCCAAGGTGTCCCGCGGCACCCCGAAATTCGACCCGGAGGAGCTGCTGCGGCTGAACGCGCGCATCCTCCATCTGCTGCCCTTCGAGCGGGTCGCCGGGGAACTGGCCGCGCTCGGTCTGGATGATGCCGACGCCGCCTTCTGGGAGGCGGTGCGCCCCAACCTGTCGCGCGTCGCCGAGGCCCGCGACTGGTGGGCGGTGACCCACGCCCCGGTCGTCCCGGCGGCGGACGATCCCGCCTTCCTGGCCGAGGCGGCGGCCCTGCTGCCGGAGGAGCCGTGGGACCTCTCCACCTGGGGCACCTGGACGGGTGCGGTGAAGGCGAAGACGGGTCGGAAGGGCAAGGATTTGTTCCTCCCCCTGCGCCGCGCCCTCACCGGGCGGGACCATGGACCGGAATTGAAGAACCTGCTACCCCTGATCGGCCGAACCCGCGCGCAAAAACGCCTCGCGGGAGAGACGGCCTAGAGTCCTTTCCCCCACCCCGGCCCTCCCCCGCTGGGCGGGGGAGGGGGATGAACCTTTCACAGGAGATAGGGCGCCGTGCCGCTGGACCTCTACAACACGCTGACCCGCCGCAAGGAACGCTTCGAGCCGATGAGTCCGGACCGGGTGGGCATGTATGTGTGTGGACCCACGGTCTACGACACCGCGCACATCGGCAACGCCCGTCCGGTGGTGGTGTTCGACCTGCTGTTCCGGCTGCTGCGGCGGCTGTACCCGGCGGTGACCTACGTCCGCAACATCACCGACGTCGACGACAAGATCATCGACCGCTCGCGCGACAGCGGCGAGCCGATCGAGGCGCTGACCAAGCGCACCGCCGACCTCTACCACGCCGACATGGACGCGCTGAACGCGCTGCGCCCGACCATCGAGCCGCGCGCCACGCACCACATCTCCCACATGGTCGCCCTGATCGGCCTGCTGATCGAGCGCGGCCACGCCTACGCCGCGGAAGGGCATGTGCTGTTCTCCGTGCCGTCGATGGCGGAGTACGGGCAGCTCTCCCGCCGCTCGCTGGACGAGATGATCGCCGGCGCACGGGTCGAGGTCGCCCCCTATAAGCGCGACTCCTCCGACTTCGTGCTGTGGAAGCCGAGCGCCGCCGACCAGCCCGGCTGGGACAGCCCGTGGGGCCGCGGCCGGCCGGGCTGGCACATCGAATGCTCGGCCATGGCCAAGGAGCATCTGGGCGTCACCTTCGACATCCACGGCGGCGGGCTGGACCTGATCTTCCCGCACCATGAGAACGAGATCGCCCAGAGCCGCTGCGCCCACGGCGGCGAGCCGCTGGCCCGCTACTGGGTCCACAACGGCTTCGTGACCGTCGAGGGCGAGAAGATGTCCAAGTCGCTGGGCAACTTCTTCACCGTGCACGAGCTGCTCGACGAGTTCCCCGGCGAGGCCATCCGCCTGACGCTGATGAGCGCCCATTACCGCCAGCCGCTGGACTTCACCCGCGAGGGGCTGAAGCAGTCCAAGGCGACGCTCGACCGCTGGTACCAGGCGCTGCGCGGCGAGCCCGCCCCGGCCGACGCCGAACTGCCGTTCGATGTCTTGGCCGCTCTGGAGGACGACCTCAACAGCCCGCTCGCCATCTCCCACCTGCACGAGCTGGCGTCCGCGGTGAACAAGGCGGCGGGGGACGCCGGGAAGGCCGCCGCCAAGGGCGCGCTGCGCGCCGCCGGCGAGGCGCTGGGCCTGCTCCAGCAGGACCCGGAGGCGTGGTTCCGCTGGGCGCCGAAGGGGGCCGCCGCCCTGTCCGACGCCGACATCCAGCAGCGCATCGAGGACCGTCTGGCCGCCCGCAAGGCCAAGAACTACGCGGAGGCCGACCGCATCCGCAAGGAGCTGGCCGAGCTGGGCATCGTCCTGGAGGACGGCCCGCAGGGCACGAGCTGGAAGCGCGGCTGAGGTCCGCCGGGCCGCTTCCCTCCTACCCCGAATCTCCCACCCAACGAAAAAGGCGCCTTCCGCCGTCGCGGAAGGCGCCTGAGTTCGGTTCCATATGCACCACCACGCGGGGGAGCCGGTCTGAACACGGATCAGACCGCCCGGAGGCCGTGCCGACTGGGAAAGTCCCAAAGTCGAATTCTGAATACCGCATTCCACGGAACAGCGCTATGTCTTTTTCGTCATATCGCTGGGATCGGAGCGCAGCGCCTCCACTTCGCCATCGGAGAACAGGCGGGAGCGGGTGAGGAAGCGCACGCCCTCCGGCGCCTCCAGCGAGAAACTGGCGCCGCGGCCCGGCACCACGTCGATGATGAGCTGGGTGTGCGACCAGTATTCGAACTGCGCCGCCCCCATGTAGAAGGGACAGCCGCCGATCTCCCCCAGCCGGACGTCCTGCCCGCCGGGGCGGAACTCCCCGTCCATGAAGCACATCGGCGCGCTGCCGTCGCAGCAGCCGCCGGACTGGTGGAAGAACAGCGGCCCGTAGAGCCCGCGCAGCTTTTCGATCAGCGCCAGGGCCGCCGGTGTGGCGACGACTCGTTCGACCATGGGCGGACACTCCCGAGTGAATGGCCCGTCGGATGAGAAAAAGGGCCGGAGGCCGAATGGCCGCCGGCCCAAGGTCGTCAGGGAGGAGACAAAACGCTTAGAAGAAGCCCAGGGCCTTCGGGCTGTAGCTGACCAGCAGGTTCTTGGTCTGCTGGTAGTGGTCGAGCATCATCTTGTGGGTCTCGCGACCGATGCCCGACTGCTTGTAGCCGCCGAAGGCCGCGTGGGCCGGGTAGAGGTGGTAGCAGTTGGTCCACACGCGGCCGGCCTGGATCGCCCGGCCCATGCGGAAGGCGCGGTTGCCGTCGCGGCTCCACACGCCGGCGCCCAGGCCGTAGAGCGTGTCGTTGGCGATGGCGAGCGCCTCCTCCTCGGTCTTGAAGGTCGTCACGGACACGACCGGCCCGAAGATCTCCTCCTGGAAGACGCGCATCTTGTTGTGGCCTTCGAAGACCGTCGGCTGGACGTAGTAGCCGCTCTCCAGCTCGCCGCCGAGATGGGCGCGCTCGCCGCCGATCAGCACCTTGGCGCCCTCGGCCTTGCCGATGTCGATGTAGGAGAGGATCTTCTCGAGCTGGTCGATGGACGCCTGGGCGCCGATCATCGTCGCAGGGTCGAGCGGGCTGCCCTGCTTGACGGCGGCGACGCGGGCGACGGCCTTCTCCATGAACTTGTCGTAGATCTTCTCCTGCACCAGGACGCGCGACGGGCAGGTGCAGACCTCGCCCTGGTTCAGCGCGAACATGGCGAAGCCTTCCAGCGCCTTGTCCAGGAACTCGTCGTCGTCGGCCATCACGTCGTTGAAGAAGATGTTCGGCGACTTGCCGCCCAGCTCCAGCGTGACCGGAATGATGTTCTCCGCCGCGTACTGCATGATCAGGCGGCCGGTCGTCGTCTCGCCGGTGAAGGCGATCTTGGCGATGCGCGGGCTCTGGGCCAGCGGCTTGCCGGCCTCGATGCCGAAGCCGTTGACGACGTTGAGGACGCCGTCGGGCAGCAGGTCACCGATGATCTCCATCAGCACCATGATGGCCATCGGGGTCTGCTCGGCGGGCTTCAGCACGACGCAGTTGCCGGCGGCCAGCGCCGGGGCCAGCTTCCACACGGCCATCAGCAGCGGGAAGTTCCACGGAATGATCTGGCCGACGACGCCCAGCGGCTCATGGAAATGATAGGCGTAGGTGGTGTGGTCGATTTCCGCGATGGTGCCTTCCTGGGCGCGGACGCAACCGGCGAAGTAGCGGAAATGGTCGATGGCGAGCGGCAGGTCGGCGTGGGTCGTCTCGCGGATCGGCTTGCCGTTGTCCAGCGTCTCGGCCAGCGCCAGGACGTCCAGACGCTCCTCCATGCGGTCGGCGATCTTGTTGAGGATGCGCGCGCGCTCCGCCGGGGAGGTGCGGCCCCAGGCGTCCTTGGCCTTGTGGGCGGCGTCCAGCGCCTTCTCGATGTCTTCCGCGGTGGAGCGGGCGACCTCGCACAGCACTTTGCCGGTGATCGGGGTCAGGTTGGTGAAATACTGGCCCTTCGTCGGCGGAACCCACTGGCCGCCGATGAAGTTGTCGTAGCGCGGCCGGATGGCGACCTGCTTGCTGAGCGTTTCCAGGGCCTGATGGATCACGGCGGTTTCCTCCCGAAGCGGATTGCCCAAACTGAAAGTCGTGGAATGACGTTTGGCGGGGTTGTGCGCCCTGTGTCCGTTCGACCGATGATCGGTATCCGTCACAGCGCCCCGTCGTTATCGCGGTTTCGGGGAAGGCCGGTAAATTCGACTTTGGTTGCAGACGCCGCGCCCCCCAGATTCGGGACTGACCGATGCCCGTCCGATGATACCTTGGGCGGAGATCCATCCGTTTCCCGGCGAGACTTCAGGACATGACGACCGACATCCGGCTGCGCTTCCTCCACCCCTCCGGCGCCATCGGACCCGGCAAGGTGTCCCTGCTGGAGGAGATCGACCGCACCGGCTCGATCTCCGCGGCGGCGCGGGCGCTCGGCATGTCCTTCCGCCGCGCGTGGTTCCTGGTGGAGACCATGAACTCCGCCTTCCGCGAGCCGGTGGTGCGCACCAACGTCGGCGGGCGGGAGGGCGGCGGGACCGGCCTGACCGCCTTCGGGCAGGAGGTGATCGCCCGCTACCGCCGCATGGAGGAGGAGGCCCGCCGCGCCGCCGCCCCCCACCTCGCTTGGCTTGACGAGGCGCTGAAACCGGAGGCGGCGTCCGAAAAAGGCGCGGACTCCGCTGATCCAAAGTCCAATGGCCCGGACTCCGGCGATCCGTAAAGTCTCCCCTCGACGCCGCGACCTTCCGCCGCGGCGAAACGAAGGAGACCCCCGCCCCATGCGCACCGCCGCCCGCTCCGCCGCCCCCGCAGCCGCCCGTACAGCCTTGGCCGCCCTGGTCCTTCTCGCCGCGGCGCCGCTCCCGGCCCTGGCCGACGGCGATCCCGCGAACGGCGAGAAGCTGTTCCGCCAGTGCAAGGCCTGCCACACGGTGGAAGCGGGGAAGAACCGTGTCGGCCCGACGCTGCACGGGCTGTTCGGGCGCAAGGCCGGCACCGTGGAGAGCTACGCCAACTATTCCGAAGGCTTGAAGGCGTCGGGCATCGCGTGGGACGCCAAGACGCTCGACCCGTACCTCGCCAACCCGAAGGCGGTCATCGCCGACAGCCGCATGGCCTTCGCCGGGGTGGCGAAGCCGGAGGACCGGGCCGACCTGATCGCCTATCTGGAAGCCGCGACCAAGTGAGCGTCAGCGGGACGGGAACCGGGATGGCGATCAGCCTGTTGCCCGGTTTCCACTCCCGCAACCGGAGACCGGCCATGACCGACGACGCCGCAGGGCGCAAGGGCGCCGAACCCAAGGACATCCACAAGACCGACATCGGGCGGCTGTGCGACGAGCAGAGCGGCGGCGGCGGGTCCAACCCGGACACGCGCTACCGCGGCATGCCGGGCGGCCATCCCGGCGGGGCGCGCGACGGCGACTGCGATCCGGTGGCGCGCGCCGATCCCGATAAGGCGGAGGCGGACACCGCCGAGTCCGGAGGCAAGCCCGCGCCCCGCTAGGCCGATGGCTTAGCCTTTCCGGGGCCGCCCCGAATTGGTCGTAGCCGCTGGCCCGGTCCCCCGCTAAAACAGGGGCTTCCTCACCGGCACAACACAGGCTGCGACCGGCATGCTGAAGCGCCTTTACGACTGGACGATGGCCAAGGCGGCCTCGAAGAACGCCACCACCTGGCTGGCGGGGGTTTCCTTCGCGGAAAGCTCATTCTTCCCGATCCCGCCGGACATCCTGATGGTGCCGATGGTGCTCGCCAACCGGCAGGCCGCATGGCGGATCGCGACGATCTGCACGCTGGCCTCGGTGGTGGGCGGCGTCGCCGGCTACATGATCGGCTACTTCCTGTACGAGGCCATCGGCAAGGCGGTCATCGACTTCTATCACCTGGAAGCCCAGTTCGAGACGCTGCGCCATACCTTCGTCGAATACGGCGCGGAGATCCTCATCATCAAGGGCATGACGCCCATCCCCTACAAGCTGCTGACCATCACCGCGGGTGTCGCGAAGCTGAACATCTGGGTGTTCATTGGCGCCTCGATCCTGTCGCGGGCCATCCGCTTCTATCTGGTCGCCGCCCTGCTCTACTGGTTCGGCGAGCCGGTGCGCGCCTTCATCGAAAAGCGGCTGACGCTGGTCACCACCGCCTTCGCCGTCGCGCTGATCGGCGGTTTCCTGGCGATCAAGCTGATCTGATCCACGGCAACCCAATCACGGCACCGCGACGCCGGGCCGTCCTGTCCTGTTGATGCCGCAGCGAGGCATTGACGGGAGAGGATGGATGGACAGCGCACGCGGGGCCGTGGTGGTCATCACCGGCGCGTCGAGCGGGATCGGGCGGGCCACCGCCCTGACCTTCGCGCGGGAGGGCGCCCGGCTGGTTCTGGCCGCCCGGCGGGAGTCCCTGCTCGGCGAGGTCGCCGAGGAATGCCGGGAGCTGGGCGGCGAGGCCGAGGCGGTGCCCACCGACGTCACCGACGCCCAGGCGGTCCTCCGGCTGGCCAACCGGGCGATGCAGCTGTACGGCGGCATCGACGTCTGGGTGAGCAACGCCGGGGTCGGCGCCGTCGGGCGGTTCGAGGACACGCCGCTGGAGGCGCACCGCCGTGTCGTCGAGACCAACCTGTTCGGCCCCTTGCACGCCGCGCACGCCGTGCTGCCGCTGTTCCGCCGGCAGGGCCACGGGGTGCTCATCAACACGGTGTCGGTCGGGGCCTGGGCGCCCGCCCCCTACGCCGCCGCCTACGCGGCCAGCAAGTTCGGGCTGGAGGGGCTTCTGGAAAGCCTGCGGGCGGAGCTGGTCGACGCGCCCGGCGTCCATGTCTGCGGCGTCTATCCCTTCTTCACCGACACGCCGGGCATGTCCCACGGCGCCAATTACACCGGCCACCAACTGGACGCGGAAAGCCCCTTCTACGGCGACCCGCAGGACGTGGCGGACACCATCCTGTCCGTGGCCCTGCGTCCTCGTGCCCAGGCCATGGTCGGGGCGATGACGCCGCTGACCCGGCTGGGGCACGCGGTGGCGCCGCGCCTGATGGAGACGATCGCCGGCCACGGCGCCCACCGTCATTTCAGCCGCACCCCGCCCGCCGCGCCGAGCGACGGCAACCTGTTCACCCCGGTGGAGCGGGGCCGCGGCGTCACCGGCGGCTTCCGCACCCCGCCGCCCGGCTGGGTGTCGCCCCTGCTCGTCGCCGGGGTCGCGGCCGCCGCGGCGGCGGCCTATGCCGGCTACGCGCGGAGCAGGAACGGCGGAGATTGAGCGCGGTCCTTACCAAGGCAGCGCAGGAAACGCGGGCAACGATCGACACGGATTTCACGGATCAAACACGGATTTCACGGAAGGGCTCCTGCGATACGCCCGACATCCGGCCCGGATCGAAGACTCCGTGAAATCCGTGCCCAGGTCCGTGAAATCCGTGTCGATCTTGTTTCACAATCACGTGGCGCAGCTTGCCAAGCGATGGCTCCAGGAAAACCACTGAGGGCTTTGAGTTCGGGAGTGGGTTGGTCCAGAATGCCGGCCCGTTCCCCCAAGCCCCCGAGTCCATCATGCCGAAGCCGACGACCCCGCGCGGCCGTCCGCCCGTCCCGTCCCCTGCCCGCTCCCCCCGTCCGCGTCCGGCCCAGGCCGGCAAGGACGTCCGCCGGGAGGACGTGCGGGAGGAACCGGGAAAGCTGTTCCGCGTCGCCGGCCTGTCCGCCGTCTCCGCCCTGTTCGCCCACGACCCGGCGCGGGTGGAGCGGCTGTTCTTCGAGGAGCGGCTGAAGGCGAAGACCGGCGATTTCTGCAAGGCGATGGCGGCGGCGCGCAAACCCTACCGCATGGTCGAGGCCGACGAGCTGGCCAAGGTCGCCGGGACGGTGCTGCACGGCGGAGTGGTCGCTCTGATCGCGCCGCGCCCGGTCCCCGCCTTCGACGTCGAGGCGGCGAAGCGCTGGGCAGTGGACGGGCAGCCGCTGCTGATCCTGGATGGGGTCGGCAACCCGCACAATCTGGGCGCCATCCTGCGCACCGCCGCCTTTTTCGGCCTGCGGCGCGTCGTGGTGTCGGACCATCCCGGACAGGCCCTGCCGTCGGAATCCGCCTACCGCGTCGCCGAGGGCGGGTTCGAATGGGTGGAGCTGTACCGGGCGGCCAACCTGCCGGCGGTGCTGAAGCGGCTGCGCGAGTCCCACCGGGTGGCCGGAACGGCGCTGGGCCGCGGCCGGGCGGTGGTCACCGACCCGGCGGTCCTCGCCATGGGGGATCGGCCGGCCGCCGTCGTGCTGGGCAACGAGGAGGACGGGCTTCCCCCCGCCACCCTCGCCGCCTGCGAGGACATCCTGACCCTGCCCGGCACCGGCCGCGTCCAGTCGCTGAACGTCGCGGCGACCGCGGCCATCCTCATCCACGCGCTCGCCAAGCCGGGATAAACGCTCAGGTTCAGCCGCCCAGGGCGAAGATCAGCACCAGCGCCACGACCAGGACCGAGACGATGGGCAGCATGTCCACACCGTCGCGGTCCCAGGTCGGCGCCCGGCGCGAGCCGTGTTGCCCACCGTGGGCATGGCCCATCCCCTCGTCGGCCCAGCCATGGACGGACGGGCGGGCGCCGGGAGCGGACACGGCGGGGGCCGCCGGGCTGGCGATGGTGACCACCCCGGCCCCGCGCTCGTAGTCGCCATTGCCGCGCGGGCGCTTCAGCCGTGCGTCGGTCAGCTCCACATCGATTCCCGCGGCCTCCAGTCGCTCCACCACCACGGCGACCTCCTCCGGGGTCATGGTCTCCACCGGCACGTCCTGGCCGAGCTGCTCGACGCTGAGCCGGTTGCCGTGCGTGCGCCCCTTGCCGATCAGGCGCTGGAGGGTGGCGTCGTCGATCGTCATCGTATTCTCCCGCGGTTCCACCTTGGACTGAACATTCCGAAGGGTAAACAGGCGGGACGGCCGAAGGCTCCCGTGCAAAGGCGGCGACTTGCCTCCGGGGCGGGGCGACCCGACATAATCCCCAACTCCCCATACCCAACTCTTACGCCATCGGAGAGGCCGAGATGCTCGGAATGTTCATGCGCAAGCCCCTGGCGCTGCCCAGCGCGGCGGAGGCGCTGCCCGGACGCGACACGCCGGTTCCCGTGCCGCCGCGCCACCATGTCAACGGCAACCCGCTGACTCCGCCCTACCCGGAGGGGCTGGAGGTCGCCGACTTCGGGCTCGGCTGCTTCTGGGGGGCGGAGCGCAAGTTCTGGAAAGTGCCGGGCGTCTGGTCGACCATGGTCGGCTATCAGGGCGGCCACACCCCCAACCCGACCTATGAGGAGGTCTGCTCCGGCCGCACCGGCCACACCGAGGTGGTGCGCGTCGTCTACGACCCGGCCAAGGTCGGGTTCGAGGAGCTGCTGCGCGTCTTCTGGGAGGCGCACGACCCGACCCAGGGCATGCGCCAGGGCAACGATGTCGGCACCCAGTACCGCTCGGCCATCTACACCCACACCGACGCCCAGCGCGCCGCCGCCGAGGCCAGCCGCACATCCTATCAGGACCGCCTGGAGCAGGCGGGGTTCGGCCCGGTGACGACGGAGCTGCGCGAGGCCCCGCCCTTCTACTACGCCGAGGACTATCACCAGCAGTATCTGTCCAAGAATCCCGCGGGCTATTGCGGGCTGGGCGGGACCGGGGTGACCTGCGCGGCGTGACGCGCTCTTGCGGTGCGGGGCTGAACCATGGAGACGGTTCCCGCCCCCCACTGCGGCTTCCGGGTGCGGCATCCGGGCGACAGGGTTAAGCCGGCTTGAACGGGGCGGTCCCTTGCGGTTGCGCCTGCCCGTCCCTTGCGGGTATGGTTCCGGCGGTCCATGAAAGCTCCAGGGGGTAGCCCCGCGGGGCGCCGCCCGAGAATTCCGCGCCCAATCCATGATCAAGGAAAGAACCGAGCTGGCGACGCCGCACCTGAGCGGCCTGCTTGACTTCTGGCTCACCAAATGCATCGGCGGGAAGCCGCCGGTGTCCAGCAGCATCGCCCCGGCCGACTTAAGGCCGTGGAAGGATAATATTGTGATTTTCGAGGTCATCGGCGACGACGACTTCGTTTATTCCTATTACGGCCAGTCGCTCGCCGCGGCCTTCGGGCATTCGCGCCTGGGCGCCACGCTGGACGATCTGCCGGAGGAGCAGCGGGCCATCCTGCGCCCCGAATACGCCTCGCTCCTGCGCGAACGGCTGCCGGTCGCCCGCGTCTACACCGCCGATTTCAGCGGCGTCATGCGGACTTGGGAGCGGCTGGCGCTGCCGATGTCCAGCGACGGCGAAACCATCGACAAGATCCTGGTCGCCGCCTACGAACTGCCGCCGGACGAACCGCCCAGCGCCGCGCTCACCCCCGACACGGCGGAGGATGAGGCGGAGTTCGAGATCGACATTCCGGACGTTCTTGTCGACGACAGGCCTGCCGATGGTGGGCCTGCCGATGACGGGCCGGAGGCGGACGACACGGCGGACGGCGAATCCGAGTCGCTTGCGGACGAGGGCGCCGGCATCGACGACGATCCGAGCGACGATGTCTCCGACGGCGACGCCCCCGACGACGCCGAAGACGAAGACGGCGAGTCCCTATCCACCGAACAGAAACCGGGAGCCCCGGCATGACGCCGCGCACGCCCCACCTGACCGCGCCCGTGACCCAGTCGGGAGTCGTCACCGCCGACGAGTTCAATCTGTGGTGCGCGCTGAACGGCCGCCCCTTTAACCTGATCCCCAACGCGCGCCCGGACGGGCGGCTGCTGTGGGACGTGGAGGTGCTCCCCGGAACCCCGCGCGCCGGCACGGTCTATTCGACCAACCTTGGTGACGAGGCGCTGGCGGTGGTCGCCGGCTTCGCCTTCCTGTCCGGCGTTGAATGGGCCTACGAGGCACGCCCCGCGGACACCGCCGTCCCGCCCCCGGCGTCGGATGCCGCCGTGGACGCGCCGGAGGAGGTGGAGGATGTCCTCATTCCCGACGCCGAGGATCTGCCCGAGGATCTGCCCCAGGATCTGCCTGAGGCCCTGTCCGAGGACGCGGAGTCGGAGGAGGCCGAGGACGACGTCCTGGCCCATGGGGGCGATGCGGAGGACATCGACGACCTCGACGAGGATGGCGACGAGGATGGCGACGAATCCGACGAGGATGCGCCGCCCATCGGCGAGGACGATCCCTACGCCCTGCCCGGCACCACGCTCCTCCAGAACCCGCCGCCGCGCCCGCCGCAGCAGCATGACGAGACCGTCCTGGCCCGCAACGCCCGGATGCTGGAGACGGTGCTGCGGAACTTCCGCGTCCGCGGCGAAATCATGGACGTGCGCCCCGGCCCCGTCGTGACGCTCTACGAGTTCGAGCCGGCGCCGGGCACCAAGTCGGCCACGGTCATCAACCTGACCGACGACATCGCCCGCTCCATGAGCGTGGTCACCGCCCGCATCGCCATCGTACCGGGCCGCAGCGTGATCGGCGTCGAGCTGCCGAACCCGGTGCGCGAGATGGTCTATCTGCGCGAGATGTTCGACCACACGGCCTTCGCCGAGTCGCAGGCCCATCTCGCCATCGCGCTCGGCAAGGACATCAGCGGGGAGCCGGTGGTGGCCGACCTCGCCCGCATGCCGCACCTGCTGGTCGCCGGCACCACCGGGTCGGGCAAGTCGGTGGCGATCAACACGATGATCCTGTCGCTGCTCTACCGGCTGCCGCCCGACCGCTGCCGCTTCATCATGGTGGACCCCAAGATGCTGGAGCTGTCGGTCTATGACGGCATCCCGCATCTGCTGACGCCGGTCGTCACCGACCCGAAGAAGGCGGTGATCGCGTTGCGCTGGGCGGTGCGCGAGATGGAGAGCCGCTACGAGGCGATGTCCAAGCTCGGCGTGCGCAACATCGAGGGCTACAACGCCCGCATCGCCGAGATGATCGCCAACGGCGAGCCGATGCCCCGTCGCCATGTGCCGGGCGAGGCCGAGGCCGTCTTCGACCTGACCCCGCAGGAGCCGACGCCGCTCCCCTACATCGTGGTCATCGTGGACGAGATGGCCGACCTGATGCTGGTGGCCGGCAAGGAGATCGAGGCGGCGATCCAGCGTCTCGCCCAGATGGCCCGCGCCGCCGGCATCCACCTCATCATGGCGACGCAACGCCCGTCGGTCGACGTCATCACCGGCACCATCAAGGCCAACTTCCCGACCCGCATCAGCTTCCAGGTCACCAGCAAGATCGACAGCCGCACCATCCTGGGCGAGGCCGGGGCGGAGCAGCTGCTCGGCCAGGGCGACATGCTCTACATGGCCGGTGGCGGCCGCATCACCCGCGTCCACGGTCCCTTCGTCTCCGATTCGGAGGTCGAGGAGATCGTGCAGTTCATCAAGTCGCAGGGCGCCCCCAACTACGTCACCGCCATCACCGAGGAAGAGGACGAGGCGGTCGCCGACGAGGACGACGAGAGCGGCGGCGGCAACTCCGGCGACGACCTCTACATGCAGGCCGTCAACCTCGTGGTGCGCGAGGGCAAGGTGTCGGTCAGCTTCATCCAGCGCCAGCTCCAGATCGGCTACAACCGCGCCGCCCGTCTGGTCGAGCGGATGGAGACGGAGCGCGTGGTCGGCCAGGCCAACCACCAGGGCAAGCGCGAGGTGCTGCTGTCGCCCGCCGGCCTGTCGGCCAAGCGCGCCGGGGTCTAGGAACAGGGGAGAGGGCGATGAAGGCGCATTTCGAACGGTTCGCGCGCTACAACCGCTGGGCCAACCGCCGCCTCTACGCGGTGGCGGCCGAGCTGTCGGATGCCCAGTACCGCAAGGACCGCAGCGCCTTCTTCCGCTCGGTGCGGGGCACGCTGAACCACATCCTGGTGGCCGACCGGGTTTGGCTGCGCCGCATCGCGGGGGACGGGCCGACGCCCTTCGCCCTCGACGAGATCCTTTATGACGGCTTCGACGAACTGCGCGCCGCCCGCGAAGCGGAGGACGAGCGCCTCATCCGCGTCGTGGCGGAGCAGGAAGAGGCGCGCTTCGCCACGGACCTCCACTACCACTCGCTGGGCGGGCAGGCCTTCACCATGCCCTTTTCCGCGGTGCTGGCCCATGTCTTCAACCACCAGACCCACCACCGCGGTCAGGCGCACACCCTGCTGACGCAGTTCGGGCTGGCCGCGCCCAGCATCGACTTCGCCTATTTTCTGTTGGACAAGTAAGAAGCCTCGTCGCGTCACATGCGCGACGGCGACAGGCGGAACTCCACCACCGGGCTGGTGCGGGCGAGCTTGTCGATCAGCTCCATCGGGTCCGGCGTGCCGTTGGCCTGGAGCGTGAGCTGATACTCCAGATGGCCGCTGCCGTTGCGCAGGTGGAAGGCCCAGGACACGATCTCATAGCCATGCTCCAGCGCCTTGACGCGCAGCACCTCCGCCGGAGGCGCCTGGTCGCGTTCGAAGACCAGCATCACCTGGACCACCGTGTGGTGAGGCAGCGCCGCCTCCAGCTTGCGGAAGCCGCTCATCACCAGGATGACCAAAAAGGCCGCGCCGATGGCCGCGGCATAGAAGCCCAGCCCGACGGTCACCCCGATCGCCGCCGCCGTCCAGATCGACGCCGCGGTGGACAGGCCGCGGATGGAAAAGCCCTCCCGCATGATAACCCCGGCGCCGAGGAAGCCGATGCCGGTCACGATGCCCTGGACGACCCGCGTCGGGTCGCCGCCCCCGCCGGTGCCGCCGCCGATGCCGCCGTACCACAGGCCGGGATAGGCGTTGACGACGGTCAGCGCCGTCGCGGCGAGGCAGACCAGCGCGTAGGTCCGCATCCCCGCCGCCCGTCCGTGGAAGGAGCGCTCGTAGCCCATCAGAATGCCGAGCCCCAGCGCCCCGACCAGATGCAGCAGGATGATGCCGTTGGCGGCCAACTCGGCCGGTGACCAGTAGGCGGACAGGTTCTGCATGACGCTCCCTCCCCGGAACGAGCGGTCCCGGGACGCCCAGTGTAGCGCCGATTGGTTAGCGAAGGGTCACCCTGCCCCCGCGCGCCCTACCCCAGTGCGCCGAGCGTCCAGCGGGCGAACAGAGCCACCAGCATGCCCTCCGCGGTGGCCAGCATCAGCCGCAGCATCAGGCCCACAAGGTCGGAGACGCGGTCGCGGCGCGGAAACACCTCGGCGAGCATGCCGGCGACCGCGCGCCGCAGGTTCAGGCTGACCAGCCCGATCACCAGCGCCACGACGGCGGTGCCGACCACGTAATAGAGCGCGCCCTTCCAGCCGGCGAAGCTCTGCGGGTGTTCCAGATAGAAGAGCGTGCCGACGACGATCCAGACGGCGGACGGCCAGACCCCCACCATGTCGGCGCCCCCGGCCGGCTTGGCCCCGCCGGGGGCGGGCATCGGAGGCTCCGGTGGGGGCTCCGGCGGGGGCTGCACGCTCCAGGGCACCGCGACCTCCCGTCAGCCCCCCGGCACGTGCCGGAAGGCCAGCACGCGGGCCGGGCGGCCGTCCTCGTCGGACAGCGGCAGCAGCAGTTCGACGAAGCGCGCCCCCGGCAGCATCGGGTCGTCGCGCACCAGAAGGCCTCGCGGCTCCCCTGTCTCCGGGCAGGTGCGCAGGTCGGCGTTGAAGCGTTCCGCCGCTTCGGCGGGATGGCAGTCGCCGACCGGACGGGATACGAACTCGCGGAACTGCGCTGTGTCGATGTCGCGGGCCTCCCTAGCTAAAAGCAAGTGTTTCGGGTTCCCCTGCGTATAACTGCTTCTGGCGAAGAGCGGCAACTTGAATAACCGCCGGTATCGTAACACGATACGCAGGGCTGGCAATATCAATGGCTGTCCACAGTCCAGTGATGGTCCATCCGATAGGACCAGTCAGAATGGCCATGGTTCGCGTGAGAGCCGCGCCGCCCGCAAAGCTAAGCCCACGCCCAATCAGCGCCTTCAGCACAGCATTAACGACGATAACCGTCAGCTTATAAGACGTAAACCCACCAGCCCGAAAGATAGCTTGAAAAGCACCGATCATTGCCTGCGGAGTAATATTGTTGGTATTTTTTATGCCCGCAGAAATAGCCAGCTCCTTCAACTCGTCTGGCTTCATTTTTTCAATAGCATCCGATAAAATCTTCATCAAGAGATTGGATTCAATGATCTCTACGCTAGAGTTTTTATTGTAATTAACTTTCATTTTATCGCAGATATCCATTAACACTTCCTTATACAGAACACCTTTACCGCCACGAAGCATGGTCGCAAGGGTGTTCGCGCCAAAACATTGAATCTCCGCAGCAATGAGTTCCCAATACTTTTTATGATCGGGATAGTGCTCCTTATATTCTGAAGCCGTCGTCAGCTCTTCGGTAATTCGAGCAATTCCGTCACGATCGTGAGTAAGACAATAAACAAGATCATCCAAATCCTTCGAATCAACAGCTTCAAGAAAGCTCAAATCTTCATCAGGACGATATGCCATAAGAACTCCCTTTCAATAGAGGGGATTTGTTAAAAAATCCATTATCCTCACCACGCGAGCTCCATAACATGGCAGCACCAAAACCGGAAGGCGTAAATTCGCCGCACCTCCGGACAGAAAAGGGAAAAAGTTCGCGATAATCACCGCTTGGCGCGAGCAGGCATGCGACAACGCAAAGATGCGACGCAAAGATGCTTAGACGGCGCTCATCCAGGCCAGGACTAAAGACGTGTTGCAGCCACAGCCGAAAACAGCGCCGCCAACAGGACCCTCTAGCGAACTTCTTTTTTGCGGCTGAAACAGGTCGCCCTGCCCTCGCAATTACCGGCCTGCAGCTTACCTGCCCCGGGCTCCTATAGAGGAGCCAATCAGACACCTGCTATGTCGACGGCACTGACCGGCTCCGGCCTCTTGGGGTACAGTCCCGCAGGTGGGGGCTGGGCGCTCCAGGGCACCGCGGCCTCCGTCAGCCCCCCGGCACGTGCCGGAAGGCCAGCACGCGGGCCGGGCGGCCGTCCTCGTCGGACAGCGGCAGCAGCAGTTCGACGAAGCGCGCGCCCGGCAGCATCGGATCGTCGCGCACCAGTAGGCCGCGCGGCTCCCCCGTCTCCAGGCAGGCGCGCAGGTCGGCGTTGAAGCGTTCCGCCGCTTCGGCGGGATGGCAGTCGCGGACCGGACGCGGCACCACGCGCTGCCCGATCCGCCGCTGCACCGCCCGCCCGCAGGCGCGGTAGAGGAAATCCTCGCCGCCGTTCAGCGGCTCCATCAGACACAGGCGCGGCACGCATTCGCGGATCTGCGCGGTGTCGATGTCGCGCGCCTCCGGCATCGGGCGTCCGCGCAGGACGCGCCGCCAGTGGACGTAAAGCAGGCTGGCGATCTGCGGAAGCTGGTCGAGGTCGAGCGGCTCCGACCGGCAAACCGGCGGCGCGGGCGGCGGCGGCGGAACGGCGGGCGCCACGGCCGCAACCGCGCGCACCGGCGCTGCGGCCGCCACGACCTCCGGCACCGGCTTCGCGGCGGCGGGGCGGCTGGCGAAGACCGGCTGGCGCTCCGGCCGCCCGCCATGCTTCTTCAGCATCGGCAGTGGCGCCCAGGTCTGGCAGGTGTGGTAGGAGCGCGTGACCTTCCGGTAATCCTGGCTGGTCGCCGTCCGGCACTCACCTTCCGCGCTGTAGCGGTCGACGTGGACGAGCGTGTTGTCGTCCGACAGGGCGCGGTCGCCCCCCCACGAAACGCAGGCGGCGCAGGCGCGGCTGTCCTTGGCGAAAGCGTGGGTCATCGTTGGACGCGAACTCCGGAGGCGGTCAGGACGGGTGTGCGGGCTTCTCCCGCTGGACGAATTCGGAACACGCCGGGTTTCCGGCGCACCCCGATTGATGACGCCCTTTCGGCGCGGGTTCAAGCCTTGCCTCGCCGCCCGCTGGCGATGTTTCAGACATGTGGCCCGCGCATCATCCCACCCCTTCCCCCGCGCCGCCTTGTTCCCTATAAAGGGGCCTCGCAACGACATATTGATCCGTGCCCTCTCACACCCGCGCCCCGAAAGGGGCCAATGGCGCGAGGGGGCTTTTGCTGCACGAACGTCGAGAAGCGGACCCATGCCCAAGCGCACTGATATCAAATCCATCTGCATCATCGGCGCGGGGCCGATCGTCATCGGCCAGGCTTGCGAGTTCGATTACTCCGGCGTCCAGGCGTGCAAGGCGCTGCGCGAGGAAGGCTTCCGCGTCATCCTGGTCAACTCCAACCCGGCCACCATCATGACCGATCCGGGTCTGGCCGACGCCACCTACATCGAGCCGATCACCCCGGCCGTGGTGGCGAAGATCCTGGAGAAGGAGCGCCCCGACGCCCTGCTGCCGACCATGGGCGGCCAGACCGCGCTGAACACCGCCATGGCCCTGTCCGACGACGGCACCCTCGAACGGCTGGGCGTGGAGATGATCGGCGCCAAGCGCGACGTCATCGCCAAGGCCGAGGACCGCATCCTGTTCCGCGACGCCATGGACAAGCTGGGCCTGGAATCGCCGCGCTCGCGCCTCGTGCGCAACATGCAGGAGGCGACCGAGGCGCTGGAGTTCGTCGGCCTGCCCGCGATCATCCGCCCCAGCTTCACGCTGGCCGGCACCGGCGGCGGCATCGCCTACAACCGCGCCGAGTTCGAGGACATCGTGCGCGGCGGCCTGCGCGCCAGCCCGGTCGGCGAGGTGCTGATCGAGGAGTCGGTGCTGGGCTGGAAGGAGTATGAGATGGAGGTCGTCCGCGACAAGGCGGACAACTGCATCATCGTCTGCGCCATCGAGAACATCGACCCGATGGGCGTCCACACCGGCGATTCGATCACCGTCGCCCCGTCGCTGACGCTGACGGACAAGGAATACCAGATCATGCGCAACGCCTCGATCGCGGTGCTGCGCGAGATCGGGGTGGAGACCGGCGGGTCCAACGTCCAGTTCGCGGTGAACCCGGCGAACGGCCGCCTGATCGTCATCGAGATGAACCCGCGCGTGTCGCGCTCCTCCGCGCTGGCCTCGAAGGCCACCGGCTTCCCGATCGCCAAGATCGCCGCGAAGCTGGCCATCGGCTACACGCTGGACGAGCTGACCAACGACATCACCGGCACCACCCCGGCCAGCTTCGAGCCGACGATCGACTACGTCGTCACCAAGATGCCGCGCTTCACCTTCGAGAAGTTCGCCGGCACCGAGCCGCTGCTGACCACCTCGATGAAGTCGGTGGGCGAGGCCATGTCGATCGGCCGCACCTTCCAGGAGTCGGTGCAGAAGGCGCTGCGCTCCATGGAGACCGGCCTGACCGGCTTCAACGAGGTGCGCATCGGCGACAGCGACACGCCGGACGCCTCGGCCATCCGCGGCGCCCTGGCCCGGCCGACGCCGGACCGCCTGCTGGTCATCGCCCAGGCCTTCCGCCACGGCTTCACCGTCGCCGAGGTCCAGCAGGTCTCCAAGTACGACCCGTGGTTCCTGGAGCAGATCAAGGCGCTGGTGGACCGCGAGCAGGCGATCCGCAGCGGCGGCCTGCCGACCGACAAGGCCGGCTGGCAGGCGCTGAAGCAGATGGGCTTCTCCGACGCCCGTCTGGCCGAGCTGGCCGGTAAGTCCGAGGGCGAGGTCGCCGAGGCCCGCCGCGCCGCCGGGGTCACGCCGGTCTTCAAGCGCATCGACACCTGCGCCGCCGAGTTCGCCTCGCGCACGCCCTACATGTACTCCACCTACGAGACCGACGGCACGGGTGCCGCCGAGTGCGAATCGGACCCGACCGCTCAGCGGAAGGTCGTCATCCTGGGCGGCGGGCCGAACCGCATCGGCCAGGGCATCGAGTTCGACTATTGCTGCGTCCACGCCGTCTACGCGCTGCGCGAGGCCGGCATCGAGACCATCATGGTCAACTGCAACCCGGAGACGGTGTCCACCGACTACGACACCGCCGACCGCCTGTATTTCGAGCCGCTGACCGCCGAGGACGTGATCGAGCTGGTCCGCGTCGAGCAGCGCAACGGCACGGTGCTCGGCTGCATCGTGCAGTTCGGCGGCCAGACGCCGCTGAAGCTGGCCGACGCTCTGGAGAAGGCCGGCATCCCGATCCTCGGCACCTCGCCGGACGCCATCGACCTCGCCGAGGACCGTGAGCGCTTCCAGAAGCTGCTGCACCAGCTCAACCTGCTCCAGCCGGCCAACGGCCTCGCCCGGTCGCTGGAGGAGGCGGAGACGGTCGCCGCGCGGATCGGCTTCCCCGTCGTCATCCGTCCGTCCTACGTGCTGGGCGGCCGCGCCATGGAGATCGTCCACGACATGGCCGGGCTCAAGCGCTACATGGGCACCGCCGTGAAGGTGTCGGGCAAGAACCCGGTGCTGATCGACAGCTACCTGCAGGACGCCATCGAGGTGGATGTGGACGTGGTGGCCGACGCCACCGGCCAGGTCTACATCGCCGGCATCATGGAGCACATCGAGGAGGCCGGCATCCATTCCGGCGACTCGGCCTGCGCCCTGCCGCCCTACTCGCTGCCCGCCGAGACCATCGCCGAGATCGGCCGTCAGGGCGAGGCGCTGGCCCGCGCCCTGCACGTCGTCGGCCTGATGAACGTCCAGTTCGCGGTGAAGGACGGCACGGTCTACATCCTGGAGGTCAACCCGCGCGCCAGCCGCACGGTGCCCTTCGTCGCCAAGGCCACCGGCACCGCCATCGCCAAGGTCGCCGCCCGCGTCATGGCCGGGGAAAAGCTGGCCGACTTCACGCTGAACGGCCCGACCCCGCCGCACACCGCCGTGAAGGAGGCCGTGTTCCCCTTCGCTCGATTCCCCGGCGTCGACATCGTGCTCGGCCCGGAGATGAAGTCGACGGGCGAGGTGATGGGCCTCGACCACAACTTCGCGCTGGCCTTCGCCAAGTCGCAGCTCGGCGCCGGCGTCACCCTGCCGGTCCAGGGCACCGTCTTCATCTCGGTGAAGGAGCGCGACAAGCCGTCGGCCGTGCAGATCGGGCAGAAGCTGCACGCCATGGGCTTCCGCGTCCTGGCGACCACCGGCACCGCGGCGGCGCTGCGCCAGGCCGGCGTCCCGGCGGAGTCGATCAACAAGGTGGTGGAAGGCCAGCCGCACATCGTCGACGCGATGATCAACGGCGAGGTGCATCTGGTGATCAACACCACGGACGGCGCGCAGGCCCTGTCCGACAGCTTCAGCCTGCGGCGCACGGCGCTGACCTACAACCTGCCTTACTACACGACCATGGCCGGTGCACGCGCGGCGGTGGAAGCGATTGCCGCACTCCGGAACGGCAGCCTTGAAGTCGCGCCGTTGCAGTCGTACCTTAGCGGTTCCTATTAGGACGGTTTACGGCGCGGCGGACCTCCTCCGCCGCGCCGTAGCTTTCCCAGGGCGCTGCGTCGGCATGGTGATGGATTGAACGATGGAAAAAGTTCCAATGACTGCGGCGGGATACAACCGCCTGCAAGAGGAGTTGAAGCACCTCAAGACTGTCGAACGGCCCAACGTCATCAAGGCGATCGCCGAGGCGCGTGAGCACGGGGACTTGTCGGAGAACGCCGAATACACCGCCGCGCGTGAACGCCAGAGCTTCATCGAGGGCCGCGTCGCGGAGCTGGAGGACAAGATCAGCCGCGCCGAGGTCATCGATCCGACGAAGCTGTCCGGCAGTGCGGTGAAGTTCGGCGCCACCGTCACGCTCGCGGACGAGGACACCGACGAGGAGATCACCTACCAGATCGTCGGCCAGGACGAGAGCGACATCAAGAACGGCATGCTGTCGATCCAGGCGCCGTTGGCCCGCGCGCTGATCAACAAGTCGGTCGGCGACAGCGTGGAGGTCTCCACCCCCGGCGGCTCCAAGGTCTACGAGATCGTCACCGTCGCCTTCAAGTAAGCGCGGGTTCACGCTTCAGGGGCCGGTTCGCAAGATCGGCCCCGCCACCGACCGCGAAACGAAACGCCCCGCACCGACAGCCGGTGCGGGGCGTTTCGTTTTCATCCCTTGAGCTGAACATCTAGGCAACCCAGGAGAACCGGAATGCGTTGTGCTCCGCAGGCAGGACCGATCGCGCGACGGAGGCGGCGAGTGGCATGCCGTGGTCACTGTTCGTCAGGATGACGAATCCGTCCTTGGACAGGACGGAGGCCATGGCAAAGGCACGGAATCCAGGGTTGTTGCCCCATTGCCAGATGTAAGGGCCGCCCGGTGCGCGTTCGATTCCCCAGCCGAGACCCCAGGCGAGTCCAAGCTTGCGGTCTACCTCCACCGGCTTTGCGAGCACCAGTGACAAGAGCCGATCATTGGTCAGCAGCGCCGACATGAACCTCGCATAGTCGGCCGCCGTGGTGTACAGCGATGCGGCGGCCACGGCGCTTTTGAACCGGACTTGCCGCTTGAAGCCGAAGGCCGTGGTACCGACGACCGCGCGCTCCGCGAAGGCGTCGCGCCAGATCAGGCTGGTGCTGGCCATGCCAAGCGGCCCGAACACGTTCTCATCGAGATAGGCTGAGAGTTCCGTGTTCGTGATGGCCTCGATCACAGCCTGTAGAATGACGAAGCCCTCGCCTGAATACCCCCAACGCTCACCCGGTTCGGACTCGAAAGAGAGCGTTTCACTGGACCAGTTCGGAAGGCCGGAGGTGTGATTGAGCAGTTGGGCCACGGAAATTCGACTGAGCGCATTTCCGAGCATGACGTCATGGGGGTCGCCGGGTGATCGGGCCAGCACGCTGTGAAAGTGCTTGTACCCAGCGGGCAGGTAGTGAGACGCCGGGGCATCGAGGTCCAGCCGGCCGTCGAGAACCAGTTGCAGCGCCGCAAACGCGACGACGGGTTTGGTGAGCGAAGCCGCCTGAAAGACGGTGTCGGCCCGCGTGGTGTTCTCGCCGCATCCTGAAAGCGCCACTGGGGCCGCAGGGATGCCGGACTGTAACGTGGCATAGACTGCAGAGCAGACGTCCAACTCCTCCGCAAGCGCGGAAACGGGGCGCTCGCGAAGCTCTATGATGTTACTTGCGCAGGACGCGAGAACGGGAAAGGCCGCACCGGCCAGAAAGTTCCGACGACTGATGCGCATAGGGTGCAGATCCTGATGAGGCCGACCAAGCGTGAGTTTCGTGCGTTTAATTGAGAAACACACGAAACTCCAGCCTTTTGATAGCAAGCGGATTCACGCCTCAAACCGATCCCGATTTTACGCGATCCGCTCTACCCCCGCAGCCGTTCCGCCAGGAAGGCGGTGACCCGCTCAATGGCGTCCTTGCGGGCGGACTCGTCGGTGCCGACCGTCGCCTCGCCCGCCGGGGCGGTCGCCAGATTGCGGCGCTTGCGCAGCGGCGAATGGGGGGAGTCGAAGCCGTGATGGGCGTCGGGGTAGACCACCACCTCGGTGCGCTCCTTCACCGGCTCGCGGTTCGCCAGTTCCAGGCAGCGCTCCGCCGGGGTCCACTCGTCCTTGCCGCCCAGCAGCATCAGCAGCGGACCCTCCGGCTGCCAATCGGCGTCGCCCAGCGGCGTCCGGCAACCGGGGTAGAAGGCGATGGCTGCGCGGAAGCCGTTCCCCTGCCCGCCCGGCCCATAGGCGGCCAGCACCGTGCCCGCCCCCTGCGACCAGCCCATCAGGGCGATCCGGTCGCTGTCCACGTCGCTGCGCGCGCGCAGATAGGCCAGCGCCGCCCAGGCGTCGCGCTTGCGCTCCTCGGTGGCCCGGACGGGGCGGTCCTTGACCGTGCAGACCTCCGCCACGCCGCGCGGGCCGAAGCTGTCCACCATCAGCACCGCGTAGCCCTGCTCGCGCAGCGTCAGCGCCCAGTCGATGTGCCGGGCCGACACCCGCCCGGTGTTGGCGTAGAGGCCGCTGCAGCCGTGCAGCAGGACGACGGTGGGATAAGGGCCGTCGGCCTTGGGACGCAGGAAGCGACCGGTCAGGGCTGTCGGGGCGCCGCTGGTCAGGTCGGCGTCGAGCGAGGGGAAGCGGACGATCTCCTCCGCATGGACGCCCGGCGTGGCCGCAACGGCCGGCGGGGAGCCGAGCAGAGGCGGCAGGGCCAAGGCGGCGGCAAGCGCCAGCGTCGGCAGGAACAGGCGCGGCGGAAGGGCACGGCGGCGGGGTGAGGCCATCATCGTCTCCCGGTCACGGGCAAAATCATCACGGGGAAAATCGGCGAAGTCGGTTGCGCGCAAGTTTAGCACCTTCGCCGTGTGAAAGCATCGCACGTGCGAAGACGGGCAGGAATCCGTTTTTGGAAACGCTCGGCGTCACAAAATTGCACGAGGGCCGCGCTCCCGAAACGCGAACAGCCGGCACCACATCCCATGCGCGGGGTGCGGTGCCGGCTGTCCTGGAAAAGGCTTCGCGTCGGTGTGGAGCCGCGTCAGCGGCGCGCCACACGGGTGGAGGACTCGTCCTCGTCCTCCTCGTCGTCATCCTCCAGCGAGTCGGGGATGTCCGGCGAATCCACATCGATCGGCACACCGGGCGTGTGCTTCGACGTGCGGATCGACAGGGCCGACTTGACGTGCGCCACGTTGGGCGCCGCCGTCAGCTTCGTCGTCAGGAAGCGCTGGTAGTCGTCCCAGTCCTCCGCCACGATCTTCAGCAGGAAATCATATTCGCCCGCCAGCATGTTGCATTCACGCACCATGGGCCAGGAGTTGACGAGTTCCTCGAATTTCTTTAGGTCCACTTCAGCTTGGCTGGACAGGCCGACCTGGGCGAACACGGTGACACCGAACCCGAGCGCGTCGGGGTTGATGTCAGCGTGGTAGCCGCGGATGAAGCCCGCCTCTTCCAAGGCGCGGACACGCCGCAAACACGGAGGGGCAGAGATGCCGGCACGCCTCGCGAGTTCTACGTTGGTCATCCGGCCGTCATTTTGCAGGTCGCGCAAAATCCGCCGGTCAATTCGGTCGAGTTTGACCCGCCGCATGGTTTGCTCGGTCGCTCCGGGGGTGATTTGAAGAAAGGATATTACACGGCGCAGCCATCCACGCCAAGCAAGAAACCCGTATCGGCGTCGGTGGAAAAACTTTCTATCGATGCATCCGGCCCCGACGCCCATCTGGGCGCGACAACCCGCCGCACCCTCAAAACCATTCGTGTGACGATGCAGTCCTCCCTTCCCGGTTCCCTCACCTGCTGGGTCGTCTCGGACGGCAAGCCCGGCATGGAAAACCAGTGCATCGGCCTCGCCGAGGCGCTGGGCCTCGCCCCCGTCGTGAAGCGTGTGCGGCTGCGCAGCCCGTGGCGCCAGCTCAGCCCCTTCCTGCGGCTGGGCAACCGCTTCGCCGCCGGGCCGGAGGGCGATTCCATCCGCGCGCCCTGGCCCGACCTGATGATCGGTTCCGGACGGCAGGCCATCGCGCCGCTGCTGGCCGCCAGCGCGCAGTCGCGCGGGCGGACCTTCACCGTCTACATCCAGGACCCCCAGATCAACCCGCGCCATTTCGGCCTCGTCGTGGTGCCCCGCCACGACCGGCTGCGCGGCCCCAATGTCATGGCCACCCGTGGCGCCCTGCACCGCGTGACGCCCAAGCTGCTGGCCGAGGCCGCGCAGCGTCACGCCCCCCGGCTCGCCGACCTGCCGCACCCGCGCGTCGCCGTTCTGATCGGCGGCACCAACGGCGTCTACGCCCTGACCCCGACCATCATGGGCGACGTCGCGGAGAAGCTGTCGGAACTGGCCCGCGGCAAGGGGGCCGGGCTGATGGTCACCCCGTCGCGCCGCACCGGCGCCGACAACGAGGCGATCCTGCGCGCCCGCCTGAACGGCCTGCCGGCGGAGGTGTGGGACGGCACCGGCGAGAACCCCTATTTCGCTTATCTCGGGCTGGCCGACGCGGTGGTGGTGACCTGCGACAGCGTGTCCATGACCTCGGAGGCCTGCTCCACCGGAAAGCCGGTCTACGTGATCGAGCTGGAGGGCGGCTCGCCCAAGTTCCGCAGCTTCCACGAAGAACTCTACAAAGAAGGCATCACCCGGCCCTTCACCGGCGCCCTGGATCACTGGAGCTACCCAACGTTGGACGACACCCGGCAAGTCGCCGAAGAGTTGCGCCATCGTCTTCTGGCCCACCGCGCCAAGCATGGCGCCTGAAATCTGCGGAACCAAGCGCTCCGTAATGCCGCGACGCATCATCGTATGCTTGCGCTGTTCAGGGAGAGGAATTCTGTCAAACGCTTCATGAACGTTATTTCATTTAGCGCGTGTGCAGCCCTGTGGTACTTCGCTTTTACCGCTGGGACGCATTGGATCTTTTCTCATGGTTTCGCCTGACGCGGTCCAGGACGCCTTCATCCGCTGCCTGGACAACGCCCCGACCAAGGATGACCCGTATCGCCACTGGCTGTTGTCGCGCGCTCTCACCGACGAGGCCGCGGACGGCATCGCCGCCCTGCCCTGGGCGCCGCCGCCGGTCGGCGACACCATGGGCAAGCGGGACACCAACAACGCCACCCGCAGCTATTTCTGCGCCCGCAGCCGGGCCGAGCATCCCGTCTGCGACGCGGTCGCCACGGCCTTCCAGCGGCGGGCGGTGACGGAAGCGATCGGGCGCACCTGCGGCGTCGATCTGGCCGGCACCTCGCTGCGCATCGAGTACTGCCAGGACACCGACGGCTTCTGGCTGGAGCCGCACACCGACATCGGCGTCAAGAAGTTCACGATGCTGATCTATCTCTCCAAGGGACCGGACTGCGCCGACTGGGGCACCGACGTGCTGGACGACACCCGCACCGTCGTCACCCGCGCGCCCTACGCCTTCAACGGGGGACTGGTCTTCGTGCCCGCGCCGAACACGTGGCACGGCTTCGCCCCGCGCCCGATCCGCGGCGTGCGCAAGTCGATCATCGTGAACTATGTCGGCCCGGAATGGCGCGCCCGCCACGAGCTGGCCTTCCCCGACACGCCCGTCACCTGATTTGCCCTCGCCTGAATTGCCGTGGCCTGAATTGCTGCCGTCTGGAGACCACCCCATGTCCACGCCCACCTCCATGCTGGATCTGGACCGCTTCCGCGCCACCCCGCTGCAGCACGAGCCATTCGACTTCCTCTGCGTCCCCGGCTTCGTGAAGCGGGAGCATCTGGAGGCCCTGCACCGCGACTACCCCAAGGTGGACAAGCCCGGCTCGATCCCGCTCGGCGTCTTCCCGCAGGGACCGGCCTTCGACGCCCTGATCGAGGAGTTGCGCGGCGCGGCGGTCTGCCAGGCCTTCTCGGAGAAGTTCGGGCTGGACCTGTCGCGCTACCCGACCATGTTCACCGCCCGCGGCATGTGCCGGGCGACCGACGGCAAGATCCATCCCGATTCGGCCAGCAAGATCGTCACCGTGCTGATCTACATGAACCCGCCCTGGGAGGCGTCGGGCGGGCGCCTGCGCGTCCTGCGCAGCCCGAACCTGGAGGATTACGCCGCCGAGGTGCCGCCGGACGAGGGCACGCTGCTGTGCTTCCGCCGCTGCGACACCTCCTGGCACGGGCACCATTCCTTCGAGGGCCGGCGCCGCGCCGTGCAGATGAACTGGGTCCGCAACAGCGTCTACATCTGGCACGAGCAATGGCGCCACCGCGTCGGCGCCTGGCTGAAGAACCGGACGGGGGCGCTCCGGCGCAGTATTGAGGGGCGTTTCCCGGGCGGCCGGGGTGAAACATCGTCCCCATGAGGGGGCGGCATGGCAGGCTTTCCGATGACAGCGCGCCGGATCTGGACCATATGTTCGGCGCGGCCCTATGGTCCGCACCAGACCAGATCGTGACGGACAGAGCGATGCCCAGCACCCACCACACCAAGGTTCTCATCATCGGCGCCGGTCCTGCCGGCTACACCGCGGCCATCTACGCGGCGCGCGCCAACCTGCAGCCGCTGATGGTGCAGGGCATGCAGCCGGGCGGCCAGCTCATGATCACCACCGACGTCGAGAATTATCCCGGCTTCGCCGACCCCATCCAGGGGCCGTGGCTGATGGAGCAGATGCAGAAGCAGGCGGAGCATGTCGGGACCAAGATGGTCTTCGACCTGATCACCGACGTCGACTTCAGCCAGCGCCCCTTCGTCTGCAAGGGCGACTCGGGCGACACCTACACCGCCGACAGCGTCATCATCGCCACCGGCGCGCAGGCCCGTTGGCTGGGCATCTCCAGCGAGGAGATCTACCGCGGCTTCGGCGTGTCGGCCTGCGCCACCTGCGACGGCTTCTTCTTCCGCGGCAAGGAGATCGCGGTGATCGGCGGCGGCAACTCCGCGGTGGAGGAGGCGCTGTACCTCACCAACCACGCCTCCAAGGTGACGGTCATCCACCGCCGCGACAGCTTCCGCGCCGAGCGGATCATGCAGGACCGGCTGTTCCGCAACCCCAAGATCGAGGTGGTGTGGGACAGCGTCGTCGAGGAGATCGTCGGCGAGGGCGACGGCTCGCTGGGCAACCCGCGCGGCGTCACCGGCGTGCGCGTGAAGAACGTGAAGTCGGGCGAGGAGCGGGTGATCCCGGTGGCCGGCGTCTTCGTCGCCATCGGCCACGTCCCGGCCACCGCCGTCTTCCAGGGCAAGGTGGAGACCGACACCGAGGGCTACATCGTCACCGCCCCCGATTCGACGGCCACCAACGTGCCGGGCGTCTTCGCCGCGGGCGACGTCAAGGACAAGATCTACCGGCAGGCCGTCACCGCCGCCGGCATGGGCTGCATGGCCGCCCTGGAGGCCGAGCGCTGGCTGGCCCACCACGAGGGCGAGCCGAGCCCGGCGGGCAACTGGTAAGTCTGTTTTAGCGGGGGGCCGGGCGACCGGCCCCCGCCTACCGCCGGTTCATCAGCCCGTCGACGCTGAACCGCCCGGCTCCGGCGGCGATCAGCGCGAGGAAGCCGCCGATGATGGCGAGGTTCTTCATGAACTGGATGCGCTGCATCCCCTGGGCCTCCGGCGGGTAGGTCCAGTAGCGGTGGGCGATCAGGGTCGCCATGATGGTGAAGAGCACCACCGCCGCCGCGGCCAGCCGCGTCCAGGCCCCCAGCACCACGGCCAGACCGCCGAAGCATTCCACCGCACCGCCCAGCGCGGCCAGCAGCATCGGCATGGGCAGCCCTTGCCCTTCCAGGCTCCCGGCGAAGGCGCCGAGGTCCATCAGCTTGCCGAAGCCGCTCTGCACAAAGATCGCCCCGATCAGCAGCCTCGCGGCCAGCAGCAGCGCGTCCTGCGCGCCCGTCGCCGCACGGTCAGCCCCGCGCGCTCGGTCGTAATTGTAGGAGGCCATGGCGCCCTCTCCCGCGTCCATCGGACATCCAAGGAGAACGCGCGGCCCCGCCCGCTTGTTTCGCCCTGCTGTTTTGTTCGGCCCAAAAAGGACGGGGCGCCGCCCCGAAGGACGGCGCCCCGCCAAATCACAATGCCGAATCGCGAACCGCCGTGATGACGACTACTCCAGCATGGAACGCAGCATCCAGGCGGTCTTCTCGTGGATCTGCAGGCGCTGGGTCAGCAGGTCGGCGGTCGGCTGGTCGTTGGCCTCCTCGGCGGTCGGGAAGACCTTGCGGGCGGTGCGGGCGACGGCCTCGTGCCCCTCGACGAGCTGGCGCAGCATCTCCTGCGCGTTCGGAACGCCCTGCTCCTCCTTGATCGAGGCGAGCTTGGTGAACTGCGAGAAGCTGCCCGGCGCCGGATAGCCGAGGGCGCGGATGCGTTCCGCCACCTCGTCCAGGGCGGTCCACAGCTCCGTGTACTGGGTCATGAACATGGTGTGGAGCGTGTTGAACATCGGCCCCGTGACGTTCCAGTGGAAGGAATGCGTCTTCAGGTACAGGGCGAAGGTGTCGGCGAGCACGTTGTTCAGGCCGTCGGCAATGGCCTTGCGGTCGGCTTCCGCGATCCCGATGTCGATCTGCATGGTTTCTCTGTCCTCCGAGGGGTTGTCTTCCATTCTTGGCTGCAATCGAGGCTACGCCCCGCTGCGCCTCGGGTAAAGACCCTACTTTAGAAACTTTCTAAAAAGCAGCCCTGCGCAACCCGCATGCCCCGGCATGCCGTGAAGGCCACCCCCGACAAGCTTGGCCGCGCCCGGTGCGGATCAAGATGTGCGCCGCAACAGCATCCGTATCAAGCGCTCCGAAGGCCCGGCCCCGCGGCGTCAATGGTACAGGCCGACATAGGCGACCAGATCCTGGCCCGGCACACGCTTCACGAAGGTGGTCTTCGCCTCGATCCGGTCGCTGGCCGGGTTCAGCCAGCGGTAGTCCACCCAGCCCTCGCCGGCATCGCGCGCCACCGACAGGATGTCGCGGACGATGTCGCGCCCGTCCGGGTCCTTCACGTTGATCACGCTCATCCCGACCCCGGCGGGCCGGGGCGGATAGACCTTCCACACCCCGGCGAAGTCGATGACGGTGACGTAGAGCGCGCCGTGCCGGAACTCGCCGTCGCGGTTGAACGCCGCCGCGGCCGCGTCCAGCCCCCGCACGGCGATCAGCTCCGCCGCCTTCAGCGCGATGGCGCGGACCTGCTCCCGCTCCGGATCGGCGGGCTGGGCGCGGGCGCCCGCGAAGTGGACCGGCGCCACCAGAAGGGCGGCCAGCAAAACCCACAAGACGCGGAGCGGCGGCGTTCGGACGAAGACGCTCATGGCAAATCCCCTGGACCGGCCGATGCAGGAAAATGGGCGCCGATCGGTCCGCCCACTGTCGAAAGAAAGCCGCCCTCCGGCAATCCGCAATCCTGCGGCCTATTGCCGCAAAGTTCCGCGCGGGCCACACTGTCCCCAGCGTCCGGCACCAAAGGCCCGCCCGGCCACCGCCGATTCCCCGGCCCCATTCAACGGTGCGCGCCGGCCCGGACCGCATTTGGGAGGAGCAACGCATGCGCATCGCAATCATGGGGGCGGGCGCGGTCGGCGGCTATTTCGGCGCGCGCCTCGCGGCGACCCACGGAGCCGAGGTGCATTTCATCGCCCGCGGCGCGCATCTGGAGGCCATCCGTCGCGACGGCCTGCGCATCGAAAGCGAGGCCGCCCCCCTGCACCTGACCGATGTCCGCGCGACCGACGACCCGGCGGAGATCGGGCCGGTGGACCTCGTGCTGTTCGCCGTCAAGCTGTGGGACACCGACCGCGCGGCGGAGGCCTGCCGCCCGCTGGTGAAGCCGGGCACCGTGGTGGTCACCGTGCAGAACGGCGTCACCGGCATGGACACGCTGTGCCAGATCCTGGGGCGGGAGCATGTGGCGGGCGGCGTCGCGCACATCGGCGCCACCATCGCCGCCCCCGGCGTGATCCGCCACACCGGGACGCTGGCCCGCCTGACCTACGGGGAGCTGGACGGGCGTCCCTCCCCCCGGCTGACCGCCTTCCACGCGCTGGCCGAGGCGGCCGGCTTCGAGGGGGTGCTGTCCGCGGCGATCCTGCGCGCCCAGTGGGAGAAGTTCGCCTTCCTGGCGCCCTTCAGCGGGGTCACCGCCCTGACCCGACAGCCCGCCGGGGTGATCCGCCGCGTTCCGGAAAGCCGCGCCCTGTTCCTCGACGCGGTGGCCGAGGTCGCCCGGCTCGCCCGCGCCCGCGACATCGATCTGGGCACCGGCATCGTCGCCCGCGTCGAGGCGCTGCTCGACGGCGTGCCGCCCGCCATGACCTCGTCCATGCTGAACGACCTGACGCGGGGCGGACGGCTGGAGCTGCCCTGGCTGTCCGGGGCGGTGGTCCAGCTGGGATCGGAGCTGGGGGTGCCGACGCCCGTCCACCGGGTGATCGCGGCGGCCCTGGCGCCCTACGCCGACGGACCGCCTTAAGGAGTGACACCCCAGCGGGGGCGGCGTGACGTCATGCCGCCCCTTTTTTCCATCGACAGGTCCCCCGCCACGGGTGGACCATAACCTTGAAAAGGCACTGTTTTCAAAGCACCGGACCAGTCCGGCACCCTGTCAGGGCCATGCGCGCCGCCGGTGCTTCCGGCCACAGCGTCCCACCCGGCCCACCCAGGCCACCCGGCGTTCCGGCCGATGCCCACACGGGAAGACGCCATACGGGAGGTGTGCATGCCCCATTCACAGATCCAGACGGCCCGCTGCGCCGCGCTGGTCGGCCCCTATCTCAGCGGCAAGACATCGCTTCTGGAAAGCCTGCTGTCCGCCGCCGGGGCGACCACGCGCAAGGGCAGCGTCCGCGACGGCAACGCGGTCGGCGACAGCTCCCCCGAGGCCAAGGCCCGGCAGATGAGCGTCGAGGTCAACGTCGCCTCCTTCGAGTTCCTGGGCGAGCGCTGGAGCGTGCTCGACTGCCCCGGCTCGGTGGAGTTGGCCTGCGAGACGCAGAGCGCCCTGATGGTGGCCGACGTAGCGGTGATCGTGGCCGAGGCGGCGCCGGAGAAGGCCGTGCTGCTCGCCCCCCTGTTCAAGTTCCTCGACGACAACCGCATCCCCCACCTGCTGTTCATCAACAAGGTGGACAGCCTGGGCGACCTCAGGGTGCGCGATGTGGTGCAGGCCTATCAGGCGGTGTCGGCGCGCAAGCTGGTGCTGCGCGAGGTGCCGATCCGCGAGGGCGGCAGGATCACCGGCTTCGTCGATCTGGTCAGCGAGCGCGCCTGGCACTTCAACCCGCACAAGCCGTCCAACCTCGTCCAGATCCCCGACAGCCTGAAGGACCGCGAGCACGAGGCCCGGCAGGAGATGCTGGAGGCGGTCGCCGACTACGACGACGCGCTCCTGGAGAAGCTGCTGGAGGACGTCGCCCCCGACACGCAGGAGGTCTACGACCGGCTGGCCAGCGAGCTGGCCGACGACCTGATCGTCCCGGTCTTCTTCGGCTCGGCGGAGAACGACAACGGCATCCGCCGCCTGCTGAAGGCGCTGCGCCACGAGGGGCCGGACGTCGCCACCTCGGCGGAGCGCGCCGGCATCCCGGCGGACGCCACGGTGGCCGCCCAGGTCTTCAAGACGCTGAACGGCTCCCACGCCGGCAAGATCAGCCTCGTCCGGGTCTGGCGCGGAACGGTCAACGACGGCATGACGCTGGGCGGGGAGCGGGTGTCGGGCGTCTTCCGCATGATGGGCCACAGTCAGGAGAAGCTGTCCCAGGCGGCGGCCGGCGAGGTGGTGGCGCTCGGCCGGCTCGACAAGGCGGCGACCGGCGACCTGCTGACCGACAAGGGCAACGCCGGCCGGTCGGCGCCGTGGCCGGAGCTGCCGCCGCCCGTCTTCGGCCTCGCCCTGCACGCCCAGAACCGCAACGACGAGGTGAAGCTGACCGCGGCCATCCAGAAGCTGGTCGAGGAGGACCCGTCGCTGAGGCTGGACCAGTCCACCGACACCGGCGAGCTGGTGCTGTGGGGCCAGGGCGACATCCATCTCCAGATCGCCATGGACCGGCTGCGCAACAAGTTCAACGTCTCGGTCAAGGGCGTGCCGCCGCAGGTGCCCTATCGTGAATCGATCCGCAAGGGCACGTCCCACCACGCCCGCTACAAGCGGCAGACCGGCGGCCACGGCCAGTTCGCCGACATCCATGTGGAGGTCAAGCCGCTGCCCCGCGGCACCGGCTTCCAGTTCGAGGACGGCGTCGTCGGCGGCGTCGTGCCGCGCCAGTTCATTCCGGCGGTGGAGACCGGCGTGCGCGACTACGCGGTGCGCGGGCCGCTGGGCTTCCCCGTGGTCGATTTCGCGGTGCGGCTGACCGGCGGCCAGTTCCACGCCGTGGACAGCTCCGAAATGGCCTTCAAGACGGTGGCGCGGCAGGCGATGGCCGAGGCGCTTCCGGCCTGCGAACCGGTGCTTCTGGAACCGATCCTGACCGTCTCCATCGCCGTGCCCAGCGACTTCACCTCGAAGGTGCAGCGGCTGGTCAGCGGGCGGCGCGGGCAGATCCTCGGCTACGACGCGCGCCCCGGCTGGCAGGGCTGGGACGAGGTGAAGGCCTATCTGCCGCAGGCCGAGATGCACGACCTGATCGTCGAGCTGCGCTCGCTGTCGCTCGGCGTCGGCACCTTCACCTGGAGCTTCGAGCGGTTGCAGGAGCTGACTGGCAAGGCCGCCGACAAGGCGGTGGAGATCCGCAAGGAGACGCTGGCCGCGCAATAGCTGGCGGTGTGCGGGGGCGCGGGGCCGGGGGAGCGCCCTCCGGCCCCTTTTTCATGGACGGGTGGCGCACGGCGCTCGTCTGAACCCAAGACCGGAGAAAGAAAATCAGCCCAACAATAAATCAGCACGCCAAACAATAAGTAAGTCTTTCATAACCCGCCATGTGATGAGGACAAGAGAGCGATGCATCGATTGCGCTTCTGGTATTTGGTATACCAGGATACAGTGTCTTCATCGAACGACGGAGATGATCATGACCTACGCGACTGTGACCCATCTGCATGCCAACCAGAACGGCACGAAGGGTTCGACTTTCCTGCAGGCCTTCAAGTCCTTCATGGAAGCCTGGTGCGAGAAGTCCCGTCTGTACGGCGTCCTGTGAGCATGCCTCGCCGGCAGCCGGACGACACCGGACGACGAAAGGGCCGCGATCCAGTCGCGGCCCTTTCTGATTCCAGCGCCATGTGAATCCAAGCTTTTTCTATCGTTCGACGCCGTCACACCGATACGGCGTCAATCCGACGTGTCCGTCGCGATCCACAGATGACGGCGGGTTCCGCGCGGCGGCCGGTTCATGTTGGCCGGACGCCCCCAGGGCCGCACGGGAGCGACAAAGGCGCCCGGGTCCCGGTGGCTTCCCCACACCGCGGTCAGCATGGACGCGATGCCGGTCGCGGCGAAGGTGGCGAGGCACAGCGCCACGGCGAGTGAGATCGGTTCCAGAACCATGGAAGCTCCCGCACAAACTGGTCGCGCGCCGGCGTCGGGCAGCGCAATCCTCTGAGGCGACGCCCCGACAACAGATTGGCCGGCGCGCGTTGCACGACTTCCCGCTCGCCTTGCCCTTCAGCATAGGTGCTTTCAGTTCCTCAGGACCCCCGCTTTTTTCACAGAGCGGCAAACCACACACATCGGTGCGGTTTCTTCGCGCCGAGCGGCGCGGCTTTAAAATTCGTGCAGGCTGTGGATTAAAAACCTAGCTGATGCGTCTCCCGCGCCTCCGTCGCCGCGGAGATCCGTGGAAGCGACGATCAGTTTTCATCCCTGAAGATATCAAAAAATCCTCGCCTTCATAATACTGAGACGAGAAAAGGCTGCCCCTGACTCAACAGGGACAGCCTTTGGGGAGGCGACGCAGCGTGCGGCCCAAGATCGCTGAGTCAAGCCGCATATGGATGCGTCCATTGCCCTGCGCAACCGACCAACTTGATCATGAATTCATTTTCATAACTCAGGAATCGATCATATCCAATATGGGTAGTGGCGGTTTTAGTCCCCGATTTTTGCATTTTTCCTGAGGCTGAAAAACGCCCCGCCTTCCCAGATTTTTTTTCCTACGTTCCGCTGATATTTGGCATACCAAACTATGGCGTGCAGGAAACCAGCCCCTGCAGCAAAGCACGGATCGGAAAAGGAGCCGGACGGAACCGGGCCGAAAATGTCGCGAACGGCCCGACGCCAATCGACAGGCCAATCCTAGGGAGGAACGGGAATGAGCGTCAGCTCGACGAACAGCGCGGCCATCGACGCCGATGGCCCATACGGCGCCGCCGCGGACGGCAGCGCCAAGAAGGTCATCCGGTTGGAAGCCCCCGGCACCGGCTTCATGGACACCTGGAAGGCCATGGGCCCCGGCATCGCCGCGGCGATGACCGGCATCGGCGCCAGCCACATCATGCACGCGCCGACCGCCGGCGCGCTCTACGGCTACGATCTGCTGTGGGTGATCCTGGCCGCCTACATCATCAAATACTGCGCCTTCGAGTTCGCCCACCGCTACACGATGGTGAAGGGCGAATCCATCATCAACGCCTACCACCGCGTCGGCACCTGGCCGCTGTGGTTCATGATCTTCCAGGGCTTCGCCAACACCGTGGGCATCGCCGGCCGCGCGCTCGGCTGCGCGGCGCTGATGTGGGCGGCCTTCCCCTTCATGTCGATGCAGCTCTGGGCGGTGGCCATCCTGCTGCTGACCGTCGGCATCCTGTGGATGGGCAGCTACAAGGCGGTCGAAGGCATCTGCAAGATCCTCATCATCGTCTTCGCCGTGTCCTGCTTCGTGGCCTTCGCGCTCCAGGCCCCGCCGCCGGGCGAGTATCTGTCGCGTCTGCTGCCGACCTTGCCGCCGATCGGGTCGATGATGCTGTTCGGCGCCATGTTCGGCTATTTCCCGACCACGCTGGAAGTCGCGCCCATGCAGTCGAACTGGGCCGTCGACAAGAAGGCCGGCATGGTGAAGGTCAACGAGATGCGGGCCCAGGGGCACACCGTGCACATGGACCCCAACTACATGAAGAACAGCCTGATCCTGTTCAAGCGCGACATGAACATCAGCTATATCATCTCGATGCTGTCGGGCATGATCTTCCTGATCGTCGGCGCTGTGGTGCTGCACCCGCAGGGTCTGGTGCCCAAGGGTTCGGAAATGGGCGTGACCATCGCCAGCATCTACACCGACACCTTCGGCGCGTGGATCTTCCCGGTCATCATCGCCGGCGGCGTGGCCGCTCTGTTCTCCACCGTCTTCACCTACTTCGACGGTCAGGCCCGCCTGTTCGAGGAGTGCGTGGTCCGTCTGAAGCGCGACTGGGACACCGCGGCGATCCGCAAGCTGCTCTACCGCGGCATGCAGGTGGTGTGGCTGGTGGCCGGCATCGCGGTGGTCTACGGCCTGCCCGAGCCGATCTTCGTGGTCCAGCTCGCCTCGGTCATGGCGCTGGTCTTCTCGCCGGTCCTGTTCTGGCTGACCATCAAGGCGGTCAAGGACAACTTCACCAGCGATTTCGAGCGCGATCTGCTGCCGAGCAAGGTCCAGTTCGCCTGGGCCTGGGGCGGAACGATCAGCCTGGTCGGCTTGACGCTCTACGTCCTCATCACGAAGTTCTTCATGTGATGACGCGCGGCTGAAAATGATGCGCGACGGATAAGAAACTTGCGTTGGCGTCATGGCGAAGCCGCCATGACGCCACATTCTTTTCACAAACTGTTCCCTCACGAACTTTCCGACAATCCCGCTCCTCCGACCAAACCAGAAAAGGAAACAAGCGCCATGGATGCTCACAGGCAACCCGCCGGCCGGCGCCCGGCAGCCTTCATCCGGGAGTTCATGAGCAACGAGGCGTCGGGCGGCATCCTGCTGATGGTCGCCGCGGCGCTGGCTCTGGTGGTGGCGAACTCCCCCCTCTCCGCCGCCTATTTCGACACGCTCCACACCTACATCCTCGGGCTCAGCATCGGCCATTGGATCAACGACGGGCTGATGGCGATCTTCTTCCTGCTGGTCGGGCTGGAGATCAAGCGGGAGATGCTGGACGGCCAGCTCTCCACATGGTCGTGCCGCATCCTGCCGGGCGTCGCCGCGGCGGGCGGCATGCTGGTGCCTGCGCTGGTCTATCTGGCCTTCAACGCCGGCAACCCGGCCACGGTCAACGGCTGGGCCATCCCGGCGGCGACCGACATCGCCTTCGCGCTCGGCGTGCTGTCGCTGCTCGGGCCGCGCGTTCCGGTCTCGCTCAAGATCTTCCTGACGGCCCTGGCGATCATCGACGATCTGGGCGCGGTCATCATCATCGCCCTGTTCTACACCGCCGACCTGTCCCTGCCCGCGCTCGGCGTGGCGGCGCTGATCCTGGCGGCGCTGATCGGGCTGAACCGGTTCGGCGTGCGCAGCCTCCTGCCCTATCTGATCCTGGGCGCGGGGCTGTGGGGCGCGGTCCTGCTCTCCGGCGTGCACGCGACGCTGGCCGGCGTGACCCTGGCCCTGACCATCCCGCTGCGCCCCAACTCCGGCGAAGCGGCGGACCCGCACGCGCCGCTGCTGCGGCTGGAGCACGGCATCCACCCCTGGGTGGCCTTCCTGATCGTCCCGGTCTTCGGCTTCGCCAACGCGGGCGTGTCCTTCGCCGGCATGAGCCCCTCGATCCTCACCGGTTCGCTGCCGCTGGGCATCGCGCTCGGCCTGTTCCTCGGCAAGATGGTCGGCGTGTTCGGCACCGCCTGGCTGACCATCCGGCTCGGCTTCGCGAACATGCCGGCCGGCGCCAACACCGCGCAGCTCTATGGCGTCGCCCTGCTGTGCGGCATCGGCTTCACCATGAGCCTGTTCATCGGCGCGCTGGCCTTCCCGACCTCGCCGGAGCTGGGCGACGCGGTGAAGGTGGGCGTCTTCGCCGGCTCGATCCTGTCGGCGACGGCGGGCGCCGTGGTCCTGCGGCTGGTGTCGGGAAAGGACGCCGCGCCGGCCCTGCAGGCCGCGGGCGTCGACCGCGGCGCGTAAAGCAAAAGCGCACAAACGAAAAGAGGGGGCCTTCCGGCCCCCTCTTCCTTTTTCACCGGTCGCAAATGCCGGGGATCAGTCCTTCAGATTGCCGCAAGCGCGCTGGATGCGCTTGCAGGCCTCTTCCAGGGCCTCGGTGCTGGTCGCGTAGGAGATGCGGAAATGCGGGGCGAGGCCGAAGGCCGAACCCTGGACGACCGCCACACCTTCCGACTCCAGCAGGTAGGTGACGAAATCCTCGTCGGTCTCGATCACCTTGCCGTCCGGCGTCGTCTTGCCGATGGTGCCGGCGCAGGACGGGTAGACGTAGAAGGCGCCTTCCGGCTTCGGGCAGGAGATGCCCTTGGCCTGGTTCAGCATCGACACCACCAGATCGCGGCGCTGGGCGAACACCGCCGCGCGCTCCTTGATGAAGTCCTGCGGGCCGTTCAGCGCCTCGACGGCGGCGGCCTGGGCGATCGAGGTCGGGTTGGAGGTCGACTGGCTCTGGATCACGCCCATCGCCTTGATCAGCGCCTTCGGGCCGCCGGCGTAGCCGATGCGCCAGCCGGTCATGGCGTAGGACTTCGACACGCCGTTGACGGTCAGCGTGCGGTCGTACAGAGCCGGCTCGACCTGGGCCGGGGTCACGAACTCGATGCCGTCGTAGAGCAGGTGCTCATACATGTCGTCGGTCATCACCCAGACCTGCGGGTGCTTCACCAGCACGTCGGTCAGGGCCTTCATCTCGTCGCGCGTGTAGGCGGCGCCCGACGGGTTGGACGGGGAGTTCAGGATCAGCCACTTGGTCTTCGGCGTGATCGCCTTCTCCAGGTCGGCGGGCTGCAGCTTGAAGCCCTGCTCGGCCGGGCAGGAGACGAAGACCGGCGTGCCTTCCGCCAGCTCCACCATGTCCGGGTAGGACACCCAGTAGGGGGCCGGGATGATGACCTCGTCGCCGGGGTTCAGCGTCGCCATCAGGGCGTTGTACAGCACCTGCTTGCCGCCGACGCCGACCGTGATCTGGTCGGGCGCGTAGGTCAGGCCGTTCTCGCGCTCGAACTTGGCGGAGATCGCCTTCTTCAGCGCGGGCGTGCCGTCCACGGCGGTGTACTTGGTGTCGCCGGCCTGGATGGCCTTGATGGCGGCGTCCTTGATGTTGTCGGGGGTGTCGAAGTCCGGCTCGCCGGCGCCGAGGCCGATGACGTCGCGACCGGCCGCCGCAAGCTCGCGGGCTTTCTGGGTGACGGCGATGGTCGGCGAGGGCTTGATGCGCGACAGACGGGACGCGATGATCGACATGGCGTACTGGCCCCTATGACGAAGGTGGCGGAAGGTTGGGGTGAGAACTTGGTATGACCGCGCGAACGCGACGCGGGACCTTACTTCCGCCTTATTGCTCTTGCAAGCCGATCACTCCCCGAGCGGGGCGGTTTCCCGGCAGACGGACGCATCGTACGGCGCAAAGGCCGGATGCTGCACCGCACAGGCCCGGCTTGACAGCCCGCGCCGCGGACGGGGTATCTTACCTCTTTCTAATCAATATCCATCATCCGGAGGATCTGCATGCTCACCCGCGTCACGCTGGCCGCCACGGCCGCCCTGCTCCTCGTCGGCGGCACGGCGATGGCCCAGGATTCGATCAAGGCGCGCAAGGATGGTTTCCAGACCAGCAAGAACGCGATGGCCGAGATCAAGGACCTGCTGGGGAGCGACAAGGTCGCCCAGGTCGGCCCGGCCGCCCAGCGCATGAGCGCCTTCGCCGCCCAGATCCCCACCCTGTTCCCGGCGGGCAGCGACAAGGGCGACACCAAGGCCAAGGCCGACATCTGGGCGAACAACGCCGACTTCACCGCCAAGGCCCAGGCCTACGAGGCGGCCGCCAAGGGGCTGGAAGCCGCCGCGGCGTCCGGCGACAAGGCCGCCACCGCCAAGCAGTTCGCCGCCGTGGGCGGCGCCTGCAAGGCCTGCCACGAGCGCTACCGCGCCGACTGATCCGGCCGGTCCGCAAACAGGTCCTTCCCCGCCGCTTGCGGGGAAGGACCCTTGCGGCGCCCCTCAGCCCGCCTGCACCACCGCCGCCACCAGCCCGGCCGCCGCGGCCAGCACCGCCAGGGCCAGCGCCGCCGGACGGCGCTTCGGCGACTCGACCGGCGCGTCCGTCGGGATCGCCTTCCGCCCCGTGACCATCGGGCGGATCAGATTGTCCCGCTTCACCACCAGATAGGCCAGAACGGCCAGCACATGCACGCCGATCAGGATCAGGATCCCGTCGGCCAGGATGCGGTGCAGCGTACTGAAGCCGGCCACCACGCCCCCCGACGCCTGCGCCACCAGCGGCCCGTCCACCAGGATGTCGTCGGTGGTGAAGAGGCCCGCCACCGCCTGGAGCGCCAGCGCCCCCAGCAGCGCCAGCACCATCAGCCCGCCCATCGGGTTGTGCCCGACGACCGGCTCCGGCTCGTTGCCGCCGCGCCCGGCGCGGAGCATCCCGCAGGCGTAGGCGAGAACGGCCCGCGGCCCCTTCACGAAATGGCTGAAGCGCGCGGTCTGGCTGCCGATCAGCCCCCAGACGAGCCGGAACAGCAGGAGCGCCAGGATCGCCTCCCCCGCCAGCATGTGGATGGTCATGCGGTCGGTCTTGGCCGAGACCACCGCGACCGTCACCAGAAGGACCAAGCTCCAATGAAACAGGCGTGTCGGCAAGTCCCAGACCGTCACCTCGCGCCGGGCCTTCGTCCGATTTGTGGTATTACCAACAACCATGAATCACCCCTCGCTTCTTCTGTTCTTTCTTAGACTATGCCTCAAGGCGGTGCTTTTTGCCCGTATTTCCGAAAAAAAGCGACCATCGGGCGGTGCCGCGACGCCACACCACTGTCATTGCACTTGAAGAAGCGGTGGCACGGCGGATATGAGTTTCATCAAATCCAGCCCAACCCAGTCCCACCCAGTCCCACAAGGATGCCCGCGCCATGCCCGACAAGCAGCTTCTCCACCTCGTCTTCGGCGGTGAACTCGTCCGCCCCGATTCCGACCAGTTCGTCGACCCGACGAAGGTCCACATCGTGGGCATCTTCCCGAACTACGACGAGGCCTACAAGGCGTGGCGCGGCGCCACCGGGATGACCATCGACGACGCCCACACCCGCTATTTCATCGTGCACCTGCACCGGCTGCTCGATCCGTCGGCGGACGGGCACAAGCACGATTGACGGACGGCGGCACAGGGCGGCGCGGGGAACCTTCCGCGCCGCCGCCGCGTTGAGGACCCCCGATGGCGGTCTTCTTCACCAGCGACACGCATTTCGGCCATGCCGGCGCGATCAGCCGCTTCCGCCGCCCCTTCGCCTCGGTCGCGGACATGGACGAGGCCATGGTGGCCAACTGGAACGCCACGGTCGGCCCGGACGACGCGGTGTGGCACCTCGGCGACTTCGCCCTGCACCGCAAGCCGGATGACATGGCGGCGCTTCTGGAAGGCCTGCGCGGCACCAAGCACCTGATCACCGGCAACAATGACGGACCGGCCACCCTGTCCCTGCCCGGCTGGGCGAGCGTGCAGCCCTACGCGGAACTTGTGCTGGACGAGCGGCGGCTGGTGCTGTGCCATTACGCCTTCCGCACCTGGAACGGCATGTACAAGGGCGCTTTGAACCTGCACGGTCACAGCCACGGCCAGTTGAAGGGCATGCCCCGGCAATTCGACGTCGGTGTGGACGTGTGGGGTTTCCGCCCGGTCACCGTCGAGACGATCCTTGCCTCCCGGCAACCGGCGAAGAAGCGGGACTGACTCTCATCGGCCAGGGCCGGTACGGCGCGGTCCCGACCCGTTGGACACGCCCGCACATGCTCCCGCCACCGCTCCTTGGCCCGATATGGCCCGGACTTCCACGACCTTGCTTCCTGCGTACCTGGCACCAACGAGGCCGTCAGCCCTGGTCAGCCTTGCGGCTCAATGGCGACCGCCACCGAGATAGCTGCTCAGCACCTCCGGGTCGTCGGCGACCTTCGAGCCGTGGGTCTGGAAGGCTATGGCGCCGTTGGCGAGCACGTAGGTGGTGCCGGCGACCGCCGCCGGGACACCGATGTTCTGCTCGATGAGGAAGATGGTCATGCCCTCCTCGTTGAGCCGCCGGATCACCTCGATCATTTCCTGGACCAGCCGCGGGGACAGGCCGTGCGAGGGTTCGTCCATCAGCAGGATGCGCGGCCGCGCCATCAGCGCGCGCCCGATCGCCACCATCTGCTGCTCGCCGCCGCTCAGGGTTCCCGCCGGCACGCCGCGCCGCTCGCGCAGGCGGGGGAAGAAGTCGTAGACGCGTTCCAGGTCGGCGGCGATGCCGGCCTTGTCGTGGCGCGCCGCGGCGCCGAGGGCGAGGTTGTCGGCCACCGACATGCTCGGCCAGACGAAGCGGCCCTGCGGCACCTGGATCACGCCCTTGGTGACGATGTCGTGCGGGTGAAGGCCGGCGATCGGCCGCTCGTCGAACTCCACCGCGCCGCCGCGCGGCTTGACCAGGCCGCTCAGCGTCTTCAGCAGTGTCGTCTTGCCGGCGCCGTTGCCGCCGAGCAGCGCGACGACCTCGCCGCGCGGGACCGAGAAGGAGACGTCGCGCAGGACCTCGCTGAGGCCGTACCAGACGCTAAGGTTACGCACGGTCAGCATCGGAGCTCTTTCCAAGATAGGCTTCCTTGACGAACGGATCGGCGAGGATGACGTCCGGCGTGCCGTCGGCGATCTTCCGGCCCGAGTTCAGAACGGTGATGCGGTCGCACACGCCCATCACCAGGCGGATGACATGCTCCACCATGATGATGGTGATGCCGCGCTTGTCGCGGATGCGGCGCAGCAGTTCGTCCAGCTCGGCGACGCGCGGCGGGCTGAGGCCGACCGCCGGCTCGTCCAGCAGCAGCACCTTGGGCTCGGCGACCAGCGAGCGGGCGATCTCCACCAGCCGTTGCTGGCCGAACGACAGCGACGCGCCGTCGCGCTCGGCGAAGGACAGCATCCCGACGAAGGCCAGCGCCTCGCGCGCCCGCTCGCGGGCCCGCCGCTCCTCGCGCAGCACGCCGGGCAGACCGACGGCGGCGGCCAGAACCGACGTGCGCAGTCCCTGGTGCATCCCCGCCATGACGTTCTCCAGCACCGTCATCCCCTTGAAAAGGAGTGACGTCTGGAAGGTGCGCCCGACGCCGCGGGCGGCCACCTCGCTGGCCTTGAGGCGGGTGAGCGGTTGGCCGTCCAGGCGGATTTCGCCCTCGGTCGGACGCACCAGCCCGGAGATCACGTTGAGCAGGGTCGTCTTGCCGGCGCCGTTCGGGCCGATGATGCCGCGGATCTCGCCGGCCGGCACCGCGATGTCCACGTCGCTGAGCGCGGCGAGGCCGCCGAACGACAGCGACAGGCGTTCGATGCTGAGGTCGGCCATCACTCGTCCCCCCCTCGGCTGTGCGGTTCCGTCCACCCCGGCAGCCAGCGCCGCAGCGCCTGGACGAGGCCGCCCGGAGCGAACAGCAGCATGCCCAGCAGCAGCAGGCCGAGGCCGATCTCCTGCAGGTCCTGCATGCCGCGCAGCCCCTCCTGCAGGACGATCAGCAGCACGGCGGCGATCGCCGACCCGGCGATCGAACCCAGGCCGCCGACGACGACCATGCAGAATTGCAGGACGATCTGGAACAGGTTGAAGGATTCCGGCACCACCACGTTCAGCAGGCCGGCGAACAGGCCGCCCGCCACCCCGGCGTAGACGGCGGTCAGCGTGTAGGCGACGATCTTGGTGCGGGTGATGTCCACGGCGATGGACTCCGCCGCCACCTCGCTCTCGCGCAGGGCCACCAGGGCGCGGCCGACGCGCGAGCGCATGATGCCATACGCCGCGGCCACCAGCAGGACGGCGAGGACGAGGCTCAGATAGTAGATGCCCGTGGTGGTGCGCAGGCCGAGCGCCGTGAAGTCGACCGGCGCCATGACGAAGCCCGCCGTGCCGTGGGTCACCGAGTCCCAGTGCACGAAGGTCCACAGGGCGAACTGCGCGAAGGCGACGGTGGCGAGCGCCAGATAGAGCCCGCGCAGGCGCAGCGCCGGCAGCGCGACCGCCAGCCCGATGGCCACGGTGATGGCGGTGCCGACCGGCAGGGCCAGCCAGAACGGCAGGCCGGCGTCGAGGCGCAGCAGGCCGGTGGCGTAGGCGCCGACGCCGAACAGGGCGCCGTTGGCGAAGGAAAGCTGCCCGGCGAGACCGAGCAGGATGTTCAGGCCGACCGCCAGTATCACGTAGATGAGCGCCAGGTTGCCGACATAGACCTGATAGGGGTTGGCCATCAGCGGCAGCACGGCGAACAGCAGGACGCCGACGGCGAGCGCCGGGCGCCGGCCGACCAGCCAGCCGAGGTTGCGGCGCTTGATGGCGCGGGGCGCCGAGGGCTCGTTGGACAGGGTGACCATCGCTTCACACCTCCCGTCGGGCGCGCGCGCCCAGCAGGCCGGTCGGCCGGAACACCAGCACGGCCAGGATGATGATGAAGGCCGAGACGTCCTGGATGCTGCTGGCGATGTAGGTGCCGGCGAGCGCTTCGAGGATGCCGACCAGGAGCCCGCCGATGACCGCGCCGGTCATGCTGCCCAGCCCGCCGAGGATGGTGGCGGCGAACGCCTTCAGCAGCAGGCTGAGCCCGATGTCCGGGGTGAGCAGGGTGAGCGGCGCCACGAAGACCGCGGCCACCCCGGCGAGCGCCGCCCCGACGCCCCAGGTCAGCATGTAGACGCGCTCGACCCGGATGCCGACGAGGTAGGCGGCGTGCGCGTTCTCGGCGGTGGCCTGCATCATCTTGCCGGCCCGCGTCCGGGTGAAGAACAGCGTCAGCAGCAGCATGCACACCACCACGCTGGCGACGACCACGAGCTGTTGCGGGAACACGGCCACGCCACCGATGAGGACCGGCGCCGGGCTGACCAGCGGCGGAAAGGGCACCACCTCGCCCTGGCCGCCCCAGAAATGGCGGCCGATGCCCTTCAGCACGAAGGACAGCCCGACCGTCGCCATGACCATGGCGATCGGCGGCGCCTTGATCAGCGGCTGGTAGACGACGCGGTCGGTGAGCACGCCCAGCACGAACGAGCCGGCCACCGCGCCCAGCAGCGCCACGATGTAGGGCAACCCCCACATCACATGCAGGGTGAAGGCGAGGAAACCGCCGATCATGAACAGCTCGCCGTGCGAGAAGTTGATGTGGCCGGTGGTCCGGTAGCAGAGCACGAGGCCGACCGCGACGAGCGCGTAGAGCGCGCCGCTGGTGATCCCCGAGGACAAGGCGTAGGCGAGCAGCACCGCCGGGCTCCTTTCTCTGGAGGGCTGCGCCGGTCCCCTCGGGAAGCCGGCGCAGGGGATGCGGAATCAGCGGGTCGGCCTGGTGACGCCGATGCCGGTGACGCGGCCGTCCTGGAAGGCGAAGATGCCCAGCGCCTTGTGGCACTGATGGTCGGTGGGCTTGCACTCCAGCGGTCCGGCGTAGGTGTCGGTCTTCACCGTCAGGTTCGACATGATCTGGAGGATCTTCTCCCGCGTCGGCTCGGGGCCGGCCTGCTTGAGCGCCTCGACCGCGAACTGCCCGGCCGAGATGCCGTACATGTGCAGGACGTTGAAGCGGTCGCCGAACCGCTTTTCGACGATGCCCTTCCACTTCGCCACCTGCGGGTCGTCGACGCCGTAGCCGGCGGCGGTGACGGCGCGGAGATTCTTCACGGAATCGGGCGAGCCGACGCCCTTGGCCAGCACGTCGATCTCGCCGAGCGGCGAGCCGCCGACCATCAGCGGCTGTAGCCCCACCTTGTAGGCGTCGCGCAGGAACGGCACCGCCGCCTTGGGAAACAGCAGCAGAAGCACGGCGTCCGGCTTGGTGGCCTGGATCTGCAGGACGGTGGGCGTGGTGTCGGTCGGCTCGACGGCGATCTCCTGGATGGAGACCGGCTCGATGCCCTTGGCCTTGAAGGCCTGCTTCATCGGTTCGAGGCGCGCCTTGCCCCAGGCGTCCGGCTGCCAGACCACGGCGATCCGCGTCTTGCCCTGGTCGAGGGCGAGCTGGAGCTGGCCGTAGACCTCCATCCAGGCGGCCGACATGGTGGTGAAGACGTACGGATTGACCGGCTCGGTCAGGGAGTCGGCGGTGGAGGCGACGATCACCCAGGGGATCTTCGCCTCGATGACCTCGGGCTTCTGCGCGATGGCGGCGTTGGAGCAGCCGCCGCCGACGATCATGAAGGGCTTCTCCTCGTGGATCAGCTTCTTGACCGCGCCGACGCCCCGGCTGGGCAGGCACTCGTCGTCCTGCTTGGCGTAGACGATCTTGCGGCCGTGGACGCCGCCGGCGGCGTTGACCTCCTCGAACACCGCCTGCACCCCGTTGAGCTGCGGGATGATGAGCCCGGCGGAGGGGCCGGTGAGCCCGCCCATGCCGCCGATGACGATGGTGTCGGCGGTGACGCCGGTCTCGGCCAAGGCGGCCGGCGCCGCCATCAGCGACAGGGCTGCGACCGACGCCAGTCCGGTCATCCTGGCCAAGCCGGTCATCGTGAGCGTGCGCATGTGCCTTCCTCCCATTTTCGTCGGCCCTTTTCGTTGGCCCTTTTCGGGCGCTGCCCCTGTGTGCGGTCCCTGTGTGCGGCCCTGCCGCGCCGTCGTCCGCTTCCGTTCAGGCGCTTCGGTTGCTGGCCCCCCCGTCCACCGTCACGATGGTGCCGCTGACGTAGCCGGCCCGCGGCGAGGCCAGGAACGTCACCACGTCCGCCACCTCGCGCGGGCTGCCCATCCGTCCGAACGGCAGGCCGAGGGCGCGCTCCACCTCCGGCCAGCGCTCGGCGTCGCCGTGCCTCTGCGCGCTGAAGGTCCGCATCATCGTCACGGCGCGGTCGGTGGCGGTCATGCCGGGGTTGACGCCGACCACCCGCAGCCCGGCGTCCGGCGCCCGCGCGCCGAGCGCGCGGGTGAAGGCCATCAGGGCGGCGTTGCCGGTGGTGCCGGCGATGTAGGCGGGGTTGGGCCGTTCGCCGGCGGTGCCGATGACGTTGACGATGACGCCGCGGCCGCGCTCGCTCATGGCGGCGTGGAACAGCCGGCACAGCGCGATGTAGCCGAACACCTTCAGCTCCCAGGCGTCGCGCCACACCGCCTCGGCGATCTCGCCGATCTCACCGCCCGGAATGGCGCCGGCGTTGTTGACCAGGATGTCGGCGCCGGCCCAGTCCGCCGCCAGGGCCTGCCGGGCCCGCTCGTCGGCCATGTCCATGGGCACCGCCGCCGCCGCGACGCCGAAGCGCGCGGACAGCGTCGCCGCCAGCTCCTCCAGCTCCGCGGACCCACGGGCCACCAGCGTGAGGTCGCAGCCTTCCCCGGCAAGGGATTCGGCGACGGCGCGCCCGATGCCCTTGCTGGCCCCGGTGACCACCGCGCGCTTGCCTTTCAGGTCGAGATCCATGTTCGTCCCCTCCTCACGCCACCTTGTAGCCGGTCGTGCCCGTTTCCCCGTGTTCGGGCGGCCGCCACGCGGTGTCCACCTGCGGACGGCGGGCATGCTCGGGGCGCGCCTGCGCGAAGGCCGCGGCGGCTTCCAGCGCGCGGTCGTCGCGCAGGCGCCGGCCGACGATCTGGACGCCCACCGGCAGCCCCGCCGACGTGAAGCCGCAGGGGACCGCCGCCACCGGCAGCCCGGTGACGGAGAAGGCGTAGGTGCCGAGGAACACGTCGTAGAAGCGCTCCAGCGGCCGTCCGGCGATCTCGGTCGGCAGGGGCCGGTCGAGGTCGAACGCCGCGATCCCCACCGAGGGGGCGATGATGTGGTCGAACCGCTCCAGCACCCGCCGCACCCGGTGCCAGTAGTCGCCGCGCAGCCGCTCCGCCGCGGCCACCTCGCGCACCGAGCGTTTGAGCGCGTCCTCGATCTGGTTGACCAGCGGCACCGTCATCTCCGCCCGGTGGCGGTCGAGCAGGTCGGCATAGCGCCCGACCATGCCGAACGCCCGCGTTCCCATGACGATCTCGCGCAGGCCGCTCACGTCGAAGCCGGCGGCGAGGTCGCCGCTCTCGACGACGCAGCCGAGGTCTTCGAAGGCGAGGGCGGCGGCGCGGGCCAGCCGCGCCACCTCCGGGTCGGTGGGCACCAGCCCGCCGAAATCCTCGACGTAGAGGATCCGCCGGCCGCGCACGGCGTCGGTGCGCCGGGCGGCGGCGGCGAGGTCCATGCCGTCGTCGGGCAGCGAAGCGGGATCGCGGTCGTCCGGCCCTGCCATCGCGGCGAGCATCAGCCCGGCGTCCTCGACGCTGCGGGCCAGCGGGCCCTGGACATGCTCGACCAGGGTGTCCCAGGCGAAGGCGTTGGGATAGACCGGGACGCGGCCCGGCGTCGGGCGGACGCCGACGATGCCGTTGAAGGCGGCCGGCACGCGGATCGAGCCGCCGAGGTCGGTACCGATGCCGATGGGCGCCATGCCGGCGGCGACGGCGGCGCCCGTCCCGCCGCTCGACCCTCCGGAGGTCGCGTCGAGGCGCCACGGGTTGCGCGTCGTGCCGAACAGCGCGTTGGTGGTGTTGACGTCGTGGGCGAACTCCGGCGCGTTGGTCTTGCCGAGCAGCACCGCGCCGGCGCGGCGCAGCCGCTCCACGGCCACCGCGTCCTCGGCGGGCACGAAGTCCCGGCGCAGCCGCGAGCCGTAGGTGGTGCGCAGGCCGGCGGTGTCGACGTTGTCCTTGACGACGAAGGGCACGCCCTCCAGCGGCCGCGGCGCGGCGCCGGAGGCCAGACGGGCGTCGCAGGCGTCGGCCTCGGCGAGCGCCGCCGGGTTGAGGGTGCACACGGCGTTGACCACGCCGTTGACCGCCTCGGTGCGGGCGAGGAAGGCCTCGGCCACGCTGCGGGCCGACAGTTGGCGGTTGCCCACCGCCCGCGCCAGCTCCGCCGCGCCCATGGTCTGGATGTCGTCCATCGCCGTCACCTCCGCGTCCAGGTGCTGGCGTCCATGGTCAGGAGGCGGCGGCGGAACCGCCAGGTGCCGCCGTCGAGCACGATGTCGTCCTCGTACACCCCGCAGTCGCCGATGGCCGGCAGTTCGCCCGCCGGGCCGTTGAAGGCCATCAGGTAGCAGCGGCCTCGCACCGAACCGCCGTCGCCCCGTTCCAGGAGCAGGTTGCCGTTCCAGTGCCGCCGGTAGCCCTGCCGGGTGGCGAGGTCGCGCACCTTGTGCCCGTGCAGAGCGGCCCGGCCGGCGATGCGCAGCTCGTGCGGCATCAGCTCCAGCACCCCGTCCGCCGTGAAGCAGTCGGCGTAGCCGTCGGGGTCGCCGAGGTCGCTGCACAGGTTGTACCGGCTGTACAGACCGCCGATCTCGAAGGCCTCCTGGGCCGAAAGCTCGCTCATCCGACGTCCCTCCCCCGTTGTTCGTTCAGACTCCGCGGAAGCCGGGCTCCCGCTTCTCCTTGAACGCCGCCTGACCCTCGCGATAGTCGTCGCTGCCCAGGCAGACCCGCACCAGCGCATCGACGGCGGCGGTGTCGCGCTCCGCCGCCGGGCGGGCCAGCTCGACCAGGGCGCGCTTGACCGCGCGCAGGGTGAGCGGGGCGTTGCCGCCGATGGCGGTCACCAGATCCTCCACCGCCGCGTCGGCCTCTTCGACGCCGAACCGGCGCCCGACGAGGCCCAGGCGGAGCGCCTCCTCCGCATCGACCGTGCGGGCGGTGAACAGCAGATCGGCCGTCGCCGACGCGCCGAGGCGCGCCGTCACCAGTTCGACGTTGGAGAAGGTGTAGCCCAGGCCCAGCCGCGCCGCCGGAATGCGGAAGCGGGCGTCCGCGGCGGCGACGCGGAGGTCGCAGCTCAGAGCGATCCCGACGCCGCCGCCGAAGCAGGCGCCCCGGACATAGGCGACGGTCGGCTTTCCGGCGGCGGACAGCGCCGCCTGCGCCGCCTCGACCGCGGCGTCGTAGGCCCGCCCACCGGCCTCGCCGCTGCGCATCTCGGAGAATTGCGAGATGTCGGCCCCGGCGCAGAAGGCGACGTCGCCGGCCCCGCGCAGCAGGACGACCCGCACCTCCGGGTCCGCCTCGGCGCGGCGCACCAGATCGGGCAGCGCCGCCCACATGTCGAGCGTCATGGCGTTGCGGCGCGCCGGGTTGTCGATGGTCAGCCGGGCGACCGGGCCGGTGGTCCGGTAGCGGAGCGACGGCCCATCCATCAGATCACCCTCCGGCCGCGGAAATCGGCGACCTCCTGCGGCGTGTAGCCGAGGCCGCCGAGGATGTCGTCGGTGTGCGCGCCGGCCTCCGGCGTGGGGGCGGCGATGCCGGCCGGGGTGCGCGACAGCACCACCGGCTGGCCGACCAGCCGGATGGCGCCGCGGCGCGGGTGCTGCACCGGCACCGCCATGCCCAGATGCTCGACCTGCGGGTCGGCGAACACCTCGTCCATCCGGTTGACCGGTCCGGCCGGTACACCGTGCGCGGTGAGCGCCTCCATCCATTCGCGCGACGGGCGCGCCGCCAGGATGGCGCCGAGTTCGGCGTTGAGCCGCGGCCGGTTGGCCAGACGGTCGGGTTCGCTGCGGAACTCGGGCCGCTCGGCGAGAGCCGGCTGCCCGACGGCGCGGCACAGGCGGCGCCACAAATCCTCGCCGGAGGCGCCGATGTTGATGAAGCCGTCCGCCGTCCGGTACAGGCCCATGGGGGTCGAGGTGGGGTGGTCGTTGCCCGCCTGCTCCGGCACCACGCCGTCGACGAGGTAGCGGGCGGCCTGGAAGTCGAGCAGCGCGATCTGGCTTTGCAGCAGCGACGTCTGCACCCACTGCCCCTCTCCGGAGGTTTCGCGCTCGGCCAGCGCGATCAGGATGCCGACGACGGCGTAGAGGCCGGAGGCGATATCGGCGATGGCGACCCCGGCGCGCACCGGACCCTGGCCGGGCAGCCCGGTGAGCCACATCAGCCCGCCCATGCCCTGGGCGATCTGGTCGAAGCCGCCGTGGTCGCGGTACGGACCGGTCTGCCCGAAGCCGGAGATCGAGGCCAGGACGATGCGCGGGTTGATCGCCCGCAGCGTCTCGTAGTCCATGCCCAGGCGGTGCTTGACGTCGGGGCGGTAGTTCTCGACCACGACGTCCGCGGTGCGGACGAGGCGGCCGAGGATGGCCTTGCCCTCGGGCGTCTTGAGGTTGAGCGACAGCGAGCGCTTGTTGCGGTGGAGATTCTGCATGTCGTAGCCGTCGCGCGGCCCGTTCATGCCATCGTTCGGGTCGGCCCCGGCCGGCGCCTCGATCTTGATCACGTCGGCGCCGAAGTCGGCGAGGACGCGGCAGCAGGTCGGACCGGCCCGCACCCGCGTCAGGTCCAGCACGCGGAGGTTCGCCAGGGCGTCCGACGCCATCGGCCGGTCGCCGGCCGGAGCGGTGCCGGCTCGTTCATGGGGGGTGCTCGACGCGGCCATGTGATCGCCCTCGTTTCCATCCCTGCCCGCGCACCCGGCCGCCGCCCGGCGACCGACATGCGCTCTGGAAGAAACGGTATCATTTGCTTGTCATACAAACGAATTAGATTTCCCGGTAGTCAGCCTTCGCGGAATTCGAAGGCGGAAGCGCCGTTGCGCCGGTGCCGGGGCTGCTGCACACTGATGGCCTGCGGAATCGGACAAGGCGGCCTGTCGAAAACCGCCGCTGGGATCCTCAAGCGGGAAAGGGCGGGGGATGGTTCGGCACGATGTCCAGACGTTGCTGCTGTTCCTGCGGGCGTGCGAGACGAAGAGCATCACGCGCGCAGCCAGCCAGTCGAACCTCGCCCTGTCGGCGGCGAGCCGGCGCATGAAGCTCCTGGAGGAGGGCTGCGGCACCGTTCTGCTGCACCGGCTGCCCTACGGCGTGGAGCCGACCCCGGCGGGGCTGGCGGTGCTGCGCTACGCGCGGGGCGTGTTGGGGATGAACCAGCAGCTCGACGCCGAACTGGCCGACTACCGTGCCGGCGTGCGGGGGTCCGTGCGGGTGTTCGCCAGCAGCTCGGCGCTGGTGCAGCGGCTGGCCGGCGACCTGTCCGCCTTCGCCCGCGCCTTCCCCTCGATCCGTCTGGAGCTGCAGGAGCGCCCGAGCGTCGAGATCGTCGAGGCGCTCTACCAGAAGGAAACCGACATCGGCGTCATCGTGCGCGGGGGCGACCTGTGGCAACTCCGCACCCGGATGTACGCCGAAGACCGTCTGGCCGTCGTCGTGCCATCCGACCATCCTCTGGCCCAGGGCGGCCCGGTCGCCTTCGCGTCGGTTCTCAAGGAAGAACTCGTCACGCTCGACCACGCAACCGCCGTGCACCGGCTCGTGATCAATCAGGCGCGCCGCAGCGGGCAGACCCCGAGGGTGCGCGTGCAGGTCCGCAGTTTCGAGGCCATGTGCCAGATGGTGCTGCACGGGCTGGGTCTGGGCATCCTGCCGGAACTGGCGGCGCAACCCCTGGTGGCCGCCTTCGGGCTGACGCTGTTGCTGCTCGACGAGCCGTGGGCGCGGCGCGAGCTGGCCATCTGCACCCGCGCCGGGGACGAGCTGGACGCCTCGGCGCAGCGCCTGATCGACTTCCTGGTGACCCGCACCGGGGCCGCGGGCCGCTGACGGCGCTGCCAAGTCCACGGTGGTGAGTTGGAAGGAGGCGGGTTGGAAGGAGGCGGGTACCGGGTTTGCCAGGGCGACGCCGGGTGGTCCCCGCCACGCCGGCTCGGGGGGACGACACGAAAGTGCGCAAACTGTCCGGTTCGGTAGACCATGAACCGGACGCCTGCCCGCTTTGCCGCCCGTCCGTCATTTTGTCCGTCCACCCATCGCCGTGTGGGACACCACCTACCTGCGGCACACGGTTTCAATCCACGCCTCCGCGCAGGAGGCGACGGTAGATCGTGGCGATGCTCGCCTGCGCCGCAACGTTTCAATCCACGCCTCCGCGCAGGAGGCGACCTTGTGCCAACCGACCGGCTCCACGCCCGCCACGTTTCAATCCACGCCTCCGCGCAGGAGGCGACCGGCGTCGCATGCGGACCCGACCGAGAAAGGAGCGTTTCAATCCACGCCTCCGCGCAGGAGGCGACGACCACGACGCCGTTGGACCGGTCGCCGCCCAGGAAGAGTTTCAATCCACGCCTCCGCGCAGGAGACGACGTGCGCTCCTGACCTTCGCCGGTGGCGGCTCCTATGTTTCAATCCACGCCTCCGCGCAGGAGGCGACGTGCCGGCGACTGCACAGGCCGTCGACGCAGACCGGGTTTCAATCCACGCCTCCGCGCAGGAGGCGACGGCCCCGAGCACGACGACAAGCACCAGGACGGAGTTTCAATCCACGCCTCCGCGCAGGAGGCGACAATCTCCATGGCGCTAACGGTCACGGTTTCAGCGTTTCAATCCACGCCTCCGCGCAGGAGGCGACGGTGGGGTCGCGCTCGACCACCAGGTGCGCTTTGTTTCAATCCACGCCTCCGCGCAGGAGGCGACAAGCGCGTGCATGAACGGATCGACGGCCTGCGCGTTTCAATCCACGCCTCCGCGCAGGAGGCGACCGCGCCGGAGTTCGCGGTGTGGCCGAGCAAGCCGTTTCAATCCACGCCTCCGCGCAGGAGGCGACACCGTCCGATTGCGGCACAGCCGGATCGCGCATGGTTTCAATCCACGCCTCCGCGCAGGAGGCGACAAACCGCTGGCCGCTCAGCTCGGCAGACAGCACGTTTCAATCCACGCCTCCGCGCAGGAGGCGACGGATTTGTAGCTACAATGCCTCCCGCAAAAACCAAGGTTTCAATCCACGCCTCCGCGCAGGAGGCGACACCCATGGATCACCTCACAGGACGAGAGCGGCGAGTTTCAATCCACGCCTCCGCGCAGGAGGCGACGAGATCACCATGGGCGACGCTGCCCGAGATGCGTTTCAATCCACGCCTCCGCGCAGGAGGCGACTCGGAAGTATTTTGATCTGGCCTGCCGCCGCATCGTTTCAATCCACGCCTCCGCGCAGGAGGCGACCGTAGCTGCACAGGATCTCAGTGCCCTTGGGCAGTTTCAATCCACGCCTCCGCGCAGGAGGCGACGATTTCCTCCTGCCGGCGGGCGGAGAACAGAGCGTTTCAATCCACGCCTCCGCGCAGGAGGCGACGCCGGGCCGGTGCGCGCACCTGTCGTACTGGAACGGTTTCAATCCACGCCTCCGCGCAGGAGGCGACAGTTTGGCGGCGATCACCGCCGGCACCTTGGCGTTTCAATCCACGCCTCCGCGCAGGAGGCGACCGCCGCCTGGGCAAAGTTGATGAAGGTGTTGAGGTTTCAATCCACGCCTCCGCGCAGGAGGCGACAGTAGCCAAGGTGATTTTTGCGACCGTTAACATGTTTCAATCCACGCCTCCGCGCAGGAGGCGACGTCCACCAGCATAAGGCGCATGGCCCCATCGTAGTGTTTCAATCCACGCCTCCGCGCAGGAGGCGACATGGTCTAACCGGGGCAGGGTAGGCCCGCCCCGTTTCAATCCACGCCTCCGCGCAGGAGGCGACGGTCGATGCAGTCGACGCCTACGCGGGCGGCTTCGTTTCAATCCACGCCTCCGCGCAGGAGGCGACATCCCGCGGCGGGTGTCCGGCAAAGTCAAACGCGGTTTCAATCCACGCCTCCGCGCAGGAGGCGACCTCGTCCCATCTGGTGTCCCGCGCGATGGTGGCGTTTCAATCCACGCCTCCGCGCAGGAGGCGACAAGTCCGTAGATCCTTTGCTTCTGGAACACGACGTTTCAATCCACGCCTCCGCGCAGGAGGCGACATCGACCGATACCCCACTTCACCGCAGCTCTTTTGTTTCAATCCACGCCTCCGCGCAGGAGGCGACCTTCGGTCATGCGACGAACTCCCCGGCTACAGCGTTTCAATCCACGCCTCCGCGCAGGAGGCGACCTTGCGGGCCATTGCCTCTATGGCTTCACGGGGTTTCAATCCACGCCTCCGCGCAGGAGGCGACGTCAGGCTTGTCCCACCGTTGCCCATCACGGCGTTTCAATCCACGCCTCCGCGCAGGAGGCGACGCGACCAGCTCGGAGTTCGCCAGCCGGCGCGGGGCGTTTCAATCCACGCCTCCGCGCAGGAGGCGACGGCGGTGGCGTTCGCGACCGACACGTTGCCGGAGTTTCAATCCACGCCTCCGCGCAGGAGGCGACGGTGGACCTGCTGCGGGGCCTCAGTGGTCGGGATGTTTCAATCCACGCCTCCGCGCAGGAGGCGACGGAGGCCGCCCATGGCTGACATGACGCCGGAGCAGTTTCAATCCACGCCTCCGCGCAGGAGGCGACTCACGTAGAAGGGATGCCCGCGGTCGTTGTGGGCGTTTCAATCCACGCCTCCGCGCAGGAGGCGACTGCATGAGGCGTTCGACCGCCGGCCGGTCGCTGTTTCAATCCACGCCTCCGCGCAGGAGGCGACCCTCCGTCGTCTCAAGGTCTTCGGTCCGCTGCTGTTTCAATCCACGCCTCCGCGCAGGAGGCGACCGTCCGGGTCCAAGCGGTAGAGCTTGCCGTTCGCGTTTCAATCCACGCCTCCGCGCAGGAGGCGACCCGGCCAGTCGAGACGCCCCATCACCCACGACTTGTTTCAATCCACGCCTCCGCGCAGGAGGCGACCGGGGTCTCTCCCCGCGGGTCACCGATGAAGCGGTTTCAATCCACGCCTCCGCGCAGGAGGCGACGGCGGCCTTCTCGAAGTCAGCGGCCCGAGTGGTGTTTCAATCCACGCCTCCGCGCAGGAGGCGACCCGAGAAATGGGACTACGCCGTTGGCATGCTGTCGTTTCAATCCACGCCTCCGCGCAGGAGGCGACTTGCACGCGGTCGGCTGGGACAAGGACCGCAGCGTTTCAATCCACGCCTCCGCGCAGGAGGCGACCGCCATAGTATAAGCTATTGACTGTACATGCAAAACGGCAACCAATATGCGAACGAATGTGATTGATGGAAGAGCGACCGTCTCGCATTGCCAGCGTAGGTGCCAAGGCATTCAGAAGCCTTGACTTTTCTGGAGCGCGAATCCTCCCGGAGCATGCATGGGAGCTTGGGGTTCGCACAGGCGCTGACAATTACAGAATTAGAGGCCCATCGAGATCGGTCGGTGTGCGAGCGCCGACATGCTCCACCTTGTGCCGCGCCGACGAACCGAGAAGATAGAAGCGCAGACTGTCGGTCTGCGGCTCGATCAAGCCGAGTAAGGACGCGCGCAGCGCGGTCCATTGTGCGGGATCGACCGTGCATTCGAACACTGAATATTGAACCCGCACGCCGTGGTCCTGGCAAGCCCTTGCCACACGGCGCAAGCGGCGACGGCCGGCCGGGGTTTCCGTGGAGACATCATAGCAGACCAGGACCAGCACCGCGTCACCGCCAGAGGAAGGGAGGATAAGCGTCCAGGTCGCCGCGCAGATGCCGCGCCAGCAGACGGGCCTGCGCGTGCCACATCAGGCCGAAGGGCAGCTTCTCGTTCAGGAAGGGGTGGGTCAGTTCCTCCTTTTTGCGCTTCTGGTAGGCGACCAGCACGGCCTTGCGAGCATCGGCGGTGAGGGCAACGGCACCGGTTTCGCCAATCTCGAAATCGTCGGGGCGCAACTCCTGCCGGTTGATCAGGGTCAGCACCAGCCGATCGGCGAAGGGGGCCCGGAACTCTTCCAGCAGGTCGAGCGCCAGGGACGGCCGCCCCGGGCGATCCGTGTGCAGGAAGCCGACCTGCGGATCCAGCCCAACCGCTTCCAGCGCTCCCCGCACATCGTGGGTCAGCAGGGTGTAGAGGAAGGACAGCAACGCGTTGACGCGGTCGAGCGGCGGTCGGCGCGACCGGCCGGCGATCCGCCATTCCGGCTCGTCGCGCCGGATCATGGCGGCGAAGGCGCCGAAATAGCAGGCGGCAGCATCGCCCTCCACCCCGCGCAGGCGGTCGACGTCGAGCGGCCGGTCGAGCTGGGTCAGGGCGCGGCTGATTGCATCTTCGGCCGACGCCAGCGCGCCGGTCGGATCGGTGTGGTCGCGGCGGTGGCGGCGCAGAACCGTCCGCTGGTTGGCCAGCTTGCCGGCCAGAACGCCGCGGGTCACCGAGGCGGCCCGCAGCGGGTCGTCCGCCGCCCGGTACTGCGCGCGACGCAGCAGGACATTGCCCGACACCGGGCCCTCCACCCGCATCAGGAACCGGCCGGTGTCGGAGAGGAAACCGACGCTGATCCCCTTCTCGGCGCAATGGCCGAGCACATGCGGGCTGGCGCCGACGCTGCCGAAGGCGACAAGGCCCTCCAGCGCGATCATCGGCACCAACGTGCGTGCGCCATCCTCGCGCCGCACCTCGATCGCCTCGCCTTCCCTGGACAGGTAGCTGCCGGGGGTGGTGACGTAGAGCGTGTTCAACAAGCGCTTCATGGCGGATCTTCCTTGGCGGCGCCCTCCGCGGCGTCGGCGCGGAGCATGCGGTCCAGCCAGACGGCGGCGGAACGGGAGCCCGACAGGGTCGGCAGGCAAAACGGTTCCAGCGAGCAGGACCGGCATTTGGGCCCCGGTTCCGGCGGCGGCGTGACGCGGGAGGCCAACAGCGCGTGGAGTTCGCCGGCCAATGCCTCGGTCCGCGCGCGCAAGGCGGCGTCGAAGGCCACCTCCTGCCGCCGCCGGGTTTCCCCGTAGAAGAGCGCGCCGCCCGGCACCTCAAGACCCAGCATCTCCTCCAGGCACAGGCCCTGGGCGCAGAGCTGGACGCGGTCGGCGTCGTGCGGCTTGGCCTTGCCACGCTTGTACTCCACGGGGCAGGGCAGCGGCGGCAGGCCGCGCCGGTTGTGGAACTCCACCACGTCGGCCCGCCCGACCAGCCCAAGCCGCCGATGGCGCAAGGGCACGCCACGCGCGATACGGACCCCGCGCCGCGTTTCGCCGGGTGCGTTGTCCACCCGCTCGTGCAGCACCCGGCCCTCGGCGGTCAGCGCGTTCTCCGCCCAGGCGTCTTCCAGATGGATCAGCCCGCACTGGCGCGCGCAGAAGGCGAGATGCTGAAGGGCCGACAGCGGGACGAGGGCGGAGTCGTCCGCCTCCATGAGGCTACAGCCACTCCTCGATCTTCACCCCATCGGGCAGGCCGTCCCGGTCGATGGTGACGGTGAAGTCGCGGTCGAAGTCGCGCGGGGCGGTCACCCCGTCGTTCATTTCGACGGCCACACGCTTGAACAGTGTCTGCGCCGGCGCCTCGCCGAGGGGGGATTTGTGGCGGAAGGCGATCAGCCGGCGCGCCGCCATCTCGCCGCGCGCGGCCGAGCGGTCCACCTCGAACATGTTCACCAGCGCGCTGCGCAGGATGTCCAGGTCGGCGTCCGAGAAGCCGGTCTGCCGCGCCAGATGCGGCGAGAGGAAGCCGTGGGCGCGGTACAGCCCGTAGGGGACGATGTGCTTGCGGCCCATGGTGCGGTTGTCGCCGCTCTGCTTGTCGGCCTCGGCCTGGGTGGTCACGGCCATGCGGGTGACCGACAGTTCCGCCGGCACGATGGGGTGCAGGCTTTCCGCGAAGGTGATCTGCACCGGCCCGCGCACCTGCCCGCAGTTGACGCCCGTCGTCATCACCGCCCCGAAGGTCCGCACGTCGAAGAAGGTGTCGCACATCCATTGCGTCACCTTGCGGGCGTCGGCCTCGCCCTTCGCCTTGCCCTTGCCCTTGTCCAGTTCGATTCCGTTAGCCTCGTAGGCGCGGGCGTGCTGGTCGTTCAGGATCGCCTTCTCGCGGACATAGATCTCGTAGCCCTGGCGGCCTTCCTGGGTCAGTTGGACGTAATTGCGGATCTTGCGCTTCAGCGAGACGTCGGTGACCAGACCATGACCCGTCTCCGGGTCCAGCCGGGGCATGTTGCCGGCGTCCGGATCGCCGTTCGGGTTGCCGTTGCGGACGTCGAACAGATAAACGAACTCGATGCGGGACTCGTGGATGCCCATGACGGTCACTCCGGATCGGACAAGGTTTCGTCGGGAGCGGCCGGTTCGGTCGAAGCGGCCTTCTCGGGAGAGCGGTAGGATTGTTCGTGGGAGTAGCCGATGAAAAACAGGCCGCGCTGCTCCAGGTCGAGCGTGACGGGAAAACCGGTCAACGCCTCCTGAATGGAGGCTCGGCGCGCCCGCAGCCAATTGTGGGTTTTGACCAGCTTGGGGTCGGGACTGTTCCTCAATTGCTTCAGATGCTTTTCCGAAAGCTGGAGCAGGGTTGGAAACACGGATCGCGGGCTTGCCGAGGCGCCCCCGATGTATTTGTCACGAATATCGGTGTTGATTTCCCTTCCCTTCGCCGCCTTGTCCTGGATTTTCTCCAAGACAGCGAACAGGCGTCCGAGACGGTATCCGGGATCGGTGCGGGATTCGTCGAGACCCACGAGATTGTTCCCCTCTTCCTGGGCGGCTTGGGCGGTGGTTCCGGCCAGCCGGGAGCGGCGCGTCAGCACCGCCTTGATCAGCGCGACGCGCGGGTGGTTCACCGCATGGTCGGCGCGGATGCGGTCGAGCAACACCGCCAGCAGACTGGCCGGATAAGGCCCGCCGACCAGCACCGCGCGCAGCAGGTCGCCGTTCAGCTTGGCCAGCCCCTTGTCGTTCGGGTCGGGCTTGGCGTTGTCGCCGTCGCCCCGGTATTTGGTTTTGGTCTCCATCGCGAGCGCCCAAAGCGAGGGGTAGCGCGGCTGCCACTCCCACTGTCGGACCAGGTCGATGTCGGACAGATGCCGGGCCAGGCGGTCGGCCATGACGCCCAGGCTGTCGCTGCTCCAAAACCGCACCGCCAGCCGCGCCGCGTTCGGCGACAGGCCCAGCACGAAGAAGCGGGCCCCCGCCTCCCCCGGAGCCAGCGCGGCACGGCCCTGGGCCAACCGTTCCAGCGCCTCCTTCACCGCCCGGGCGCGGGTTTCGTCCTCGGGCGGGATGTCGGGACGGGCGGCGACGAGGACGGCGTCGTCTTCGAATTGAGTGGGCCGGTCGGTCCAGAACACCACCGAGACCTCGCCGATGACGAGGTGCCGCTTGTCTCGCTGGGACAGCAGATGATTCAGCGCCGCCGTATAGCCGTGCGCCACGCGGGCGGACACCGGGGCGTTGAGGTTCTGGCTCTTGCCGTAGGACTCGTAGGCCTGTGCGTTGAAGGAAACCAGCGCCGCCCCCGCCGTCTGCGCGCCCGGCACGCCGCCGATGGCCGGGTGGATCGGGGCGATGGGCTGGCCGTACCCGCCGGTGACGAGGCACTGGCCAAGGACCGCCGCCTCCGTCTCGGTGTCCATGGCGCGTTCCCAGGCGGCACGGATCTCCGGCGCGTCGTGGACATAATCGTCCTCGTTCATCGCGCGGAAGACGAGCCAGCCGGACAGGATGTCGGGGTCGGCGACCTCCGGCGCGGTGCCCACCGTCCAGGTCTGGAAGAAGGCCAGAACCGCGCGCGCCCAGGGGTGGTTGCTTCCCGCCAGGACAGCTTCGTGGCGGGCGCGGGCAGCGGCGAACTGTTCTTCTGCCCGGCCGGCGCGGCCCTCCGCCGTGCCGAACAGGTAGCCGGCGGAATCGCACAGGAACCCGGCCTTGACGCCGGAGGTCCGGCGCGGCGGCTGCGGCACCTCCACAAGGGACGGGCGCTTGACCGTCTTGTCCTTCTTGCCGATCTTCTCGTCGGCGCGTTCGTCCTGCACGGTGAAGACGCTGCCGTCCGCGCGCAGCACGATGCAGCCGGTCACCTTCTGTTGGGAATAGCCGTAGGGCGGCAGCGTGCCGGCGTCGCGCAGGCGTTCGTAGAGGCGGTAAAGCTCGGTAAGGATCATAGGCCGCTCCGCCGCAGGCAATCCTGCACGTCCAGCACCCCGTTCACCAACGTGGCGCGGAAGAAGCGTGGCGTCATGCCGTCGGCGAAGTCGATGTCGTGCAGCATCCAGCCGAGGTCGCGCGTGCCGCGCAGGTCGTCCGGCGGTTCGGGCAGGATGTCCGGCGGCGGCTCGAAATAGGCCGGGAACTCGCGGCAACCGAAGCAGGGCTGCCAGACGCATTGCCCCTTGGCGATGCGCCGGCGCGCCATCTCCGCGTGCTTGCCCGGATTGTCCTGCGGTCCGGCCCGGTCGGTCATCTCGAAATGGGCGTCGATGATGTAATCCACGTCGCGCAGGAAGACACTCGCGCGTTGCTGCCGGTCGTCCTCCGGGTGCAGCGCGAGGTCGCTGCCGTTGGCCATCGCCTGCCGCGCCAGACTGTAGGAGGCTTTCGACGCCACCTCGTTGCGGCGGATGGTGTCGAAGCGGATCGGGTTCAGGACGGTGATCCGGTCGATTTCCCAGCGGATCGCCGGCTTCCAATGGATGGATTCGAGAATGCCGCGTGCCGCCGATGGCGTGATCATGTCGTAGGAGACACGCTCGGCCTTCATTTCCGGACGGGAAAACAGGGCACGGGAACCATGGACGCGCAGGCTGATGCCTTGGGACATGCGGGCGCCTTTCGGCTTATGATTCTGCAAAAATTTATACGGAATAAATTTAACAACATCAACCATAAGGATGGATTTTTATGAGAAATGAAAGTAACTAGTTTCCAAAATTTTGAAATTCAACCTAAGATTTATCAATGAAGATCCGGCCGCCCGCATGTTTCATTAGATAAAAAGCGGCCGAAGTTGCAGTACACACATGATATAGATTGCGTTTACGTTTATAATTTCCGTTATTCTCTATCGCCTTTTCCTAGCCATCGAAGGATAGAAGAAAATATATAACGTAAGTTAAATTCAGAATATTTTGTTGATTTTTGATGAGCCTCTGAATAAATGTTAACATTATTAATAATGGTAATTCCCATATTTTTTGAGGGTTCTGGATGCAACCGTTGCGTTTCCCTTGACATAGTTTTCTCCTGCTCTCTCCATGTGGAGAGAATCTTCATAGGTTTTGAGCTACAGATGTTTCAACTCACGCCTTGGAGACGACGGTTCATCTGAAGCTCTAAACTTGGAAAACGCCATCTATGATTTAGAGCTATACCAAATTCTCCATCTCCGTCCGATCTCGCGGATCACGGGTCACCAGCCCAAGCGCCGCATCGTCGTAATAGGACAGATCCGTCAGCAGCAGGAACTGACCGTGCTCCCCGATGGCCTTGACGATGCCAGCACCCATCAGCTGGGCGAGTTGGCCGCGCGGGATGGTGACGATGAAGCGTTGCAGCTTGCGGGCGATGGCGCCGGGGCGCTCGGTGGCCCGCAGGGCGTCGGCCCAGCGTTGCGCCTCCTCGGTGTAGGGGACGATCACCGCCGCCTGGTCGTTGTCGATCAGATGGAAGTCGGCGGCCACCGCGCGGAAGGGGATCGCGTCGCGCCGGTTGGTGGTGGCGAGGCGGCTCCAGGCTTCGGTCCGATCGTAGGGATCGCCGCCGCTGGCGGTCCGCTTGCGTTTGTCGGCGCTGTAGAGCCGGCGGAAATAGGTGGCGATCACGTCGGGATGCAGAGCCTCGTCCCACGGGCGGCCGTCCATGATCTCCCGCGTGAGGTCGCGGCGGCGGTTGAGGTCGGACAGGCCGTTGCGCCGCGCCGTGTCGAAGACGACGACGCGGCCGAACAGGCCGGGACGGCCCTCGCGGTTGCAGCGGCCGGCGCTCTGGATGATGGAATCCAGCCCGGCCATCGCGCGCAGCACCAGGGGGAAATCCACGTCGACTCCCGCCTCGACGAGCTGCGTGCTGACGACGCGGCAGGGGCGCCCCTCGGCCAGATCCGCGCGGATCGCCGCCAGAACGGTGGAGCGGTGCTCGGCGCACATGGCGGCGGACAGGTGGTACAGCCCCTCCACCTCCCGATCCCTCAGCGCGCGGTAGAGGTCGGCTGCGTGACCGCGCGTGTCCAGCACGCAGAGCGCCTGGGTGGCGTTCCGCATCCGGTCGGCCAACGCCTCGTCGTCGAGCAGGCCGGCGTGCTCCACCGTCACGCGCTCCATGGCCTTGTGCAGGGCCGGGGCGCCGTCCTCCGGCATGATGGGGCGGATGCCGGTCAGGCCGAAGGCCAGTGGCCGGTCCCGGTCGAGCGCCGGCTGGGTGGCGGTGCTCAGCAGGATCGTGCAGCCGTAATCCCGCGCCAGCGCGTCGAGCAGAGCGAGGCAGGGCCGCAGATGGGGCAGAGGAAGAAGCTGCGCCTCGTCGAGCACGATGACGGAACGGGCGACGTTGTGCAGCTTGCGGCAGCGCGACGGGCGGGCGGCGAAGAAGGATTCGAAGAACTGGACGGCGGTGGTGACCGTCACCGGGGAATCCCAGTTCTCCGACGCCAGCTTGTGGCGGTCGGGGCCGACGCCCTCCTCGTCCCGGTCGTCGAAGCCGCCGGGCGGCGCGTAGGCGGAATGATGCTCCAGCACGGCGCCGGGCAGGCCGGCGAAGGCGTCCTCGCGGAAGGTTTCGGCGGTCTGCTCGATGATCGACAGATAGGGAATGACGTAGATCACGCGCCGCAGGCCATGGCGTTGCGCGTGCTCCAGCGCGAAGGACAGCGAGGACAGGGTTTTACCGCCACCCGTCGGCACCGCCAGCGAGAAGAGGCCGGGAGGCAGCGCTGCGGCGTCGCGGCAACGTTCCAGAACCTCCGTGCGGATCCGGTTGACGTCGGAGGGGGTGGCCTTTGCCGCCTTGCCGACCAGATGCATCCGCAGGGCGGCGGCCAGCGTCGGCAGGTCCGGCTGTCCGCCGCGCAGGGCCGCCTGCTCCGGGTCGCTGTAGCCCTCGGTCGCCAGGGCGTCGGCGTCGGTCAGGCAGGAGAAGATCATGCGAGCGAAGAGCGCCACGGCGAACCAGTCCGCGAAGGTCGGCAATGGCAGTTCGGCGGGCAGCAGCGGCCCGATCTCCCGCAGCACCTCGGCACGGACGGAGTCCGGAAGCTTCGCCTTCCGCAGGCGGACCGTCAGGCTCGCCTCCTCGTTTCCGTCCATCCCGCCGTCTGGCAGCCCGGCATGATGCCCGGCCACCGCATAGGCAAGCAGCCAGCCGACGGGACTGTCCTTGCCGTAACGCTCCAGGGCGAGGACCGCGCCGGCCGTGGAGTGGTCGACCCGGATGTTTTCGCCGTTCAGCAGCCTTTGAAAGGCTTCGGCGTATTTGCCGGCATCGTGCAGCAGGCCGAGTGCCCGCGCCCAGGCGCCCGCCCAGTCGCTTCCAGGAAACAGGACCGCCGCGAATCCCTCCGCCCTTGCCGCGACACGGAGCAGATGCTCACGCAGCGGCTCCCAAGGATCACCCGGCATTTTTGGCGTGTGAGCGTACCAAGCCATCGCTTATTTCCTCAACATTATAAATTCACAATGATTCACTTCAATCAATCAAGCGAATATTTGTCAATAAATAGGACTCCCCGTTTTCGCACCATGCTTTGACTGATCATCAAAACATTCAACCCCTGACACCTTAGCTCTCGATGACTTATCCGGTGCATGACGGATAACAACGCATTCTATACAGGTCGTTTTAGAGCAGCAATGATTGTGTGGATATCATGTGTAAACAAACAATCCATATCGCTCGCGCCCATTGCACGCCCGCGATTTGAACCTGTGATCGACGGCAGTTTCACCCACCCCATCTTCGAAAGCGGACTGTCCACTTCTGGCGCAAAGCCGTCTTGGACAAAAGTCCGCTTTGGGTCAGGACAAGCCGGTAGATGTCTCCGTTGCCGAGAGCACTCCTCCATTGCTCTTCAAATCTCGGTCTGCCCGGCCAGCGCCAGAGCATCCTCGACCTCAATCCCAAGATAGCGGACCGTGCTCTCCAGCTTGGTGTGGCCGAGCAGGAACTGGATAGCACGCGGATGCCGGTTCCCCCATGCCAGCAAGCGCACCTCACGTTTGCTTTGCTGCCCGCACCCGCCCGGCCCAGTGGCCGGTCAGCTCCGCCTGTCCCTCCTCTCCCCGAATGAAATCCGCGCAACGGCGCAGAGCCATGTCCAGCGGCAGGAACCCGGGCAAGTGCGGTCCACGGCCTCTGGACCGGCCTCCGGAAGCTGGAGCCCACCCCCCCCCGCTGAAGACAGCACCCCGGCCATCTCCAAGCCGGCGCAGGTGATCGTCCTGTTCCGCCGCGAACAAGGCGCCAGCCTCGACGAGATCGTTGCCGCCACCGGCTGGCAGAAGCACACCGTGCGCGGCGCCATCTTCGGCGCCCTCAGGAAGAGGCTCGGGCTCACGATCGAATCGACCCGGACCGACGCCGGCCGCGTGTATCGCATTGTCGATGCCGGTTGACCACCCACACCAAGCGAGAATGGAAGCGTTCCGCCACGGAGCTGCACCGCCAGGACCGGCCCGATTACCTGCGCTGGCGCGACGCCGGCTTCCTGACGATCACGGAGGGGAACCGCATCGACTATGACGCGGTGATTACCCATGTGGTCGGACTGGCCGAGCGGTTCGACCTTCAGGACGTCGCCATCGACCGATGGAACTCCACCGCCGTCACCACGGCGTTGCAGCGGGAGGACATCACCGTCGCCACCTTCGGGCAGGGCTTCGCCAGCATGGCGGCACCCGTGCGTGAGCTGAAGCGCGCTATCCTGGGCGGAGAGTTCCGGCACGGCGGGAACCCGGTGCTGCGGATGTGCTTCGCCAACGTGGTGCCCGAGAAGGACGCGGCCGAGAATGAGAAGTTCACGAAAGAGAAGGCGCGAGGCCGGATCGACGGTGCGGTTGCCGCAGCTATGGCCGTGGGGCGCATCCTGGCGGGCGACGAAGGGCCCAGCATCTATGAGACGGCCGAGCGGCCGGACGGCTTCCTCGTCGTTGGCGACGAAGAAGACGAGATTGACGAATGGGAAGACCTCTTGCTGGTCTAATTTCGGAGTGCATCTCTGCAACACCATTGCCGCCGAGATGCATCTCCGTTCACCGCGAAGCTTTCGCCCATCAAAAACTAGGTCCTGTCTGACGAGCCTATTGACGTTGTGCTTCAGAGCGCAAGGTCAGTTTGATGGCTTACGATGCAACA
>NZ_QLKQ01000032.1 GCF_003349955.1 Azospirillum brasilense
AAACTGACCTTGCGCTCTGAAGCACAACGTCAATAGTCTCGTCAGACAGGACCTAGTGCCGTTTCACTAAAGTGACAGTTTGGTTCCGTGAGACCCTACTCGCCACCGAGGCGCCTCAGCACGTCGTCGAGCTGGTCCAGCGTCTGGTAATGGATGGTGATGGAGCCGCCCTTGCCCTGGGGTGTGATGGCGACCTTCAACCCAATGCGGGCGGAGATCTCCTCCTCCAGGTTCACCAGATCGACGTCCTTGAGCGTCGGATCGGTGGCGGCGCCGCCCCGCCCTCCGCCGGCCTTCTTGGCCTTGACCGGCGCGCTGCCGCGCATCAGGTCCTCGGTCTGGCGGACGTTCAGGCCGCGCTTGACCACCTCGCGCGCCACCGACACCGGGTCGGCGGAGGTGAGCAGGGCGCGGGCGTGGCCGGCGCTGAGCGCCCCGTCCTGCACCATGCCCTTGACCGGGTCGGGCAGGGCGAGCAGACGCATCATGTTGGCGACGTGGCTGCGGCTCTTGCCAACCGAGCGCGCCAGATCCTCCTGCGTGTGCTCGAACTCCTCCATCAGCCGCTTGTAGCCCTCGGCCTCTTCGAGCGGCGTCAGATCCTGGCGCTGAATGTTCTCGATCAGCGCGATTTCCAGCGCTTCGCGATCCGACAGCTCGCGGATGACGACCGGCACCTCGTGCAGGCCGGCGATCTGGGCAGCGCGCCAGCGACGCTCGCCGGCAATCAGCTCGTAAGAGTTGGTCGTCTCCGAATCCCGGCGAACGAGCAGGGGCTGAAGGATGCCCTTGTCGCGGATCGACTCGACCAGCCCCTGCAGCGCCTCGTCGTCGAAGGTGCGGCGCGGCTGGTACTTGCCGGGATGGATGAACTCAATGGGCACCTGCTTGGACTGGCGCACCTTGTCGAGCGCGGAGTAGTCCTCGGCCGCCTCGCCGAACAGGGCGGACAGGCCACGGCCCAGGCTGGCGCGGCGGGCACCGCCGTCCGAACGTTTGGTATCCTCCATCACGCGCTCAGCCTCTTCTCACGGCGCAGCACCTCGCCCGCCAGATGGATGTATGCCTGCGACCCGGGGCAGCGCATGTCGTAGATCAGCACCGGCTTGCCGTGGGACGGCGCCTCCGAGACCTTCACGTTCCGCGGGATGACGGTGTCGTAGACCTTCTCTCCGAAGAAGCCGCGCACGTCGGCGGCCACCATGTCGGACAGGTTGTTGCGCTTGTCGAACATGGTCAGCACGACGCCATGGATGTCCAGATCGGGGTTGAAGGCGCGCTTCACCCGCTCGATGGTGCGGACAAGGTGACTGAGGCCCTCCAGCGCGTAGAACTCGCACTGCAGCGGCACCATCACGGCGTGGGACGCGACCAGCGCGTTCAGCGTCAGCAGGCCGAGCGCCGGCGGGCAGTCGATCAGCACGTAGTCGTATTCCAACGCGCTCTTGTCGACCGCCTCGCGCAGCCGGAACTCGCGCCGCTCGGAGGTGACCAGCTCGACCTCGGCGCCGGACAGATCGACGGAGGAGGTGATGATCGACAGGTTCGGCACCGTCGACACCGTCGCGGCGTCCTCCAGCGGCATGCCGTCGAACAGCACGTCGTAGATGCCGACACGACGCTCGGCGCGCGGGATGCCGAGGCCGGTGGAGGCGTTGCCCTGGGGATCGAGATCGATCACCAGGACGCGCTTGCCGATGGCGGCCAGAGCGGTTGCCAGATTGATGGTGGTCGTGGTCTTGCCCACGCCGCCTTTCTGATTGGCAATCGATATGACGCGAGCGGAAGGAAAAGCGGAGGGCATGTCAGCCTCGCGGGAAGCGTCGGAGCGGGAATGCATCAGGGTCGCGGTCTTAGACACGGGCGATACCACTCACACGCAGGATGGTTCCGGTGGGGTCGGTGCGGCTGTCGAAGCGCTCGACCCGCATCTTCCAATATTTGGTGGTATCGGTCAATTCGTCCGCCACATTTTGCCCCTTGGGAAACAGTGCCGCACCCCGGTCCTGGACAAAGGGATGGGCCCAGCTCAGCAGGTCGTTCAGCGGCGCGAGAGCGCGGGCCGTCACCACGTCGGCGGCGATCGGCGGCACCGCCTCGATCCGCTTGTTGTGCACGGTGACCGACGCTCCGGCGACCCGCGCCGCCTCGCGCAGGAAGGCGCATTTGCGGGAGTCGCTTTCCACCAGATGCACCTCCGGCACGCCCAGGATGGCGAGGACGAGGCCGGGGAAGCCGGCCCCGCTGCCGAGATCGACCAGCACCCGAGTGCCGTCGGGCAGCAGCGGGAACAGCTGGGCGGAGTCGAGGAAGTGGCGGCGCCAGGCGTCGGGCAGAGTGGAGGGGCCGACGAGGTTGATCTTCGGCTGCCACTTGCGCAGCGTTGCCTCGTAGGCGGCAAGGCGGTCCAGCGTTTCACGTGAAACACCGGTCTCCGCCTGGAAGGCCGCGGCATCGAACAGGCTCATCAGACGGCCACCTTCATATCGCGCCGTTTCACGTGGCGGAGCAGGGCGACCAGCGCCGCCGGGGTCATGCCGGGAATGCGGGCCGCCGCGCCCAGGGTCGCCGGACGGGCTTGCCGCAGCTTCTGCCGAATTTCCGCTGACAGGCTGCCGATGCTGTCGGGGTCCAGATCATCGGGAAGCTCAAGCGCCTCGTCCTTGCGGAAGGCACGGATGTCAGCCTCCTGCCGGTCGAGATAGCCGGCGTATTTGCCGTCGATCTCCAGCTGCTCGACAACATCGGCGGGGATCGCCGCCAGCTCCGGCCACAGCCGGGCGAGGGTGGCGAGGTCGAGGTCCGGGTAGCGCAGCAGATCGGCGGCGGTCCGGCGCACCCCGTCCTGGTTGACCGCTATGCCCTGCCGCTGCAGCTCCGCCGGGGTGGCCTGGAGGGCGCGCACCAGAGCGCGACCGGCGGACAGCGCCTCGGCCTTCGCCGTGAAGGCGTCGCGCCGCGCCGACCCGACGCAACCAATCGCCAGCCCCTTCGCCGTCAGCCGCTGGTCGGCGTTGTCGGCGCGTAGGATCAGCCGATACTCGGCACGCGAGGTGAACATGCGGTAGGGCTCGTTGGTGCCCCGGGTGATCAGGTCATCGACCAGAACCCCGATGTAGGCGTCGGCGCGGTCGAGCACGAAGCCCTCCGCCGAGCCGCCGGCCAGCAGGGCGGCGTTGATGCCGGCCATCAGGCCCTGCGCCGCCGCTTCCTCGTAGCCGGTGGTGCCGTTGATCTGACCGGCGAAGAACAGGCCGGGGGCCCGGCGGGTCTCCAGCGTCGGCTTCAGCTCACGCGGGTCCACGAAGTCGTACTCAATGGCGTAGCCGGGGCGGATCATCACCGCGCGTTCCAGCCCCGGCATCGTCTTCAGGAAGCCGAGCTGGACGTCGCGCGGCAGGGAGGTCGAGATGCCGTTCGGATAGACCGTGTCGTCGTCCAACCCCTCCGGCTCCAGGAAGATCTGGTGGCGCTCCTTGTCGGCGAAGCGGACGACCTTGTCTTCGATGGACGGGCAGTAGCGCGGGCCGGTGCTCTGGATCTGGCCGGAATACATCGGCGCGCGGTGGAGGTTGCCGCGAATCAGCGCGTGCATCTCCAGCGTCGTCCAGGTGATCGCGCAGTCGATCTGCGGCGTGTCGATACGGTCGGTCAGGTAGGAGAAGGGCGGGGGCGGCGTGTCGCCCGGCTGCTTCTCCAGAGCGGCCCAATCGATGGTCTTGCCGTCGAGACGCGGCGGGGTGCCGGTCTTCAGCCGGCCGAGCGGAAAGCCGAGACGCGCCAACGTGTCGGACAGGCCGATGGACGGCGCCTCGCCGACGCGACCCGCCGGGGTGGTTTCCTCACCGATGTGGATCAGGCCGCGCAGGAAGGTGCCGGTGGTCAGCACCACGCTTCCCGCCGCGAGGGTCTCGCCGGAACCGGTCACCACGCCGGTGACCCGCCCATCCTCGCCAATGGTAAGGTCCTCGGCGCCACCGGCCTCGATGGACAGGTTCGCTTGTTCCGCGAGGATCGCCTGCACAGCCTGCCGGTAGAGCTTGCGGTCGGCCTGGGCGCGCGGGCCGCGGACGGCCGGTCCCTTGCTGCGGTTCAGGATGCGGAATTGGATGCCGCCGCGGTCGATGGCGCGGGCCATGACGCCGTCGAGCGCGTCGATCTCGCGCACCAGATGCCCTTTCGCCAACCCGCCGATGGCCGGGTTGCAGGACATCTCACCGATGGTGTCCAGCTTGTGGGTGAGCAGCAGGGTGCGCGCACCCATGCGCGCCGCGGCGGCGGCAGCCTCGCAACCGGCGTGGCCTCCGCCGACAACAATGACGTCGAACGTTCGCATGGCCGGACCATAGCCGAGTCAGCGCCGGACGCCAAGCGCCGCGACGCAGCACGGCCGGTGTTTCACGTGAAACAGGGGGACGCGGCACGTTTGTCACGCCCCCGCTTGGCTCACTTGCCGATGCAGAAATCCCGGAAGATCACATCCAACAGGTCTTCGACATCGACCCGCCCGGTGATGCGGCCGAGGGCGCGGCTCGCCAGACGCACATCCTCGGCCATCAGCTCCGGCAGAGGGGCGGTCAAGGCCCGGCGCAGGGCGTCCCGGCACTCCTCCAAGGCGGAGCGGTGACGGGCGCGGGTCAGGGCGGGAGCGCCACTGCCGGCCAGACGGTCGGCGGTAAACGCCGTCAAACGCCGCTCCAACTCCGGCAGGCCGGCGCCGGTCCGGGCCGAGACGGCCACCGCCTCCCAGCCGCCAACTGTCGGCACCGCGGCATCGACGACGTCCGTCTTGTTCAGGACCACCACCGTGTCCTTGTCGAGCAGCGCGACCGTCGCCGGGTCGAGCGCGGGCAGGGCGGTTGCGTCGAACACGGCGACCTTCACGTCGGCGCGGGCGGCGCGGTCCAGCGCGCGACGGATGCCTTCCTCCTCCACCTCGTCGGCGGCGGCCTCGCGCAGGCCCGCCGTGTCGGCCAAAACCACCGGGTAGCCGCCGAGGTCGAGATGGACTTCGATCACGTCGCGCGTGGTGCCGGCGCGGGCCGAGACGATGGCGGCCTCGCGGCGGGCGAGGGCGTTCAGCAGGCTCGACTTGCCGGCGTTGGGCGCACCGACGATGGCGATGTGCAGACCCTCGCGCAGCCGCTCCCCACGTCCACGGTCGTCGAGATGGGCGTCGATCTCCGAGGCGAGGGCGTCCAGCACGGGACGCGCCGCGTCCGAGACACCCGAGGGCAGGTCCTCGTCGGGGAAATCGATGTCGGCCTCGATGTGGGCCAGCGACCGGGTCAGCCGCTCGCGCCAACCGTCGTAGAGTGTGCCGAGCGCGCCTTCCATCTGGCGCAGGGCCTGACGGCGCTGGGCGGAGGTCTCGGCGTCCACGAGGTCGGCGACCGCCTCGGCCTCGGTCAGGTCGAGCTTGCCGTTTTCGAAGGCGCGGCGGGTGAACTCGCCGGGCTCGGCGACGCGCAGACCGGGCCGGGCGGAGAGTGCCTCGACCACGCCGGCCACCACGGCGCGCCCGCCGTGCAAATGCAGCTCCACCACGTCTTCGCCGGTGAAGCTGCGGGGGGCGGTGAAGCGCAGGACCAGGGCGTCGTCCAGCGCCTCTCCGGTCTGCGGGTCGCGCAGCCGGACCAGGGTGGCCATGCGGGGTTCGGGCAGCGGCTTGCCGGTCAGGGCGGCGAGGGCGTCGCCGGAGGCCGGGCCCGAAACGCGAACCACCGCCACACCGGCGCGGCCGGGGGCGGTGGCGAGGGCGAAGATCGTCGGGATCATCGTGCCAGACATCATCGTGCCGGTTCCGGAACGATCAGCCGACCTGTTCCGGCAGCAATTCTTTTTGTTCCGGCTTCAGCATGAGCCGCTCGACACGGCCGCCACCGATCAGATGCGTCTCCAGGATCGCGTCCACGTCGGCGAAGGAATGGTAGGTGTACCAGATGCCCTCCGGATAGACGACCAGCACCGGACCCAACTCGCACCGGTCCAGGCAGCCGGCGGCGTTGATGCGCACACGGCCGTCCAGACCCAGCTCGCGGGCGCGCGCCTTCATATAGTCGCGGAGCTTTTCGGACCCCCGGGCGGCGCAGGAGCCGCGCTTGTTGCCGTCGGGGCGGCGGTTGGTGCAGGAGAAAACATGGGCTTCGAAATAGGGCTTCGGATCGGTCACTTGCGTCCATCCTGTCCCATGGCGGCGGCCATCTGGGACCAAAACATTTTCTGAAGCTGCTCCATGCCCTGAATTCCCGCCGGCAGCCACGTCTTCATCATCGTCTCCGGGTCCATGGCGAGCAGGGAGGCCTGCATGCGGTCCTGGATCTCCTGCATCATGGCGTCCTGCATGGGCTTCACGTCGGGAAGACCCAGGAAGTGGCGCGCCTCCTCGGGTGTGCAGTCGATGTCGATGGTGATCTTCATGGCCCCATTCCCTTGGAAGGCGCGCGGTGCGCGGGAAATTAAGGGTTGAGCGCCGCTTCGGCTCATGCCCCACTATACAGATAGGAAGCCCTGGCGCAACGGCACCGCCGCGCCAGTTTATTCCCAACCACGCCACAGACCGGAAACGCCTGCGATGCCCGCGAACCTGCTTGGCCGGGAGACCAGCCCCTACCTGCTTCAGCACAAGGACAACCCCGTCCATTGGATGGCCTGGGGCCGCGACGCCTTCGAACGGGCCAAGCGCGAGAACAAGCCCGTGCTGCTGTCGGTCGGCTACGCCGCCTGTCACTGGTGCCACGTGATGGCGCACGAGAGCTTCGAGAACCCCGAGATCGCCGGGCTGATGAACGAGCTGTTCGTCAACATCAAGGTGGACCGGGAGGAACGGCCGGACGTCGACCAGATCTATCAGTCCGCCCTGGCGATGCTGGGGCAGCAGGGCGGCTGGCCGCTGACCATGTTCCTGACGCCGGAGGCCGAGCCCTTCTGGGGCGGCACCTACTTCCCGCCGGCCTCGCGCTACGGGCGGCCCGGCTTCCCCGACGTGCTGCGCGGCGTGGCGGAGACCTACCGCAACAAGCCGGAGAACGTCACCCGCAACGTCGCCGCGCTGAAGGACGCGCTGGGCAAGCTGGCCGAGAACCGGGCGGCGGGGGAGGTCGATCTCACCATGCTGGACCAGATCGCCGACCGGCTGGTTCGCGAGGTCGATCCCTTCCACGGCGGCATCGGGCACGCCCCGAAATTCCCGCAGGTGCCGATCTTCACCCTGCTCTGGCGGGCCTGGCTGCGCACCGGCAAGGAGCCGTACCGCGAGGCGGTCACCAACACTCTGGCCCACATGGGCCAGGGCGGAATCTACGACCATCTGGGCGGCGGCTTCGCCCGCTACTCGGTGGACGAGATGTGGCTGGTGCCGCATTTCGAGAAGATGCTCTACGACAACGCCCAGCTCCTCGACCTGATGACCCTGGTCTGGCAGGCCGAGCGGGAGCCGCTGTTCGAGGCGCGCATCCGGGAAACGGTAGGCTGGGTGCTGCGCGAGATGATCGCCGAGGGCGGCGGCTTCGCGGCGACCCAGGACGCCGACAGCGAGGGCGAGGAGGGCCTCTTCTACATTTGGAACGAGGAGGAGATCGACCGGCTCCTCGGCTCCGGCGCCGAGGTCTTCAAGCGCGCCTATGGCGTCACGCCGCAGGGCAATTGGGAGGGGGCGACCATTCTCAACCGCCTGCACCGCATCGAGGCGCTGGACGCCGAGACCGAGGCCACGCTGGCCGAACAGCGGGCGATCCTCTGGCGGGAGCGCGAAAAGCGGATCAAGCCGGGCTGGGACGACAAGGTGCTGGCCGACTGGAACGGCCTGATGATCGCGGCGCTCGCCCAGGCCGGCATGGTCTTTGACGAGCCGGAATGGATCACGGCGGCGCAGCGCGCCTATGCCTTCGTCCGCGACCGCATGACCGAGGACGGGCGCCTGCTGCACAGCTGGCGGGCCGGACAGCTCAAGCACCGGGCGACGCTGGACGACTACGCCCACATGGCGCGCGGCGCGCTCGCCCTGCACGAGGCGACCGGCGATGCGGAGCCGCTGGAACGGGCGCGGACCTGGGTGCGGGTGCTCGACGCGCATTTCTGGGACTCCCAGGCCGGCGGCTACTTCTACACGGCGGACGACGCGGACGACCTGATCGTCCGCACCAAGTCGGCCGGCGACGCGGCGACGCCCAGCGGCAACGGCACCATGCTGGCCGTGCTGGCGACGCTGCACCACCGCACCGGCGAGGACGCCTATCGGGAGCGGGCGGACGCCTTGGCCGCCGCCTTCTCCGGCGAACTGAGCCGCAACTTCTTTCCACTGCCGACCTATCTGAACGCGGCGGAGCTTCTCCGGAAGGCCCAGCAGATCGTCATCGTCGGCGAGCCGCAGGCAGCGGACACGGCGGCGCTGCGCCGGGCGGTGCTCGACCGGCCGCTTCCCGACCGCATCCTCACCGTCCTGCCGCCGGGGACCGATCTGCCCGCCGGGCATCCGGCGCACGGCAAGGGCATGCAGGGCGGGGCGGCGACCGCCTATGTCTGCTCCGGCATGACCTGCTCCCCGCCGGTGACCGCGCCCAACGCGCTGGGTGCCGCCCTGAGCCGGAGATGACCGATATGGCGCAGACCCTCAAAAACCCGGCCATCGGCAGCTTGACCGTCGACAGCCCGCTAGGCCTGCTGACCCTGACCAGCGCCGCCGGCGCCATCGTCGCGCTCGACTGGGGACGGCTGGGCGACGACCGGCCGGACCCGGTTCTGGAGGAGGCGGCGCGCCAGCTCCGCGACTATTTCGCCGGGACGCGGTTGGATTTCGACCTGCCGCTGTCCCCCCGCGGGACGGCCTTCCGGCAAAAGGTCTGGGCGGCGATGCAAGCCATTCCCTACGGCGGCGTCCTGACCTACGGCGACGTCGCGCGGCTGCTGGAGACGGCGCCGCGGGCCGTCGGCGGGGCCTGCGGGGCCAACCCGATCCCGGTGATCATCCCCTGCCACCGCATCGTCGGCGGCGGCGGGGCGCCCGGCGGCTATTCCGGCCTGGGCGGCCTGCGGACCAAGGACTGGCTGCTCCGCCACGAGCGGCGGTACCGGGTGACAGCGGAACAGGCCGGCGATACGCTGGAGCTTCAGCTTCTATAAGAAGGGAAGGGACCGACCACCATGGTTCACGCGATCCGCATCCACGAGTACGGCGGACCCGAGGCACTGCGCTGGGACGAGATCGAGGTGGGCGACCCCGGCCCCGGTCAGGTGCGGCTGCGCCAGACGGCCGTCGGGCTGAACTACATCGACACCTATCACCGCTCCGGCGCCTACAAGCTGCCGCAGCTTCCCGCCATCATCGGGACCGAGGGCGCCGGCGTGGTCGAGGCCGTGGGGCCGGACGTGACGACGCTGAAGCCCGGCGACCGGGTGGGCTACGCGCCGCTGATCGGCGCCTACGCCGAATCCCGCCTCGCCCCGGCCGACCGGCTGATCCCGCTGCCGAGCTGGATCGAGGACCGGCAGGCCGCCGCCATGCTGCTCCAGGGCATGACCGCGCAATTCCTCCTGCGCTCCACCTACGCGGTGCAGCCGGGCGACACCATCCTGGTCCAGGCCGCCGCGGGCGGCGTCGGCCAGATCCTCTGCCAGTGGGCGAAGCATCTGGGCGCCACCGTGATCGGCACGGTCAGCAGCGACGAGAAGGCGGAGCTGGCCCGCGCCGCCGGCTGCGACCATCCCATCGTCTACACGCGCGAGAACTTCGTGAACCGCGTGAAGGACCTGACGGACGGGCAGGGCGTGCCGGTGGTCTATGACGGCGTCGGCAAGACGACCTTCATGGACAGCCTCGACTGCCTGATGCCGCGCGGCTTCATGGTGCTGTTCGGCGCGGCGTCCGGGCCGGTCCCGCCGCTGGATCTCCAGGTGCTGGCGGCCAAGGGCTCGCTCTACGTCACGCGCCCGACCCTGTTCAGCTATGTGTCCAAGCGCGACGACCTGATGGCCAGCGCCGCCGACCTGTTCGAGGTGGTGCACACCGGCGGGGTGACCATCAACGTCGGCCAGACCTTCGCGCTGCGCGACGCGGCCGAAGCCCACCGGGCGCTGGAGTCCCGCGCCACGACCGGCTCCACGGTGCTGCTGCCGTAAAGGGAGATGGTAAGTGGTGAGGGGTCCGGCACACGGGCATCCCCCTCACCCTAACCCTCTCCCCAGAGGGGAGAGGGGATTTTACTCGCTGGCCCAGAGCGGGTTCTTCAGCTTCTTGAGAAGCTCCGCATGGGCCGCCAGCTCCTCCTCGCTCGGCGCGTGGGCGCGCGGGGCGCGGTAGGGGCGGTCGATGCGGATCGCCGAGGGACCGCCCGTTGCCGGGCCGGAGGCCAGCGCCAGACCGGCCTGACGGCCGCCGCGCAGCTCCAGATACACCTCGGCCAGAAGCTGGGCGTCGAGAAGCGCGCCGTGGTAGGTGCGGCTGGAATTGTCGACGCCGAAGCGCTTGCAGAGCGCGTCCAGGGTGGCCGGCGCGCCGGGGAACTTCTGCCGCGCCATCAGCAGCGTGTCGATGGCCCGGTCCTTCGGCATCACCGGATAGCCGGCGATCCGCATCTCCCAGTTCAGGAAGTGCATGTCGAAGGCCGCGTTGTGGATCACTAGCGGCGCGTCGCCGATGAAGGCCACGAACTCCGCCACCACGTCGTTGAACAGCGGCTTGTCCGACAGGAACTCCGTCGTCAGCCCGTGCACCGCCACGGCGTCCGGCGGCACGTCGCGCTCCGGGTTGACGTAGCAGTGGAAGGTCTTGCCGGTGGCGACGTGGTTGTGCAGTTCGACGCAGCCGATTTCGATCAGCCGGTGCCCTTCCTCGGGCTTGAAGCCGGTCGTTTCCGTATCGAGGACGATCTCACGCATGAACCACCTGTCCGGGCTGGTATCCCCGCGGCGGCCATTGCCGTCCGCGGCGCCGCTTCACGTCGGCGAGGATGTTGCGCAGCGCCCGCCGGGTGGCCCGCCGTCCGTCGCCGGTGGTGACGACGTGGTCGGCGCGCCGCCGCTTCTCCGCGTCGGGCATCTGCCGGGCCAGAATAGCGGCGAACTTGTCCGGCGTCATGCCCGGCCGCGCCAGCACCCGTGACTTCTGCACGAGGAAGGGGGCGGTGACGACCACGCTGCGGTCCACCTTGCGCTCCCCGCCGGTCTCGAACAGCAGGGGGATGTCCAGCACCGCCACGCGGACGCGGCGGCGCGCCGCCTGCTTCAGAAAGCGACGCTGTGCCGCCTGCACCGCCGGGTGGAGGATCGCCTCCAGCCGCTTCAGCGCCGCCGGGTTGCCGAACACCGCAGCACCCAGCGCCCGCCGGTCCACCGCACCATCCACCACGACGCCGGGGAAGGCCGCCGCGATGGCCGGCACCGCCGCGCCGTGGCGCCCCAGCAGGCCGTGCACCACGGCGTCGCTGTCGCAGACCGGCGCGCCCATGCGCTTCAGCATGCGCGCCGCCGTGCTCTTGCCCATGCCGATGGAGCCGGTCAGTCCCAAGACGATCATCGCGCGCCCTCAACCCTGGAGAACGGCCGCCTTCAGCCCCTCGGTCACCTCCGGCTCCCGGCCGAACCAGGCGGCGAAGCCGGGGCGGGCCTGATGGAGCAGCATGCCGACGCCGTCCACCACCCGGTTGCCGCGCGCCTGCGCGGCGGTCAGAAGCGGGGTCATCAGGGGCGTGTAGACGATGTCGGTGACGACGGCCGAACCGGGCAGGGCGCGCAAGTCCAGCTCAAGCGGCGGTTGGCCCGCCATGCCCTGGGTCGTCGTGTTCACCACCAGAGTTGCGCCTTCGAGAAGCGTTTCACGTGAAACCCAATCGGCGGTCTCGATGGCGCCTCCAATATCCGCCGCCAGTTCGTCGGCCCGCGCCCGCGTGCGGTTGACCAGCCAGACCCGCGGAGCACCCTCGTCGAGGAGAGAGGCGACCACGGCCCGCGCCGCGCCGCCGGCCCCGATGACCAGCGCCGGCCCGTCCGATGCCTTCCAGCCCGGGACACCGCTTCTCAGGTTCTCGATGAAACCGAAGCCATCGGTGTTGCGGCCCTCCAGCGTCCCGTCCTCGCCGACCACGATGGTGTTGACAGCACCCATCCGCCTGGCGGTGGCGTCCAGCCGATCGACCGTGCGGTAGGCGGCCTCCTTGTGCGGCACCGTGACGTTGCAACCGCGGAAGCCGAGCGCGGGCAGGGCGCGGATGGCCTGCTCGATGCGGTCGGGCGGCACCGCCAGCGGCACATAGGCGCCGTCGATGCCGTATTGGTCCAGCCAATAGCCGTGCAGCCGGGGCGAGCGCGAATGGCCGATCGGCCAGCCCATCACACCGGCCAGCTTCGCCTTGCCGCTGATCGTCATTCCGCAATCACCCCATGCACCCGCAGGAACCCGAGCAGCGGCAGCAGCGGCAGCCCGAGGATCGTGAAGAAGTCGCCGTCCACCCGGTGGAAGAGCTGCGCGCCCAAGCCTTCGAGGTGATAGGCGCCGACCGACCCCAACACGTCGTCGCCCGCCGCGTTGAGGTAGGATTCCAGAAAGGCGTCGCTGAAGGGGCGCATGGTCAGGCGGGCGCGGTCCACATGGTGCCACAGCCGCTCGCCGTCGCGGATGACCACGGCGCAGCTGACCAGCCGGTGCGCCTTGCCGCGCAGGTCCTGCAGCTGGGCTCGCGCAGCGTCGCGATCGGCCGGCTTGTCGAACCAGCGGCCCTCGCACTCCAGCATCTGGTCGGCGCCGATCACCAGGGCGCCCGGATGCTTGCGGGTGACGCGCTGCGCCTTCAGCTCGGCCAAGGCTTCGGCCACATCCTCGACCGGGGCACCCTCGGCGCGGGCGGCCAGCTTGATCTCCTCCTCGTCCACCGCGGCGGGGGCGAGGGTGACGCGCACCCCGGCGCGCTCCAGCATCTCCGCCCGGGTGCGGGAACCGGAGGCGAGGACGACGGTGGGAATCGCTCCGCTCACGTCAGGGGCCCCTCGGGGACGACGCCGGGCAGGCCGCCGGTCTGGCGGCGGGCGAGCAGCATCATGATCTCCGCCGCCGTCTCCTCGATGGAGCGGCGCGACACGTCGATCACCGGCCAGCCGCGCCGGGTGAACATGCGCCGGGCGTCGGTGACCTCGGCGCGCACCACCTCCGGATCGACGTAGGTCGAGGACTCGTTCTGGTTCAGCAGCTTCAGCCGGTTGCGGCGGATCTGCACCAGACGGTCCGGGTCCTTGGTCAGGCCGACGACCAGCGGCCGGGTCAGCTTCTCGATCTCCGGCGGCATCGGGCAACCGGGGACGATCGGGATGTTCGCCGCCTTGATGCCACGGTTCGCCAGATAGATGCAGGTCGGCGTCTTCGACGTGCGCGACACGCCCATCAGGATCACGTCGGCCTCGTGCAGATCCCAGCTCGACTGGCCGTCGTCGTGCGCCAGCGCGAAGTCCATCGCGTCCATGCGCCCGAAATACTCGGCGTCCAAGGCGTGCTGGCGGCCGGGCTGGCGCTGCGATTCCACGCCGAGGAAGGCGGCCAGCGCGTTGATCAACGGATCGAGCACCGGGATGCAGGGGACCTGCACCTCGCGGCAGAAGTCCTGAAGGCGGCGGCGCAGCTTCTCGTCCACCAGCGTGAACATGACGAGGCCGCGATTCTCCTGGACGCCCTCCAGAACCATGTCGAGCTGACGCTCGGTCCGCACGAGATTCCAGAAATGCTCGACCGGGCGAACATCGTCGAACTGGATGACGCAGGCGCGGGCGACGCTGTTGATCGTCTCGCCGGTCGCGTCCGACACAAGATGCAGGTGGAACTGTCTCATCCGTCCCCAACGTGTTGTGGAGAACCCGTCCGAATCTGTGGACAACGGGGATCTCCTGGATTCTGTCCCTCGGGGCGGGACTCGTCGCCCCCGCTGGCGCCCCCTTCGGGACAATCCGCGCGCCCTCTCCGGAACATGGGTACAATGACTCCCGCGGACCATGTTATCCACGGGATTCCCAGGCTTCCCGGTATAGCATTTCCGCCGTTTCCGGCGAAAGCGTCCGGAGTCGTCCACAGAATCCGATTTTCGTCCACAGCGCGCCGTCCGGCCTGTGGACGATTCGGCGCAAAGCGGGGATTCCCGTTTTCCACAGGCACCCACCACCCCTTCTTCCTTTCTCTCTTTAAAAAGAATACTGAGTAGAGGGGAGACAACCCGCAGACCCGATTCACTCATAGGGGAACGATCCGCCGTGTCCGAGGCCGTGACCAAGATTGCCAAGCCGATGCTCGCCGCCCTCGCCGGCGAGGTGCGTCCGCGCCCGCCCTTCTGGCTGATGCGCCAGGCCGGCCGTTACCTGCCGGAATATCGGGAATTGCGCGCCAAGGCCGGCAGCTTCCTGGACATGTGCTACAACCCCGACCACGCGGTGGAGGTAACCCTGCAACCGCTGCGCCGCTACGACATGGACGCAGCGATTCTGTTCTCCGACATCCTGGTGGTGCCGCACGCCCTGGGCCAGCCGCTGGCCTTCCTGGAGGGCGAGGGGCCGAAACTGGACCCTGTGAGAAGCGTGGAAGACCTCAAGCGCCTGTCGCGCGATCGCTTCCACGAACGGCTGGAGCCGGTCTACGAGACCGTCCGCCGCCTCTCCAGCGCGATTCCGGCGCACACCACGCTGATCGGCTTTGCAGGGGCGCCCTGGACCATCGCCTGCTACATGGTCGAAGGGGCCGGGTCCAAGGAGTACGCGCACGTCAAGCGCTGGGCCTACGGCGATCCCGCCGGATTCGGCGCGCTGATGGATCTGCTGGTCGAGGTGACCGCCGATTATCTGTGCACCCAGATCGAGGCCGGGGCCGAGGTGGTGCAGCTGTTCGACAGCTGGGCGGGCGTCCTGCCGGCCGGCGAATTCCGCCGCTGGGTGATCGAGCCGACGCGGCGGATCGTCGATCTCATCAAGGCGCGCCACCCCGCGATTCCGGTCATCGGTTTCCCGCGCGGTGCGGGCCTCTCCTATGAGGACTACGTGGTGGGCAGTGGAGTGGATGCGGTCGGGCTCGACACCACCGTCCCGGTGGCTTGGGCGGCCGGGAATCTGCAATCCAAGTTGCCGGTGCAGGGCAACCTCGACCCGATCATGCTCGCCGCCGGTGGCGAGGCCCTGCGCACCGCTGCGTCGGAGATTCTGGAGACGCTCGCCGGCAAGCCCTTCGTCTTCAACCTGGGGCACGGCGTGATCCAGACCACCCCGCCGGACCACGTGGCGGAACTGGCCCGTCTGATCAAGGACTGGCCGAACCGGGGCTGAGGCACCGCACGGTTTGAAAAAGCGCGCAACGGGAAGGGAAGGGGATTCCAGTGCTTTATCTCTGGGTCAAGGCTCTGCACGTCATCAGCATCATCGCCTGGATGGCCGGGCTTCTCTATCTGCCGCGGCTGTTCGTCTACCATTGCGAGACGGCACGGGGCTCGGACTCCTCGGAGCGCTTCAAGGTGATGGAGCGCCGCCTGCTGCGCGCCATCATGAATCCGGCGATGGGCGCCGCCTACCTGTTCGGAATCGCGATGATCGTGATGGAGCCGGCCTGGATGAAGCAGGGATGGCTGCACGCCAAGCTGCTGTTCGTCCTGGCGCTGACCGGCACGCACATGATGATGGCGCGCTGGCGCAAGGACTTCGAGGCGGACCGCAACACCCGCCCGCAGCGCTTCTTCCGCATGTGGAACGAGGCGCCGACCCTGCTGATGATCGGCATCGTCATCTTCGTGATCGTGAAGCCCTTCTGACGGGAAGGGGCAGGGCGATGGCCGGCACGGGCCGGCCACCGCCCCTTGACGTAATAACAAGCGTAATTACATCCTGTGCCGATCCAGCGCGGAGATCGCCATGCACACCACCAAACTGACCAAGGTCGGCAATTCCACCGGACTTACCCTGCCGCGCGACGTGCTGGCGGCGGCCGACCTTCAGCGCGGCGACGCGGTGTCCGTCGAGGTGCGCGAGGGCCGCATCGAGATCTCGAAGACCGACGACGGCTACAACCGCGCCATGGACATCGGCCGGCGCTTCTCCGCGCGCTACCGTCGCACCATGGACATCCTGTCCAAGTAAGCCGGCGTGGACCAGCCGACGATCCAGGGACGTCCCTACGTCAACCCGCCGCTCCAGGCGCTGCTCGACCTGCACGGCGAACTGCTGCTGGAACATGGCGGCGCGCCCGGCATGCGCGACCTCGGGGCGTTGGAAGCGTCACTGGCTCGTCCCTACCAGCTCATCGCCTATGGTGACGACCGGCTGACCATTTTCGATCTGGCCGCCGCGCTGTGCGTCAGCGTCTGCCGCAATCACCCCTTCGTGGACGGAAACAAGCGCGCCGCGTTCGTGGCGCTGGGCCTGTGTCTCGGCCTGAACGGCTTCGAACTGGATGCGGCGGAGCGGGAGGCCGCGGACACCATTCTGGCGCTTGCCGCCGGCAGATTGAGCGAAGAGGCGTTCCGCGACTGGGTCGCCGACCATTGCTACGACATCGGCTTCCACGACATGGGCGGCCCGGAATCGTAGGGGCGGTCAGCCCCGCCGCTCCATCACCCGGCGGGTGACCGCCTTCTCCGCCTCCACCGCCAGGAAGATCGCCAGACCGGCGGCCGTCATGGCCACCCATTGGGTCCAGTCCACCGCCGCCGTGCCGAACAGGCTCTGCAGGGGCGGGGCGTAGGTGAAGGCGAGCTGGAAGACCAGCATCAGCCCGATGGCGATCCACACCGCGCGGCTGCCGAACAGCCCCCGCCGGTTCAGCACCGGGGCGGTGACCGCCCGGGCGTTCAGCAGGAAGAAGATCTCCCCCATCACCAGCGCGTTGACGGCCATGGTGCGGGCGACCGGCGTCGGGTCGCCGTGGCCTTCGTGCAGCAGGAAGAAACCGAAGCTGGTCGCGACCAGAAGCGCCATCACCAGCACCATGCGCCCGATCAGGAAGCCGGGCAGGATCGGCTCGTTCTTGGGGCGGGGCGGGCGCCTCATCACCGCGGCTTCCGGCGGCTCGAAGGCCAGCGCCAGGCCCAACGTCACCGCCGTCACCATGTTGACCCAGAGAATCTGGACGGGCGTAATCGGCAGCGTGTAGCCGGCCAGCACGGCGACCAGGATCACCAGCGCCTGGGCGCCGTTGGTCGGCAGCATGAACAGGATCGTCTTGCGCAGATTGTCGTAGACGGTCCGCCCTTCCTCCACGGCGTGGGTGATGGAGGCGAAGTTGTCGTCGGCCAGCACCATGCTGGCGGCCTCCTTCGCGGCCTCCGTCCCCTTGCAGCCCATGGCGACGCCGACGTCGGCGCGCTTCAGAGCGGGGGCGTCGTTCACCCCGTCGCCGGTCATGGCGACCGTGTAGCCCGCCGCCTGAAGCGCGCGGACGAGGCGCAGCTTGTGCTCCGGCGTGGTGCGGGCGAAGACGTCGGCATCGCGCGCCACGGCGACCAGCGCCGTGTCGTCCAGCCGGTCCAGCTCGGTTCCCGACACCGCGTCGCCCGACAGATTGAATTGCCGGCCGATGGCCTGGGCGGTGCCGGCGTGGTCGCCGGTGATCATCTTGACGCGGATTCCCGCCGCCTGGCACTCGGCCACCGCCGCCACCGCCTCCTCGCGCGCCGGGTCGATGAAGCCGCACAGGCCGAGCAGGGTCAGCCCCTCCCGCACGTCGTCCATGTCGAGCACGGTCTGGCCGGGCAAGGCGGGGCGGGCGGCAAGCGCCAGGACGCGCTGGCCGCCTGCCGCCAGATCCTCCACCCGCGCCAGCCAATGGGCCATGTCCAGCGGCGCGGTGCCGCCGTCCGCGGCCCGTACGCGCGCACACATGGACAGCACGCGCTCCGGCGCGCCCTTGACGTACAGCAGCCCGTGCCCCTCGTGGTCGTGGTGCAGGGTGGCCATGTACTTGTGTTCGGATTCGAAGGGGATGACGTCCGTACGCGGGCGACGGACGGCCTCCTCCCGCGCGTCCAGCCCGGCCTTCATGCCGAGCGCCAGCAGGGCGCCGTCGGTCGGGTCGCCGGCCACCGTCCAGCCCTCCTCGCCCCGCTGAAGCTCGGCGTCGTTGCAGAGCAGGGCGGCGCGGGCCAGCTCGGTCAGGACGGGATCGGCAGCGGGGTCCAGGGCCTTGCCGTCGCGGCGGAACTCGCCCTCGGGACGGTAACCAGTGCCGGTCACCGCGCAATCGCCCGCCGCGGTCACCACGGTCTGCACGACAAGCTCGTTGCGGGTCAGCGTGCCTGTCTTGTCGGAGCAGATGATCCCGACCGAACCCAGCGTCTCCACCGCCGGCAGGCGGCGGATGATGGCGTTGCGCCGGGCCATGCGGGTGACGCCGATGGCCAGCGTGATCGTCATCACCGCGGGCAGCCCTTCCGGAATCGCCGCCACCGCCAGACCGACGGCGGCCATGACCATCTCCGGCCAGGGCTCCCCCTGGACCAGCGAACCGTAGAGGAAGGTCAGGGCGGTCAGCGCCAGGATGCCGATGGTCAGCCAGCGTCCGAAAACGGCCATCTGGGCGAGCAGCGGCGTGGTCAGCTCCTCCACGCCCGCCAGGAGCGTGCCGATGCGCCCCAGCTCCGTCCGGTCCCCCGTGGCCACCACGACGCCGGTGGCCTGTCCCTGGGCGACCAGCGTGCCGGAATAAGCCATGCCGCCGCGCTCCGCGAGGGGAGCATCCACGGCCACCGCGTCGGCGCTCTTGGCGACCGGCACGGATTCCCCGGTCAGCGCCGCCTCCTGCACGCGCAGGCCCTTGACGCGGACCAGCCGCAGGTCCGCCGGCACCTTGTCGCCCGAGGCCAGAATCACGTGGTCGCCGGGCACCAGGTCCTCCGCCGGAACGGTGACCTGATGGCCGCCGCGCAGCACCACCGCCTGCGGCGACAGCATGCTGCGGATGGCGTCCAGCGCCTGCTCCGCCTTGCCCTCCTGGACATAGCCGATGGCGGCGTTGATCAGCACGACGCCGGCGATCACCGCGGCGTCCACGAACTCGCCCAGCAGCACCGTGACGACTCCCGCGCCGATCAGCACGTAGATCAGCAAATTGTCGAACTGCGCCAGGAAGCGCATCAGCGCCGACCGGCGGGGCGGCGGGGTCAGCCGGTTGGGGCCGTACCGCCGCCGGCGTTCCGCCGCCTCGTCGGGCGTCAGCCCGTCGTCGGGGCTGTCCAGCGCGGCCAAAGCCTGGTCCGGGGGCTGGGCGTGCCAGGGCAGGGGGGCGGTGGAGGCTTCGGGAGCAACGATGGTTCCGGGTCCGGAACGGTCATGCGGGCTCATGATGTCAACCTAACCGTTTCTGTCCTGCCAAACCGTTTCTGTCCTGAACGCCCAGGTCGTGGCCCGGTGGCCTGGATAACAGGGGATGCGGCATCGTGACCCGGATGAGATGACCCGGAGGGGGACGCGCAAGAATCCACCCCATTTCCAAGAATTCGCTTTCATTTGACTTGCGGACGGCGTTCCGCTAACCATCTTTCCCACCACGGGGCGGCAAGCCTCGCGGGCACCCATCCCACATCCGCCGTTCCGTCCCTCCCCAACGATCTGGGCGCGACGTCCGACAGGCATTCCCAGCCTTCAGCGCCGTTCGACGCTCAACCGACGCACCCTGCGCCGGCCCGGGACCTCTGGCACTCCCCCTCGCATGACCGATTCCCTTAAGGCACCCCCATGCATCTCCAAGAGCTGAAGTGCAAGAGCCCCGCCGAACTGCTGGCGTTCGCGGAGGAACTGCAGATCGAGAACGCCAGCACGCTGCGCAAGCAGGACATGATGTTCGCCATCCTCAAGCAGTTGGCGGAAAACGATGTTCCGATCTATGGCGACGGCGTGCTCGAGGTTCTTCAGGACGGCTTCGGGTTCCTGCGCTCGCCGGAGGCCAATTATCTTCCCGGCCCCGACGACATCTACGTCAGCCCCAGCCAAGTGCGCCGCTTCAGCCTGCGCACCGGCGACACGGTCGAGGGGCAGATCCGCGCGCCCAAGGACGGCGAGCGCTACTTCGCCCTTCTCAAGGTCAACACGATCAACTTCGATGCGCCGGACAAGGTCCGCCACCGCATCAACTTCGACAACCTGACCCCGCTCTACCCGGAAGAGCGGCTGCGCATGGAAGTCGACGACCCGACCAAGAAGAACTACACGGGCCGCATCATCGACCTCGTGGCGCCGCTGGGCAAGGGCCAGCGCGGGCTGATCGTCGCCCCGCCGCGCACCGGCAAGACGGTGATGCTGCAGAACATCGCCCATTCCATCGCGACCAACCACCCGGAAGCCTATCTGATCGTCCTGCTGATCGACGAGCGTCCGGAAGAGGTGACCGACATGGCCCGCTCCGTGCGGGGCGAGGTCATCAGCTCCACCTTCGACGAGCCGGCGACGCGCCACGTCCAGGTCGCCGAGATGGTCATCGAGAAGGCCAAGCGGCTGGTCGAGCACAAGCGCGACGTGGTCATCCTGCTGGACTCCATCACCCGTCTGGCCCGCGCCTACAACACCGTCGTTCCCTCCTCGGGCAAGGTGCTGACCGGCGGCGTGGACGCCAACGCGCTGCAGCGCCCGAAGCGCTTCTTCGGTGCGGCCCGCAACATTGAGGAGGGCGGCTCGCTGACCATCATCGCGACCGCGCTGATCGACACCGGCAGCCGCATGGACGAGGTGATCTTCGAAGAGTTCAAGGGCACCGGCAACTCGGAAATCGTGCTGGACCGCAAGCTTTCCGACAAGCGCACCTTCCCGGCCATCGACATCTCCAAGTCGGGCACCCGCAAGGAGGAGCTGCTGGTCGACAAGGGCACCATCTCGAAGATGTGGATCCTGCGCCGCATCCTGATGCCGATGGGCGTGACCGACGCGGTGGACTTCCTGGTCGACAAGCTGAAGCACACCAAGTCGAACTCGGAATTCTTCGAGTCCATGAATCAGTAGTCTGCGGCCATTTTCCCCCATCCGGTCCAAGGGTGGGGGAGGGCACGAAAAAAGGCGGGAGGCCCGATGGAGCCTCCCGCCTTTTTGTTTGTCCGAAACCGATGGCCCGGATCAGAACGGTGCCGTCAGGACCGCGTCATCAGAACGGCGGCATCAGAACGGCGACTGCGGCGCCTCTTCGGCCTGGGCCTGCTGACCGGCGGTCTGGCGGCGGTACAGGTCGACGAAGTCGATCGGGTTGATCATCAGCGGCGGGAAGCCGCCGTCCTGGGTGCAGCCGGCGACGATGGCGCGGGCGAACGGGAAGAGCATCCGCGGCGCCTCGATCAGCAGCACCGGGCGGTGATGCTCCTGCGGCAGGCCGGGAAGCTGGAACAGGCCGCCGTAGGCGACTTCGACCAGGAAGGCGGTCGCCTCGGCCTGCTTGGCCTCGCAATGCAGCTTCAGCACGACCTCGTAGACGTCCTCGCCCATCGGCTGGACCTGCACGTCCACGCCGATGTTGACCTGCGGCTGCGGCTGGCCGGGCAGCAGGCTCTGCGGGGCGTTGGGGTTCTCGAAGGACAGGTCCTTCACATACTGCGCCAGCACATGCATCGGCAGCGACGAGGCGGCTTCCTGATCTTGACCGTTGATCTGCTGATCGGACATGGACAACTCCTGGCCGCGGGGCGGCATCACGATGGAAAGGTCTTCAAGACCCGCTGGCTAGCACGGATTTGCTGGCTCCACAAAGTGAAACCGGCGTGTTTCACCCGCGGTCGTTGCGGTGGGGCGAACCGGGCGGCGCCCAGCGGGAGTCGCCCAGCTTCGGCATGTCGTCCGGACCGTCGCGGTCCGCCGGACCGGCGCCTTCCGGGCGGCCGCCGTCGGGGTCGACCTCCTGGTAATCGACGTCGATCACGCCCGGCGGCGGGCGGTTGCCTGGACCGCCATGGGGGCCGTTCGGATCGCCGGCGTTCCAGCCCTGGCCGCCTGCCTGACCGCCCATGCGGCCGTGCATCTGGAAGGAGGCAGCACCCTTCATACGGTCGAACAGCCAGCGGCCCAGAGCGTTGCGGATCGGGCGCACGAACAGAAGGATTCCGACGACGTCCGTCAGGAATCCGGGGATGATCAGCAGCAGACCGGCGACGACGACACAGAACCCCTCGAACACCGCGCCGACCGGGCTCTCGCCGCGCTCCGCCGACTGCTGCGCGCGCTTCAGCACGGACAGGCCCTGCCAGCGGATCAGCACGGACCCCAGGATGGCGGACAGGATGACCAGCCCGACCGTCGGACCGGCGCCAATCCAGTCGCCGACCTCGATGAAGGTCGCGATTTCCGCGATCGGCAGCAAAAGGAACAACAGCAACAGTGGATTCATGGCCGTCCTTGCTCTTTCAACCCCGAGGGCCTATCTACACCAGGGTACGTCACCCGATCTTTGGTTGGAAGAACAGCTCCGGCACGGGTCATCGGGTGGAATCCTCGGCGGAGAGGGCGAGCTGGGACTTGGTCCCGGCACCGTTCCGGTACACTTAATGCTCACCCGCCGGAGGGTCCAGTAGAGGATCAAGCGGGGCCGGTGATTTCGGGGCCGGCCTTCAGTCACCCGGAAGGATGGATGATGGGAGATGGGTTTGTGTTCGTCGAGATCCTGATCTTCGCGATGATCGCGGCGTTTCTCGTGTACCGGCTGCGCAGCGTGCTCGGCCGCCGCACCGGTGAGGAACGTCAGCGGCCGAACCCCTTCACGGCCCGCCCCAACAACCAGCCCGACAACGTGGTGGCGATGCCCAACCGCGAGCGGCCCGTGCCGAACGCCGCCCCGTCGCCCGACGAGCCGGTGTCGCTGGCCACCGCGCTGGAACAGATCAAGGCCGCCGACCCCAGCTTCGACGAGAAGTATTTCCTGCAGGGCGCCCGCGGCGCCTTCCAGATGATCGTGGAGGCCTTCGCCAAGGGCGACACGGCCACGCTGCGCCCGCTGCTCTCGGACGAGGTCTACGACAACTTCGCCCGCGCGGTGCGCGAGCGCCAAGCGGCCGGCGAGACGCTGGAGACCCGCATCGAGACGATCACCGACGCCGACGTGGTGGAGGCCCGCATGGACGGCCGCACCGCCCTGGTCACGGTGAAGTTCGTGTCGGAGCAGATGAACGTCGTGCGCAACAGCGCTGGCGCCGTGGTGGACGGCGATCCGAACAGCGTGGTCGAGGCCGTGGACGTCTGGACCTTCGCCCGCAACACCCGCGCCGGCGACCCGAACTGGGCGCTCGTCGAAACCCGCACCCCTCAATGACCGATCGGTTCTGATGTTCTCTCTTCCGGTTGTTCGTCTCAGCGCCGCGGCAGTCCTTGCCGCGGCGTTTCTCATTGGCTGCGAGCGGAAGGAGGAGGAGGCCAAGGCGCCGCCGCCCCCGCCGCCCGAAAAGCTGGTCCTCATCCCCGTCGCCTTCACGGCGCTGCCCGGCTGGAGCGCCGACCGCGTGGCGGAGGCCGTCCCGGCCTTCCAGCGCTCCTGCGCGAAGGTCAGGGCCCTGGCCGCCGACCGCTCCATCGGCCCCGACGGGGTCGGCGGCAAGGCGGCGGACTGGCAGGGCCCCTGCGCCGAGCTGGCCAAGCTGCCGCCCGGCGACGACGCGGCGGCACGCGCCTATTTCGAGACGTGGTTCACCCCCTACGCCGCGGCCAACAACGCCGAGCGGCGCGGCCTCTTCACCGGCTATTACGAGGTCGAGCTGAAAGGCAGCCGGACGCCGGATCCGGCCTTTCCGGTGCCGCTCTACAAGCGTCCCGCCGATCTGGTGATGGTCGACCTCGGCGAGTTCGCCGACCGCTGGAGGGGCGAGCGCATCGCCGGGCGCGTCACCGCCGGCCGGCTGAAGCCCTTCGAGGACCGCGCGGCCATCGAGGCCGGGGCGCTCAGCGGCAAGGGGCTGGAGCTGGTCTGGCTGCAGGACCCCATCGCCACCTTCTTCCTGCACATCCAGGGGTCGGGCCGGGTCAGCTTCCCGGATGGGACCGAGACGCGCGTCGGCTACGCCGCCCAGAACGGCCACAAATACGTCGCCATCGGGCGGGAGCTGATCGACCGCGGCGCCCTGACGCGCGAGGAGGTGTCGCTCCAGACCATCCGCGCCTGGCTGCAGGCCAACCCCGGCGAGGCCGCGGCGCTGATGAACAAGAATCCTTCCTACGTCTTCTTCCAGGAGCTGAAGGGGGAGGGGCCGAACGGCGCCCAGAACGTCGCCCTGACGCCGGGGCGGAGCCTCGCCATCGATTCCAAGTTCCTGCCCTACGGCGTGCCGGTCTGGCTGGACGCCGAGGACCCGCAGGACGCCCAGACGCGCCTGCGCCGCCTGCTGATCGCCCAGGACACTGGCGGGGCCATCCGCGGCCCGGTCCGCGGCGACGTCTTCTGGGGCCACGGTCCGGAGGCGGAGGCCAAGGCCGGCGTGATGAAGAGCGCCGGGGAGTACTACGTCCTGCTGCCGAAGACCGTCGCTCCGGCGAGCTGACGGTCGCCTCTTTCCCCCGCCGCCCGTTTCCCCCCGCTGAGGAACCGAAGCGCAGCGGCTTCGGTTGTGTCAACCACCGCCGATAACGGTGGCTTTGGTTGACACACGGGGGGAGGGGGCCATGACCCCGCTGCAACGGCAACTCGACAGGCTCAACGAAATCGAAGGGCTGGCGCGGCTCGGCTACGCCGCGCGCGGCCTCGTCTATCTGATCGTCGGCTGGTTCGCCGTCACGGCGGCCTATGGCAGCAACCGGCCGACCGACACCAAGGGCGCGCTGGTCGAGCTGTTCCAGCACCCCTTCGGCTCGGTCCTGCTGGCGCTGACCGCGCTCGGTCTGGCCGGCTACGCGCTGTGGCGGGTCATGCAGGCGGTGCTGGACGTCGACCATCTCGGAACCTCCCCCAAGGGTCTGGTGGTCCGCGCCGGCTTCATCGTCGCCGGGGTGATCCACGCCGGTCTGGCGGTCTTCGCCATCAAGCTGCTGGCCGGGCAGGGCGGCGGGCGTGGCGATGGCGAGGCGGCGGCGCACGACTGGACGGCGTGGCTGCTCGCCCAGCCGATGGGCCGCGTCCTGGTGGCCGCGGTCGGGGCCGCCATCATCGGCACGGCCGTCGCCCACGCCATCAAAGCCTACAAGGCCAGCTTCCGCCGTGAGCTGGACGCCGACCCGGACACCATGAAGGTGATCTGCCCGATCGGCCGCTTCGGCTTCGCCGCCAAGGGGCTGGTCTTCGCGGTGGTCGGCAGCTTCTTCCTGGTGGCGGCTTGGCAGTCGGACTCGTCGGAGTCCGGCGGGCTGCTCAAGGCGCTGCAGTTCCTCCAGCAGCAGCCCTACGGCCCCTGGCTGCTCGGGGTGGTGGCCGCCGGGCTGTTCGCCTTCGGCGCCTTCAGCGTCGTCCAAGCCGTCTACTGCCGCATCGACGGCGAAGCGGCGGAGCGGCAGATCCGCGCCATGGTGTGAGCGAAAAGAACCGGACCAAAAGAAAAGGGCGCCGGTGAAGTCCCCTCTCCCCTCTGGGGAGAGGGTCAGGGTGAGGGGGTTGCGCTTTTGCCGGACATACCGTCATCGGCAATCCCCTCACCGCCCGCGTTGCGGGCACCCTCTCCCCAGAGGGGCGAGGGCTACAAGTCCTATCCAGGCCACTGTTTCACGTGGATCGTCGTGCCTCTTGGGTGATCACCCCTTGGTGATCATCGGACCGAGGCGGCGGCCGGCGAAGACGTGGATGTGCAGGTGCGGAACCTCCTGGTTCGCGTCCTCGCCGCAGTTGGACAGGATGCGGTAACCGGGCTCGGCGGCGCCGGCGCCGCGCGCCACCTCGCCGACCGCGCGGAACAGGCCGGCGATCTCCGCTTCGGTCGCGCGGGCGCTGAAATCGTCCATATCGACGTAGGCGCCCTTCGGGATCACCAGGATGTGCGTCGGGGCCTGCGGGTTGATGTCGTGGAAGGCCAGCGCGTGCTCGGTCTCCAGGACCTTCTTGCACGGGATCTCGCCGCGCAGGATGCGGGCGAAGACGTTGTTCGGATCGTAGGTCTTGGCCATCGCGTCGTTTCCCCTTCCGCCTTGCTCTCGTTAAGCTTTGCGCGCGTTCTTTTCGGCGATGCCGCTGGTGCCCTCGCGCTGGGCCAGCTTCTCCCAGACCTCGGCGGGCTCCAGCCCGGCGTCGGCCCACAGCACCATCAGGTGATAGAGCAGGTCCGCCGATTCCGAGGCCATGGCCGCCTTGTCGCCGCGCACCGCCTCGATGACCGTCTCCACCGCCTCCTCGCCGACCTTCTGGGCGATCTTGGCGGTGCCGCGGTGGAACAGCTTGGCGGTGTAGGAGGTCTCCGGATCGGCGCCCTTGCGCGCCTGGACGGTGGCGTAGAGCCGGTCCAGCACCGCGGCCGTGGCGGCGGCCCTATCGCCAGATATCGTATCCTCAGCCATGCGCGGCCTCCCTCACACGGGCCGGGCGCACCGGGATGCCGGCGTCGGCGAGCGCCGCCTTGGCCTGCCCGATGGTGTAGGTGCCGAAATGGAAGATGGAGGCCGCCAGCACCGCCGTGGCGTGGCCCTCGCGGATGCCCTCCACCAGATGGTCCAGCGTGCCGACGCCGCCCGACGCGATGACCGGGATGCGCAGCCCGTCGGCCACCTTGCGGGTCAAGGCGAGGTCGAAGCCGCTCTTGGTGCCGTCGCGGTCCATCGAGGTCAGCAGGATCTCGCCGGCGCCGTAGGACTCCATGCGCTTGGCCCACTCGATGGCGTCGATGCCCGTCGCCTTGCGCCCGCCGTGGGTGAAGATCTCCCAGCGGCCGGGCTCGACCTGCTTGGCGTCGATGGCGACGACGATGCACTGCGCGCCGAACTTCTCCGCCGCCTCCTGCACGAACTCCGGACGGTGAATGGCCGCGGTGTTGATCGACACCTTGTCGGCGCCGGCCAGCAGCAGCTTGCGGATGTCCTCGACCGTGCGCACGCCGCCGCCGACGGTCAGCGGCATGAACACCTGCTCGGCGGTGCGGCGCACCACGTCGTAGATGGTGTCGCGGTTCTCGTGGCTGGCCGTGATGTCGAGGAAGGTCAGCTCGTCCGCCCCCTCCCGGTCATAGACGCGGGCCTGCTCCACGGGATCGCCGGCGTCGATCAGATCGACGAAGTTGACCCCCTTGACGACCCGCCCGTCCTTGACGTCCAGGCAGGGGATGACGCGCATCTTGAGCATCAGCCGGCCTTTCCGGTGACAGGGGCGGGGGAGAGCAGGTCGAGCGCCGTCTTCGGGTCGATGCGCCCGTCGTAGAGCGCGCGGCCGCAGATGACCCCCTGGATGCCGGTGTCCTCCTCTTTCTTCAACGCGATAAGGTCGTCGATGGAGGAGACGCCGCCCGACGCGATCACCGGGGTGGTCAGGTGGAAGGCGAGGTCGGAGGTCGCCTCGACGTTCACGCCGCCCATGGCGCCGTCGCGGTTGATGTCGGTGTAGATGATCGCCGCGACGCCGCTGTCTTCGAACTTCAGCGCCAGATCCAGCGCCTTGATGGTCGAGGTCTCGGCCCAGCCGGCGACGGCCACGTAACCCTCGCGCGCGTCGATGCCGACGGCGACCTTGCCAGGGAACTCCTTGCAGGCTTCACGGACCAGTTCCGGCTCGCGCAGGGCGACGGTGCCGAGGATGACCCGGCTGACGCCCTTCTCCAGCCACATGCCGATGGTCTTCAGGTCGCGGATGCCGCCGCCCAGCTGCACCGGGATGGTCACGGCGCCCAGGATGCTCTCGACCGCCTTGCCGTTGACCGGCTTGCCCTCGAAGGCGCCGTTCAGATCGACCAGATGCAGCCATTCGAAGCCCTGGCTTTCGAACAGGCGGGCCTGGTCGGCGGGTTCGGTGTTGAAGACGGTCGCCTGGCTCATCTCGCCGCGCAGCAGCCGAACGCAGGCACCGTCTTTGAGGTCGATGGCGGGATAGATGATCATCGCGGTGTCTCGTCCTATGGCGTGTCGTGGAGCGTGTCGGGGGTGAGGTCTTTCACATAGAAATGTCCGGCCAGCCTGTTGCCGTCCACCAGCGCATAGAAGGGATGCGTGCCCCAGCGGCGGAAGCCGAGGTCCTCGTAGAGGGCGATGGCCGCGGTCTGCGTCTCGCGCACGTCGAGGTTCAGCACGCGGAAGCCGGAGGCCCGCGCCTCCTCCTCGACCGCCACGGTCAGACGGCGGGCAAGGCCATGGCCGCGTGCCCAGGGGGCGACGAAGCTGGTGGTCAGGGTGGCGGCGTGGGCCTGCGCCTCGTTGTTGCGGGCCGGCTTGACGAGCTGGGCGGAGCCGGCGATGACGCCGTCCAGCCGGCCGACGAACAGGATGCGCTCCGGAACCACCAGAACGCCCTTCCAGTAGCGTTCCATGATCTCGCGGGGGGGCGGCGCCACCCAGCCGAAGCCGCCGCCGGCCTTGACGGCGTCGTCGGCGGCGTCGCACAGGTCATGCAGGTCGCCCGTCTTCAGCGTGTCGATGCGTTCGACCGTGACGTCGGTCATCGTCAGACCCGCCAGGTCAGGAAGTTGGCGACCAGGGCGAGCCCGGTCTCCTGGCTCTTTTCCGGGTGGAACTGGGTGCCGACCAGATTGTCGCGCCCGACCACCGCGGCGAAGGGCCCGCCGTAATCGGCGCTGGCGATCACGTCCTCCGGCCGCTCCACGGCGAAGCGGTAGGAGTGGACGAAATAGGCGTGCGCCCGCTCCGGCAGGCCGGCCAGCACGGGATGCTCCCGGCGCACGTCCAGCTCGTTCCAGCCCATGTGCGGGATCTTCAGCGTCGGGTCGGCCGGCTCCAGCTTCACCACCTCGCCCTTGATCCAGCCCAGCCCCTCGGTCACGCCGTACTCGCGCCCGCGCTCCGCCATCAGCTGCATGCCGACGCAGATGCCCAGGAAGGGGCGGCCCTTGCCGTGCACCACCTCGTCCAGCGCGTCGAGCATGCCGGGGACCTCCGACAGGCCGCGCTTGCAGTCGGCGAAGGCGCCCACGCCCGGCAGGACGACGCGGTCGGCCTTGCGCACGGCGTCGGCGTCGGAGGTCACCAGGACCTGGAAGGAGGCGTGACACCCCGCCGCCGCGCGCTCCAGAGCCTTGGCGGCGGAACGCAGGTTGCCGGAGCCGTAATCGATCAGCGCAACGGTTTCCATGAAACGAGGACCTTGTGACAGAGCGCCGGCCTTGTGGAAGCCGCCGGTTTTTTTAGAGGGAGCCGCCCAGCGTCCCCTTGGTGGAGGGCACGGCGTCGCGCTTGCGCGGGTCGATGTCAATCCCGGCCCGCAGCGCGCGGGCAAGCGCCTTGTAGCAGCTTTCCACGATGTGGTGGTTGTTCTCGCCATAGAGGCATTCGACGTGCAGCGTCACGCCCGCGGCCATGGCGAAGGCCTGGAACCACTCGCGGAACAGCTCGGTGTCCATGTCGCCGATCTTGTCGCGGCTGAAGGACACCTTCCAGATCAGGTAGGGCCGGTTGGAGAAGTCCAGCGCGACGCGGGTCAGCGTCTCGTCCATCGGGATGTAGGCGTGGCCGTAGCGCTGGATGCCCTTGCGGTCGCCCAGCGCCTTCGCCACCGCCTGACCGATGGCGATGCCGCTGTCCTCGGTCGTGTGGTGGGCGTCGATGTGCAGGTCACCCTCCGCCGCCACCGACAGGTCCATCAGGCTGTGGCGCGACAGCTGCTCCAGCATGTGGTCGAGGAAGCCGACACCGGTCCTGACGTCATAGACGCCGGTGCCGTCCAGATTCACGGCGACCCGGATCCGGGTTTCGGTGGTGTTCCGCTCGATCGAGGCGCGGCGGACGCCATTGGCAAGGCTCTGGTCCATGAGTCCGGGTTTTATCAGGAAGCGCGCGGGCGCGCCAGTGGCGCAGCCTCCGAAAACGCCTATGACCGTCGGTCGCGATGCCGCATAATGCGTGTGCATGCGTGGTTGTGTGCACGCCTGACGCGCATAATGGGATATGTCACCGGACATGCCGACGACCGGACGCCTTCTCCTGGCCCTCGCCGCCCTTCTGGCGCTGGCCGCCTGCATGGGCGGGGACCTGCCGCAGACCCGCAAGGCGCCGCCGGTCGCCCGCGGCTCGACGGAGCCGGTCCGCTTCGACGGCCTGTCGCTCGGCTCCATGCGGCGGGGCATGGTCACGGGGCGCTATGTCTGGGCGCTGGAGTGCTGGCCGCCCTACGACGACGTCTATTGGACCAGCGGGCGCAGCCTGCACGAGAACTCGACCTTCCAGGAACGCTTCGCCGAGGTTCTGGCCGACGCCGGCTACGACGTGGCGGGAATCCAGGGCAGCGACTACGAGGCGGAGTTCGACCGCAAGCGCGCCCGCTACATCCTGCGCGGCGACCTGCGCGCGGTGAACAGCGACCTGTGCCGCCGCCGGAGCTGGCTGACGGGGGGCAGCGAGGGGGTGTCGGGCGTCGGCAGCCTGCGGGTGGATTGGGCGGTCTACGACGCCGTGACGGGGCGGCTGGTCCATCGCGTCACCACCACGGGGGTGGCCCGCAAGGACAGCGGCGTGCCGCAGGGCGACGTCCTGCTGATCGAGGAGGCCTTCGGCACGGCGGTGGAGGCGTTGGGCGCCGACCCCGGCTTCCGCGCCGCGGTGTCGCGGGGCGGGGCGATAGCGTCAAGTGGCCCCGCCATAGTGTCAAGTGGCCGGTGGGGAGTGTCAACCGCCCCGCTGGGAGCGTCAAGTGCGGCCCCGGTAGTGTCAAGTGGGGTGGCAGGAGTGTCAAGTGCCGCCCCGCATGTGTCAACTGGACCGCCCATAGTGTCAACCGCGGCGGTCGAAACCGCAACGGTCGATCCCGGCGGCGCCTCCGCCGGGCCGGCGCCATTCCTGGAGGAAACGCGTCCCCCGACCTTGATCCTGCGCATCGCCGACCCGCTCCAGGGCTACGCCGACGATCCCGCCGCCCGCGTGTCCGCCGCCACGGTTCGCGTCGGGCCGGAGGAGCGCAAGGGCCGGGGGATCGTTCTGGGGGAGCTGGACGGCCAGTCGCTTCTGCTGACGCTCGACGCCGGGCTGGACGCCACCGTCACGGTCGCGCCGTCCCGTGGGGTGTCGCTGGACGGAACGGTGACGGCGCGGGATGTCGCGGGCGGAATCGCCCTGGTCCGCGTGCCGGCCCGGCTGCGCGCGGCCCCGCTGCGTCTGGACGCCCCGGCGGTCAGCGAGCCGGTGACGGCGGTCCAGGGGCGGGGCGACGACACGGCATCCGGCATCCTGGCGGCGCGGCGCGCCGATCCGCAGGCGGCGCCGGGTGTGGAGGCCACGCTGCTCCAGGCCGACCTGACCGGACCGGACCCGGCGCCGGGCGACCCGCTGGTGGATGAGGCCGGCAACCTGCTGGGCATTGCCCGTTCCGGCCCGCCGCCGGGTGGCGGGCACGGCCTGTCCGCCTTCGTCCCGGTGACGGAGGCGCTGGCCCGGCTGGGGGTGGAGGTGACGCAGCTCGCCCCCCGGCCAATTCCATCCCGTGGGACACCGGCCCGTGACGGCAGGCTTGACGGGACCCGCCGTCCCCCCACATAGACCCGTGTTCCGATGTGCCTATGTCGGCCGGGTTCGCGCCGGGCCGTTCGGGCACGGGCGCCTCTTCCCTAGACCACGGTCCCGATGACTTCCCACGATCCCATCCAGTGGCACGGCACCACCATCCTCTCGGTCCGCAAGAACGGGCAGGTGGTCATTGCCGGCGACGGCCAGGTGTCCGTCGGCCAGACGGTCATGAAATCGAACGCCCGCAAGGTGCGCTGGCTCGCCGGCGGCACGGTGATGGGCGGCTTCGCCGGCGCCACCGCCGACGCGCTGACCCTGTTCGAGCGGCTGGAGACCAAGCTGGAGAAGCACCCCGGCCAGCTGCTGCGCGCCTGCGTGGAGATGGCCAAGGACTGGCGCACCGACCGCTACCTGCGCCGGCTGGAGGCCATGATGGCCGTGGCCGACCGCAACGTCAGCCTGATCCTGACCGGCAACGGCGACGTGCTGGAGCCGGAGGACGGCCTCATCGGCATCGGCTCCGGCGGCGCCTACGCCCTGTCGGCGGCGCGCGCGCTGGTCGACGTCGATGGTCTGGACGCGGAGGCCGTGGCCCGCAAGGCGATGAAGATCGCCGCCGGCATCTGCGTCTACACCAACGAGAACGTCACGCTCGAAAAGCTCTAACCCTCAGACCGGGTCCCACGCCATGTCCGCCCCCAGCACCGCTCCGAGCATCGCCGCCGCCACCGCCGCCTTCAGCCCGCGCGAGATCGTCTCCGAGCTCGACCGCTACATCGTCGGCCAGCACGAGGCCAAGCGCGCGGTCGCCATCGCGCTGCGCAACCGCTGGCGCCGCCAGCAGCTCCCCGAGGGGCTGCGCGAGGAGGTTCTGCCCAAGAACATCCTGATGATCGGCCCGACCGGCGTCGGCAAGACGGAGATCGCCCGCCGTCTGGCGAAGCTGGCCCAGGCGCCTTTCCTGAAGGTCGAGGCGACCAAGTTCACCGAGGTCGGCTATGTCGGCCGCGACGTCGAGCAGATCGTCCGCGACCTGGTGGAGGCCGCCATCGGCCTGACCAAGGAACGGCTGCGCAAGGAAGTGGCCGCCAAGGCCGAGCTGCGCGCCGAGGAGCGCGTGGTCGACGCCCTGTGTGGCGAGAACGCCAGCCCGGAGACGCGGCAGAAGTTCCGCAAGATGCTGCGCGAGGGCACGCTGAACGACCGCGAGATCGAAATCCAGGTGGCCGACACCGCCGGCGGCCTGCCGACCTTCGACATCCCCGGCATGCCGGGCGCCCAGATGGGCATGCTCAACCTGAACGACCTCTTCGGCAAGGCGATGGGCGGGCGCACCAAGTCCCGGCGCATGTCCGTGGCCGAGAGCTACACCGTTCTGATGGCGGAAGAGTCGGACAAGCTGCTGGACCAGGAAAAGGTCGTTTCGGAAGCGATCCAGGCGGTCGAGCAGAACGGTATTGTCTTCCTCGACGAGATCGACAAGATCTCCGCCCGCTCCGACTACAAGGGCGGCGCCGACGTCAGCCGCGAGGGTGTGCAGCGCGACCTCCTGCCGCTGATCGAGGGCACGACCGTCAGCACCAAGCATGGTGCTGTGAAGACCGACCACATCCTGTTCATCGCGTCGGGCGCCTTCCACCTGTCCAAGCCGTCGGACCTGCTGCCGGAGCTGCAGGGCCGCCTGCCGATCCGCGTCGAGCTGAAGGCGCTGGAGCGGGAGGATTTCCGCCGCATCCTGACCGAGCCGGAAGCCAGCCTGATCAAGCAGTACAAGGCGCTGCTGAAGACCGAGGAGGTCGATCTCGTCTTCACCGACGACGCCATCGACGAGCTTGCCCGCCTTGCCACCGAGATCAACGCGACGGTGGAGAACATCGGGGCGCGGCGCCTGCACACTGTCCTGGAACGGCTGCTGGAGGACATCAGCTTCACCGCCAGCGACAAGGCCGGCCAGACCGTCACCATCGACGCGGAAACCGTCCGCGCCCAGGTCGGCGGCCTCGCCAAGAACGCCGACCTGTCGAAGTTCATTCTGTAGGGCGCGCTGCGGCTATCGCATTGAAGTCCCCTCTCCCCTCTGGGGAGAGGGTTAGGGTGAGGGGGTTGCGCTTGTGCCGGACGTACCGACACGCGCAACCCCCTCACCGCCCGCTTCGCGGGCACCCTCTCCCCAGAGGGGAGAGGGTTATGGGAGTCCACCCGCCTTGATCGGCTTTCTTGATCGGCGGCCCGGCTGGCCTTAGGATGGCCGGCGTCTCACCACGGCAGGATGCGCAGACCAATGGATTTCAACCCGACCGCAACGTCCGTTCGTTTCGTCTTCGGGGAAATCCGCGTCCATGCCTGCTTCCATCACGCCGCCCGCCATCACTCTGGCGAACCTGTCCTGGTCCACGCCTGACGGGCGTTCCGTCCTATCCGACATCAGCCTGGGGTTCGGCCTTGAACGGACCGGGCTCGTCGGACGCAACGGCACCGGGAAATCGACTCTTCTCAAGCTGATGACGGGGGCGCTGCGCCCGCAATCCGGGACCGTGTCCGTCCGCGGCAGCCTGGGAATCCTGAATCAAAACCTGTCGGTGAGACCGGACGACACGGTCGCCGGTCTGTTCGGCGCGGCCGCCATGCTGGACCTGCTGCGCCGCGCCGAGCGGGGCGACGCGGACGCCGACGCGCTGGCCGAGGTGGATTGGACGCTGGAAGGCCGCATCCGCTCCGCGCTCGGCCGGGTGGGCCTGGAGGCGGAGCCCGAGACGCCGCTGACCCGGCTGTCGGGCGGGCAGCGCACGCGCGCCGCCCTGGCCGCGGCGATCTTTCCGGAGCCCGATGTCCTGCTGCTGGACGAGCCAACCAACGATCTCGACCGCGAGGGGCGGGAGGCGGTCGTCGGGTTGCTGGCCTCCTGGCGGGCCGGGGCGGTGGTGGTCAGCCACGACCGGGAGCTGCTCGACCGCATGGACGCCATCATCGAGCTGACCACCCTCGGCGCCACCCGCTACGGCGGAAACTGGAGCCAGTACCGCGCCGCCCGGGCGCTGGCCCTCGACGCCGCCCGCCATGATCTGGCGGACGCCGAGAAACGCGTGGCGGAGGCGGCCCAGACGGCGCAGGCCACCGCCGAACGCAAGGCGCGCAAGGACCGGGCGGGCCAGCGGAAGGCGGCGAAAGGCGACCTGCCGCGCATCCTCCTCGGCGGCCGGAAGGAGCGCAGCGAGGCCACCGGCGGCGACAACGCCCGCCGCGCCGCCCAGCGGAAGGCCGACGCGCTCGACGCCGTGGCCGGCGCCCGCGCGCGCATCGAAGTCCTTCAGCCGCTGTCGGTCGTGCTGCCGCCCACCGGCCTTCCGCCCGGCCGGACCGTGCTGACGCTCGACGCCGTCGCCGCCGGCTACGAAGCGGGACGGCCGGTCGTCCGCGACCTGTCCTTCACCATCACCGGGCCGGAGCGCGTCGCCGTCACCGGACCCAACGGGTCGGGCAAGACGACCCTGCTGGCGCTCGTCGCCGGCCATCGCGCCCCCTGGTCCGGGACGGTCCGCGTCGTTGCCGGCGCCGTCACGCTCGACCAGCGGGTGAGCCTTCTCGATCCGTCGGACACGATCCTGGACAATTTCCGGCGCCTCAACCCGCGGGAAGGGGAGAACGCCTGCCGGGCGTCGCTGGCCCGCTTCATGTTCCGCGCCGACGCCGCCTTGCAGCGCGTGTCGACCCTCAGCGGCGGCCAGACGCTGCGCGCCGGCCTCGCCTGCGTCCTCGGCGGCGCCGTTCCTCCGCCCCTGCTGATCCTGGACGAGCCGACCAACCACCTGGACATCGAGTCCATCGAAGCGGTGGAAGCCGGGCTGCGCGCCTATGACGGGGCGCTGCTGGTGGTCAGCCACGACGAGGCCTTCCTCGACGCCATCGGGCTCACGCGCCGGCTGGACCTCACCAATCGGTCAGGAAGCGGTCCTTCGGCAGGTGGATGACCACCGACGTGCCGGCGCCCTCCAGCGAGCGGATCTCCAGCCGGCCGCCGTGCCGTTCCACCAGCGACTTGGCGATGGACAGGCCCAGCCCGATGCCCTCGAACCGGCGGGCCAGCGAAGACTCGCCCTGGAAGAAGGGCTGGAAGACGGTTTCCAGACGGTCCTCCGGGATGCCGACGCCACTGTCGAACACCTCGGCCACCAGGGCGCCCGCGGAATCGACGCGGGCCGACACGCCGACGCGCCCGCCTTCCGGGGTGAACTTGATAGCGTTGGACAGGAGGTGCAGCAGCACCTGCTTCAGCGCCCGCGGGTCGGCGAGCAGAGGCGGCAACTCGCTGGCGATGTCGGCCTCGACGTGCAGCTTGCCGCGCTCCGCCCGCTTGGCGACCAGACGGACGCAGGACACCACCACGTCGCGGAAGTCGCACAGCGACTCCTCCAGATCGACCTGACCGGCCTCGATGGTGGCCATCTCCAGCAGGTCGTTGATGTTGGCCAGCAGCAGCTCGCCCGACCGTTTGATCTCCGCCGCGAAGTTGACGTACATGGGGTTTTCCAGCGACCCGAGCATCTGCTGGTGGATCACGTCGGCGAAGCCCAGGATGCCGTTCAGCGGCGTGCGCAGCTCGTGGCTCATGTTGGCGAGGAAGGCGGTCTTGGCGCGGTTGGCCAGCTCCGCCGCCTCCTTGGCCTCGATCAGCGCCTGCTCGGCGGCCTTGAAGGCGCTGAGGTCGCGCAGCATCGCGACGAAGACGTGGAATCCCGGCAGGTCGATCTCCGACAGGGACAGCCAGACGACCATGGCGGTGCCGTCCCGGCGCAGGACCGTCACCTCCCGCCCGACGCCGATGACCTGCCGAACCCCGGTCTCCCGATAGCGGCGCATGTGATCGCCGTGCTGCGCGGCCTCCTCCGGCGGCATCAGCACGGCGATGTGCCGGCCGGTCAGCTCGTCCGGGCTGTAGCCGAGAAGCAGCTCCGCCGCCTGGTTGGCGGCCAGGATGACGCCGCGGGCGTCCACGGTCAGGATCGTTTCGACCGCCTGTTCGACGATGGCGCGGTTGCGCGCCTCGCTGCGCTGAAGTTCCTCGTCGGCGGCTCGGGCGGTCGTCACGTCCTCCATCACCGCGGCCAGCGCCCGCACACGCCCATCGGGGCCGTGCAGGCAGGACGGGCGCATGGCGGCGCGCATCACGCCGCCGTCGGCGCGCAGGAAGCGCTTCTCGAAGGGGGCCGGCGCAATCTCGCCCCGCACCATCCGGCCGAAGCGCAGGCTTTCCCACGCCCAGTCCTCCGGATGGGTGAGGTCGGCCAGATGCCGTCCGGCCATGTCCGGCGGGCTGTAGCCCAGGCTGCGGGCGAAGGCGGGGTTGGCGGCCAGGATGCGCCCGTCCGGCGCGGCCACGATCATGCCGACCGACGCGCTGTCGAAGACGGAGCGGAACAGGGCGTCCGTAACGCCGTTCCCCGGCATGACGGACCCGACCTCGGCGGTCATACGATAATCCCGTCTGGTCAAGCCTGGATTCGGGGTATCCCGGATCGGATGGTAAGGGATTTGACGTGGTGAAAGCGAACGTGAAACGTCCGGTTGCCTATGACGAAGGTGCGACCGATTAACCCACAAGGCAAATCAGGGCGTTACGCGGCTTTCCCGTCCTACCGGCGGCGCGGAGCCGCCCGCCGGCGCACCGCCGCGCCGCCGCGGGCCGGCGCCTCGTCCAGCAGAAGGAGCAGCCGGTCCAGCGTTCCGTCGTCCAGGTCGTGGATGCGCTCCGCCAGACGGTTCGCCAGCTCGGTCGCCTTCGGGTTCAGTCCGGCGGTGTCCACCGTCACGCGCGGGTGCGACAGGGCGGCCAGCCGCTCCAGCTCCTCCGCCTCGTCCCAGATGATGCCGAAATAGGCGCAGATCTGCCGGACGAGCTGGGCGGAGGGCTGGCCCCGCTTGCCATGCTCCAGCGCCGACAGATAGGCCGAGGAGATGTGCAGGTCCGCCGCCATCTGCTTGAGCGTCACGCTCTTGCCCTCGCGCAGGGCGCGGACCCGTTCGCCGAAGGGTGTCATCGCGGCCCCGTCCTACCGATGATGATCGCGCCGCCGTTTGACGAGGACATACAGCGCTCCGTCGCCGCCGTGCCGGGGCTGCGCCGGGCGCACCGCCAGCACCATTGGGCGCAGGGCGGCGTCGGCCAGCCAGCGCGGCACCGACTGGCGCAGCACGCCGACCCCGCCGGTGTAGGTGCCCTTGCCGGTGATGACCAGCACGCAGCGCCGCCCCTCGTGCCAGGCGCGGCGGACGAAGCCGGACAGGGCGCCGTGGGCCTGGTCCTGGCTCATCCCGTGCAGGTCGATGCGCCCGTCGATCTCCATCTCGCCGCGCGCGAAGCGGTCGGCGGTGCGGCGGTCGATGTTGTCGAGGTTGCCGACCTTCAGCGGCGGCTGCGACGGACGCCCGCCCTTCGGCAGGCCGCCGCGCGGCGGCAGGGTGGGGGGTGGCGAGGCGGTGGTGGCGACCGGCTCCGGCTCGCCCGCGGGGGCGGCGGGAGGATCGGGCTCCGCGATGGTCCGGCCCGGCATCGGCTCCGCGTCGCGCATGGCGATCCGCCACAGCCGCCGTTCCTCGGTGGAGACCGAGCGGCGGCGGCTCACGACGGGGACCTCGGCGCGGCCCGTCCGGGCGCGCGGGTCGAAGGGCAGGGCGGGTCAAACACGGGTGAACACGGGTTCCGGCACGGACAACGCTCCGATAAACCCTTGAACACTCAGCCGTGTCAATCCTCCACCAGAAGAATGTGGAGGCGCCGCGGCCCGTGGGCGCCCAGCTCGATCCGCATCTCGATGTCGCCGGTCCGCGATGGCCCGGTGATGAAGTTGACGGTGCGGGGCAGGGCGCCGTTTGCGCCATCCTCCCCACCGGCGGCGCGCAGCCGGTCCCAGGCGTCCTCCATGGTGCCGACGATCTGGCCGCGCCGCAGCACGACGATGTGGGTGTCGGGCAGGAAGTTCAGCGTGGTCGGCCGCTCCGCCCCGGACAGCAGCATCAGCGTCCCGGTTTCCGCCACCCCGGCGAAGGCGCCGGTCAGCGACGCGCCGTCGCTGTCGCGGGCGCGCCCCTTGGTCACCGTCAGGGTCGGGCGCTGGTCCCAGGGGATGGGGTCCAGGGCGGCGTCCGGGGCGACGCGGACCTCGGCGGGCAGGTTCAGCCCGGCCAGATAGTCGGCCACCGCCCCCGGCACCTCGGCCATCCCGCCCAGAAGCTCGACGGTGGCGGACACCTCCGTCGCCATGGCGGCGAACAGCTCGACCTGCTCGTCGTGGGGACGCTGGGCGCGGGCCGGGATCAGGTTGCGCGGGTGGGTGGCGAGCCTCCGGCGCGCCTCCTCCGATCCCTCGGCGGAGTTCAGCGCCTTGCGGATGCCGCCCAAAATCTGGGCGCGGGCGGAGCCGGTGTCGGCCATGGTCAGCGCGTTCCCTTCTTCTCGGCAGCCTTCTTCTCGGCCCACATCTGCTGGAAGGTCCTGCCCTCCGGCGCCGGCATGTCGCGGTGCTGCGTCCAGCCTTGGGCCAGTGGCAGGCGGGCGAAGCGTCCCTTGCCGCGGCCCAGCATCCCCAGCGCCCGCGCCGCCATACGGGCGGCGGCGTGGTACAGCGCCGGGCGCCGGGCGAACCAGCCCCACAGGGCCAGCCCCCGGCGCATGGTGGCGGGCTGGAGATTCTGTTCGAACTCCTTCTCCCGCCAGTGGCGCATCATCTTGGGCAGGGGGATGCGCATCGGGCAGACCGCCTCGCACCGCCCGCAGAAGGTCGAGGCGTTGGGCAGGTGCCCGGCCTCCTTCACCCCCAGCAGGGCCGGTTGCATCACCGACCCGATCGGCCCCGGATAGACCCAGCCGTAGGCGTGGCCGCCGACCGAGCCGTAGACCGGGCAGTGGTTCATGCAGGCGCCGCAGCGGATGCAGCGCAGCACGTCCTGGAACTCGGTGCCGAGCAGCGCCGACCGCCCGTTGTCGAGCAGAACGACGTGGAATTCCTCCGGCCCGTCGAGGTCGCCGGGACGGCGCGGCCCGGTGGAGAAGGTGGTGTAGGCCGACGTCTCCTGGCCCGTCGCGGAGCGTGCCAGCAGGCGCAGCACAAGCGCCGCGTCCTCCAGCGTCGGCACCACCTTGTCGATGGTGGCGATCACCACATGGACGCGCGGCAGGATCTGGGTCAGGTCGCCGTTGCCCTCGTTGGTCACGATGACGGTCGAGCCGGTTTCCGCCACCATGATGTTGGCGCCGGTGATGCCGACGTCGGCCTGCTGGAACTTGCGGCGCAGCACCTGCCGCGCCTCGGCGATCAGCACCTTGGGCTCGTCCAGCACGCGGTCCGCCGGCAAGTCGGTGTGGGCCTGGCGGAAGGTGCCCTCCACGTCCGCCTTGGACAGGTGGAAGGCCGGGGCGATGATGTGGCTGGGCGGCTCGCGGCGGAGCTGGATGATGTATTCGCCGAGATCCGTCTCGATGGGGGTCAGGCCGTTGGCTTCCAAGTAGTCGTTGATCCCGATCTCCTCGGAGATCATCGACTTGCCCTTGGTGACGGTCTTCGCCCCGACCTTGCGGCAGATGCCCAGGATGGCGTCGCGCGCCTCCTGGTCGGTGCGGCACCAGTGGACATGGCCGCCCTGCTCGGTGACCTTGCCCTCGAAGGCCTCCAGATAGGTGTCGAGGTTGGCCAGGACATGGTTCTTCAGGTCGCGGCCCTGGTCGCGCAGCGCCTCGAACTCCGGCAGCCGGTCGGCGGCCTGCTTGCGGCGGTTGACGAAACCGGCCGGCGCGATGGCCAGGACCTTCTGAAGCCGCTCGTCGCTCAGCGCCTTGCGGGCGTTCTCGGGGAAGGCGTGGGTGGTCGGCTGCATGGCGTTATGCCCTCCCGCTTTTTATGGGCTCGCCGATGGGAGGGGTGTCGGTGACGCCGGCCAGCACCTCCGCGACGTGGCGGACGCGGACGGCGGAGCCCTCGCGCTTCAGCTTGCCGGCCATGTTCAGCAGGCAGCCCATGTCGCCGGCCAGCAGCGTGTCGGCCTTCGTCTCCTTGATGTCCGCCGTCTTGGCCTCGACCATGCGGTTGGAGATGTCCGGGTACTTGACGCAGAAGGTGCCGCCGAAGCCGCAGCAGACCTCCGCCCCCGGAAGCTCGTTCAGCGTCAGCCCCTCGACCTTGGCCAGCAGGCGGCGCGGCTGCTCCTTGACGCCCATCTCGCGCAGGCCGGAGCAGCTGTCGTGGTAGGTGATCGTGCCGTCGTAGCGCGCGCCGGTGTCCGTCACTCCCAGCACGTCGGTCAGGAAGGACACCAGCTCGTGCGTGCGCGCCGACAGGTGCCGGGCGCGCGCCGCCCAGGCCGGATCGTCGGCCAGAAGCTCCGGGTAATGCTTGCGGATCTGCCCGGCGCAGGAGCCGGAGGGGACGACCACATGGTCGAACCCCTCGAAGGCGGCGATGGTGCTGCGGGCGAGATCGCGGGCGGTGGCGCGGTCGCCGGCGTTGAAGGCGGGCTGGCCGCAGCAGGTCTGGGAGGCCGGCACCTCGACCGTGCAGCCGGCGTCCTCCAGCAGCTTCACCGCGGCGAAGCCGACCGTCGGGCGGTAGACATCGACGAGGCAGGTGACGAACAGCCCCACTCGGGGGGCGGGGCGCGTGTCGGCCATGATGTCCTTGCGTCTTCCTGGTGCTGATCCCCTGACGGTGGCGACTGTAGGTCCTCCCGCCGGGGATGGCAACGGGCCGGGCCGGCGGCGTCCGGTCGCGGTGCGCTGCTGGTCGAAGGGTCTCTGCACAACCAAAAGTAATAAAGGTCAAACATACAAAGGGCAAAACAAACAATGGGGCGGGCGTGCTTTCTGTTTCAAAAAGATGGAAAACGTTTTTACCAAAATGAAATCTAAATTCACATATCGTCCGTATACGAAATCAGGCCGACCAATCAGTTCGGTCGTGGGAATCGTCTGGAAGTTGTAGCGAACGTTGTGTGAGGGGGAGGGGCAAGTCCATGAGTCTGATGGGATTTTTCCGGGATGGGTCCAAGGGCGGCAACGGGCGCGGCGCTGAGCTGGCCGAGCTGACCGAAGCGCTCGACCTCTACGGCAACCACGCCGGCGTCGGCCTGTGGGACGCGGTGTTCCACAACGGCGACCCGGCGCATCCGCAGAGCCGCTGGACCTGGTCCGGCCAGTTCCGCCGTCTGCTCGGCTTCGAGGGCGAGCAGGACTTCCCGAACCTGATGACCTCCTGGTCGGACCGTCTCCACCCGGACGACAGCGCCCCGACCTTTGCCGCCTTCGGCGCCTTCCTGGCCGACGCCAGCGGCCGCACGCCCTTCAACGTGCGCTACCGCGTCAAGATGCGCGACGGCTCCTACCGCTGGTTCCGCGCCATCGGCGGCTGCCGGCGCAACGCGGCCGGCGTGGCGCTGCGCGCCTGCGGCTCGCTGATCGACGTCCAGGAGGAGGAGGAGATGCGCCAGCGCGCCGGCTCCCTCGCCGCCGACTTCGACGTGAAGGTCAGGAGCGTGGTGCAGGCGGTGTCCGGCAGCTCGGCCGACATGCAGGGCGTGTCGCGCCAGCTCGGCGCCCTGTCGGAACGGTCGACCCGCCAGAGCGCGGAGGCCGCCGCTGCCACCGCCCAGGCGGCGTCCAACGTCCAGGCGGTCGCCGCGGCGGCGGAGCAGCTCTCCGCCTCCATCGGGGAAATCGGCCAGCAGGTCGAGCGGTCGGTCGCCATCGCCCGCGAGGCGGTGTCGCGCACCGAACAGATCGGCGGCACCGCCGACAGCCTCGCCCAGTCGGCGCAGCTCATCGGCGACGTGGTGAAGCTGATTCAGGGCATCGCCGGCCAGACCAACCTGCTGGCGCTCAACGCCACCATCGAGGCCGCGCGGGCGGGCGAGGCGGGCAAGGGCTTCGCCGTGGTGGCGAGCGAGGTGAAGAGTCTCGCCAACCAGACCGCCAAGGCGACCGAGGACATCTCCGCCCAGATCGCCGGCATCCAGGCGGCGACCAACCAGACGATCGGCGCCATCCAGGGCATCGGCGAGACGATCCGGTCGATCAACGAGATCTCCACGACCATCGCATCGGCCGTGCAGGAGCAGGCGGCGGCGACCCAGGAGATCTCCAACAACGTCGCCCAGGCCGCCCGCGGCACCGACGAGATCGCCCGCAGCATCGAGGCGGTCAGCGTGGCGGCGAACGAGACGGCGCAGGCCTCCACCCTCGTCATCCGCTCCTCCTCCGACCTCTCGGGCCAGTCCGACAGCCTGAAGCATCAGGTCGAAACCTTCCTGCAGGCGCTGAAGGCGTCCTGACGGGCAGCCGGCGCGGGGAGGGGGATCTCCGCGCCGGTCCCCTATCGGCGTTCCATCGCTCAGGCGACCAGACCCACGGCGATCGTGCACATGACGACGCCGATGCCGGTGTCGAGCGCCCGCCACGCGCCGGGCCGGGCGAAGACGGGCCGCAGCAGGCGCGCCCCATAGCCCAGCGCGAAGAAGAACAGAAGGGACGCGGTCATCGCCCCCAGCGCGAAGGCGTTCTTGCCTTCGGCGAACTGGGTCGACACCGACCCGACCAGCACCACCGTGTCGAGATAGACGTGCGGGTTCAGCCAGGTCAGCGCCAGGCAGGTCGCCAGCGTCGCGCCGAGCCCCGCCGGGACCGCCGAAGCCGGGTCCAGCGCGCCGCCCGCCCGCCAGGCCGAGCGGAAGCTGCGCAGCCCGTAGACCAGCAGGAAGGCCGCCCCGGCGTAGCGGGTCGCCGTCTCCAGCCAGGGCAGCCAGTGCGCGGCCTGGGCGAAGCCGCCGACCCCGGCCAGGATCAGCAGGGCGTCCGACACCGCGCAGGTCGCGCAGACGGCCAGCACATGCTCCCCGCGCAGGCCCTGGCGCAGCACGAAGGCGTTCTGCGCGCCGATGGCGACGATCAGGCTGAGACCCAGCAGAAGGCCGGGAAGGAAGGCGGTGAGCATGGTGGCCCCATTCGTTGGCGATATCGGTGGCGGAGGCCGTTCCCCTACCATCGCCATCCGGATTAGAATAACTAAACTCCCTTATCCGGATTAAGGAACACTAATCCATGCTGGACTATGCCCTGCTCGCCGCGCTGGCCGCGGTGGTCCGCACCGGCAGTTTCGAGCGGGCGGCGGCGCAGCTCCACGTCACCCCCTCCGCCGTGTCGCAGCGGGTGAAGCTGCTGGAGGAGCGGATGGGGACGATCCTGGTGGTGCGCGGATCGCCCTGCACCGGCACCCCCGCCGGCTTGCGGCTGAGCCAGCACGCGGAGCGGGTGGCCCTGCTGGAGAGCGAGCTGCGCGACGGGCTTCCCGGCCTGCCGCAGGATGGGCCGGCGGTGACGGTGCGCATGGCGGTCAACGCCGACAGCCTCGCCACCTGGTTCGTCGCCGCCATGGCCGGGACGCCGGACGTGCTGTTCGACCTCGTGCTCGACGATCAGGAGCACAGCGCCGACTGGCTGCGCCGGGGCGAGGTTCTGGCGGCGGTGACGTCCGGCGCCCAGCCGGTGCAGGGCTGCGACAGCACCCCGCTGGGCGCCTTGCGCTACGTGGCGACGGCCAGCCCCGACTTCCTGCGCCGGCATTTCCCCGATGGGGTGGCGGCGGCGGCCTTGGCCCGCGCGCCACGCCTGACCTACAACAGCAAGGACCGGCTGCAGACGCAGTGGACCCGGCAGGCTTTCGGGGTGGAGATCGCCTCGCCGACCCACTGGATGCCCTCCACCCACGCCTTCGTCGACGCGGCGCTGGCCGGACTCGGCTGGGGGATGAATCCGGAGCCGCTGGTCGCCGACGCCCTGCGCGACGGGCGGCTGGTGGCGCTGGTGCCGGACCAGCCGCTCGACGTGCCGCTGTTCTGGCAGCGCAGCCGCATCGCCAGCCGCACCCTGGCCGACATCACGCGCTCGGTGTTGACGACGGCGCGCGCCCAGTTGACGCAAGTGTGACGCTTAAAGCGGATTGCGATCCGCTTTGGACCGCGACTGCGGTCCCGGTCGCACATGCGACCGGAGCCCGCCGGCGAATGAGGCGATGTGAACCGCTAAAGCGAACGGAAGTTCGCTTTAGCGGTTCGCCGCCGGCACCATCATGCTGGCCAGGAAGAGGGCGGCGGCGGCGACCACGATGCTCGGCCCGCCCGGCAGGTCCCAGTTCAGCGAGGAGAGCAGGCCGCCCAGCACCGCGGCGATCCCGAAGACCGAGGCGAGGGCGGCCATCGCCTCCGGCGTGCGGGAGAAGCGGCGGGCCGCCGCCGCCGGGATGATGAGGAGCGAGGTGATCAGCAGGATGCCGACGATCTTCATCGCCGCCGCGATGACCAGCGCGATCAGCAGCATGAAGGCCAGCCGCAGCGCCTCCACCGGCATGCCCTCCACCCGCGCCAGATCCTCGTCCACCGTCACCGCCAGCAGCCGCCGCCACAGCAGCAGCAGCCCGCCCAGCGCCGCCGCCCCGCCGGTGTAGATCCAGGCCAGATCGGCCGTGGTGACGCTCAGGATGTCGCCGAACAGATAGGCGACCAGATCGACGCGCAGCGTCTCCAGGAAGGCGATGGCGACGAGGCCCAGCGACAGCGACGAATGCGACAGGATGCCCAGCACGGTGTCCGTGGCCAGCGCGCGGCGCCGCTGCAGCCCGACCAGGGCTAGGGCCAGCGCGACGCAGACCCCGACCACCCCGATCAGCGGGTTGACGCCCAGCAGGAAGCCCAGAGCCACCCCCAGCAGGGCGGAATGGGCCAGCGTGTCGCCGAAATAGGCCATGCGCCGCCACACCACGAAGGAGCCCAGCGGACCGGCGACCAGCGCGATGCCGCAGCCGGCGGCCAGCGCGCGCAGAACGAAATCATCCATGGCAGCAGTCCCCGTCATGGCCGGGCACCACGGCGCCGTCGCTGGCGTGCGCGTGGTCGTGGTGGTGGACATAGACGGCCAGCGCGTCGGCGTGGCCGCCGAACAGGGCGCGGTATTCCGGGTGGCGCCGCACATCCTCCGGCGCGCCCTGGCAGCAGACATGGCCGTTCAGGCAGAGCACGCGGTCGGTGCGGGCCATCACCGTGTGCAGGTCGTGGCTGACCAGAAGCACGCCGCAGCCGCGGGTGCGGCGCAGCGTCTCGATGCGCCCGAACAGCTCGGCCTGCCCATGGACGTCCACCGCCTGATCGGGCTCGTCGAGCACAAGAAGCTCGGGATCGCCGAGCAGGGCGCGGGCCAGCAGCACCCGCTGCATCTCGCCGCCGGACACCGTCTGCACCGGGCTGGCGGCGAGGTGGGAGACGCCGGCCTCCTCCAGCGCCGCGGTGATGCGCGCCTCGGTCACCGGGCGCCACAGCGCCAGGAAGCGGCGGACGGTCAGCGGCAGGGTCGCGTCGACCGTCAGGCGCTGCGGCATGTAGCCGATGCGCAGGCCCCGGCGGCGTTCCACCACTCCGGACGAGGCGCGAACGAGGCCCAGCACGGCGCGCACCAGCGTCGTCTTGCCCGCACCGTTGGGGCCGATCAGCGTGACGATCTCGCCGGGCCGCACCTCCAGGTCCACGCGGTCGAGGATCGTCCGCCCGCCCAGCCGCACCGTCAGGCCCTTGGTGTCGACCAGGGGAGGGGCCAGGGCCGGAATCGGCGAACGGGCCGCATGATGAGCCCCGTGATGGATTGACATGTTATGTTATAACGTGACATTGCTGAAAACGAAGACAGCTATGCGCCGGAAAGACCCGGCTGTCCAGTCAGACGATGAGGAACCCACCCATGCGCGCCGCGATGCGTCCCCTGCCGCTCCTTGCCCTTGCCGCCGCCCTTGCCGCCAGCCCGGCGCTGGCCGAGGCGCCGAAGGTCGTCGCCTCGATCAAGCCGGTCCATTCCCTGGTCGCCGCGGTGATGGAGGGGGTGGCGGAGCCGGCGCTGATCGTGCGTGGTGCCGCGTCCCCCCACACCTACGCCATGAAGCCGTCGGACGCGAAGGCGCTGGCCGCCGCCGACCTCGTCTTCTGGATCGGGCCGGAGCTGGAGGGCTTCCTCGACAAGCCGGTGACGGCGAACGCGAAGAAGGCCACCTCCGTCACGCTTCTGGAGGCGCCGGGCGTCACCCTGCTCGACGCCCGCGAGGGCGGCGCCTGGGAGGCCCACGACCATGGGCATGAGCACACGCACGATCACGACCACAAGCACGACGACAAGCACGCCCATGAGGACGAGCACGACCATGACGAGGTGAACACCCACATCTGGCTCTCTCCCGCCAACGCCCGCGCCATGGTCGCGGCCATCGCCGAGGCGCTGTCGGCCAAGGACCCGGCCAACGCCGCCGCCTACACCGCCAACGCCGAGCGCACCGCCCGCTCCATCGACGCGCTCGACGCGGAGCTGAAGGCGGCGCTGGCCCCGGTGGCCGGCAAGCCCTTCGTCGTCTTCCACGACGCCTACCAGTATTTCGAGGCGCAGTACGGCCTGAACGGCGTCGGCGCCATCACCGTCAACCCGGAACGCCGCCCCTCGGCCAAGCGGCTGTCGGAGATCCGCGTCAAGATCGGCGGCCTCGGCGCCGCCTGCGTCTTCGCCGAGCCGCAGTTCGAGCCGGCGCTGGTCAACACCATCGTCGAGGGCACCCCGGCGAAGAAGGGCGTGCTCGACCCCGAAGGGGCGGACCTGAAGGACGGCCCGGGCCTCTACCCCGCGCTGATGCGCAACATCGCCGCCTCGCTGAAGGAATGCCTGGGGTCCTGACGCGTCTCGGCGCTTAAGCCCCGCCCCCGGCTGTGCTAGACCCGTGTCGGAATTCTCCCAGGGAGGCAGGCATGAAGATCGGGGTCGTCGGGTGCGCGGGGCGCATGGGGCAGATGCTGGTGCGCGAGATCGCCGCCACGCCGGGCTGCACGCTGGCCGGCGGCACGGAGCGGGTGGGCGGCCCGGCGCTCGGCAAGGACATCGGTGTCCTCGCCGGCCTGGAGCCGCTGGGGGTCGTCGCCATCGACGACGCGGCGGCGCTGTTCGCCGAGGCCGACGCGGTGATCGACTTCACCAGCCCCGAGGCCAGCGTCCGCCACGCCGCGCTGGCCGCCCAGTCGCAGACGGTGCTGGTCATCGGCACGACCGGCATCGGCCCGGCCCAGCAGGAGCCCATCGCCCAGGCCGCCACCCACACCCCGATCGTCCAGTCGCCGAACATGTCGCTGGGCGTCAACCTGCTGCTGGCTTTGGTCGAGCAGGTCGGCCGCGCGCTGGGCGACGACTACGACATCGACATCCTGGAGATGCACCACCGCAACAAGGTGGACGCCCCCTCGGGCACCGCGCTCGGCCTCGGCCGGGCGGCGGCGGCGGGGCGCGGGGTGGCGCTGGAGGATGTCTGGCAGAAGGTCCGCGACGGCCACACCGGCGTCCGTCCGCGCGGCGAGATCGGCTTCGCCACGCTGCGCGGCGGTGACGTCATCGGCGACCACACGGTGGTCTTCGCCGCCGAGGGCGAGCGGATCGAACTGACCCACAAGGCGTCGGGCCGCCAGGTCTACGCCAAGGGCGCGGTCCGCGCGGCGCTGTGGGCCAACGACAAGCAGCCGGGCCTCTACAGCATGAAGGACGTGCTGGGCCTCTGACCGGTCAGGCGGCTCTTCAAGCGGCCGCCCCTCAAGCGGCCGCCTCGTCCTCCGGCATCGCGTGCCCCTGCTCCCAGGCGAGCAGGGCGCGCTTGCGGGGGATGCCATAGCGGTAGTTGTGGATGATCCCCGACTTCTGGATCACCCGGTGGCAGGGGATCAGCACGCAGACCGGGTTGCGTCCCACTGCCGCCCCCACCGCCCGCATGGCGGTCGGCTGGCCGATGGCGCGGGCCACGTCCTCGTAGGACACCACGGCGCCGGAGGGGATGCGCAGCAGCGCCTCCCACACCTTGATCTGGAAATTGGTGCCCTTCATCAGCAGGCGCAGAGGCTCGCCGCCTGTAGAACCGTCCTTGGCGGAACCGTCCCAGCGGAAGGCACGGGCGGCGACCGGGCGGGTGGCGTCGGCGTCCTCGACCAGACGGGCGGCCGGCCAGGCGGCGGCCATCTCGGCCAGCGCGTCGCGCCCGTCCTCCTCCTCGGCGAAGCTCAGCCAACAGACGCCGCGCTCGGTGGCGGCGACCAGCGATGGGCCGAAGGGGGTGGGGTGCAGCCCCCAGCGGATGGTCAGCCCGCCGCCCAGCGCCTTGTACTCGCCCGGCGTCATCGCCTCGCAGGCGACGAACAGGTCGTGCAGCCGCGACGGGCCGGACAGCCCGACGTCCAGCGCCACGTCCAGCACGCTCTGGTTCGCGGCGAGCAGCCGCTTGGCGTTGTCCAGCGTCAGGAACTGCAGGAAGCGCTTCGGGCTGATTCCCGCCCATTGGGTGAACAGCCGCTGGAAATGGAAGGGGCTCATGCCGGCGACGCCGGCCAGCTCGTCCAGTCCCGGCTGGTCCTGCCAGTGGTCCACGAGATGACGGATGGCGGCGGCGATGGCGCGGTGGCGCCGCGCATCGACTGGATCTTCGGCGGGGTTCAGGCACGGCATGGCGTTCTCTCCCAGGCTCCATGACCGGCGCAGGATGCGCTGCCGGAGCGGGCCGACCAACCCGTTTCTTGCGCAGTCCTTCGGTGGTCAGGGCACCGGCTCGGGATGGCAAGGAGCGCGGCGCCACAGCGCCAGCGCGCCGCGCAGCGCCTGGGCGAAGTCCGCCCGCTCGTCCGGTGTCAGGAAGGCGCCGACGGCCACCGACTGCCCGTGCGAGGTGAGGGTCACCCGGCCGCCGTGCCGGGGCGGGCCGTCCAGGGTGACGCGCAGCCAGTTGGGCTGAAGGCTCCAGCGCCGCTCCGGCTTGTTGCGGGCGACGCGCTGGACGGTCAGGTCGGTGTCGGTCAGGCGCACCCGCTCGTACAGTTGGGCGGCACGGTTGTTGACGCGGAAGGCCAGCCACAGGATCACCACGTCCAGCCCGCAGAAGGGCACCACCGGCCACGCCCCGTTGGCGGCGAAAATCCCGGCGATCAGCAGGTTGACGAGGATCACCACCCCCATCAGAACCCGGAACCCGTGCCGCCCCAGGCTGCGGTGCGGGTGCAGGATCGCGTCGAAGAAGACGCGGGAAGCCGGGGGCAGATCATGACGGGCCATGGTCATGCACACAAACTGGTGTGGCTTGGGCGCGGGTTCCAGCCGTCCTGTTTGCAAGAACCGCCGAGGTCCCGCTATGCTGCGCGCCATGAAGCCCGCCGCCGTCCAGGAATTCTTCCGCCGCCTCAGCGCCGCCAACCCGGAGCCGAAGAGCGAGCTGGAATACATCAATCCCTACACCCTGCTGGTCGCCGTCGTGCTGTCGGCTCAGGCCACCGATGTCGGCGTCAACAAGGCCACCGGTCCGCTCTTCCAGATCGTCACCACGCCGCAGCAGATGGTGGAACTGGGGGAGGAGCGGCTGCGCGGCTACATCAAGACCATCGGCCTGTTCAACACCAAGGCCAAGAACGTCATCCGGCTGTCGGAAATCCTGGTCGCCCAGTATGGCGGCGCGGTGCCGCGCGACCGCGAGGCGCTGGAAACCCTGCCCGGAGTCGGGCGCAAGACCGCCAACGTGGTGCTGAACGTCGCCTTCGGCGAGGAAACCATCGCGGTGGACACCCACATCTTCCGCGTCGGCAACCGCACCGGCCTCGCCCCCGGCAAGACGCCCGACGCGGTGGAGGCGAAGCTGCTGAAGGTGGTCCCCAAGGCCTACCGCCGGCACGCCCACCACTGGCTGATCCTGCACGGCCGCTACGTCTGCAAGGCCCGCAAGCCCGACTGCCTCGTCTGCCCGGTCAGCGATCTGTGCGGCTTCAAGGACAAGGTGCTGCCGGCCGCCGTGGTGTGAGGCACGGCGCGATGTTTCCCGTGAAACGCCCGCGATACCTGGAAAATGAAAAAGCCCGGCGAGGGGTCGATCCCCGCCGGGCTTGCTCGTGAAACCGCGTTTAACGGCGTTTAGCCGTCCACCACGATGGGGTCGAGCGCCGTCGACGCTGAGGCCGGCGCCGCTTCCGCCGGGGCGGCGGGGGCCGCGGCGGGCTTGGCCGGCGGGGTGTACTTGCCGATCTCGCCGTTCAGCAGGGCGCCGGCCTCGACCGCCAGTTCGCCGTACTTGATCGAGCCGTTGATCTTGCCGGTGGAGCGCACGGTCAGGCGGCCGCGCACGATGATGTCGCCCTCGAAGCGGCCGCCGATGTCGGCCTCGTCGATCTCGACGGCGCCCTTGAACAGGCCGGTTTCGGCGATCTCGATGGACCGGCCGTCGCGCAGCTTGGCCTCCACCGTGCCTTCCACGACCAGGATGTCGCAGGACCCGATTTCGCCGTTCAGCGAAATGTCGCGGCCGACGATCAGGCGGCGCTGGTCGCTGGCGAGCGGGGCGGCCGGCGCCGGAGCGACCGGGGCGGGGGTCGCGGCGGGCGCCGAAGCCGGGGCGCCGTATCCGTCGGGACGGCGCGGCGCGGCACCCGGAAGGTCGACGGTGCGGCGCGGAATGTCCGTCGGCTTGTAGCTCGAACCGGGGATCGGGGCGCCGCCCGGCGGCTTCGGGGTGCTCGTGTTCATCTCGGGTCCCTTGGAGGAAATCGGCTCGGGTTGCGGCGTGCGGGCGGCCGGGGCGGGGCCGGCCGGCGAGGTCGTCGCGGACGGGTTGCTCAGGGAGGCGAGCGGCGACATGGCCGCCGCGGGTTCGGCGGCGCCCGCCTGCGGTGCGGCCGGGGTGGCCGGGTCGGCGCTTTGGGTCTTCGGCGCACCGACGGGCGGATTCTTTCGTCCGAACAGCATGAACGTTGATCCCCAGGTCAGTCAGGTCGTTGGGCAGGTCGTGGAAGTCGGGTGATCGGCGGCGGTGACGCACGACCGGGCCCGACCGACAGCGGCCAAAAGACCACCCCGCCGGGGTAACACGGTCATCCGGCCGGCCGCAAGTGGGCTTTGGTGCACGGTCGGGGCCGCGCCGCCCGGCGGTCCGTCACGCCCCTTCCCGGCGGGGAAGGCCCGTCATGGACCCCGTCATGGAATGGTAGATGTGGACCATGAAGGCGCTCGCGATCACCGGCACCAGCAGGTTGACGAAAGGAATTGTCGAAAGAAAGGCAATTACCGCGCCAGCCAAAAATGGTTTCAACGGGCTGGAACGCCGCAGAAACCCCGCCTCCTTCCGTCCCATCCGCCGGATCGCCACCATCTCGAAATATTCGCGGCCGAGAAGATAGCCGTTGGCGGTGTAGAAGATCAGCAGGTTCAACCCCGGCACCATCAGATACAGGGGCAGGGCGAACAGATTGACCAGCAGGACGATGGCGAAAAAGCGAAGCGCGGTCAGCAGCTCTTCGCCAAGGCCGGTCTGGCGGGGCGGCGGCAACTGGGGATAGTGGCGTCGCTCCACCGCCTGGACCACCTCGTCCAGGAAGAAGCTGGACACCATGCCGACCGTGGCGGGAAACAGCACCCAGGCCAGGATCAGGACGGCCAGCCCGCCCAGCACGTCCAGCACCCCGTCCACCCAGGCGTAGCCGGTCAGCGCCGTGTGGAACAGCGCCCACCACACTGCCCCGGCCAGCAGGGCGAAGGCGGCGATGGCGGACAGCACGCCGATCCACACGACGCGGCGGGACGCCGGGTCGGAAAGCTGTCCGATGGCGAGAAGCAGGGCGCGGATCATACGGACTCTCTCTGTGGGGCCGTTGCGGTCGGGCGACGCTTATCTACGACGGCGGGCCGTTCCATTCCAGGGGGCCTTGCGCCGCGCTTGAGATGTGAAGGCGAGCCGCTATACTCGCGCCCGGTTTTCCTCCACGGTGCCGACACTGTCTTTCCCCGCCTTTTCCCAGAATTTCCAAGGAGCGCCCATGGCCACGGCCGAATTCGACGTCACCGGCATCGGCAACGCCATCGTCGACGTGATCGCCCATGCCGACGACGCCTTTCTCACGGCCAACGGCATCGAGAAGGGGGCGATGACGCTGATCGACGCCGCCCGCGCCGAGGAGCTGTACGGCCGCATGGGCCCGGGCATCGAGGTGTCGGGCGGCTCCGCCGGCAACACCATGGCCGGCATCGCCTCGCTGGGCGGCAAAGGCGCCTACATCGGCAAGGTCCACGGTGACCAGCTCGGCCAGGTCTTCCGCCACGACATCCGCGCCGCCGGCGTGCATTTCGAGACGGCGGCCGGCCATGGCGGCGCCCCGACGGCGCGCTGCCTGATCCTGGTGACGCCGGACGCCCAGCGCTCCATGAACACCTTCCTCGGCGCCTGCGTGGAGTTGGGGCCGGAGGACATCGACGAGGCGCTGATCGCCAACTCGCAGGTCACCTACCTGGAAGGCTATCTGTGGGACCCGCCCCGCGCCAAGGAGGCCTTCCGCAAGGCCGCCTCCGCCGCCCATGGCGCCGGGCGCAAGGTGTCGCTCTCCCTGTCCGACAGCTTCTGCGTCCACCGCCACCACGCGGAGTTCCTGGACCTCGTCGAGGGCCATGTCGACATCCTGTTCGCCAACGAGCATGAGATCACCGCCCTCTACAAGACCGACCGCTTCGAGGACGCGCTGGAGGCGGTGAAGCGCCTCGGCAAGACCGCCGCCTTGACGCGCAGCGAGAAGGGCGCCGTCATCGTCTCCGGCGGCGAGGTGGTCGAGGTTCCCGCATCCCCGGTCGCCCGCGTGGTCGACACCACGGGGGCCGGCGATCTCTACGCCGCCGGCTTCCTCTACGGCTACACCCGCGGCATGGCCCCGGCGGTGTGCGGCCGCATCGGCGCGCTGGCCGCGGCGGAGATCATCAGCCATGTCGGCGCCCGTCCGGACGTCGTGCTGGCCGATCTGCTTAAAGACGCGGGCGTTCCGGCCTAATTGCCGGAGCAGCGCCCGTAGGGTATAAGCTGGCGGACCTTCCCGTCCGCCGGCTCCGCCCCCATGCAAGTCTATCTGCCGATCGCCGAGATGTCGGTCAACGCCCTGCTCGTGCTCGGCATGGGGGGGCTCGTCGGCTTCCTGTCCGGCATGTTCGGGGTGGGCGGCGGCTTCCTGATGACGCCGCTGCTGATCTTCATCGGCGTGCCGCCCGCCATCGCGGTGGGCACCCAGGCCAACCAGCTCGTCGCCGCCAGCGTCTCGGGCGTGCTCGCCCACTGGCGGCGCGGCAACGTGGACGTGAAGCTGGGCGTCGTCATGCTGCTGGGCGGCATGGTCGGCACGGTGGTCGGCGTCTGGATCTTCTCCATCCTGCAGCGGATCGGCCAGATCGACGCGGCGATCACGCTGTCCTACGTCTTCTTCCTCGGCACCATCGGCACGATGATGATGGTGGAGGCCAGCCGCGCGCTGATCCGCCGCCGCGCCCCCACCGCCAAGCGGGGCAAGCTGCACCGTCACATGTGGCTGCACGGCCTGCCGTTGAAGATGCGGTTCCAGCGCTCCAAGCTCTACATCTCCGCCCTGCTGCCGGCCGGGATCGGGGCGGTCGGCGGGATGCTGGTGGCGATCATGGGCATCGGCGGCGGCTTCATGCTGGTGCCGGCGATGATCTATCTGCTGAACATGCCGACCGGGCTGGTGGCCGGCACCTCGCTGTTCCAGATCATCTTCACCACGGCGATGGCGACGCTGCTCCAGGCGGCGACCAACCAGACGGTGGACGTGATGCTGGCGCTGCTGCTGCTGATCGGCGGGGTGGTCGGCGCGCAGTTCGGCACCAAGGCCGGCGGCCGGCTGCGCGGCGAGCAGGCGCGTCTCCTGCTGGCCTCGCTGGTCGTCGCGGTGGCGCTGAAGCTCGCCTTCGATCTGGTGATGGAACCGAACGACGTCTTCACCATCTCGACGAGGATGTCGTGAGCGCTGTCCGCAAGGGCGCCGGGCGGCTGTGGTCCGTCCGGATCGCCGGCGGGGTGGTGGGGCTTCTGGCGGGGGTGTTCCTCGCCGCCACGGTGTGGGCGCAGCAGCTCGTCGCCGACCTGTCGAGCCACCTGATCGCCATCACCACAGGCTTCACCGGGACCGAGGTCGTGCTGTTCGGCACCACCGACGGGGCGGGTGACGTCGCCATCGTGGTGACCGGCCCGCGCACCCCGGTCACCGTGCGCCGCAAGGAGCGCATCGCCGGCATCTGGATCAACGCGCGCAGCGTGCGGTTCGAGCAGGTGCCCGGCTACTACATGGTCGCGACGAACCGCCCGCTGGACCAGTTCGTCGGCCGCCCGGTTCTGGAACGCCACCAGATCGGCCTGCCGAATCTCCAGCTCGGCCCGCGCGAGCAGCTGGCCCCGGACCAGCTCGCCCTGTTCCGCTCCGCCCTGATCCGCAACAAGCAGCGGGCCGGGCTCTACGGCATCACGCTGGGGCAGGTGGCCTTTCTCGGCGAGCGGCTGTTCCGGACCAACATCTATTTTCCGGCCAACGTGCCGACGGGGCTGTACAATGTGGAAGCGCTGCTGATCCGCGACGGCGAGGTGGTCAGCGCCCAGACCACGCCGCTGGTGGTGTCCAAGGTCGGCTTCAGCGCGGAAATCTACGACTTTGCGCGCAACCAGCCGATGATTTACGGTGTTGCCGCGGTGATTGGCGCCATCGCCGCCGGCTGGCTCGCCGGCGCCATCTTCCGGAGGGTGTGACCCATGTCCGATCCGATTGCGACCGATCCGAAGGCCGGGGCGGACGTCACCCCGGAGTCCACGGCCCCGGAGTCCACGGCCAAGCCGCCGGTCCGCATCTTCCTGGTGGTGGTGGACGAGAGCCCGGAGCTTCAGCTCGCCCTGCGCTACGCCTGTCTGCGCGCCCGCAAGTCAGGGGGCAAGGTGGCGCTGCTCTACGTCATCGAGCCGGGCGAGGTGCAGCAGTGGCTGGCCCTGGAAAACCTGATGCGCGAGGAGCAGCGCGCGGAGGCGGAGCAGAAGCTGCAGAAGCTGGCGCGCGACGTGAACCGCCTGACCGGCACCCTGCCGGCCCTGTACGTGCGCGAGGGCAACCGCCGCGACGAGGTGCTGGCCCTGATCGACGAGGAGCCGAGCATCTCCATCCTCGTGCTGGCCGCCGGCATCGAACCGGAAGGGCCGGGGCCGCTGATCTCCTATTTCACCAACCGCGGCCTCGCGAAGATGCGCATTCCGCTGACCATCGTGCCGGGCGGCATCGGCATCGACGCGCTGGACGCCATCACGTAAGGCATCAGCGGCCGTAAAGCGCGGTCAGGCTGCGCTGGTCGATGTCGGACCGGTCGTCGGTCAGCACCGGGTGCCCGGCCAGTTCGGCGGGTGCCAGCGTCTCCAGGATGCGCGAGGCCGCGTACGTCGCACCCGGCGGAGCGGCGCGCAGGCGTACGCTCAGCTCCTCCAGCGTACGCGCCTCCTTCGTGGCGATCAGCAGGTAATTCCCGCGCCCGGCGTCGGCGACGTACACCGACGGGAAGACCGCGCCTTGCGTCGCCGCCAGCGGCCCGACCAGGGCGTCGCGGTCCATGGGGGAGGCGACGTTCATGACCAGCACGCCGCCCGGCGCCACCCGCCGCTCCACCGCCGCGAAGAACTCCCTGGTCGCCGTGAAGAAGGGGATCAGCGCGGTCGAGTAGAGGTCGACGATCACCACGTCGTGCTGCTCCGGCGACCGCTCGACGTGGCGGCGGGCGTCCTCCACGGCGACGCGCACCTCCGGCCGCAGGCCGAACCACTCCCGCGCCACCTCGACCACCGCGGGGTCCAGCTCCACCCCCAGGATGTCGGCACCGGGCCAGCGGTCGAGGATTTCCTTGGCGGCGGCCCCGCCGGCCAGCCCCAGCACCAGGACGCGCGTGCCGTTGCCCAGGGCCGGGACGGCGGCGAACAGGTCGTAATAGAGGCCGGTCGGGCCGCCATCCTTGCGCAGCCGGGACTGGGTGGCCCAGGCCACGTTCAAATGCAGGCGGATCTGCTCGGCGTCCTCCTGCACCATGATCGTGTTGTGCGGCGTCTCGCGGTAGAGGGCGAAGCCCTGGCCCTCGCCATGGCCGGCGGCCCAGGCCAGGGGAACCGCCAGGGCCGCGGCGGCGGCCACCCGTTTCCCACCCGGAACGAACAGGCCGGCGAGCGCCGGCAGGACCGCCGCCAGGGCGTAGCCCGCCGACACCCCGACCTGCGGGATGGCGTAGAAGGAGGCGAAGAAGGTGCCGCCGATGCTGCCCAGCGTGCCGACCGCGTAGATCCGCCCCGCCGCCGCCGCACCGGTCAGGCTGCTCAGGCCCGCGCAGATCGGCGACACCATGGCCAGCGCGAAGGACGGCAGCCCGAGGATCAGCGCCGCCCCGACGACAGACCCCTCGACCGCGTTGAAGCGGCCCGCGGCGTCGGCGAGCATCGGCTTGCCCAGCCAGGGCGTCAGCGCCGCCGCGGCGACCCCCGCCAGCAGGGCGGCGCGCAGCGCCGGCACCGCCTTCGGCCCGTCGCCGAGCTGACCGCCGGTCCAGTAGCCGGCGGCCATGAAGGTCATCACCACGCCGATGACGGCGCCCCACTGATAGACCGAATAGCCGAAATGCGGCGCCATCAGCCGCCCGCCGAGGATTTCCATCATCATCAGCGACCAGCCCGCGGAAAAGGCAGCCGCGGCCAGCGCGAAGGAGCGGAGGGACGGGCGGGCGGGGGAGGGCTCGGAGCCGATCAAGGCCGGCGGCCGGGGGCTCGTTGCAGCGCCCTGTTCATCAGTCCCATCATAAGTCCGTGTGTTCTCCCTTCAAGCCATAGACCTCGATCGGGTCGTTCAGTCCCTTCACCGGATGCCAGCCCACCGAGACGAGGCGGCTGGCGCAGGCCTCGGCCACCTCGGCGGAGGTCAGGACGTTGCGGTCCAGCCGGCTGCACAGACCCTCGATCCGGCTGACCAGATTGACCGCCGGGCCGATGACGGTGAAGTCCAGCCGGTTGGCGGAGCCGATGTTGCCGTACATGACCTCGCCCATGTGCAGCGCGATGCCGCAGCGCAGGGTCGGCTGGCCCCAGGCGGAGCGTTCGGCGTTGCGGGCGGCCATGTCGGTCAGCGCCTCCTGCGCGGCGTCCAGCGCCTTGGTGCAGGCGGCGGCCCCGGTCGGGTCGCTCTCCTCCAGCGGGAAGATGGCCAGCATGGCGTCGCCGATGAATTTCATGATCTCGCCGCCGCGGCTCTCCACGGCGCCGCCCATGATCTCGAAATAGCCGTTCAGCAGGGCGATCAGCTCCTCGCGCGGCAGCCGGTCGGCCAGCGAGGTGAAGCCGCGCAGGTCGCAGTACCACAGCACCGCGCGGACGTTGGCGCCGGTCCCACGGCGGATGTCGCCGGACAGGATGCGCGCGCCGGTGCGGTGGCCGACATAGGTGTCCAGCACCGTCGTCGCCAGCCGCCGCAGGGCCAGCGTCTCCAGCACCGCGCCCAGCGCCGGCAACACCGCGTCGACCAGCGCCAGATCGGCGGTGGAGAAGCCGCCGGGCCGGTCGGTGGTGAAGCTCAGCACGTTGCGCCGCCCCCCGGCGAACAGCACGGTCATGGCGACATAGTCGGTCGCCCCCTGCGCTTTCAGCTCGGCGAAGACCGGGTATGGGTAGGGCGGCTCCATCTGCTCCAGCCGGTAGCGCAGGCCGTCGGCCCCGTCCTCGATCAGGGTGGCGAAGGGGCTGGTCAGATATTCGTCGCTGGTCTCGGTGCCGTGGGCGCGGGTGGCGATCTCCACCTGCTCGGCGTTGCGGCGCCAGAAAAAGGCGATGGTGCGGATCTGCGGGTGCAGCAGGGGCAGGGCGCAGACCGCGCGCAGAAGCGGGACGCCGGACGCCATCAGGCGCCGGCAGAAGCGGTCCATCATCGGCTCGAAGCCGGGCGCGTGCCGGCCTTCGAGCAACAGCCATTCGACGACCTCCCGCGCGGCGTCGTCGATGGATGGGGCCCCAGGGATGGCCGCGGGAGTTGCCGGTGCGGTGGCGACGGGCGGTGCCATGCTCACGGATCGATAACCATAAAGATGCGATGCTTGATCTGTCGGCGGATTCTGCCCAAGTTTCGCCTACGCCGCCAGTGTTGTTCGGCGCCGATGGAGGATATCACCATGTTCATTCAGACCGAGCAGACGCCCAACCCGGCGACTCTCAAGTTCCTGCCGGGGCGTGACGTGCTCGGACGCGGCACCGCGGACTTCCCGTCCCGCGATGGCGCCGCCGCTTCGCCGCTGGCCCAGCGGCTGTTCGAGATCGACGGGGTCCAGGGCGTGTTCCTGGGCGCCGACTTCGTGACCATCACCAAGGCCGGCGACAAGGAGTGGTTCCTGCTGAAGCCGTCGATCCTCGGCGTCATCATGGAGCATTTCACCGCCAACCGCCCGGTGCTTCTGGAAGAGACGGCCGGCGACGGCCACGCCGCCAGCGCGGACGACGACGAGATCGTCACCCAGATCAAGGAACTGCTGGACACCCGCGTGCGCCCGGCGGTGGCCCAGGACGGCGGCGACATCACCTTCTACGGCTTCGAAGAAGGCGTGGTGTATCTGGAGATGAAGGGGGCCTGCTCCGGCTGCCCCAGCTCCACCGCCACGCTGAAGGCCGGCATCGAGAACATGCTGCGCCACTACATCCCCGAGGTGGTCGAGGTCCGCGCCGTCCGCTGACGGCATCCACCGGACGGGCGTGGCCGGCACCGGCCGCGCCCGCCGGCGTGTCTCTCCACTTGTTTATTCCGGAACGACGAACTGCATGCCCAGCCAGCGCCAGCGCCCCTCGGGGGCGGGCAGGGTGCAGTTCACGCGCGTGCGGCCCGGCGGGAAGGGGTCGCGGATGCGCACTTCCACCCGGTCCTCCGTCACGCGCTCCAGCGCCGTCCGGCCCTGGCCGGCGGCGAAGCAGGCCAGCCGCGCGATGTCGCCGATCTCGTCCGACACGGTGAAGCCGATCGAGGGCGGGTTGACGGTCAGCAGCGGATCGTCGGGCGTCAGGTCGGTCACCGGCAGCGGCAGCGCGTTGGCGGCCAGCCGGAAGCGGTCGACGCTGCCGAAACTCTCGTTCATCACGAAGCGGGGCAGGGTCGCCCGGTCGGCCTGCGGGTGCAGGACGCCGGACTGCTGGCCGAAGGCGGCGGCGAAGCCCTGCTCCGTCACGATGGTCCGCACCGCCGACGACACCTCGCCCTGCGGGTAGGCGAACAGGGTGGGGCGCTGGCCGGTCTCCGCCTGCAGCCGGTCGGCCATGCGGCGCAGCTCCGCCTTCACCTCGTCGGCGGGGCGGGACACCAGCGACTGGGTGGAGGCGCCGAGCCCGCCGAGCGTGACCCCGGCGGCGGCGAGCTGCCGCACCTCCGCCCAGGTCATGTGGGCGGGCGACCCGCGGTCGATGGCGTCGGTCGCCACGAACAGGGTGAAGGGAAGACCCGCCGCCTTCAGCCGCGGCCACGCCTCGCGGTAGGCGGAGCGGCTGGCCTCGTCGATGGTGATCGCCACCGCCCGGTCGGGCAGCGGCGCGCCGCTGCGCAGCGCCTCCAGGATGCGGGGCAGGGGCAGCACCTGATAGTCGCCGTCCTGAAGCTCGTCCAGATGGGCTTCGAACTGGTCGATCCGGATGCTGATGGACGGGGTCTGGTCCTCGCCGAACCGGTCGTAGGCGAAGACGACGGCGGTGTTCGCGGTTCCGTCTCCAGCAACGGCGGGCGCCGCAACGCCGGGGCTTCCCGCCAGGGCCTGGAAGGCCCAGGCGGCGGCCACGGCGAAGAGGGTGGCGGCGCGGCGGAACGGCATGGCGGCCTGTCGTGGGTCCGGAACGGTCGCGCGGCCGGATGAAGGGTCCGGGCTGCGCCACGGCTGATGTGGCACAGGCACGCTGCCGGGAACAAGTCCGCAACACATACGCCGCGCTTCGCGCGCTTTCGTGATGCAGCCTTGCAACAACCCCTCGGACAGCAGGCCTTTTGATCAGCCCATCATCAGCCCGCCCAGGGCCGTGTCGGTCAGCAGGGGGTAGCGCCGCTCGTCCGGGAGTTGATAGTGCCACCACTCGCAGCCGTAATGCCGCCAGCCCGCCGCCGTCATGACGCCGAGAAGGGCGGCGCGGTTGCGCTGCTGCTCCGTGGTCAGGTCGGTGCGGCCATGGTGCGACTGTTCGGTCATGTCGTCGAAGCCGGTGCCCATGTCCAGCGGGTGCCCGGCCCCGTCGGCCAGCGTCAGGTCCACCGCGATCCCCCGGGAATGGGTGGAGCCGCCCGACGGGTCGGCGATGTAGGACGGATCGGGCAGCGCCCGCCACAAGGCCCATTGCGCCTCGACCGGGCGGAAGGCATCGTACAGCCGCAACCGGCAGCCGATGCCGCGCGCCAGCCGGATCGCCGCGCGCAGCGCCGTCGCCGCGTCGGGGTGCAGCAGGCAATGCGGATGCCGGTAGATGGGCAGCCCGGTCAGGTTGTCCGGCGTGGCGTACAGCAGGTCGATGTCGACGTCGAAGTCCGGTGGTGCGATGGGTGTGAGCATGATCCATGCCGTCAGGGAAGGTCGGGGCTGTCTATCACGCTCTTGACCCAGGCTTGAAGTGGGGCTTTGAAGATGGCGGATCCGACGACGCGTGTGAGGCGATGAGAGTTCTGGGACTGGACACGGCGACCTCCGGCTGTTCGGCCGCGCTGTGGGACGACGGCGCCGTCACCGTGCGGCGGCGCGAGCCGATGGCGCGTGGGCAGGCGGAAGCGCTGGTGCCCCTGGCGCATGCGGTGATGACGGAGGCCGGCTGCGCCTTCGACGCGCTGGACCGCATCGCCGTGACCGTCGGGCCGGGGGCCTTCACCGGGCTGCGCATCGCCCTGGCGGCGGCGCGCGGCTTCGCCCTGGCCGCCGGGCTGCCGGTGGTCGGAATCACCAGCTTCGACGCGGTCGCTCATGGGTTGCCGGACGCGGAGCGGGACGGCCGCGCGGTGCTGGTCGCCGTGGACTCCCGCCGCACCGAGCCGTTCCTGCACCTCTTCCACCCGGACCTGACGCCGTTCGGCGAACCGGCGATGCTGGAGCCCGCCGCGGTGCCGGGCTGGCTGGACGGGCTGCTGCCCGCAGGCCCGCTCCTGGTGGCCGGCGACGGGGCCGGCCCGTTGCGCCCGCTCCTGGACGGGCGTGCCGACACCGTTTTCGCCGCCGGGCCGGGCACGCCCGACGCCGCCGTGGTCGCCGCCCTGGGCGCCCGGCGGGAGGTCGGTCTGCCGGCCCAGCCCTTCTACCTGCGCCCGCCCGACGTCTCCCTGCCGCGGAAGACGGCATGACGGCGCTTGCGTCCGGGACGTCCCGTCCGGTCCGTCTTCAAACCGCCGGCCTCGCCGACGCCGCGGTGATCGCGGCCCTGCAGCAGGTCTGCTTTCCCGACGATCCCTGGAGCGGCGAGGCGGTCGCCAGCCTGATCGGCCAGCCCGGCTTCTTCGCCGCGCTGGCCTTGCGGGAGGGCGCGGAGGGCGACGATCCGGTCGGCTTCCTGCTGGCGCGGGTGGCCGCGGAGGATGGCGAGATCATCGCCGTCGGCGTCCGGGCCGACGCGCGGGGGCAGGGCACCGGGCGGCGGCTGGTCGCGGTGGCGCTGGACGGCGCCCGGGCGCTGGGCGCCACGGCGCTGTTCCTTGAAGTCGCCGAAGACAATGGTATGGCGCAATCCCTGTATAAATCTTGTGGCTTCTTTGCCGTGGGCCGTCGTCCCGGCTATTACCGCAGGGCGGACGGAAGGGTTGCCGCCCTGGTGTTGCGGTATTCGTACACCGACAATTAAACCTTAACCTTTCTGAACCCACAAACGGTGCACCCCGTCCGGCTCATCCGGATTTTCGGGCGTCACGGCGAGAATGGAGTGACCCAGTTCGGCTAAGGATCGGGGTACATTCTCCAAGGGTTCGCCAGCGTTCAGCCGGACTTCAAGCGTCTGCCCGGCCGCCATGCGCTCCACCGACAACTTGGTCTTGACGAAGGTTAACGGGCACACCTCGCTGGTGATGTCCAAAAACAAATCCGGAGATTTTTTTTCGTACACTGCTTCCTCTTTAAGAGCAAAGGATGGATATTGCACGCGGCCACAAACCTCTTTATATGGAGAGGAACGCCAAGCTGCGGAGCAAGCTTACATGAGCAATGGTAACCCTTCCAACGCGCTGTTGTCTCTGACCACGGAGATCGTGGCGGCGCATGTCTCGAACAATACAGTCGCTCTCGGCGATCTTCCGACGCTGATTGAGCAGGTGTACAAGTCACTCGCGAATGTCGGGACCGAGCCGGTTGCGACTGAGGAGCGTCCGCAGCCCGCGGTGCCCATCAAGAAGTCCGTCACTCCCGACTACATTGTATGCCTGGAGGATGGCAAGAAGCTGAAGATGCTGAAGCGCCATCTGAAGACGGCCTACGACATGTCGCCCGAGGAATACCGCGACCGCTGGGGCCTGCCGGCCGACTATCCGATGGTCGCCCCGAACTACGCCCGCCAGCGCAGCTCGCTGGCCAAGCAGATCGGTCTCGGCACCCGCGCCCGCCGCGGCGCGGCCTGAGGTCCGTACGGGCTTGTGCGTTGGTGTCCGGCGGACCGCCGCTGTTCGGTCCGCCCCGGAACCCCATCGCCCGCATGTGACCGTTTCTTCCTTCCCGCGCGATCATCGCCGTCCCGCCTTGCCGCCGTCCCCGTCCGCCGGGGCCGGACCTTGTGGCTTGCCCGGAATCCGGGCTTGCCGGGGACGGGTTCGTCACGTCGCGGTTGACCGGCAACCGGCCATTCGTGTTATCCCTGTTCCGTGCCCGACCGGGCTCCGGAAGGAGAACCGGCGGTTGCCGCGACCCGAACAACGCCAGCGAAGCGTCGAGTATGGCTGATACAGGCACGGACCAGGGCAGCTCTTCGGATCTGCGCATGGGCTCCCTCGAAGTTCGGCTGGCCGAAAGCGCCGCCGAGATCGACTGGGCCCAGGCGTTGCGCTACCGCGTCTTCTACGAGGAGATGTCGGCGGTGCCGTCGCCGGACATGGCCGCGCGCCACCGCGACTTCGACGACTTCGACACCATCTGCGACCATCTGCTGGTCATCGACCACGCCCGCGGCGACGGCCCGGACTCCGTGGTCGGCACCTACCGGCTGATCCGCCGCCCGGCGGCGGCCAAGGCCGGGCGCTTCTATTCCAGCGACGAATACGACATCGGGCGCCTGCTCAGCTATCCGGGGGAGATCCTGGAGCTGGGGCGGTCCTGCGTCGACGCCGCCTACCGCACGCGCGGCAGCAGCATGCAGCTGCTGTGGCGCGGCATCGCGGCCTACGTCTTCCACCACGACATCGCGGTGATGTTCGGCTGCGCCAGCCTGCCGGGCACCGACCCGGTGGCGATGGCGGAGCCGCTCGCCTACCTGCATCACTTCCATCTGGCCCCGGAGGATCTGCGCCCGGTGGCGCTGCCGGAACGCTATGTCGGCATGGATCTGATGCCCCGCGACCAGGTCGACCCGAAGCGCGCGCTGACCGTTCTGCCGCCGCTCATCAAGGGCTATCTGCGGCTGGGCGGCTTCATCGGCGACGGCGCGGTGATCGATCACCAGTTCAACACCACCGACGTGTCGATCGTGGTGAAGACCGACCTGATCACCAACAAATATTCCAAGCATTACGAGCGGCGCAGCCGCGACGCCCAGATCGCGTGATCCAAGATCGCATCGGGAAACGGGCGCATCAGGAGGCGGGTGGCATGACGGCGGTGGATGCAACCGGTGCGCGCGCCTTGGGATCGCCGGTGCGCGGCGGCCTGCGTCTGGCGGTCTATCTGCTGTGGACGCTCCTGCTGATCCCGGCGCAGGCGCTGGCCGTCGCGCTGCGCTCGCCGCTGCGCCACCGCATCCCGCAGCTCTACCACCGGGTCTGTGCCGCCATCCTGGGCATCGGCGTCGTGGTGCGCGGCGAGCGCGCCACGGACGGGCCGGTGCTGTTCGTCTCCAACCATTCCTCCTACCTCGACATCACGGTGCTGGGGTCGGTCATTCCGGGCTCCTTCGTGGCGAAGAGCGAGGTCGCCGGCTGGCCCTTCTTCGGGGTGCTGGCGAAGCTGCAGCAGACCGTCTTCGTGGAGCGCAAGGCCCGCTCCGGGGTGGAGAGGCAGCGCGACGAGCTGGGCGCCCGCCTGGACGCCGGCGACAGCCTGATCCTGTTCCCCGAGGGCACCTCCAGCGACGGCAACCGCACGCTCCCCTTCAAGACGGCGCTGTTCGCGGTGGCGGCCCGGCGCATCGGGGACCGGCCGCTGACCGTGCAGCCGGTCAGCATCGCGCCGACGCGGCTGGACGGCATCCCGATGGGGATCGCCTTCCGTCCCTGTTACGCGTGGTACGGCGACATGGATCTCGCGCCGCATCTGTGGACCGTCTTCACGCTGGGCCGCATGACGGTGGAGGTGGAGTTCCACCCCCCGGTGACCATCGACGGCTTCTCCAGCCGCAAGGCCCTGGCCGATCATTGCCAGCGCGCCGTGGCGCGGGGCGTGGAGCGCGCGGTGTCCGGAAGGCCGACGCCCACCGTTGTCCCGTGACGGAAACTTTCCACACCGCGAAATGGAAAGACACCGCGCGGGCACGATTGACTCGTTTTCCCGCACTCGTGCTACCATATCGCCAGGGTGCGATGCCGCGACGCGGCGGGTCGCGCGCCGGATTGCCCCGGTTGGACCGGTGCCGTCCAGGCGCGCGTTTTTGCATTGGTCCGGCTATCGGTTGGCCCGGACAGGGTTGGCCTGGATATGATTGGCCGGGATCGTTCAGCGCTGTGGAAGGGATCGTTGAGTAAGAAGCTCTTCATCAAGACCTGGGGTTGCCAGATGAACGTCTATGACTCCGCCCGCATGGCGGATGTCCTGGCACCCCTGGGCTACCGGCCGGTGGACGAACCGGACGGCGCCGATATGGTGATCCTCAACACCTGCCACATCCGTGAGAAGGCCTCCGAGAAGGTGTTCTCGGAACTGGGCCGGCTGCGCCAGCTCAAGGACGTCAAGGCCGAGGCCGGCGACGGCCGGATGATCGTCGCCGTGGCCGGCTGCGTCGCCCAGGCCGAGGGCGAGGAGATCGTCGCCCGCGCCCCCTTCGTGGACATGGTGTTCGGGCCGCAGACCTATCACACCTTGCCGGAGATGGTCGCCAAGGCCAGCCGCAAGGCGGGCAGCGTGCTGAACACCGACTTCCCCGTGGAGTCCAAGTTCGACTTCCTGCCGGACGAGAGCGCCAGCCAGGGCGTCTCCGCCTTCCTGGCGGTGCAGGAGGGGTGCGACAAGTTCTGCACCTTCTGCGTGGTGCCCTACACACGGGGCGCCGAGTTCTCGCGGCCCGGCGCCCAGATCGTGGCGGAGGCCCGGCGCCTCGTCGCCGGCGGCACGCGCGAGATCAACCTGCTCGGCCAGAACGTCAACGCTTGGCACGGGGAGGGTCCGGACGGCACCACCTGGGGCCTCGGGCGGCTGGTCCGCGAGCTGGCGGACATCGACGGGCTGGAGCGCATCCGCTACACCACCTCGCACCCGCGCGACATGGAGGACGACCTCATCCGCGCCCACGCCGAGGTGCCGCAGCTCATGCCCTACCTGCATCTTCCGGTGCAGTCCGGGTCGGACCGCGTGCTGGCGGCGATGAACCGCAAGCACACGGCGGACGACTACCGCCGCATCGTCGAGCGGCTGCGCGCCGCCAAGCCGGATCTGGCGCTGTCGGGCGACTTCATCGTCGGCTTCCCCGGCGAGAGCGACGCCGACTTCGCGGCGACGCTGCGCCTCGTCACCGACGTCGGCTACGCCCAGGCCTATTCGTTCAAGTACAGCGCGCGTCCCGGCACCCCAGCGGCGCTGGAGCACGGCCAGGTGCCCGAGGACGTCAAGGAGGCCCGTCTGGCCGCGCTCCAGCAATTGCTGAACGCGCAGCAGCAGGCCTTCAACGAGAGCTTCGTCGGGCGCACCGTGCCGGTCCTGTTCGACCGCGTCGGCAAGCGCGCCGGCCAGCTTCTGGGCAAGAGCCCCTATCTGCAGTCGGTGCACGCCGAGGCCAACGAGCGGCTGCTCGGCCGCATCGTCGCGGTGCGTGTCGACGCCGCCCATCCGAACAGCCTTGCCGGCAGCGTGGCGACCGGTGAATACCGCAGCTCCGCCACCGGCACGCAACCCGTGGAGGCGACCGCTTGAACGGCTTGCCCGATCAGCGCCCGGATCAACGGATTGATCTGAACTTCGACGACAACCGGCTTCTGCCGATGCTGTACGGGGAGCATGACCGCCACCTCGCCCGCATCGAGAACCAGCTGGGTGTTTCCCTGATCTCCCGCGGCAACACGCTGACCATCGCCGGTCCGGCGGAATCGTTGGAAGCCGCCCGTTCGGCCATCGACGCCCTCTATGAGCGGCTGAAGCGCGGCATGACCGTCGGCACCGGCGAGGTGGACGCCGCCGTCCGCATGGCGACCGGAGTCGGCGGTGCGGTGCGCGACCAGAATCTGGCGACGCTCAGCCGGGGCGAGGTCGCGGTGCGCACCCGCCGCAAGGGCGCGATCACCCCGCGTTCCCCCATGCAGGCGGCCTATCTCCAGGCTCTGGCGGAAAGCGAGATGGTCTTCGGGCTCGGCCCGGCCGGCACCGGCAAGACCTACCTCGCCGTCGCGCAGGCGGTGGCGCTGCTGACCACCGGCCAGGTGGACCGCATCATCCTGTCGCGCCCCGCCGTCGAGGCGGGGGAGCGGCTGGGCTTCCTGCCCGGCGACCTCAAGGAGAAGGTGGACCCCTATCTGCGCCCGCTCTACGACGCGCTGCACGACATGCTGCCGGCGGAGCAGGTGAAGAAGCGGCTGGAGTCCGGCGAGATCGAGATCGCGCCGCTCGCCTTCATGCGCGGCCGCACGCTCGCCAACGCCTTCGTCATCCTGGACGAGGCGCAGAACACCACGCCCATGCAGATGAAGATGTTCCTCACCCGACTGGGCGAGGGGGGCCGCATGGCGGTCACCGGCGACATCTCCCAGACCGACCTGCCGGCCGGCGCCAAGTCCGGCCTGCGCGAGGCGCTGGACATCCTGGAGAGGGTGGAGGGCATCCGCTTCGTCCAGTTCACCGCCGCCGACGTGGTGCGCCACCCGCTGGTCGCCCGCATCATCCGCGCCTATGACCGTGCCGAGGGCGCCCGCGCCGAAAGCGACCGCACCGATGGCCGGCGCAGGCCCGCCCCCCGTCGGCCCGCCGTCGCGGACGACGAGCCGGATGACCGGCCGGACGGGGAGGGAACACCGTGATGGCCGTCGATGTCGTCGTTTCACGTGAAGCGGGCGAGTGGGCGGACAACGCCGAATGGCTGTGCGAACGCGCCGCGCTCGCCGCGCTCTCCGTCACCTATGACGAGGATGAGGGGCCGGCGGAGCTGTCCGTCGTGCTGGCCGACGACGCGCTGGTGCACCGCCTGAACCGCGAATACCGCGGCAAGGACAAGCCGACCAACGTGCTGTCCTTCGCCCTGACCGAAGCGGAGGAGCCCGAACTGGGCGAGGACGCGCCGGTCATGCTGGGCGACGTGATCCTGGCCTGGGAGACCGTCGCCCGTGAAGCCGCCGAGCAGGGTAAAACACCTTCGGACCATATGACCCACCTTGTGGTGCATGGCGTTCTTCATTTGCTCGGGTATGATCACGAGACGGATGACGAGGCCGAGGAGATGGAGCAGCTCGAAACCGACGTGCTCGCGACCCTCGGCATCGCCGATCCGTACGCCGCGACGCGCTCTCCGCCCGGGGAGCCGAATTTGGACGAACAACCGCCGGACCGATGAGCGAGATTTCCGACAGTCGAACGCCCCGTGAAGACGGGGCCGAAGATCAGCAATCCTTGGGCCACCTGTTTCGCGGGTGGATGAGGACCGTTTTGGGGGGGCGCGACGACGCCACCCTGCGCGCCACGATCGAAGACCTGATCGAGGATCAGGACAGTGGCGAGGGATCGCTGGGAGCGGGCGAGCGTGCCCTGCTCGCCAACATCCTGAAGCTGCGCGATCGCACCGTCGACGACGTGATGGTGCCCCGCGCGGACATCGTGGCGGTGGAGGTGGACACGCCGTTCCCCGCTCTCGTCCAGCGCATGGCGGCGGATGCCCATTCCCGCCTGCCGGTGTTCCGTGAAACGCTCGACGACGTCGTCGGCATGGTCCACATCAAGGACGTGCTCGGGGCGATGGCCAGCCCGACGCCGGTCGAACTCAAGGACATCGTGCGCGACCTCAGCATCGTCGCCCCCAGCATGCCGGTGGTCGACCTGCTGGTGCAGATGCGCCAGAAGCGCCAGCACATGGCTCTGGTGGTCGACGAGTTCGGCGGCATCGACGGCCTCGTCACCATCGAGGATCTGGTCGAGGAGATCGTCGGCGAGATCGAGGACGAGCACGACGAGGAGGCGACCCCCCATTTCGTGGAACGCCCCGACGGCACGATCCTCGCCGACGCCCGCGTCTCCATCGAGGATTTCGAGGACCGCGTCGGCGCCTTCCTGACCGAGGAGGAGCGCGAGGAGGTCGACACGCTCGGCGGTCTCGTCGTGTCGCTGGCCGGGCGTGTGCCGGGCAAGGGGGAGACGCTGATCCACCCCTCCGGCCTGGAGTTCGAGATCGTCGAGGCCGACCCCCGCCGAATCAAGCGGCTGCGCGTCCGCACCGCGCCCGCCGAGAACTCCGCCCTGGCCGAGGTCGGGTAAAGCCCCGCGGGGTTTTCCACGACGAAGACGCGAAGGACACAAAGACGGCACAAAGAGGCTCTACCGCATCCCCGGCGTAACGGGGGAGCGGGGAGCTTCCTTGTGAGCCTCTTCGTGCCCTTCCTCTGGAGTGTCCCCCTTGACCGCCACCGACATGACGACCACCCCGGCCCGGCTGGGCCGCCTGTCCGCGGGTCTGGCCGGGCTGACCGGATGGCGCCGGCTGCTGGCGGCGGCGGGATTCGGCGGTCTGGCGACGCTGGCCCTGCCGCCGGCCGACGCCGTGCCGGTGCTGCTGATCGCCTTTCCGGGGCTGCTCTGGCTGCTCGACGGGGCGCGGACGAAGCGGCAGGCCTTCGCGGTGGGCTGGTTCTTCGGCTTCGGCCACCACCTGCTCGGCCTCTACTGGATCAGCGCGGCGCTGTTCACCGACATCGAGCGCTTCTGGTGGGCGCTGCCGCTGTCGGCGGCGGGGTTGCCGATCCTGCTGGCGATGTTCACCGGCGGCGCCACGCTGCTGGCCTGGACGCTGAGGGGAAGGGGGCTGGGGCGGGGCCTGGGAAAGGTGTTCCTGTTCGCCGCCTCCTGGGCTCTGTTCGAATGGCTGCGCGGCCATGTCTTCACCGGCTTCCCGTGGAACCTCATCGGTTATGGCTGGACGGGCGTCCTGCCGGTTCTGCAGGGCGTCTCGCTGATCGGCATCTACGGCCTCAGCCTGCTGACCGTTCTGGTGGCGTCGCTGCCGGCGTCGCTGGCCGATGCAACGGTGCCGCGCCGCCGCGCCTGGAGCGCGCTGGCCGCCGGGCTGGCGCTGTTCGCGGCGCTGGGCGCCTGGGGCGGGCTGCGGCTGGCCGGAGCGTCGGACGCCACGGTTCCGGACGTGCGGCTGCGGTTGGTCCAGCCGGCCATCGACCAGCGGCTGAAATGGGCGGCGGGCGAGCGGGCGCGCAACGTCCAGCAGCAGATGGAACTCTCCGCCGCACCGTCCACCGAGCCGATCACCCATGTGATCTGGGCGGAGACCGCGGTGCCGCTGTTCCTCGACCAGGACGCCCGGCTGCGTCAGGCGCTGGGGTCGGTCACCCCGCCGGGCGGGCTGCTCATCACCGGGGTGCCGCGCATGGAGGCCGGGCCGGAGGGCGAGCCGCTCTATTACAACAGCCTCGCGGCGGTGGACGGCAGCGGCGCGGTGACCGGACGCTTCGACAAGTTCCACCTCGTGCCCTTCGGCGAGTACATGCCGCTGCGCCGCTGGCTGCCGGTCGGCGCTATCGCCGGCAACGGGGCGGAGTTCTCCGCCGGGCCGGGGCCGGTGTCGCTCGATCTCAAGGGCCTGCCGCCGGTCAGCCCGCTGATCTGCTACGAGGTGATCTTCCCCGGCGCCGTGCTGCCCGCCGCGGAGGACGGCGCCGCACGGCCGCGCTGGATGCTGAACCTGACCAACGACGCCTGGTACGGCAACACCGCCGGCCCGCATCAGCATTTCGCCATCGCCCGGACCCGCGCGGTCGAGGAGGGGATGCCGCTGGTCCGCGTCGCCAACACCGGCATCTCCGGCGTGGTGGACTCCCACGGCCGCGTCACGGCCATGTTGCCGCTTGGTTACAGGGGTGTGGTCGATGCGGCCTTGCCGGAAGCGCTGCCCACCCCCACTCTCTACGGACGGGTGCGCGACGGCGCGTTCGGGTTGCTTCTTTTGACCTGTTTCGCGGTGGGCCTGCGCGCACGACATCGCAGATAGCGCATCCGAGACTCTTTTTTCAATCACGCGCATCGGGAGCGCTCGGGCGCCCTTGACTGCATACATGGATATGTCGTATCAAGGTTGCACAACTGTTTCAGGGAATTAGAGCAATGCAAGCAACGCCAGCGCGGGGCCGCCGGGCCACTGCCGGCCGTCCCAAGACGGGAAAGCCGAACCCGATCGACGTTCACGTCGGTTCCCGCGTCCGGTTGCGCCGGACCCTTCTGGGCATGAGCCAGGAAAAGCTGGGCGAGGCCATCGGCCTGACCTTCCAGCAGGTGCAGAAGTACGAGCGCGGTGCCAACCGCATCGGCGCGTCCCGCCTGTTCGACCTCAGCCGCGTCCTGGACGTGCCGGTCTCCTTCTTCTTCGACGACATGCCGGCGGAAGCCGCCGCGGCCCCGGTCGATGACGAGGAGGGCGGCGCCGCCGGTTTCGAGGAGCGTTCGGGCGGCTACGAGCCGGACCCGATGGCCAAGCGCGAGACGCTGGAGCTGGTGCGCGCCTACTACCGCATCAACGACCCGTCGGTGCGCAAGCGCCTGTTCGAGCTGACCAAGGCCGTTGCCAATTCCGGCATGGTCGAAGCCGCCGAATAACGGTTGAGAGACCCGAGCCGAGCAACCGGAAGCAATCCGGACGGCAGGACGATTGGGGAACGCGGCCCTCCGGCCCGTTCCCCGATGTTTTTTTAAGGCGAATTTCCCTTGCGCTCCTCCAACCCGGGGGAGATCGCTTGACCTGGAACGCAAACCTTGTCACATACGGCAAATGACTGGCTTTCCGTGGGTGCTGCGCTGGTCTTCCCCATTAGTTCTGTAAAATAGCCCCCGTCCATTGCCGAGGTTCGTCGTGGCCAAGCTCAACTACGTGTTCACCAGCGAGTCCGTGTCCGAAGGCCATCCGGA
>NZ_QLKQ01000033.1 GCF_003349955.1 Azospirillum brasilense
GCGACCAGAGAGAATCACGACCGGCAGGCCGGGCATAGCCTTTTTCCGCGGCCTGCTAACGCCTTAGGCACCGACCATTAGAGACAAGGGTGTAGGTCATGCCTGATCTGTAATAATATTATCAAATATAGAGCCCTGTCGACTTTCCCATCCCTCACGGCAGAGAAAGCTTGGTGCCGAGTCGGGCACGTAGACGTTGCCAAACTTGCCCTCACCTTTTCCAGTATTCGTGTACCACGACTGTTGCGAAGACCAAGATACAATTTTTCCATTGGAAAGGAGGGGGCAGACATCTCCATCGCCTAATGGTAAGCTAAGAAGTAGTGCTGTAATCATCAAACCTGAAAAAGCGTTCCCCTCCGATGATCCAGTCAAAGGTGAAATAATCTCCTTAGGAAGGATGTAGGGGTCTTCCACAATCCGCATGTAGGCATCCGCCAATTCGGTAGATGGCGGCATTGCCATCAAAGAGTTTTGAAAGAACAAATTATCCCAAAAGATGAAAGCATACTTAAAATCTTTCATTACAACATCTCGTGCAAAATTATTTGAAAATTTTGCACCCATATCTGCATATATTCCTCCAAATTCCTTTAGAATTTTCATCCGAAGGACATCTGCAGCAAAAGGGTATTTCCTGTCACGGATAAACACATTCAATAAGTCAGTCCATCTTCCGGTTGGTATCTCGTCAAATATATGCTTTATAGCGATCGGTTGCCCTGCAGAACGTATAGCTGACAAAGTAGAAGGCAAAAGCTTCTCATCTTGGATCCAGAGCGTAAACTTCCATTCTGGATCGTCGGCAGACTTTGCAAGATCAATATAGCTATCGATATAATTACTCGGAGGTTCACATGGTGCCTGCAAATTGGTAAGCCAAACCCTATGAAGAATTTTCGGTATTTTGGTCTTGGACGATGCAAGCGACCTTGGATCATGTTTATTGTATAGCTTCGCCTCCGCCTGCTCTACGAATGAGTGAAAACGCGATATTGTTTGACTAGCTGTCATGCCCTTGAATTTAAAGAATTTTTCCATAAAAGGGTGAACTTGGGTAAGACTGTTGGATATCCGGCGTTTCAATGTATTAAAGTCAGCAAGGATAGAGCCAATCGATGCCATTCTGTGCATGCCCACAGCCAAACCTGCATCATCGGCTTGTTCATATGCTTGCGCAAAGATCGCATAGTGCCAATGATTACCGCCAGGGCCTCCTGATACTGGGACAAGTGCTTCGGCTTTCCTCCACTCACGGCTGTCCAGTAGCATTCGCATCAGTTCCTTACGGAACGTTGGGTGGCCATAATTGTCTAGATAGTTGGGATAATACTCCATTCCTTGTGTAAACAGTACCTCCGCCTGCATTTTATCACCTGAATCGCGGAGACGAATCGCTTCCGCACGCAACGCAGCAGCCTCATCACACTGATTGCCGACAAGAGCCATCCTCTCAAAGAAAGCTTCGGCTTCGCCATTAGCCGGATTACCGGCCGACACGCGCGACCACCACCGCGTAGCTTCGGCGATATCGCCAGCCTCTGCATAAGCACGCGCGAACAGGATGGTGTGCCAATGATCGCCTCCTGGTCCGCTTGGCGCGGGGATCAGAGCTTCAGCTCGGCTCCACTCCCGCCGGCCGAGCAGTGTGCGGATCAGCTCCTTGCGGAACGTCGGATGGCCGTACTGGTCGAGGTGGTCCGGAAAGCGCTGCATGCCCAACCGCAACGCCTCTTCGGCACCACTTATGTTACCATGGTTGAGGCGACCTAAAGCGTCCTTCAACAGGTCTGGCGCGGATAGTCCCGTCAGGGGCTTCAAACCTAAGGCTTCAGGCAGAAAAGCGGCCACCTGCTCGAACCATTGCGCTGCCGCTGCCTCATCCCCCGCTTCCCGGCAAGCGCGCGCGAACAGGATGGTGTGCCAATGATCGCCTCCTGGTCCGCTTGGCGCGGGGATCAGAGCTTCAGCTCGGCTCCACTCCCGCCGGCCGAGCAGTGTGCGGATCAGCTCCTTGCGGAACGTCGGATGGCCGTACTGGTCGAGGTGGTCCGGAAAGCGCTGCATGCCAACCCCGAAGGCCACCTCGGCTCCGGCCATATCCCCTCGGTCACGCCGAACAAATGCTTCGGCCCGGAGAGAATCGGCATCGGCAATCTCCATGTTGATGGCAAAATCATCCATCTTCACATTCCCATTACTGCATCACTACAAGAAATAATGCTAGACTGCCAGAAGCCATACATTTCGAATTTAAATTAGCATTTTACAAATACTATGTTCGCTCGCCTAAGCGCTAAGCGCTCATCAAATTCTTTTATTTGCTCATAGATACCAAAAAATTGAAACCCAAGAGGCTGAATAAAATCAACAAAATCAACAAAATGTACGTGCTTTTTATTCTGCCTATTCATGCCAACCTCTACTTCAACAAATTTAATTTTTCCTTTTTGCAGCATGCTCTTAAAGCCAATGAGAACGTCCATATCACTGCCTTCAGTATCCACTTTCAGATAATCAATTTCTTCGATACCGTTATCAAGGCAATACGAATCACCTGTCGTAACCATAACCTCATCTGTCGGAACGCTTGGGTCCGATTGGGCGACAAACTGGTTCTCGGTAGATAGTGGCCAGGCAGTAACCAATTGGCTCTCGGCGACATTTTTGCCGAGCGCCAGACGTTCCACGACAATACCTTGTCGGTGTGCCAAGCGTTTGCTCAATTCTGCATGTGTCGCTCGCACCGGCTCAAAAGAAAAAATCCGAGCATGAGGAAAAGCGACTGAAAAGTCAAGGGAAATGTTTCCTACATTGGCTCCAATATCAAATATAACTCTTACATTTATATTTGGATTTGCATTCAGTATATCCCTGATAACATTATTACCACGGACAAGATACTTCCCACCTTCAGCAATCCGCTTGGATTGCAAAGTTCTTAGGGCATCGATAACTTCGCTAGAGTCCGGTTGATGGTCTTTCACAATTCTCCACCAATACTCGGCAGACGCCAGTTCGCCTATATGAGAGTAGGCGCGAGCGAATAGAATGGCGTGCCAGTATCTTTCTCTAGGACCATCAATCTCAGAAATCAGTGCCGTCGCCTCTTCCCACCTCCGGCTTTGCAAGTACAGCCGCATCAGTTCCTTGCGAAACGTGGGATGCCCATACTGGTCGCGTTGGTCAGGAAAGCGCTCAAGACCGGTGCGCAGGACAACCTCGGCCCCCGCGAGATCCCCCTGATCGCGTCGGAGGAGTCCCTCAGCCCGCAAACCCTCTGCCGTCTCGGCCCCAGTTGCGAGCGTCGAGGGCGCGCGATCCGGGTTCACAGAGGGACGCGGCAGGTTGAGAGAATCCTGGATCGCGGCGTGACCGTCTTCAAGAAATGCCTGCAAAGCCTTTTCCTCCTCAAAACCCGCAAACCGGATCGTACCATCCTGCATCAACTCAAGATGACCTTTCGGGACATCGGCAAAGGCAACAACTGGTTGATTGCGCTCTTTCAGCAGTACTTCGATCTCATCGACGCAACGCACAACCGTCGGATCGCCACCCTTGAAACGGTCGCGGGCTACGATATCCTCATAGGACTCGTCCTTCCGGGCGAACCCTCGAGCCGCCAGCTTGTTCCGATTGGTCCGCAGACGCTGCTCCGCCGACAATTTCGTCAAGTGCAACAGGAACAGATCGGTTCCGACCTTGACCTTGAAGCAATCCACCGGAAATTGGGAGTTATGGATGTTGATCCCGGCGCCCATGAAGGAGGAGGGGACGATCGGTTTGCCCCATTTCAGGTTTTCACGGAGCCATTTCTGGTCGGTTCCCACCGAAAAGATTCGGTCACTGCTCTGGGCGTTGTGAATCCAGGTCGTCGGTATCGCCGATGTCGGCGATATGGATTGGACATACTCGACGATGCTGGAGTCCGCGTGCCAGCGGCTTCCATCAAAACGGACCAGCATTTCATCAGTATCAAGAAACAAAACATAATCGCCTGATTTCCCCAATCCTTCATACAGGGCATTGAAACAGGATCGATCATGAATCTTATTATGAAAACCTTCAAATTGAAAAACTAAAATATCAGACTTATAGCGATCATAAACATCAAGAACAGTCTCGTCCGTCGACCCATTATCAGCAATAATAATATTTTCAGGGCCAACGATATCAATATGATGAGAAAGCCAACGTTCGAGCAAAACTGGATCGTCAAGTGTCTTCAATACAATTTTCATAGTTCCGGTATATCGCCCAATGCGATCCAGAATTTCACCGCTATCGCGCTTCCAAGAAAGCATGAGCACTCCAAAGATAAATAAATATGGGGAAACGTCCTTCGAAATTTGAACGTTTAACTTGCTCGCTTACGGTCGTAGACACGGGAGCGGGCCGCATCACCACCGCTCGCCTTCCTCCAAATCCCATCAACCTCGAACAGCACGGTGGCTGTCTCGAAGACATGGGGCCAGTTGTAGGGGGCCGGGGCAAGCCGGTTCTGCGTTTTGTGCGCTCTGATCCCCTTGAAATACCGGGTCAGCACGATTTCCGACTCAATCGCCGCCCGATCCGACAACTCACGGAACGAATTGCCGCCATGGAGCCGGTAGCCGTAGAGCACCTGGTCGACGAAGACAGGTTCGGTCCAGCGCAGGGACTGGAGCATGAAATCCCAGTCGTGGCAGTATTTCAGGGAAATAAATCCACCGACTTGGTCGAACAGTGAGCGCTCGAAGAACAGATTGCCTGTGGAGATCGACGGCTGGTAGCGCAGAAAAGAGAAGCCAAGGGTCGGCAGGTTTGCGCGGGCACGATGCGGAACGGTGGTCGGTATCGCCGCCGCGTCCTCGTCAAAGGCCACCTGATCCGTCAGGTCGATGCACTGAACGGCGGAAAAGGCCAGCCGAGCCCCAGAGCCCTGCAACGCCTTCAGAAGGCTCGTCAGGCGTCCGGGGTAGTACAGATCGTCGGAATTGACGAGCGAGATGCACTGGCCCTGGGCCATGGAAATGCCGCGGTTGATGGTGTCGTGGGCACCCAGGTTCCTGGGGTTCCGCTCACAAACGACACGCTGGAACCGCGACCGGACACCGTCCTGGTCAAGAAACCGCTGCGCCACGGCCAAGGTGTCATCCTTCGAGCAGTCGTCGAGCAGGATGAGCTCAACCGGGCCATGGTCCTGCTCGGCAATGGAGGCCAGACAACGGGCGATGAAGTCCTGATGACCATAAGCAGGAACGACCACGCTGATCAGGGGCGCGTTCATGTCCAGACCCCCTTATTCCAGAGCCAGTTCCACAGGCGCGTATCCGCAAAGGATGTAGTGCCCATTCGAGAACTCCACACCAATCCGGTAGCGGCCCGGGGGAACGGATTTCACATTGACTGAGATGTCAAACCCGGACCAGAGCCCTTCCCCGGCGGAAAGGCCCAGATGGTGCATAACATCTTCACGTTCGGTACGGTAGTAGACGGGAACATACCAGACCTCGTCCGGCCGCGACATGCTGGTCAGTGTCAGATAAGTCAGGGTGTTCTGCGCGAGATAGAAATCCTTGGATGCGCTCCATCCCTTGATCAGAAGCCATTCGTCCCGGCGATGCACGGCGAAAGCGTTCGCCTGGAACGCGCCCAGCCGCTCCACGGACATCCTGGCGCTCGGCACTCTGGGACGCTCGATGAACTCCACCGGCTTCACACGCGTCGGAACCGATTGCCCCCACATGATCTGGGTGCTGCTCAGCCGATCGGCGAGATAGCTGGTGGATTGCTCATAGGCTTCAAAGCGACTGCGAAGCTGGGCGAGGAGCGTCGGCAAATCGTCGCGCGCGACTTCGCCTTTCAGTTCCGTCTTGGCCAGAACCTGACGCCAGTCCGACGTGTCGCTCAGCGCCCTGCGTGTCGCCTCGAGATATGCCCGCCCATGGCGCCGGCTGGGTTCGAGATGAGCGCCCTCGGCCCATTCGTTCCAGGCGTTGACGAACACGTAGCGCTCGCCGGGAGCACGGGACTTCCGCGTTTCCTCAACAACGCTTTGCAGCCAGATCTCATAGAGTTCCGGGGTCGCGTTCAGGAAGACGTTGCCGGCCTTGCCCCGTCGCGCCGTGTTGTCCCACGAGGGCATGACGGTCCTGAAGCGCTTGTAACCCGGTCTGCCATGATGAAGGTCGTTCTGGACGACGAGGCGATAGTCGTAAATGTTCCCGGTATAGTCCTCGGGGAGGCCGTCGATCTGGTCATTGACGAGCGGCGAAATGCTTTTGTGAGGCGGGAACTCCACCGCGCTGTCGCAGCCGAACTGCTGGGGGCCGTGCAGCCCGAACGTCTCGGCCATGCAGATGTGCGGCGGTTCGATTCCCCGTTGGACGCAGACCTCCCGCCAATGATCGAAAAGGCGGGCAGGCTCGCTCATCAGGCTGACGCGATAGATGATGAGGAGAGGACGCCCTCCGACCCGAATGTAGCGGGGGTCCTCGAACATGGGGATGAGATCGTCAATCAGGGTGGCATCGATTTCGAAACGATGCTCCTGCGAGATGAGAAGCTCCTTCTCGGAGCCGTCCCACCGCCGCGACCAGCTCTCGTTGGCCCAACAGACGCAGAAAGGAAAGTCCGGAGTGCCACTCTCCAACATGTCGTTGAGCGGCCTTTCCAGGATCCGGCGGCCCGAGAACCAGTAGTAATAATAGCAGAACCCGTAGACGCCGTAATCGCGCGCGAGCTCAGCCTGCTTTTCACGAACCTCGGCAAGGCGAAGGTCGTAAAATCCAAGATCCGCCGGCAATCTCGGTTGCTCATGCCCGGGAAACAGCGGCATCGCCTTGCTGACGTTGGTCCATTCAGTGAAGCCCGGACCCCACCACGCGTCGTTCTCGGGCGTGGGATGATATTGCGGAAGGTAGAAAGCGATCAGCCGGACGTCCTCGCTGTCAGCGGCCTCGGCCGCCGGTGTGGTCAGGGACGACGTGTAGTGCTTGATCAGCTCCTGGCGCTCAACCATGGGGTTGGCAGGCGCCCGCTTCACGGCCACGTCTTCTTCCGGAGCTTTTGAGTTGTCCTTCAGGAGATCGAACAGCGCGGCGTTGGTAAGCTGGAACCGATCCTCAAAAATCATCGGCAGCAACACCGCCTTGCCAGACAGAGCAACCGTTATCGCCGCCGGCGCGTCCGGGGCGGCTGCAACGCTGCTTGCCAGCGAGGCTTGATCTTTATCATTCAAAAAACAAGACGAAAAAGAAATGTTGAACCCCGGCATACAGGGGAATCCAGCGGCTCCCTGCACATCGAGCCGGGGCTCCTTGGCAAAGCCTTTGCCAATGTGAATTCCAAAAAATTGCACATTCAGGACGACCGGGCTCTGCGCGGCCTCGCTATCAATACACCATCCAATGATGTGATTTTTGTCAACGGCTTCCACAGCGCCACAGACGGGAGAACGCCCCCCAATATCCGAAACATTACTGGAGCAAATTATTGAATTTTCTTGGGAAATGCAATTTGCAACGGAATTATCATTCTGATCAAACCCTGAATACACAAGATTATCAAAAATATCCGAGCGGCTCTCATCATCCGATTTGGCATTATGAAGTTCGTTATTCATTTGTGTCGTACTCCGCTGGATCCCGTATGTGCGAATATTTGCCGAATCGGATCTTACTTCGAAAGCCTTATCCCGAAGGGATCGGCAGGTTATACCCTGAGGTCGCGCACCCTCACAAGCCCAGGATGTCGGATATACACAAAGTTGTCTCGATCCTGCGGCCGCTTCCGTCAGCGCATTCGGGAACTCAACCAGCGACGCGCAATTTTATTTCAAATGATCCGACGCTTTGGTACGCTTGCTCGGCTTGGCTCGGCAACAAACGGAACTTCAGCAATGTTTTTACAGGCGGTGTGAGCGTCCTTCGTCTCGAGCCCCAACATGAATGCGGGCCGCCCGTCTCCGGCACCGAAGGCGTGGATAAACCGACACCACGCCCTCCCGCAACCAAAGGTCGGCGTTGCACGCCGACTTATAGATCACGCCGATTTGCTGTTGACGCACACTATGGTAAACGCCCCTCACCAGCTTGTCACGGGGAGGTAGGAAATCGCAGCTTGCTGCCAACCACACCCAGCAAAGCAGAAAGCGCCGCTTCCGGCGTGATCGGAGACACGACAAAGCCGTTCGACCAGGAACGCAACCGCTCAGCCGGAGCCCCGATGTCGAAGACCCCGACTGGCAACCCCATCCCGACCACTTCATCCAGAACGTAGCAGTAGGTCTCCGGCCAAATCGAAGGCAGGAAAATCACGTGACAGCCCCGATCGGCGAGCAGCTGGCCCAACCGCTTCGGCTCGTAACGGCCGTTGTCATGCAGATGCGGAGAATTGATCGGCTGGTCGATGCTGCCGAACAGCTCGAACTGCATCGGCAGCCGGTGCTGTTCGGCCAAACGCACCATGGCGTTCAGGACCTTGGCCCCCTTGGCGACATTGATCCCACCCACAATGGCCACACGGGCGACCGGGCTCGACGCAGGCGGCGGCAGAGGAGCTACGGTCACGTGGTCGGCCAAATGCGGGATGACCTGCACCCGATCGTCACGCAGAGCGAAGGCCTGCCGCATCGTGGCAAGCGCGCTTTTCGAGAAAAAGACGTGGCGATCGGCAAGATCGCAGAAGCTCTGCCAGTCCCGGCGGTAGGCGGCCATGTCGAAGTCTGTGCGGTTCCCCGGCCATCGAAAGTAACGGTTGGCCGACGCGCAAGCCCGGCATTTCTCCAGCGCCGGAACGCCGCAGAAGCGATCCTCCGTGTTGATCAGGTTGAGCGAAGGGCAAACCGGGAAATAGTCGTGGTGCAACAGGCGCAACGACACGCCTCTCTCCACCCGCAACATACGGATGAAGGCCATCACGGCCGCGAAGTCGTCGTAACCGACCAGGGAATTGATCACGACCTCCGCCAGCGGCAGCATGGAAATAAGGGCGCCGAGATCCTTCAGGTCATTCGCTGGGAAACGGAACGTGGCCTCGCGGTGCAACAGTTCGATGTCCATCGCACCGTCCGGCATGCCCAGCGCAGGCCGATCGACCGGCCGCACGAGAAGGACCGTCTGGTTCCGGGCGTGCAGACGGGCCACCTCCTTGGCGCGGAAGGCTGCAGCTCCACCATGGCCGGCGTGGTCGAACAGCAGCACCGTCCGCGTGCGCCCCTGCCCGTTCTGGTCTGCCAGGATGCGGACCGCGGCGGCGGCGCGCACAGGGCGCAGCGGGTCCGCCCGGATGAAGTCCTGCACCTCTGCGTCGAACTCCGGATAGCGCTGTCGGATGGTCGTGCCGGATGCCTCGATCTGGACCTTCTTCTCCTCGCTGGAGAAGCTGCCTCCATGCCGATGGTGGACGTAGAGGTTGGGCACCACGACGTTGGTGAAGCCGTACCGCATGGCGCGGCGGCACCAGTCCACCTCCTCGCCATAACCGCGACCGAAGGCCGCCAAGTCGAAGAAGCCGATTTCCCGCAGCACCCGACGGTTCAGCCCCATGCAGAAACCGACGCCGGTCGGCGCTTCCACAGGAGGCAGATCCGCCAAGCCCCGGAAGCCCGCATCGATCTCCGCAACCGGCACGCCGAGGAAGGGCTCGTTATCCTCGGGCATGCCGGGAAAGCCACAGATGGTGCCGGCGTTGGTGAAAGGAGTGGTGCTGGCTATGGAGGGCGTTCGCTCGATCGGTCCGATCAGCCGCTCCAGCCAGCCGGGCGGCACTTCCACGTCGGTGTTCAGCAGGACGACATGGCCATCAGGATTCAGGCGTGTCGCGATCTCCACCCCATCGATGACCGCCTTCAGGTACCCTTCGTTGCGCGTCTTGGCCAAGACGGTCACATGATCGAGCGACGTGCCGAGCGCCACCAGGAAGGCCGTGATGCTGCGGTCGGGGTTGCCGTCGTCGACGAAGATAATCCGGTGCCGGGACTCCACCGTGTCGATCAACGTGTGCACCAGCGGGGTCAGGAAATGCTTACCCCCATAGACAGGCACGACGATGGAGACGGGAGCGGCGAGCGGCGGATGGATGCCCGGCTCCTGCCGGGACAGGGCAAGCGCGGTCTCCGCCCGCGTCAGCGCCGTCGGCAGGGCGGTGGCGTAGCTCAGTCCACGTTCGGTCAGGAAGCGGTAGTCCACCGTCGCCGACGCGCGCGCGCAGATGAGCTTCCAACTGCGCAGCGACAAGCCCTCGCGCAGCATCAACGGGATGAGGCACTTCTCCTTTCCGGCGGTCAGCCGCAGGGCCACCGTCGCGCTGCCGAGCGGCAACGCTGCGATCACGGCGAAGCCCGAATGCTCCGCCATGGCAAACCCGAAGGCGAGTTCGACATCGTGGCGCTCAATCCCCCGCCGGACATGGATGGCAGGGGAACAGTTCCCGTTGTCGATTACGACATCGAAGCAGCAGAGTCCGTGCTGACGATGGAAGGCCCAGCCCTCGATCCGAAGTTCGGCGCCGACCTCTACGCGCTCAATGTAGTATTCAAAGGTATCGCGTATCATCGTCGTCCCATGCCTTCCCGTGCCCAAATTCAATCGACGAAGATACGATCCCGGTCGTGCGGAGAAAGGATCAGATCGGTGTCCCAGGGCATGACACCGCGAACCGGACCGCTCTGCGCGCAGCGAATCTCGGTGTAGTCGAGACCGCGCAGCGTCGCGATGAACCAGAAGAATGTGTCGGGCATGCCCGCAGGGGTCAGGTTGACGACACGCGCGCCGGGCGGGGCGAAAACGATGTTGGTCATCGCCGCCCCCATCACGCCGACGATCCGCGACGCTCCCTTGAAGAGGGCGATCTGCTCCGGCAGGCCGAGCAACCCCGGTTCGACCACCCTATAGCCGCATGTTTCCGCGTGGGCGGCGAGGATATCCTCGTCCACGACACGGCGGCTGCCCATGGAGCGACGGGTGACGAACAACCGCTCCGCGCCCGCGGAGGCCACACACCTCACCAGGGCATCGGCGCCGCCCAGGACCAGCGGTGACATGTAACCGCCATGCTCGGTCAGACCGTCCACCACCAGCAGATCAGCAAAGCACCGCGGCGTGTCGTCTGCGACGATCGTTCGGGCAAGGTCAATTCCAAGCATGGACAACGAGGAGGCCATGGAGTCATTCAAACGTTCCGGCACACTCGCGACGAGGAAGCGCAAGCCGAGATCCGGCAGATGGCTTTGGGCGAGATGCGCCTTGGGAAGCATCTCCATCAGCCAATGCCCGTAATTGCCGATGCCGCGCTTCTTGCACAGCAGGACAGGGCCATCCTGATCGGGCCCATGCCGCTCCCCATTCGGCTCCATGGCCGCCAGGACGGCCGCGTGGGCCTGGTCGATCTCCGCCTCGGAATGCTGGGTGATGGTTTCGCGATAAAGATTGCCATCGCGATCGAAAACCAACCCTTCCTTGGCGACCCACACGTCGCTGAGGCGCGCCACCCGCACCGCCCGTTCAGGAAAGCGTGGCGTGTTCCACGCCCATTCCATCGCCTGAAGTATAGGCTCGGGAATCAGATCCTTGTTGACGACCCGGGGATAGCTGGCATCAAAGCCGGGCGAGTTCAGGGTCAGGATGACTGCGTCGTCGGACAGGCTGATCGGAATCGGACGCATGTGCAAAGTCTTGTCATGACGGAATGACAGGTCTATGGCATCCTTTCGTTAAAAAATCGATGAAAATATTATTTAAAAAGGGAAACACAGCACCGTCCAACGCCTGTCACACCTTGCATTCTACGGACGGCCATAATGGTCGTCGACGCGAACGATGTCGTCCTCGCCCAGATAGGCGCCGGACTGCACCTCGATCAGATTCAGCGGCACCTTGCCCGGATTTTCCAAACGGTGCAGCGTGCCCAGCGGAATGTAGACGGACTCGTTCTCGCGCAGGAGAAGCTGCTCCTCCCCCCGGGTGACAAGGGCCGTGCCATTCACCACGACCCAGTGCTCGGCGCGGTGATAATGCTTCTGCAACGACAGCCGGGCACCGGGCGCCACGGTCAGCCGCTTCACCTGGAAGCGGTCGCCGGCGTGCAGCGATTGGTAATAACCCCAGGGCCGGTGAACGCGGCGGTGCTGGCGCGGTTCGTCGCGACCCTGGGCCTTCAGATGCTCAACCAGCGGCTTGATGTCCTGCGCCCGGTCCTTCGCGGCGACCAGGACAGCATCCTCGGTGGCGACAACCACGGCGTCCTCCATGCCGAGCAGGGCGACAAGTGCACCGTCCTCGCTGCGGACGTAACAGCCGCGGCTGTCCCAGGCAATCGCGTCGCCGTGGCACACGTTCCCGCTCTCGTCCTTGGCGCCGATATCCCACAGCGCCGACCAAGCGCCAACGTCGGTCCAGCCGATGGCGCAGGGCACCACGGCGGCCGCGCCGGTGCGCTCCATCACGGCGTGGTCGATGGAGATGGACGGAGCCGTGGCGAAGGCCTCCTCCTCCAGCCTGAAGAAGTCGAGATCGGCGCGCCCCGCGGCGAGCGCGGTGCGGCAGGCGGCAAGCACGGCCGGCTCCCAGCGCTCCAGTTCCTCCAGGTACCGGCGCGCGGGCAGCAGGAACATGCCGCTGTTCCAGAAGACGTCCCGCTCGGCCAAGTACCGCTCGGCCTCCGCCTGTGGCGGTTTCTCGACGAAGGCAGCGACACGGTAGGCATCCTTATGCCCGTCCAGGGGAGAGCCCCGGCGGATGTAGCCGTAGCCGGTCTCCGGCGCGGTCGGCACGATGCCGAAGGTGACGAGCCGGCCGGCGTCCGCCACTCGGGCGGCGACGCCCACCGCCTCCAGGAAAGCGGCCTGATCCCGGATGACATGGTCGGCCGGCAGCAGCAGGAGCCGTCCGTCAGGGTCCTGCTCCGCGACGATCAGAGCCGCGATGGCGGCAGCGGCGGCGGTGTTCCGGCCAACCGGCTCCAGCACGATCCGCACCGCGCCCGGCGCCCGGCTCTGTCCGCGCTCCTGCTCGACCTGACGCATCTGCTCGGCGATGACAAAGCGGTGCTCCTGGTTGCAGACGACCAGCGGCGGTGCGAAGAGCGCCGGGTCGGCAACCCGCAGGGCGGTTTCCTGCAGCATGGAGCGCTCCGAGCACAGCGGCAGGAACTGCTTGGGATACTGTTCCCGCGACATCGGCCAGAGCCTGACCCCGGAGCCGCCGGAGAGGATGACGGGGAAGATACGGGCGTGATGCGAAATGTTGGTCATGATCGCCGATCGTGTGCGTCGCAAGGGACCACCGCCAGGCGTGCCGTGCGGCGGCAACCCATTGTGACTACGGGAGGTGTCTGATTCCTGTCAACTTGGCCAAAGTGGGTCCTCCTTTCAGCGCACCACTTGGCGTCGGCACCGTGTCAAACGCTGCGGTTTTTCAAAGCCATCTCCAGATGGCGCAGGATGAGGTCGGTGTCGTAGTCCGTGGAGGTCTGGACCACCCGTTCCCAGTAGTTCAGCAGCGGGATGTGCGCCGGATTCTTCTGGAGCAGGTCGCGCTTGATGAACGGGAACTCCATGCGGGCGATCAGATAATCCCAGAAGAAATGGGTCCCGTTCAGCGGCACCCCCGCGTTGATCGTGTGGAAGACCTGCTGGATGAACCGCTTGCGCACGGGGTCCTGCAACGCGTCGCCGGTGACGTTGCCCTCCACCACCGCCTCGATCAGGGCGGCGGCGGCCTGCCGATACGGGAAGGCAGCCCGGCAATTCAGGCCGGATCGGCGCAGAGTGCGGGTCAGCCCGATCTCGTACTTGCGAACGATCCACGTCTTGGACTGGACGTAACGCAGTTGCCGCCAGAAGGCGGCGAAGGCCGGCGCGGCCAGGGCCGCCTTGTGGAACAGCAGGAAATAGCTCTGCAGATGGAAGGAGCGCTCCCAGCTGTCGGATGCCCCCCAGACATCGGCCTCCTCCGGTCCCATCCGGTCCAGCAGACCGCCCAGATGATACAAGGGGCCGTAAACGCTGTCGTTGGCGAGCAGCAGCATGTCCAGGGCGCCAGGATCGGGAACGGCTGCGATGCCCTCCTTGTAGGCGCCGAAGTCATAGCCGACGTTGTCGCGCCGGATGACCAGAGCGCAGATCTCCTGAAGCATCTCCACCTGCCCCAGGCGCGGCGCGTTGCTCACGAAGACGATGGCGAATCCGATGTCGTGGAGCTGGCGAAGGTAATGCCGCACGAAGTCGTGGACCACGCCTTGGCGGTCATAATGGACGAACACCACGACCCGGCGCGCGTCAGCCAGCGGCCGGTGCCCTTCCCAGCGCTCGCGCACATAGCTTTCCTTGCGGAAGAAGCTGGCGCCGTAGGAGAAATACCCTCCCAGCAGCTTGACCTGGGCGACCAGCCAGAAGAAGCCGATGCGCAGGCACGTGAGAAGGCGGGCCAGAGTGCTCATCATCGGGACGGTGCCATCCTCGGCGCGGTCAAAAACAGGAGCGCGATCAAACGGAAAGCCGCTGGGATCGGACCAGCTTCTCCGCCCGGTCACGCAGGTCGTCCGGCACCGCCGGCAGGCCCGGCGCGGGGGAGAGGAGGCCGCGCAGCGCCTCGGCTGCCTGAGGCTTCTGCCCCGTGGCAGCCAGGGCTTCGGCCTGGTGGTAAAGCGCCGGCCACAGCAGCGGGGTGCCCAGGGCGCGGCTCGTCTCTGCGGCCTTGCCGAACCAGCCGGCGGCCGTCTTCACCGCCTTGCGATGGTTGAGCGACAGGATGGCAAGAGCGAAGGCCGCCGAGGCCGCTTCCGCCGGCCCCCACTGGGCAAGGTCGTCCTCGACATCGCGGGCGAGACGGTCGGCGGCGGCGTAATGACCCAGGTTGACCAAGTCTATGAAGGTCTGCCGGCGCAGGCCGGTCAGGATGGCGGGCGGGATGCGCTCGCCCAGGATAGGGCTGGTGTCGCGCGCCAAGCGCTCGATGCCGTCGGCTGCCGCGAGCGGCTTGCTCCAGGCCAGGATGCCGGCGGCGTGACCGCGGGCGCGCCAGGCGAGGTCGTCGGTCTCGCCGTCGTCGGCGCCCGCCGCCTGCAGCGCGGCGCGCGCCCGCTCGCCGGCCTCACCCGCCGCCAGAAAGTAGAGACGCGCCCGCTCGCGGTCGTCGTCGTGCAGCCACGCGGCGATGCCCAGACAGTAGAGGATGCCGCACAGGCTGAACGGGGCGCGGTCGTGGAAGTCCGCGATGTCGGCCGGCCAGTCGGCCATCGACGGCAGGGCATCCGGCTTGTCCAGTTCCAGGCCCCAGCGCGCGCGGCAGGCATCGAGCACCGGAACCACCTCCTCGCGCGCCTCGGTGAAGCGGCCGGCGTGGGTCAGCTCCTTGAAGCGGCGGTAGCGCAGGCCGAGCCCGAGCGGGGTGTCGGCGGCGACGGTCCGCGACCGTTCGGCAAGATAGTCGAGGTAGCGCGCCCGGTCGAGCCGGCGGGACAGGTCGGCCGTTCCCTCCGTCATCGCGGCGGTGGCGCGCAGCGTCGGCCCGTGTTCGGACACCGAGACGGCGGTGAAGCCGGCACGGCGCAGCAGAGCCTCGAAGCCCTCGCGGCTGTAGAGCGTGACGTGGTAGCCGGGGCTGAGCAGCGGCACCAGGACGCCAGCGGCGGTGTCGGGCGCGATCGCGCCGGCGTTGGGCGTGGTCAGCAGCAACGTGCCGCCCGGCGCCAGCACGCCACGCAGGATGGACAGGAAATCCAGCGGCTCGAAGATGTGCTCGACCACCTCGGAGCAGAGGACGAGGTCGAAAGGGTCGGGGCCGGCGTCGGCCGGCGTGCGCAGATAGGTGGACGAGATGTCCAACCCCAGCAGGTCGCGCCCGGCGCGGGCGGCGAAGCCGGGGTCGATGCCCTGGACCGACCAGCCGAAAAGGGTCCGCGCGACGTCGAGCGAGAAGCCAAAGCCACAGCCGATCTCCAGATAGCGGCGGACCTTGGACGGGTCGATGGCGGACAGCGGCTCGGCCATCACGTCGATGCCGGCTCCCTGTTCCAGGTAGAAGGCGAGCGCGGCGTCGGTCGCCTGGGCGCTTTCATATTCCGGCTGCCGGAGTGTCGGAAAGAAGGCGGTGCCGCAGCGACCGCACAGGGCCAGGGGCAGCAGCGGGTTGGGCGGGACGGCCGACTGGACGGTCAGGCGGACGGACTTCGGGCTGGCGTCGGCACAGGCCGGGCAAACCGCGTCAATGGGCGCGGCGCTGCTGGTGTTCCAGTCGATGTGCATCTGCTCACAACCTGCAAGGGGCCCGGATCGACCGGGAGAGGAGTAAAGCCGCAATAGCAGAATACGCAACGGACAGGCAACCACGCTGACGCCGTGCCCCGCCGCAGGCCGCCTGTTTCCTGCCGCACTTCCAATGGCCCACGGCCAGCGGGCGCCTCCGCCCCCGCAACAGACGCCGACGAGCCAGAGACTCCGCCAAGCGTCCAGAACCTCCATGAGCACGGCCCCGCCCAGAGCGAGGGCGGCGTCCGCGCCAGAAGCAGCCCACCGAACAGCAGGCCATAGGCGATGGCCAGGACCGCGATCAGAAAGGTCTCCGGCCGCACGGCGCCAGCCACGCCCCTACGGGAAGTTGGCGGCCAATGGACCTACGGTCCGTGGGTGGGCTGCCAAGGGGCCTGCCGCTGGACATCCGTCTTTTCCTGTTCCGTGTTTCCTTGGAACAGGCCGCGATCGGAGCGGCCAAGCATGGGCAGACAGAAGCACAACGCAGACTTGCCTGGGAATGGCGAAGCGTTCTCGCCACGCCACCGGAGGGCTGTTAGAGTGCGCGCCCCGCCCCCATCACCGCCGTACCGGTCCTGCCGCACCGGCTCTGCCGAAGGCCGAGGAATGTCCGTCACCCTCCTGCATCTCGATCCCGGCCTGCCACCCCGTGTTCCGCCGCACCGCGACCTGGTCTGGGGCTTTTCCGGATGGGCCCGCCGCCGGGGCGCCCGGCTGCGCGCGGCCATGGTGATCGTCGGCCCGACGCACTTCCCGGCCGTGGAGCTGAACACGATCCGCTTCGACGCCGAAGCCGCACAGCGCCGCCACGGCGTCGAAGCGGATCTGGCCTGCGGGTTTTGGGGGCTGGCCACGCTGCCCGCGTCCGCGGCTGGCGAGACGCAGCGGCCCGTCCTGGCGCTGGAGTGGACGGACGGCACGCGGGAGGAGTGGCCGGCAGAACCCGTCGCCGTAGAGAATGCGGCCCCCTCGCTGCCGGTACCGTCCCTGGGAAAGGGGCTGGAGGAAGGCGCGCCACTCGTCGCCATTGCCATGGCCACCTACAATCCCGACCCGGCCCTGTTCCGGGCGCAGGTCGATTCCATCCGCTCCCAGACGCACGAACACTGGGTGTGCCTGATCGAGGATGACGGCTCCGACGACGCCCACTGGCGGGAGATCCTGGAGGCGACATCCGGCGATGGCCGCTTCCTCCCAGTGCGCAACAGCGTGAACCTCGGCTTCTACCGCAACTTCGAACGCGCGCTGGGCCGCGTCCCGCCCGAAGCGGAGTTCGTTGCCCTGGCCGACCAGGACGACCGCTGGGCGCCCGGTCGGGTCGCCGCGCTGGTGGCTGCCTTGAAGGACGGTAGCCGAGATGGTCGACGGGACGGGGCCGTCCTGGCCTTCGGCAACATGCGCGTTGTGGACGGCGCCGGCCGGGTCGTGTCGGAAACTTTCTGGCCCGGCCTGGACAGCCGCCACGACAGCCTCGACGCGCTGCTGATGGCCAACGCCGTCACCGGCTGCGCCTGCCTGTTCCGGGCCTCGCTGCTGCGGCTGGCCCTGCCCTTCCCGGCGCTCGGCCGTCTCGCCTTCCACGACCACTGGATCGCCTGTTGCGCCGCCGCTGAGGGCACGATCGCCTACTTGCCTCAGTCGCTGGGTGATTATGTCCAGCATGGGGCCAACAGCCTGGGTTACCGGCGGCGACCCGGACTTCGGCTGGCCGCCAAGCTGGTCGCCGCGCTCGCCCTCGCCCCGGCTCTGGCGCTCGTGGCCCAATCGGCGGCGGCCCGGCAACGGCTGGCCGGGCCGCTGCACCTGCTGGTCGGCCTGCCGGACGCCGAGTTGGTCTGCCGCGCCGCCTTCGCCGAGACGCTGCGCCGGCGCGGCGAAGCGAAGGACGGTCCGGAGAGCGATGCGCAGCGGGTGGCGATGGCCACTTTCCTGCCCGGACCACATCCAGGCCGCCGCCTGTTGGCCGCCCTGCTGCGGCGCGCGCCCCGTGGGCGGGCCTTCCGCGGGGTGGCGGCGCGCCTCTTCACCGGCTTGGCGATCGGGCGGCTGGTCGGCCTGCCGGCACGGCTGCGCCCACCCTCCGGCACGGTGCGGTAACGAAAGCGAGCGCGCCCGCCAACGTTGGCCCTCTGGCCTCTTCGTGCGCTTGCCCCCATGTGTGTTCCCTGTGCCTGCTTGGGAACGCGATGCCAAACCTGCCGGACGACCTGCGCCTTCTCGAGGCGGAAGCGATCGCCATCCTGCGCGAGGTCGTAGCGGCCTTCGCCCGGCCGGTCCTGCTCTATTCCATCGGCAAGGACAGCGGCGTCCTGCTGCATCTGGCGCGCAAGGCCTTTCACCCCGGACGCCTGCCGTTCCCGCTGCTCCATGTCGACACCGGGTGGAAGTTCCGCGACATGATCGCCTTCCGCGACGAGACGGCACGCCGGCTGGGGCTGGACCTGATCGTCCATGTGAACCATGAGGGCGCGGCGCGGGGGATCGACCCGATCCGCTCCGGCTCCGCCGCCCACACCCAGGTCATGAAGACGGAAGCGCTGCGCCAGGCGCTCGACCGTCATGGTTTTGACGCGGCCATCGGCGGCGCGCGCCGCGACGAGGAGAAAAGCCGCGCCAAGGAGCGCGTCTTCTCCGTCCGCACCGCCGCCCACAGCTGGGACCCCCGCGACCAGAGGCCGGAGTTGTGGCACCTCTGGAACACGCGCATCCGGCCGGGAGAATCGGTCCGCGTCTTCCCGCTGTCCAACTGGACCGAGATGGACATCTGGCGCTACATCGCGGCAGAAGGGCTGCCGGTGGTGCCGCTCTACTTCGCGGCGGAGCGCCCGGTCGTCCACCGCGCGGGCACGCTGATCATGGTGGACGACGACCGCCTGCCGCTGGAGGCGGGCGAGGTTCCGGAAAGGCGCCGGGTCCGCTTCCGCACGCTCGGCTGCTACCCGCTGAGCGGGGCCATCGAGTCCGAGGCCACGACGGTGGAGGCCATCATCGCGGAGATGCGCGCGTCGCGTACCTCCGAACGGCAGGGACGCCTGATCGACGGCGACGAGCCCGCCTCCATGGAGCGCAAGAAGCGGGAGGGCTATTTCTGATGGACTCCGGCACCGCTCCCATCCCCGCACGGGGACTTCTGCGCTTCCTGACCTGCGGGTCTGTGGACGACGGCAAATCCACGCTGATCGGCCGGCTGCTGCACGACGCCGGGCTGATCCCCGACGACCAGCTGGTCCAGGCGCGGCGCGAGAGCCGCGGCCGCACCGGCGAGGAGAACGGCATCGACGTCTCGCTGCTGGTCGACGGGCTGGAGGCCGAGCGCGAGCAGGGCATCACCATCGACGTCGCCCACCGCTTCTTCGCCACCGACCGGCGCAGCTTCATCGTCGCCGACGCGCCGGGACACGAGCAGTACACCCGCAACATGGCCACCGCCGCCTCCACCGCCACCCTCGCGGTGCTGCTGGTCGACGCGCGCAAGGGCCTGTTGACCCAGACGCGCCGCCATGCCGTCGTCTGCTCCCTGATGGGCATCCGCCACGTCGTGCTGGCGGTCAACAAGATGGATTTGGCCGGCTGCGACGAAGCGGTCCACACCGCCATCGCGCGGGCCTTCGCGGATTTCGCCGCGCCGCTCAGTTTCGCCACGGTAACGGCGATCCCCCTGTCGGCGCGGCGCGGCGACAATGTCGTCCACCGCTCCGCCGCCATGGGCTGGTACCGCGGCCCCACCCTTCTGGAGCATTTGGAAACGGCCGCGGTGGAGGACGGGGATGCGTCCGCCGGGCCGCTGCGCTTCCTGGTGGAGTGGGTCAACCGCCCCTCTCCGGATATGGTATCGGACTTTCGCGGCCTGTCCGGAACGCTGCTGTCGGGCCGCCTGGAGCCGGGCGACGCCGTCACGGTGTGGCCGTCGGGGCGGAGCGCGCGGGTCGCCCGCATCGTCGCCTTCGACGGAGACCGACCGCTGGCGCAGGCCGGCGACGCGGTGACCGTGACGTTGGAGGAAGCGGTGGACGCCGCGCGCGGCGATCTGCTGGCCGGCCCGGACGAGGAGCCGGAAGTGGCCGACCAGTTCGCCGCGCACCTGCTGTGGATGGCGGAGGAGCCGCTGATCCCCGGCCGCTCCTACCTGCTGCGGGCCGGCGCGCGCTGGATGCCGGCGACCGTCACCGCGCTGCGCCACGCGGTGAACGTGGAGACGCTTGAGCACACCGCCGCCGCGACGCTGGGCATGAACGCGATCGGCCTGTGCAACCTGTCTACGGCGGCGCCTCTCGCCTTCGACGCCTACGCGGCGAGCCGCCGCACCGGTTCCTTCATCCTGGTGGACCGCTTCTCCAACCGGACCGTCGGCGCCGGGATGATCCGGCACCCGCTGCGCCGCGCCGCCAACTTGCACCGCCAGGAGTTGGCCGTCTCGGCGGAGGAGCGCGCCTCGGCCAAGCGGCAACGCCCGGCGGTCCTGTGGTTCACCGGCCTGTCGGGGGCCGGCAAGTCCACCGTCGCCAACCGGCTGGAACGGCGGCTGCACGCGCTCGGCCACCACACCATGATGCTGGACGGCGACAACGTCAGGCTGGGGCTCAACCGCGACCTCGGCTTCACTGACGCCGACCGGGTCGAGAACATCCGGCGTGTGGGGGAAGTGGCGAAGCTGATGACGGAGGCCGGGCTGATCGTGCTCTGCGCCTTCATCGCCCCCTTCCGGGCCGAACGGGAGGTCCTGCGCGCCCTGTTCCCGGAGGGCCGTTTCCTGGAGGTGTTCGTGGACGCACCGCTGGAGGAGTGCATGCGGCGCGACCCCAAAGGGCTTTACGCCAAGGCCCGCTCCGGGACCTTGCGCAACTTTACCGGCATCGACTCCCCCTACGAGCGGCCGGAGGCACCGGACCTGCGGCTCGACACCACGGTGGAGGATGCCGACGCGCTCGCCGCACGGGTGATCGCGGATCTGCGAGCCCGGGGCATCCTCGGCGCCTGACCGCGGCACCCGGCCGGCCGCACGCCCCCGCCCAAATTTCTGGACATCCGGCCATCGGCGCGCATTCCTCTCCACGAAGGGCCTGGCCGCCCAAGAGCCATTGTCAGAGAAACGTTGCCAAGGGGAACACCATGGCCGGAATCCGCAGCTACAATCGACGCGTCCTGGTGACCGGCGGCGCCGGCTTCCTCGGCTCGCACCTGTGCGAACGGCTTCTTGCGCGCGGCGACGAGGTGGTGTGCGTGGACAACTACTTCACCGGCGCGCGCGCGAACATCGCCCATCTGCTGGGTAACCCGCGCTTCGAGGCGATCCGGCACGACGTCACCTTCCCGCTCTATGTGGAGGTGGACGAGATCTACAACCTGGCCTGCCCGGCCTCGCCGATCCATTACCAGCACGACCCCGTGCAGACGACCAAGACCAGCGTGCACGGCGCCATCAACATGCTGGGGCTGGCCAAGCGCCTGAATGCCCGCATCCTCCAGGCCTCGACCAGCGAGGTCTACGGCGATCCCGTCGTCCACCCCCAGCCGGAGGAGTATTGGGGCAACGTCAACCCTATCGGCCCGCGCTCCTGCTACGACGAGGGCAAGCGCTGCGCCGAGACGCTGTTCTTCGATTACCACCGGCAGCATCGCGTGCAGATCAAGGTGATGCGCATCTTCAACACCTACGGACCGCGCATGCATCCCAACGACGGCCGCGTCGTCTCCAACTTCATCATGCAAGCGCTGCGGGGCGAACCGATCACCGTCTACGGCGACGGCGCGCAGACGCGGTCCTTCTGCTACGTCGACGACCTGATCGACGGCATGATGCGGCTGATGGACTCCGACCCTGGTGTCACCGGCCCGATCAACATCGGCAATCCGGGCGAATTCACCATGTTGGAACTGGCCGAGCGGGTGATCGCGCTGACCGGTTCGCACTCAGCCATCGAGCACCGCTTGCTGCCCCAGGACGACCCCCGGCAGCGCCGCCCGGACATCACCAAGGCCAAGACCCTGCTGGGCTGGGAACCGGCGGTACCGCTGCACGAGGGGCTGGCGCGCACGATCGACGATTTCCGCCACCGCTTCTTCGCCTGACACCGGCCACGGACAGGCCTTGCGGGGTTGGAGTCTTGTCGCGCCCTTCCCTCATCGCCCCAGGCTCGACAGCTCCATTCTCCACCTTTCCGACCTGTCCATCGGCTGAAAAACCGCCAGTCGATGGCCGGAACGAGTCGCGATGCGACTCGCGTTCCCGCCCGATTCGCCGCAAACCCACGATTCGCAAGGAAAAACCTGGAGTTTTGTCGCGTCACCCCAAGCTTCCACAGATGGAACCGGTTATCCACTGGAGTGTTGTCGCGGGATTCCTGGACTCTTGTCGCGCGACTCGCGATTCTCTACTGGAGTCTTGTCGCTCAAACAAATAGGTAAATCTAGTAACCTTACAAATAGTCTGCGCGACAAGATTCCAAATTGCCGCCATCAACCTACCGTGTTATGGATCGAAACCTAAGTTGATCTGGAACAAACGGCGAGAACAGCGCGCTATGGGCCAGTTGCATCGCCTGATCAGTCAGGTGGGCCGTGAGCAGGCGAAAGCACTCCAGAGCGATCCGGAGCAGCGCTCGCTGATCGACATCGCTGCGGCGGTCTTGGAGGAGGAACGGCAGGAGCTTGGCATTACCTATTCAGGTTTTGCCTTGACCGCGCTTCCCCATCGCCGTCTGCCCGACGACCAGCCTTGGGAGCGGCGCGGCCACCGGATTCGTCTGCTGATCGAACCCGGTCGACTGCCGGTACGCGGCGGTGGTTTCAAGCTCTACGGCGTTCCTTACGGAAGCCGTGCGCGGATGATTCTGCTCTATTTGCAAACCCGTGCCCTCCAGACCGACAGCCGGGAGGTCGAACTGGGCCGCAGCATGCACGACTGGCTGGACCGCATGGGCCTCTCGGTGGGCGGGCAGACATACCGCGACATCCGGGAACAGGCCTCGCGGATCGCCGCATGCAACCTGACCTTCGCCTGGGAAGATGCCAACAGCCTGGGTTTCGAGAAGGACTCGATCGTCAAGGGCGGCATTCATTTCTCGTCTGAACACAATTCGCCGCAAGGCACGCTGTGGGAAGACCGCGTCCTCCTCTCCGAAGCCTTCTTCCGCGAACTGAAGGCTCATCCAGTGCCCATTTGGGAGCCGGCGCTGCGGCACATCCAGAACAACAGCACAAGCATCGACATCTACATCTGGCTGGCCTACCGGCTGCACAGTCTGAACAAGGCAACGACCATCACTTGGCCAGCGGTGTTCGAACAGTTCGGCGCGGGTTATGCCCGGCTGCGCGATTTCCGGAAACGCTTCATCGAGGCTCTGCAGCTGGCGCTCGCGGTCTATCCCGACGCGCGGGTTGACGTAGAGGAGCATGGGCTTCTCCTGCACCCCTCACCGCCGCCAATTCCGGAGCGCAAGATGACTCAACTCATGCGCTGACGGACCGTGAAGGGACGCGACAAGACTCCAAGCGCCCCTCCTGCCCACCCGGTCACAGAAACCTTCCAATTGTCGTCCTTCACCAGGCACCCAGCCGAAACCCGACGGGCCTAAGCAGATGACGGCAAATCGTTGCGCCCAACGGAACGAACGACAGCTGGATCGGTCACGGTGACCGCTTCCTCGGTTCTGATGCTGACCCGCTATGGCCGGTTGGGAGCGAGCAGCCGCCTGCGTTTCCTCGCCTACCTACCGGCCTTGCGCGATGCCGGCTTCCAGGTGATCGAGGCTCCGTTGCTCGATGACGGTTATCTGCAAAGGCTTTACGGCGGTGAACCGCTCGATCGGCGTCAGATCGCCGCTGCCTATGCCCGGCGCCTTGCCGCTCTCCGCAGCGCGCGACGCCATGGCGTGGTCTGGTTGGAAAAAGAAGCCCTGCCTTGGCTGCCCTTCAAGGCGGAAGCCGCGGCAGGGCTTGGCCGCACCCCTTATGTCATGGACATCGACGATGCGTGGTTCGAGCGCTACGCCGGCCACCGGCTGGCGCCGGTGCGCGCGCTGCTCGGTGGCAAGTTCACAGCGCTTGCCCGCAACGCACGGATTGTTCTGGCCGGCAGCCCCTACCTTGCCGACTGGGCGCGTGGCGCCGGCTGTCCCGACGTTCGCCTCCTGCCGACGGTTGTGGATCTCGCGCGCTATCCGCTGCTTCCCGTTTCCGACGAATGTGGCAGCGGCAAACCAAGACGTCCGGCAATCGTGGGGTGGATCGGCTCGCCATCCACAGCGCGCTATCTTGGTATGGTTGGGGGGGCGCTTGCCCGTCTCGCAACGATCCTGCGGTTGCGGGTCATTGGAGCTTCGAATCTCGCCTTGCCGGTGCCGGCGGACTGCCTGCCCTGGCGCGAGGACGGCGAGACCGAGGAACTGAGCCGCTTCGATATCGGCATCATGCCTCTGCCGGACAGCCCTTGGGAGCGCGGCAAATGCGGCTACAAGCTGATCCAGTACATGGCGGCGGGTCGTCCGGTCGTTGCCTCTCCGGTCGGAGTCAACACCACCCTGGTGCAGCATGGGGTGAACGGCTTCCTGGCTGACGGCGAGGACGCTTGGGCCGATGCCCTCGGCCGGCTGGCCGCTGACCCGGCGCTGCGGGCCCGCATGGGCGCGGCAGGCCGGCAACTGGTGGAGGAGCGCTACGCGCTGTCCGTCACCGCGCCGCAGTTGGTCGACGCTCTGCGCGCAGCGGCCGGCGGCCGCTGAAGCAGAGCGTCGGCCACTTCAGCGCAAGCCCGCTTCCTACCTTTGAAGCTTCGCTTCGATCAGCGGGGAATAGGCCACCCGACGGCCCATGTGCCGGGCAGCATCGCCCAGGATACTGCCGAGACCGCCGGCTGGCGCCTCTGCCGCGGCAACCCGCAGGGAGTTGCCGCGCAGGAATGCGACGTCCGCGATGAAGAAGCCGTCGGGCACGGTCGCGGCGGTCTGCGGTTTCAACGCCATGGCGAAGGGGCCAGGGTCGCCCCGTTTCAGGCCGAGCCAGGGGAACCGCACAGCACCGCTGGACGTCGGAGTGGCGATGCCGCAACACTCCACGACCCGCTCCTGGCCATCGAGAACACGCCCGCCAACCAACACCATGTCGGGATGCATCTCGAACAGGCGCATCGCTTCCCACAGCGCAGCGTCCTCAACCCGCAGCCCTTCGCGCAGAACCAGGACATGGGATGCGGTCACCGAGGCGAGCGCATCCCCCAGTCGCTCAAGCAGACTTGCAGCATCCGTATTCGCCACCATGTGGACGGACCGGCACAGCGCGGAAGCGGCGGCTTGCGAGTTCGCGCATCCGGCGTCCGGCGTGCCCTGGGTCAGAAGGACCAGATCGATGGGCAGGGGCGACACCGGCCGGCGCAGGATGGCCGACTGCTCCTGTCCCCGGAAGATCGGGAAGGCATCAATTTCGTAGAGGCCAGGGTTCGCCTGCGCGGCAATCACCTTGCCCATCACCCGCTCCGCGGAGCGCAACGAGCCAGTGTTGGCCGTGCCGCTGTTGCTGTTGGAGGTCTGGTGGACCCGCCAATGATAGAGGACTTCCGGAACATGGGCGATGGTCTCACCGGCGGTGGCGAAGCGAGTGACCGTGTCCCAGTCATGACAATATTCAGCGGCCTTGTCGGAGTAGACGCCGAGTTCCAGAGCCTTGTCCCGCCGGAAGGCGCACAGGTGCCAGATGTAGGAATCAGCGATGTTGAGCACCGGATCGAAAGCCGGGCGGTGGTAAGGCGAGCCGGACACACCGTTTTGCAGGATGTCCTCATCGGAATAGAGAAAGGCTGGGGCTGAGGACTCGATCTCGACGGCAATCCGTTGCAAGGCGTCGCGGGTCAACAGGTCGTCCGCGTCCATGGGGACGATCCATTCGGCCGAGGCGGCCTCCAGGCAGCGGCCCATGGCCCCTATGATTCCGAGGTTCTGTGGCGCATCCAGAAGCCGGACGCGCGGTTCGGCCTCCAGCTCCTTCAGGATGCCGTCCAGTTCGGCCGGCACCGGTCCGTTGCGCAGCAGCACCCATTCGGCGAAGGGAACGGTTTGCTCGAACAGGCAACGCACCAGATCCCGGAAGCAGTCGACCGGCGTCTTTTCGTAGACGCTCGTCAGGATCGCGATGGACGGCGGGTGCGCCGGTGCCGGGTGACGGACCAGCCGGGCGATCAGTGCCGCGTCCAGCCCGACCGAATAAGAGGCCGCCTTCCAGGATTTCGCCTGCTCCTCCTGCCGACGCCGCTCGTCGCGGGACAGCGGGGTGTAGGCGGTCTCGATCGTCAGCCCCAAATGGGGCGACAGGAAGCGCCGGCCCGGAGGCTGGCCGCCGCAGGCCATCCGGAACGCGGCGCGTTCGGCCTCCGGGACCAGCGCGTCGGGGTCGGAGTCGCCCGCCCGCCCGAGGAAGAGCGGCGAATAGACGACCCGGCAGTTGCGTTCTGCGGCGGCGGCCCCCAGCCAAGCGCCGATCTGGGCGAAGCCGATCTCCGCCTGCACCAACCTGGGCAGCGCCTCGACAAGGAACGTGGCCGAAACGACGCAGTGCTGCACCGGAACCGCACCGACCGAGCGCATCTTGAACATCTGGGCGAAGTAGCCGGGATCGGCCATTTGGCGCCCGGCGTCCGGTGTGCCGCAGCCATGTCCGAAGCCGAGATAGGAAGCGGCGGCCGTGACCCGGTCGCCTTGGCGGATACGGCCGCCGACAATCACCGTATCGGGGAACAGCTCGAAGCAGGTCATGGCTTCCCACGGCCATTCCTGTCCCTCGGCCTCGACACCCGCCCACTGGAGGTGGACGAGCGCCCCGCGTTCGGCGCAGGACCGGGCGACTTCCAGAAGGTCCGCCAGCTTGGCCCCAGGGCCAAGGCGGACGATGTCGTGGGGAATGGTCGGATCGAGCTTCGGCCCCGGCGCGGCGCCGTCGGCGTGCAGGACGACGGTGGTTACCGGGGACGGCGCCTCACGGGTGCGTTTGAAGACCCAGTCCGGCGTGTTGCCAAACAGCGGTGAGCGCTCGACCGTGTAGCGGCCGTTCCGTTCGCCGAGAAACTTCTCCAACACCGCGCGCTGGGAATCTGTGATGTAGCTCTTGGAGTTGATGTTGCCCGCGGTGGAGCTTTCGTGCATCCGCCAAGTGTAGAGCAGTTCGGGGACGTGGAGCGGCGTGTGACCGGCACGGTAGAAGCGGGTGAAGGTGTCCCAGTCGTGGCTGCCCTCTGTCCGTACGTCCCCATAGACGTCCAGGGCCAGAGCCCGATCGCGGTCGATGCAGCATAGGTGCGCGATGTAGCAGGAATTGGCGAACAGCACCGGGTCCCAGTCGGGCTTGTAGTACGGGTCGCGGAAGGTCGCGCCCAGGACCTTGTCCTCGTCGGTGTAGGCCAGGGCCGGATAGCCGGCCCGCTTCAGGGCGGTGGTCACGACGCGCACGCAGTCGGGCGTCAGCAGGTCGTCGGAATCGAGCGGCACGATGTAGCGGTTTTTCGCGCGCTCCAGGCAATAGCGCATGCCGCCGATGATGCCGAGGTTTTCCTCGGCCCGGAACAGCCGGACGCACGGATGCCGGCCCAGTTCCGCCAGCAGCGCGATGGTGTCTTCGCGCACGCTGCCGTTGTCCAGGATGATCCATTCGAATCCGGTGCCGCAGTCCTGGGCGAAGACGCTTTCGGCCAGTTCCGCGACGTAGCGCGGGTCGGTGTTCCACACCGTCGTCAGGAAGCTGAGCAACCCGGGCTCAGGATCGGTGTACAGCGGCTTGCGTTCGCGCACCGAAGCCAAGCGCAGCAGGCCGTAGCGGTCGGTCGGCCAGAACCGGTAGCCGGGGAAGACGCGGCCTGCCGGCTCCTGTCCCAGCCGCTCCGCCTCGGGCAGGGGTGGCGCTCCGAAAAGCTCGAGCAGCGCCTCGAACAGGCGTGGGACCGCCGTGGCGAAGCTGGTGTCCCAGTCGCTGGGATAGAGGCCGTGCGCGCCGGACCGGCAGATGCCGCTGTCCAGGCGGCGCCGGGCTTCGGCAAGGCCGCCGGCGATGCCCTCGATGGTCGCCTCGGTGCCGATGATATTGGGCGACAGCTCGGCCAGCCGCTCCGCGGTCTTGTTGGCGAACACCGTCGTGACCGCCGGCTTGCCGCACAGCGCCATCTCGATGGGCGGGTAGCTGGGGTGGGGCGACAGCATCAGGGACAGCAGGATGTCGCTTTCCCGCATCTGCCGGGCGTAGCCGTCGAAGTCGAGCCAGGGAGCCGGCTTGAGCCAGGCGCTCGGGCCCAGCTGGACGGGGGCGAAGGCCTCGCCCATGCCAACGAAATCCCATTCCGCGGGGTCGAAGACGCCGTCGTGGATGGCCTTCTGAAGAGCGGCCACGCCCATCTCGAACAGGTTGCGCAGGCCGTTCGTCGGTCGGGCGTAGAACAGCAGCGTCCGGCGCCCGCCGGCCTTCTCGGCCTTGTGGAAGCGGGCTTGGTCCACGGCGGGCTCGAACGCGATGGCGCGTTCGGAAAAGGCGGGGTCGGCGTGACGGCCAATCTTCCGCTCCGCCAGGAATTCCTTCAGCAGGCTGGTGTTGATCACCGGGACGTGGTCGAGCGCATAGGTCTCCTCCGCCAGGGCCGACTGGGTGGAGGCCGGGTGCAGGATCGGCTCGTAATCCTGGATCAGGTAGACGAAGCGGCGATGGTTTGTCTTGGCGACCGCGTATTTCGCCATCTGCGCGGTCCACCAAGCGGTCGCCATGAAGACGTCGTTGACGCCGATGGGCAGCGTCTTCGTCCGGTCGGACGCGTCCACCAGGGTCGCATTGGGCAGCGCGCGGTCGACGCCGCTGATCAGGCGGACATGGCGCCAGAACGGAGCGGGATCGGCGTCGGTCGGGGCGTCGGTGGCGATGAAGCGGACGGATACGCCGAGCGCCGCCAGACGGTAGGCCAAGTTGATCGCGGTGTTCGGACCCCCCGACATGTGCTTCATGGCGAGGCCGGGCACGAGCACGTTGAGGTGCGGGTTCGTCGCCAGCGTCGGGTCCACCTTCACGGTGAGTGGGGAGAACCAGGGCAGCAGCCCGACCGGCGGCGTGTAGGGCGCGCCCTCCTCCCCGGCTTGGCCCGCCGGATTCGCCGCCTCATTCTCGGCTGCGGCGTCCTGCTCCAGTCCGGTGGGACGCCCTTCCTGCCAGCCGTGCAGGACGTAGTGGGTCAGCGGTTCCGCGCCGCTCGCCCCGATGTCGGGGTTGGCCTCGATGTAGCGGGCGGGATCGAAATAGGGGTTGGGCCGGCGCCCTTCCCGCCAGCCGCGGGCGAGATAATGGGCGAGCGGCTCCGTGCCGCTCGCCGCCACGTCGGGGTTGGTCCGCAGGTAGAAGGTCGGGTCGAAATGCGGGTTGGGCTTGCGTCCTTCCCGCCAGCCGTGATCGACATAGTGGGCCAACGGTTCGACGCCGCTTGCCGCCACGTCGGGATTGGCTTGCAGGTAGAAGGCGGGGTCGAACAGCGGGTGTGGCTTGCGCCCCTCCCGCCAGCCATGCGCCACGTAGTGCGCCAGGGGCTTGCTCCGGCTTGCGACATCCGGGTTGGTGGCCAGGTAGAATCGATGGTCGAACAGCCGGTCCGCGTAGCGGAGCGCCAGGAGAAGGGATTGGGCGTTCGGGCTTCCGCTCAGGAACAGCGAGGTCCCCTTCCGCAGGTGCCGCGCCTTGCGCAGGACGCGTGGCGGAATGACGCCCCGCGAAGCCCGGGTAATGGTCGTCGCGGCTTCGGTCTGCTCGAGCCGGCGGGTCAGGGCTTCGATGAGCCGTCCGACTCCCTGCCGGATCCGCGTCCGGGCGATGATCGCGTCCTTTTCACGGATGGCGGCGTCCAGGGCGTCGATCCGCAGTCCGAGTTTGCCTTTTTCCTGCTCGAGCATCGCGTTGGCCGTTTCTTTTTGCTCTATGATGGCGTCCTTCTGATGAAGGGCGTCGTGAAGCAGGCTGATCCGCTGGTCCTTTTCCGCCACGCAGGTGGTGAAGCTCTGCGCGAGGGTTCCGGTCAGGGCATCTTTCTGCTCAATCAAGCTCTCTTTCTTTTGAAGGCTTTGATGCAGACCGCCGATTTCGCGGTCCTTTTCGGCCGCGTAGGTTTCCAGGCCCTGGATGTGGGCGTCTTTACCCGCAACCACCTCCTGGAGGCCCTGGATGTGGGTGTCCTTGTCCGCCACGATCCCGTCCAGGACGCTGGCGCGCGCCTCCGCTTCGCTCCAGGAGGCGTTGCGGCGCCTCCATTCCCGCAGAAGTTCCACGGTGATCATCCCGGCATAGCCGGCGTTGCTGTCGAGCAGTTCGGCCAGAGGCGCGGGAATGCCGCCTTCGGGCTCGGGCGGGTTTTTCAGCGCCGTCAGAAGCTCGGGCGTGCGGGCCGCCACGAAGAATTTCCGGTATGGCTCGCTTCCGGTCAGGCTGGCGGCGGGCTGGCTCCTGTTCTGCAACTCGTGCAGCACCGTGGTGATGGGCTTGGCCTCTTCGTCGCTGTACGCCAGCAGGTCGGCGAAGATGCAGGTTTCCCAGAGCGGCAGGGGGATGTTGCCGATGACCGTGACGTCCAGTCCTTCCCTGTGCAGGGCGTCCAGGATGTCCTGCGGCGCCGGCAGGCCGTATTCCCGATGCTCGTCCATGAAGCGGTGGGGGCCGAACAGGGCGTGGTGAAGGGCGGCGAAGCGCTTTTCCGCCTCCGCAACCTCGGGAATGCCGTTCGGGCAGGCGACGATGCAGGCGTGGCGGGAAACGCGCGCCACCTCCGCCAGGAACATGGGACGCTGATCGGCCGGGACGTGTTCCAGCACGTCCATGGAGATCACCAGATCGAAGGAGCGGTCGGGGAACGGCAGCGGAACGCCGGGGACGAGCCGGACGATGTCGGGCTCGTCCAGCGCCTCCGTGTCTGAGCGCAGGATGTCGTAGCGGTCACCCAGGAATTCGCGGGTGAAGGTGGTGTTTCCCGACCCGACGTCCAGGATGCTCGGCCGTTCGATGGCCTGGAAAATCCGGGATTCCTCGAAGCCGCCGACAATGTCCCTGAGCGTCTTGTACCGTTGGTAAACGTCGAGTTCGTAAGACAAGGACGGGTTCGTCATGGCTGGTCACATGTTCCGATGGCGGAGCGTCAGGAGGTTGCCGAACGGGGGCGCGCGTCTGCCGCCGCTCCTTGAAGCAGGGCAGAGTCCGCTCTCGGCAGGGCCCGGGCCGAAAGCACGCGTTCGGGCGGCAGGACCATGCCGAACACCAGACGGTCCGTGCGCTCGTCGACCACCCGGACCGACAGAGCGTAATCCACCCAATCCATCCATTTCATCGAATACTGATCGTACGCCATGGTCACCGACAGGGAATATTCCCCCGGCGTCAGCGTCGTGATGAAACGGAACGAAAAGACGAACCGGTCGCCGGCCCGCGCCGGCGGGACCTTGAAGCCTTCCTGCTCGCTGTTGAGGGCGATCAGCTCGGTGCCGAAGCGGTCCTTGATGAGCAGGCCGAAGATGTAGGTCGGGTAATCCTCGAAGAATTCGACCTCCAGACAGAATTCGACCGGCTTCTCCAGGACCGCGATCACCGGATCGCTGGTTGGCGACGTCGACGCCCAGACGCGATGGATGCGGGCGGTGCCGTCGCCGTGCCGGTTCATGCGCTGCAACGTGGAGACGGTCGCCTCGGAGGGGGCCTCGAGGACGGGCTCCGGGGTGCTTCCGGAGGTGGGAGCGGCTGCCTCGATCCCTATGGGCGCTTCGGCTTCCACCGCGTCCCCGCCTTGGGAAAAGTTCAGCTTCGCCACGTCGAAGTCCGCCGCCATGAGGGCGATGTACCAAGCGGTGACGTCGTGAGGGTGGCCGGACATCACCGCCCGGCCGTCGTGCAGGGCGATGGCGCGGTTGCAGAAGCGCTTGATCGTTTCCAGGTCGTGGCTGACGAAGAGGATGGACATGCCGGACTGGCGCATGTCCTCGATCCGACGGAAGCAGCGCTGCTGGAACTTCAGATCGCCGACGGCCAGGGCTTCATCCACCACCAGGAGTTCCGGGTCGACGTGTATGGCGACGGCGAAGGCCAGGCGGACGAACATGCCGCTGGAATAGGTCTTCACTGGCAGATCGGCGAACTGGCCAATGTCGGCGAAGGCCAGGATGTCGTCCAGGCGCTCCTGCACCTGGGCTCGGCTCAGGCCAAGGATGGCGCTGTAGACAAAAATGTTCTCCCGGCCCGTCAACTCGGGATTGAACCCGCTGCCCAACTCCAGCAGGGCCGAGATTCGTCCGGTGACGGAGACCGATCCTTCGGTGGGCGTCACAGTGCCGCAGAGGATCTGCAGCAGCGTCGATTTGCCGGCGCCGTTGCGTCCCAGGATGCCCAGGGTCTCGCCCCGGTGCACGTCGAACGAAACATCGCGCAGGGCCCAGAAGTCCCGGTGATAGGACCGGTGCCCGCGTGACAGCATCTCCCAGAGCCGGTGATGAGGGTTCTGATAGATCTGGTAGCGCTTGCCGACGTTGCGGACGGACAGAAGGATATCAGAGGACATCGGCGAACCCCTTGCGGGTGCGGTGGAACCACACCCATCCGAGAAGCATGACCGCACCGCTGATCGCACCGAACATGAGGAAGGCGGCGGGGTCGAGCGGGTTGCCATAGAGCAGCACGTCGCGGCTGGCCTCGATGGGATAGGTCAGCGGGTTGAGCATGATGAGCCAGCGGAATTCTTCCGGCATGGCGCTGACTGGATAGAAGAGCGGGCCGAGGAACATCATGAAGGTGATGATGAAGCCGATGACTTGGCTCGTGTCCCGGAGGTAGACGCCGACGGACGCCAGGAACCAGGAAACCCCGAGCACCATCGGGATCAACGCCAGCCACACCAGGGGAAGCAGGAGTGCGGTCGCCGAAGGCACTCCATAGAGGATCACAGCAAAGGCAAGCAGAACGACCATGTTCATCGCTGCCTGGACCAAAGCCGCGCCGACCGCAACAACTGACAGGACCTCCAGGGGGAAGACGACCTTTTTCACGTAGTTGACGTTGGACAGGATCAACTGCGGTGATCGGCTGATGACTTCGGAGAAGAACGAAAAGACGATCAGACCTGTGAACAGGAAGACGCCGAAGTCGGCCGGCCCTGTGGCGGCCCTGTGGCTCATAGGCGTCTTTGCCTGGAACACGCCGCCGAACACCAGCGTGTAGATCAGCATCATCACGAGCGGGTTGATCAGCGTCCACAGGACGCCAAAGAAGGACGCGCGATAGCGGCTGGAAAGCTCGGTCCGGATCAGCTGGACGATCAGGAAGCGGTTGCCCCAGATGCGCAGGAGCATTCGCAACGGAAGCGTGGCGGTGCGGAAGGCGAAGGTCATGTCACGATCAAGTTGTGTTTTGGCATGCCATGTTCGGAAAAACGCGCGCCGGATGGCGGATGCACGGACGTGCCGGGCGCGTGACGCATGAATTCAAGCGCCGTCAAGTCACCAAAGGTCATAATGACCCTGCCGCGATGCCCAAGCAATCCTGGCAGCGCTGCGGAAAAACGTTCGCGCCCTCGTGCACCGGCAATCCCGACGACAAGCATGTGTGCACATATTATCCGCCGCGATTGTTTCGGCGGAAGCACGATCGTCCGCGTGGCGGAAATTGATGCAGTTCATCATGCGCCTTCATACCCCAGCACTGACGACTCTGGCAATCCAAGGAAACGCCAACTTGACGACGCTGGGGCTATCCGTGCTAACCAGAGACCCGTTTGGCGCTGGGATAGGGGCCTGCACCGAACGGAAATCGTGATGAGGGGTTGCGAGGGGAAGATGGTCAGGAAAGCGGTGATTCTCGCCGGGGGAATGGGAACGCGTCTTGCCGAAGAGACCGAAATCAAGCCAAAACCGCTCGTCGAGATCGGAGGTCGTCCGATCCTCTGGCATATCATGAAGATATATTCAGAGTATGGGATTAACGATTTCATCGTGTGCCTTGGTTACAAAGGTTATCTTATTAAGGAGTACTTTTCGAATTACTACCTTCACATGGCGGACGTGACGTTCGACCTGGCTAGCAATTCGATGGAAGTGCATCATGGTCGCGCCGAAAACTGGCGCATCACCCTGGTCGATACGGGGCTGGAGACCATGACCGGCGGGCGCGTGCGCCGCGTGCGCGATTTCATCGGCGATGAAACCTTCTGCCTGACCTACGGCGACGGCGTCTCCAACGTGAACATCGCCGACCTGATCGATTTCCACCAGTCGCACGGCAAGCTCGCCACGGTCACCGCAGTGCGCCCGCCGGGCCGTTTCGGCGCCCTGGAGATCGACGGCACGTCTGTCACCGGCTTCCGGGAGAAGCCGCTGGGCGATGGCGGCTGGATCAACGGCGGCTTCTTCGTGATGTCGCCCAAGATGATCGATTACATCGAGGCCGACCATACGACGCTGGAAAGCGAGCCGCTGACCCGTCTGGCCAGCGATGGCCAACTCCACGCCTTCCACCACGACGGCTTCTGGCAGCCGATGGACACCATCCGCGACCGCAACCACTTGGAAAAGCTGTGGGCGGGCGGCGGGGCTCCCTGGAAGGTCTGGTGATGGCCAATCCTGCTTTCTGGAACGGCAAGCGGGTGCTTGTCACTGGGCACACCGGCTTCAAGGGATCGTGGCTGAGCCTGTGGCTGCTGAATATGGGCGCCAAGGTCACTGGTCTGGCGCTCGAGCCGCCGACGGACCCCAGCCTGTTCGCGCTTGCCGGGCTGGAGCGCCGGATGGACTCCCGCATCGGCGACATCCGCGATCCCGCCGCCGTGGACGCGGCCGTGCGTGCGGCGGAGCCGGAGATCCTCATCCATATGGCGGCCCAGCCTTTGGTCCGCCTGTCCTACGACGAGCCGGTCGAAACCTTCGCGACCAACGTCATGGGCACGGTGCATGTCCTGGAGGCGGCGCGGCGCTGCCCGAGCCTGCGGGCCTGCGTCGTGGTCACCACCGACAAGTGCTACGAGAACCGGGAGTGGCCCTGGCCCTACCGCGAGACCGAGCCGATGGGGGGCTACGACCCCTACAGCGCCAGCAAGGGATGCGCCGAGCTGGTCACCTCCGCCTGGCGGCGGTCTTTCTTCGGCAAACCGGAAGCCGCGGCCATCGCGTCAGCGCGCGCGGGCAATGTGATCGGTGGCGGCGACTGGGCGCTCGACCGGCTGGTGCCCGACTGCATGCGCGCGCTGATGGCCGGACGCGCCATCCCCGTGCGCAACCCGCACGCCATCCGGCCCTGGCAGCATGTTCTGGAGCCGCTGGGCGGTTACCTGCTGCTGGCCGAAAGGCTGTGGGGGAATCCCGCTGACCATGCCGACGCCTGGAACTTCGGCCCGTCGGACGACGACGCGCGCCCCGTCTCCTGGATCGTCTCGCATGTGGTGGGACGCTGGGGCGACGGCGCCGCGTGGGAGCTGATCGGCGGTGACCACCCGCACGAGGCCACCTACCTGCGCGTCGATTCCTCAAAGGCGCGGATGCAGCTCGGGTGGGAACCGCGCCTCGGTCTTGCCGACTGCCTGGATTGGACCGTCGACTGGTTCCGCCGCTACCACGCCGGCGAAAACGTTGAACGCGTCACCCTCGACCAGATTGAACGCTACGAGCAGATGGACGGAAAAAAACCGTGAGCAAGAGCTGCTGCCGCTTCTGCGGAACCCCGCTGACCGAGACCTTCGTCGACCTCGGCGTGTCCCCGCTGGCCAATTCCTTCCTGAAGCCGGAAAAGCTCCAGGCCATGGAGCCGTTCTACCCGCTGCACGTCTACGTGTGCACCGGCTGCTTCCTGGTGCAGCTCGAGGAATTCGAGAGCCCGGAGCACATCTTCAGCGATTATCTCTACTTCTCGTCCTTCTCGCAGGGCTGGCTCGACCACGCCAACGCCTACGCGGCGAAGATGGTCGACCGGTTGGGCCTGGACGAGTGTTCGCTCGTGGTGGAGATCGCCAGCAACGACGGCTATCTGCTCCAGTACTTCAAGCAGCGCGGCGTGCCTGTCCTGGGCGTCGAACCGGCGGCCAATGTCGCCAAGGTCGCCGTCGAGAAGGGCATCCCGTCCGACGTTGCCTTCTTCGGAGTGGAGACCGCCGAGCGCCTGAAGGGCGAGGGCAAGTCGGCTGATCTGATGGCGGCCAACAACGTCCTGGCCCATGTTCCGGACATCAACGACTTCGTCGCCGGCTTCAAGGTCCTGCTGAAGCCGACCGGCACCATCACCTTCGAGTTCCCGCACCTGCAGCGCCTGATCGCGGAAAACCAGTTCGACACGGTGTATCACGAGCACTTCTCGTACCTGTCGCTGCTGGCCGTGGAGAAGGTGTTCGCCCGCCACGGGCTCGCCGTGTTCGACGTCGAGCAACTGCCGACCCACGGCGGTTCGCTGCGCCTGTTCGTGCGCCACGCTGAGGACACCAGCCGCCCGGTGACCGCCGCGGTCGAGGCGATCCGCGCCGGCGAGGCCGCCGCCGGCCTGCGCGACATCGCCACCTACCGCAGCTTCGGCCGTACGGTCGAGACCACCAAGCGCGAGGTCCTGCGGTTCCTGATCGACGCGCACGCGGCCGGCAAGACGGTCGTCGGCTACGGCGCTCCAGCCAAGGGCAACACGCTGCTGAACTATCTGGGGGTCGGGCCGGAGTTCGTGGCCTTCACCGTGGACCGCAGCCCGCACAAGCAGGGACTTTATCTTCCCGGCACGCGCATTCCCATCAAGGCCCCGGAGGCGATCCTGGAGGCCAAGCCCGACTACGTCCTGATCCTGCCCTGGAACCTCAAGGACGAAGTCATGACCCAGATGGCTGAGATCCGGTCCTGGGGAGGCAAGTTCGTCGTGCCCATTCCGACGGTGCAGGTCCTCTGATGCGGTTTCGCCCGCTCTCCCTGGCCGGCGCCTGCGCTGTCGAGCTGGAGCGGCGCGAAGACCCGCGCGGCTTCTTCGCCCGGACATTCTGTCAGGACGAATTCGCCGCGCACGGGCTATCCACGTCCTTCGTCCAATGCAACGTGTCCTGGAACGCGCGCCGGGGCACGTTGCGCGGGATGCATTTCCAGAAGGCGCCGAGCCGGGAAGGCAAGCTCGTCCGCTGCACCACCGGGGCCATCTGGGACGTGCTGCTCGACCTGCGGCCCGACTCCGCCACCTACCTGCGCTGGGAAGGGGTGGAACTGACGGCGGAGAACCACACCGCGCTCTACATCCCGCCGGGTTTCGCGCACGGGTTCCAAACGTTGGTGGACGGAGCCGAGGTCTTTTACCAGATGACGGACATGCACGCGCCGGAGTTGGCCAGCGGCGTGCGTTGGGACGACCCGGCCTTTGCCATAGCTTGGCCTATTCCCAAACCGATCCTGTCGGAGCGGGACGCAGGTTACACGCTGTTTACCCCATGACCGGCCCGTTATCGATTGACCGGCGGCCCCGGCGCGTGCTGGTGACGGGTGGTGGAGGGTTCATCGGCCGCCATGCACTGCCCGACTTGGTCGCCCGTGGTTGGGAGGTGCACGCCGCAGGACGGTCACCCCTACCTTCCGAAATGGCAGCGGGGGTGGTCTTCCACCTGTGCGACCTGCTGGCCGAGGGCGACGCCGCCCGCGTGGTCGAGACGGTGCGGCCGACGCACCTGCTGCACCTGGCTTGGAATGCCGTTCCGGGGAGGTTCTGGACAGCGCCCGACAACCTCGACTGGGTGGCCGCCAGCCTGCGGCTCTACCGTGCCTTCGCCGCCTGCGGGGGCAAGCGCGCGGTGCTCGCCGGGACCTGCGCCGAGTACGACTGGAGCCACGCCGAACTGTCGGAGGCGACGACCCCGCTGGCGCCGCACACCCTCTATGGGCAAGCGAAGAACGCGTTCCGCACGCTCGCCGAGGGAACCGCGGGGGCGCTCGGGGTCGAGGTTGCCTGGGGCCGCATCTTCTTCCTGTACGGACCGCACGAGGCGCCGAGCCGCTTCGTGCCCGACGTGATAACCTCCCTGCTCAAAGGCGAACCCGCGCTGTGCTCGCACGGCCGGCAGGAGCGCGACTTCATGCACGTTGCCGACGTCGCACGCGCCTTCGTCGCACTTCTGGAAAGCAACCACACCGGGCCGGTCAACATCGCGTCGGGTACGGCCCTGCCGCTGAGCACGGTGGTCGACGTCATCGCGCGCCTGATCGGCCGGCCGGACCTGGTGCGGCTCGGCGCGCGGCCGGCGCCGGCCGGTGATCCGCCGCGGCTGGCCGCCGCCGTTGGCGTGCTGCGCGACCAGGTCGGCTTCCATCCACGCTTCGACCTGGAGAGTGGCTTGAGGGATGCTGTGGAGTGGTGGCGACCGCGATGCTGAGGTCCTTGAGCCGCCTGCTGAGCTCTCCCGACGCGCTGCGTCATATCGCCACGCAGGTGTGGAGTCCCCGTTGGGTGATGCGCAACCTCGCGCGCCTGACTCGCGTCAAGCATACCGACCTTCTGGTCGATGATTTCCTGCGCCATTTCGAGACGAGAGTTTCGTACGGGCATTGGATCGCCGCGCACGAGCGCCTGGACGCAGCCAGCTTGGTGGCCATGCGGGCGGAAGCCGCCCAGCTTCGCCGCCGGACGCGCTTCTCCATCGTCGTGCCGACCTACGAAACGGCGGCCGACGTGCTGGAAGCCTTTTTGGATTCCGTGCGCGCCCAGGTCTATCCGGACTGGGAGCTGTGCATCGCCGACGACGCGTCCCGGCAGCCGCATGTGCGCGCCATCCTGGAGCGCCACGCCGCCGAAGATCCTCGCGTCAAGGTCACCTTCCGCACGAGCAACGGGCATATCGCAGAGGCTACCAACACCGCATTGGACATGGCCACGGGCGATTTCATCTGCCTGATGGATCACGACGACACCATCGCCCCGAACGCGCTCTACGAGTTTGCCCTCGCCCTCGCCCTCGATCCCGATCTCGACTTCATCTATTCCGATGAGGACAAGATTTCTTCGGACGGAACGGAGCGTTACGGGCCTTTCTTCAAGCCAGACTGGTCGCCTGAGTATCTCGAATCCTGCATGTACACGGCGCATTTCGCCTGTTACCGGACGTCCCTCGTGCGGCGTGTCGGCGGTTTCCGCTCTGACTTCAACGGGGCGCAGGATTATGATTTCGTGCTGCGCTTCACCGAGCATGTCGGCAAGGTCGCGCACATTCCCAAGATTCTTTACCATTGGCGCGCCATTCCCGGTTCCACCGCGGCATCGATGAACAGCAAGGACTATGTCGTCGATGCGGCGGTGCGCGCGCTCACCGCGCGGGTGGAGCGCACCGGTCGGCTCGCCTTCGTGCGACCGAACCGCTTCGGCGGTTGCTTTGACGTGCGCCGCTGTATCGAGGGGGAGCCCAAGGTTTCCATCGTCATTCCTTCCGCCGCTCGCATGAGCGAGGTGCGGGGAAAGCCGGTCGACCTCGTGGTGAACTGCGTGCGCTCGATCGTGGAGACGTCCAGTTACCACAACCTCGAACTGATCGTGGTGCACAACGGCGACCTACGGCCCGAGACGGCGGCGGCGCTCGATGCCTATGGGGTGGTATACGTCCATTACGCCGATCCGGCGTTCAACATCGCCGCCAAGATGAACCTGGGCGCGCGGGCCGCCACGGGCGATTACGTGCTATTCCTCAACGATGACACGGAAGTCATCAACTCTGACTGGCTGGAGGCCATGCTGAGCTTGGCGCAGCGCCCTGGCGTCGGCGTGGTGGGGGCGAAGCTGTATTTCGAGGACGGCACGCTCCAGCATGTGGGCGTGACCTTCTGCGCCGGGTTGCCGGACCACATCCGGCGCGGCTTCAGCGGCGACGATCCCGGCTACTTCTTCAGCACGGCTGGGCAGCGCAACTACATGGCCGTGACCGGGGCGTGCATGCTGCTGCGCCGCGCGCTGTTCGAGGAGGTGGGCGGCTTCGAGGAGTCACTCGCCGTTAACTATAATGACATCGATTTGTGCCTAAAAGTCTGGGAGCGCGGCCTGCGCATCGTCTACACGGCGCAGGCGGAGCTGTTCCATTTTGAGAGTCGCAACCGTGAACGTTCCGTCGCCGCGCATGAACAGGCCATCTTCCTGGAACGCTGGGGGGAGCGCGTCAAGACAGACCCCTTCTACAGCCCGTATTTCGCCGCCCGGCCGCCGAACTTCGAGCTTGTCCTCTGCTGACCAAAGCCCGTTTCCGGTTTGAACGCCGCAACATTGAACCAAAAAGGTCACCGGCCATGGATGTCGTCGCACTCTCCATTCCCGAAGTGAAGATTATCCGCCCGAAGAAATTTGGCGATCATCGCGGATTCTTCTCGGAAACCTACAATAAGAAGACGTTCGAGGCGGCGGGGCTGCATTACGACTTCGTGCAAGACAACCAGTCCCTCTCGGCGGAGGTGGGCACGGTGCGGGGACTGCATTTCCAACTGCCGCCCTTCGCGCAGGACAAGCTGGTGCGGGTGGTTCGTGGTGCCATCCTTGACGTCGCGGTCGACATCCGCAAGGGCTCGCCCACTTTCGGTCAGCACGTCAGCGCGGTGATCAGCGCCGAGGAATGGAACCAAATTCTTGTTCCGGTCGGTTTCGCGCACGGCTTCTGCACGCTGGAACCCAATACCGAAGTGGTATACAAAGTCACGAACTTCTATTCGGCTGCGCATGACCGCGGTTTGCTGTGGAACGATCCGACTCTGGGGATCGAGTGGCCAATCGCGGCCGGCAAAGCCCTGCTCTCTGACAAGGATCTCAAGCATCCGCGGCTTGCCGAGCTCGACGAGTGTTTCTGACGAAGGGGCAGGTGTCTTGATGAAGCGCATTCTCGTTACGGGCGGAGCTGGATTCATCGGCTCGGCCGTCGTCCGTCAACTTCTGGCCGAGACCGACGCCTTCGTCGTCAACGTTGACAAGCTGACCTACGCCGCCAACCTGTCCTCGCTGCCGGGGGCCGCCACCAACCCGCGCTACGCGTTCGAGAAGGTCGACATCTGCGACGGCGAGGAGTTGCGCCGCGTCTTTGCCGCACACCGGCCGGACGCCGTCATGCATCTGGCCGCTGAGTCCCACGTGGACCGTTCCATCGACGGGCCGGGGGAATTCATCCAGACGAACGTTGTGGGCACTTTCCGCCTGCTGGAGGCGGTGCGCGGCTATTGGTCGTCGCTGCCGGCCGACGAGCGCGCGGCCTTCCGCTTCCACCACATCTCCACCGACGAAGTGTTCGGCACGCTGGGTGACGAGGGCTTCTTCACCGAGACGACCGCCTACAGCCCGAACTCGCCCTATTCGGCCAGCAAGGCGTCGAGCGACCATCTGGTGCGGGCATGGCACGAGACCTACGGCCTGCCCGTGGTCCTGACCAACTGTTCGAACAACTACGGCCCCTACCATTTCCCGGAGAAGCTGATCCCTCTGATGATCCTCAAGGGTCTGAAGGGAGAGCCGCTTCCGGTCTACGGCAAGGGCGACAATGTCCGCGACTGGCTCTACGTCGAGGACCACGCCCGCGCCCTGCGGTTGGTGCTGGAGAAGGGCGTGATCGGCGAAAGCTACAACATCGGCGGCTACAACGAGCGCACCAACCTGGATGTGGTGCGGACACTGTGCGCTCTGCTGGACGAGCTGGCCCCGGCCGGCGCGCCGCACGACCGGCTGATCACCTTCGTCGCCGACCGGCCGGGCCATGACAAGCGTTACGCCATCGACGCCTCCAAGATCACCCGCGAGCTGGGGTGGCGGCCCCAGGAGACCTTCGAGACCGGTCTGCGCAAGACGGTCGAATGGTATCTGGAGAACCGCTCCTGGTGGGAAGCCATCCTCAACGGCTCCTACCGTGGCGAACGGCTGGGGCTCGACGCGGCATGAAGATCCTGATCCTCGGCACCAGCGGGCAAGTCGGCACCGAGCTGATGCGGGCCGCCTGGCCGCTGGGCACCGACTTGGTCGGGCTGGCTCGGCCGGACGTCGACATGGCCCGGCCGGAAACGGTGGAGGCGGCGGTGGCGAAGCACGCTCCCGATCTCGTCGTCAACGCGACTGCCTACACCGCCGTGGACAAGGCCGAGGGTGACCGCGAGGCTGCCTTCGCCGTCAACCGCGACGGCCCGGCTCGCCTCGCCGCGGCCTGCGCGGCTCGTGGCGTGCCGCTGATCCATATTTCCACCGACTATGTGTTCGACGGCACGAAACCGGCGCCCTACACCGAGGATGATCCGGTTGCCCCGCTCGGCGTCTACGGCGCCAGCAAGGAGGCCGGAGAGGCGGCGGTGCGCGCCGCGCTGCCGCAACATGTCATCCTGCGCACCTCCTGGGTCTATGCCGCGCATGGAGCCAACTTCGTCAAGACCATGTTGCGGTTCGGGCGCGAGCGCGAGGAGATGCGCGTGGTCGCCGACCAGCATGGCGCACCGACGGCGGCGTCCGACATCGCCGCCGCCATCGTGGCCATCGCCGGGCGGATCGCTGAGACCAAGGACACCGGAAGCGACGCTCCCTGGGGCACCTACCACTTTACCGGAACGGGCGAGACGACCTGGCACGGCTTCGCTGAGCGCGTCTTTCAGCGGCTGGAGACGGCCACCGGCCGGCGCCCGCGCCTGCAGGCCATCGCCACGGCCGACTACCCGACCCCGGCCCGCCGGCCGGCCAACTCCAGGCTGGACTGCACCCGCATCCGGGCCGCTTTCGGCATCGAGGCACCGCGCTGGGAAGACAGCCTGGACCGTGTGCTCGACGAGTTGCTTTCCTCCCCCGCATCCTAAGACGATTCCACGACAGGCGGCGCGATCATGAAGGGCATCATCCTGGCCGGCGGGTCCGGCACCCGGCTTTATCCGGTGACGCGGGCGATCAGCAAGCAGCTCCTGCCGATCTACGACAAGCCGATGATCTACTTCCCGCTCAGCACGCTGATGCTGGCAGGAATTCAGGACATCCTGATCATCACCACGCCGCACGATCAGGCGCTGTTTCAGACCGTGCTTGGCGACGGATCGCAGTGGGGCATCAACCTGACCTACGCGGCGCAGCCCTCGCCCGACGGTCTCGCCCAGGCCTTCATCATCGGCCGCGAGTTCGTCGGCAACGACAGCTGCGCGCTGGTGCTCGGCGACAACATCTTCTACGGTCACGGCCTGACCAGCCTGCTCCGCCAGGCGGGCGAGAACACCCAGGGCGCCCGTGTCTTCGCCTACGGCGTCCGCGACCCGGAACGCTACGGCGTGGTCGAGTTCGACGCGCAGGGCCGCGCACTCAGCATTGAGGAGAAGCCGGTCAACCCGCGTTCCAAGTGGGCGGTCACCGGATTGTACTTCTACGACAACGACGTGCTGGACATCGCCGCGGCGGTGAAGCCGTCGCCGCGCGGCGAACTGGAGATCACCTCGGTCAACGCCGCCTATCTGGAGGCCGGCCGCCTGTCGGTCGAACAGATGGGGCGCGGTTATGGCTGGTTCGACACCGGCACCCACGACAGCCTTCTGGAAGCGGCGGAGTTCGTCCGCACCATCCAGCATCGGCAGGGTCTGCAGATCGCCTGCCCCGAGGAGATCGCATTCATCTCCGGCTGGATCGATGCCGAGCAGGTGCGCCGCCTCGCCGAGCCGCTGAAGAAGAACGAGTATGGCCGCTACCTGCTGAGCCTGACCGAGTAACTCCAGAAACCGTCCCGGTCCGTTTCGGACCAGAGCGGCGGGATGGTGTTGAATGTGATGTCCGAGCACATGCAGCGGCTCGTGTCGGACCATGGCGCCGGCGGATCCAGGAATGCTGGGCGGCAGATCGGCGTGTTCGTCATTGAAAGTGCATTGCGGTGTGGGTGTGGGGTGCAAAGTTGAGCCTCTTCCGCATGAACGACACGAGCCGACGGCTGGGTGGGCAATCAGTCGCAGTCTCATCGGCTCTTCACCATGAAGGCTTCATGGTCACGCAAAGAGTTCGTGCCCTAGGGTGAGGGGAACATGAGCATGACTTGTCGTGCTTTGCTGCTCGACCGTGATGGGGTGGTGAACATCGATCATGGCTATGTCGGCCATCGCGACCGGTTCGAGTTCGTGGACGGCATCTTTCCTCTGGCCAGGCACGCGGTGGACCGGGGATTTCGCATCGCTGTGATCACCAACCAGTCCGGCATCGCCCGCGGCCGCTACGCCGAAGCGGACTTCCTAAATCTGAGCGGTTGGATGGGGGAGGTCTTCCGAAGCCACGGCGTAGAACTCGCCGGGGTCTTCCATTGCCCCTATCACCGTGATGGCGTGGTGGAGCGCTACGCCCGGGACAGCTTCTGGCGCAAGCCGAACCCCGGCATGATCCTGGAGGCGGCCCGCCGCCTCGACCTTGCCCTGCCCGCTTCGGTGTTCCTGGGCGATCAACCGACCGACATGGAGGCGGCATTGGCGGCCGGCGTGGGGCGGCGCATCCTGCTGGCGGAGGGGAGCCAGACTCCTGCCCGGGTGTCTGCCCAAGGGTCCGAAGGAACGGCGGCGACCCTGACGCTTGCCCGTCCCGCCGACCTGATCCCGCACCTGTCCTGAGTGGGGTAGGCGCGGGTCGGCTGGGGCTTCAGGCCAGTTGGGACGCCACCTCGTCGGCGATGGCGAGGCAGGAGGTCAGGCCCGGCGATTCGATGCCGAACAGGTTGACGAGGCCGGGGACGCCGTGCGCTTCCGGTCCCTGGATCTGGAAGTCGGCTTGCGGTTGGCCGGGGCCGCTCAGCTTCGGGCGGACTCCGGAATAGGCCGGCACGAGGGCGTCGTCGGGCAGGCCCGGCCAATAGCGCCGGACCTCGCCGTAAAATCCGTTGGCGCGCCGGGGATCGACCGCATAGTCGATGCGGTCGTAAGCCTCGGGGGCGAGCCATTCCACGTCGGGGCCGAAGCGGGCTTGGCCACCGAGATCGATCGTCAGGTGGACGCCCAGGCCCCCTTCCACCGGAACCGGGTAGACCAGCCGCGAGAAGGGAGAGCGCCCCCGGGCCAGGGCATAGTAGTTGCCCTTGGCCAGCACGCGCGGCGGGACCCGATTGGCGGGAAATCCCTCCAGGCTCCGCGCCACCGTCCAGGCGCCCAGCCCGGCGGCGTTGACCAGGGTGGTGCAGGCGATGCGCACCGGTTCCGCCCCGCCGACCTCCAATTCGAAACCGTCAGCGGTGCGGTGGGTGCGGTTCAGCGGACTCAGCAGGGCGAGCATGGCGCCGGCTTCTTCCGCGTCGCCCTGAAGGGCCAGCATCAGCCCGTGGCTGTCGATGATGCCGGTGGAAGGCGATATCAAGGCGCCGATGCAGCGCAGATTGGGTTCCAGCACCACCGCCTCGGCGGCGGAGATCTCGTGGAGGTCATCCACCCCGTTCGCCGCAGCCTGCGCCTTGATAGCCGCCAGCCTGGGCAGTTGGGCCTCGTCGGTGGCGACGATCAGCTTGCCGACGCGCTTGTGCTCGACTCCATGCGCCGCGCAGTAGGCGTACAGCGCGGCGCGTCCGGCGACGCACAGGCGCGCCCGGACACTTCCTGTGGGATAGTAGAGGCCGGCGTGGATGACTTCCGAATTGCGTGAGCTGGTGCCCGTGCCGATGGCATCGGCCGCTTCCAGAATGACCACCTCCCGGCCGGCTTGGGCCAACCGCCGGGCGACCGCCAGCCCGACGACCCCGGCACCGACCACCACGCAGTCCACCCGCTCCATCGTGTTCCTCTCCGATCTTCCATGCATGGCCATAAAGAGACCAGGCCCGCCCGCCGCACAAGGCTATCCAAGGTCGCGCGGCGCCGTTCCCCACGGAGATACGGAAGCCGAAAGTGGCTGGGCGTACCGCGAAAGAAGGGCGGATGCATCTGTGTGACGGCCATTCGCTCTTCTGCTCCCTTCGAAAATGCGGAGTAGAGAGGGCGCTAGCCCTCTCCTGCCCCTCTTCCGGGGGTGCCGGATTATCCGGACATCGCCAATAAAGACAAAAATATGCGACTGATTAAATTGCCTTATCCGGTCTTATGTTTTGGAATTTTCCGGTAACACTGAGGAGCGTGGATTATTTCTTCTTAGAGGATTGCAGGAATATGCCATGCAAATTCATGTCATAGGATGTCGCCACCTTCCCAATGTCCGCGAAGGAGGCGATCTGGCATCCCAACGATCACAACAAAATCCACGGAGAGTCTCCCTTGACCGAAGTCATCATCGCGGACGCTGGCCTTGAGGATCTCGACGGACTGCTCAGCCATCGCGGCCCCGGCGTTCAGGTCACGCTCGTCTCCGCCGCCGACGATGGCCATGCCGTGCTGGCCGCGGCCCTTGCCGCCCGCCCGTCCGTCCTGCATCTGGTCGCCCATGGCGAGCCGGGGCGGGTCCTGATCGGCGCCCAGCCGCTGGACGCTGGGTCGCTGCTCGACCGCTCCTGGCCGGACGCGCGCGGCACCGAGCTCCACATCCACGCCTGCCATGCCGGTGCGGGCGAGGCGGGCCGCCTGCTCCTCGACCGCTTGGCCGCCGCCACCGGCGCCACGGTCGCCGCATCCTCGGGCCCAGTCGGCCCGGCGGAGCGGGGAGCCTCCTGGAAGCTCGACGTGCGCACCGCGCCCGTCTTCACCCCCTCCCCCTTCGCCGGGGTTCAGGGAGTCGGCGCGCGCGGCTGGGCCCATGAGCTGGCCGTGACCGGCACGCCGACCGACGGCAACGACACGCTGACCAGCGACGATGCGGCGGACAACATCAACGGCGGGGCCGGCAACGACATTCTGATCGGCAATGGCGGCAACGACACGCTGATCGGTGGGATCGGCCACGACACCATGGACGGCGGTGCCGGTGCCGACGTGTTCGACGGCGGTGACGGCTTCGACGTCGTCACCTACGAGAACGCCACCGCTGGCATGGTCATCGACATCGGCAACCCGGCCAACAGCACGGGCGACGCCGCGGGCGACACCTTCACCGGCATCGAGCGCTGGATCGGTTCCAACTTCGCCGACACCATGGTGGCCGGAAACGACCCCGTGTGGTTCTGGGGTCATGCGGGCGACGACGTGGAGATCGGCGGGGCCGGCAACGACACGATGGAGAGCGGCGACGGCAACGACACCGTCTATGGCGGCGCCGGTGACGACCAGATCTACAGCCGCGCCGACAACGACGTGCTCTATGGTGAGGACGGCAACGACCTGATCTACGGCGGCTGGGGCAACGACATGCTCGATGGCGGCGCCGGCAACGACACCCTGTTCGGCGAGGGCGACGCCGACACCATGTACGGCGGTGCCGGCGACGACAGCATGGACGGCGGCCAGGGCAACGACCTGATGTACGGTGGCGACGGCAACGACACGCTGATCGGCGGCATCGGGCACGACACCATGGAGGGCGGCGCCGGTGCCGACGTGTTCGACGGCGGCGACGGCTTCGACGAGGTCACCTACGCAAACTCGACCGCGGGGATCATCCTGGACCTGCGCAACCCGGCGAACAGCACGGGCGACGCCGCGGGCGACAGCTTCACCAACATCGAGCGCTGGATCGGCAGCGAGTTCGACGACCAGTTGATCGGCAACGACAACGGCGTCTGGTTCTGGGGTCACGGCGGCAACGATCTCGAGATCGGCGGGGCCGGCAACGACACGATGGAAAGCGGCATCGGCAACGACACGATCTACGGCGGCGCCGGCGACGACCGGGCCTTCGGGCGGGCCGACGACGACATGCTGTACGGCGAGGCCGGCAACGATCTGCTGGCGGGCGGCGGCGGCAACGACATGCTCGATGGCGGCACCGGCAACGACACGCTGATCGGCGACTGGGGCGTCGACACGATGATCGGCGGCGCCGGCGACGACGTCTTCTACAGCGGCGCGCACGACCCTCTGCCGGAAGCCGACATCATCCAGGGTGGGGCCGGCAACGACACCTTCATCATCGCGGCGCAGAGCGACGCCGGGACAGTGAGCTACGACGGCGGTGACGGCACCGACACGCTGCGCATCAGCTCCGACAATGTCGCCGATCCGGAAAACAAGATCACCACGGCGACGCCGCAGATCGACATCTCCGGCATGACTCTGACCAGCGTGGAGAGGCTGGAATTGGTCGGCAGCGTCCGCCACGCGGTGACGATGACCGTCGCCCAGGCCAACGGATTCACCAGCGGCATCACCGGCGCCACCGGCGGCGATGTCTTCACCATCACCGGCACGGCGCTGTCCGGGGCGGTCACCGCCGGCAACGGCAGCCAGCTCACCGCCGGGCAGGTCCAGGCGGAGACGGTGAACGGCGTCACCCTGCTGCACATCGGCACCGATGCCACGGCGGGCGCCGACGTCACCCTGCGCTTCGCCGGGGGCTTCACGGCGGATCAGTTCCAGGTCAGCGGCAGCGGGATCACCCTGAGCGGGACACCCTCGACGCCGAGCACGGAGCCCCCGACCACGACCCCCCCGACGACGGAACCGCCGACCACCACGCCGCCGACCGGCACCGAACCGCCGGTGGACAACCGGCCCTTCGCGTCGATGCAGCGCACGGTGGGTGGCGTGACGGAGGACGTGAAGGCCTATGCCTACGACGGTCCGGTCTCGGGTCTGCAGTGGAGCTTCCTGGGCGACGACCGCGGCGAGGTGCTGGGCGGGTCCGACGGCAACGACTTCCTCAATCTGCTGGGCGGTGACGACGCGGCGGCGGGTGGCGGCGGCGACGACGTGCTGGACGGTGGCGCGGGTTCCAACTGGCTGATCGGCGGTGCGGGGAAGGACACCTTCTTCGTCGACGCCCGTGGCGGCCAGGTCACTTGGTCCACCGTCACCGACCTGGAGCAGGGCGAGTGGTCCACCCTGTGGGGCTACAAGGAGGGCGTTTCCAAGCTGTCCTGGGAGGAGATGGGCGGCGCCGACGGCTACAAAGGCGCCACGGTCCGTTGCGACATCGACGGCAACGGCACCATCGACGCCAGCATGACCTTCACCGGCAAGTCGGTGGGCGCGATGAGCATGACCACCGGCTCGATTGGTGACCAGAGCTACATCGCGTTCATCAACCTCTGATCCGAAACGCCCTGATCTGAAACGGCTTGAAAACCGCCGGCCCGGAGTTCGCTCCGGGCCGGCTTCTTTGTGCTTTGGCGGCCTGTTCTGGTGGCTTGGTCGGGATGACGTTAGCCCGCTTGGGTGAGGCGTGCTCTCCGAAATTTCAGGTCGCGATCGCCATGTTTTCCTCAATACCCCCTTGATGGACGGAATATTTATCCAGTCTTCATAGGTAAGTGATTGATCATATGAATAATGAGAATTACATTATCAAGTAAGATAACGCACTAATTAAGTTCTCATGATGACGATGTGTTATTTCTTATTGGGCAATTGCAGGATGCATCTCCGAAGGCGCATGTGAATGGGTGTCGCGCTACCCCGTATCCGTGAACGATGCGACCGGGCGCCCCAGCGATCACAACAAAATCCACGGAGAGTCTCCCTTGACCGAAGTCATCATCGCGGACGCTGGCCTTGAGGATCTCGACGGACTGCTCAGCCATCGCGGCCCCGGCGTTCAGGTCACGCTCGTCTCCGCCGCCGACGATGGCCATGCCGTGCTGGCCGCGGCCCTTGCCGCCCGCCCGTCCGTCCTGCATCTGGTCGCCCATGGCGAGCCGGGGCGGGTCCTGATCGGTGCCCAGCCGCTGGATGCCGGTTCGCTGCTCGACCGCTCCTGGCCGGACGCGCGCGGCACCGAGATCCACATCCACGCCTGCCATGCCGGTGCGGGCGAGGCCGGCCGCCTCCTGCTCGACCGGTTGGCCGCCGCCACGGGCGCCACGGTCGCCGCATCCTCGGGGCTGGTCGGCCCGGACGCGCTGGACGCCTCCTGGGCGCTCGACGTGCGCACCGCGCCCATCTTCACCCCCTCCCCCTTCGCGGGCACCGAGGGCTGGTCGCATGTGCTGGCCGTCACCGGTACCCCGACGGCGGGTCCCGACCTGCTGACCAGCGACGACGAGCCCGACGTCATCGAGGGCGGGGCGGGGAACGACACCCTGATCGGCGGCGGCGGCAACGACACGCTGATCGGCGGGGCCGGCGCCGACGTGCTGAATGGCGGGGCGGGCTTCGACGAGGCGTCCTATGAGACCGCCACCACGGGAATCGTGCTCGACCTGCTGACCCCGGGCAACAGCACGGGCGATGCTGCGGGTGACAGCTTCATCGACATCGAGCGCTGGGTCGGCTCCAACTTCGACGACACCATGGTGGCCGGCAACGACCCCGTGTGGTTCTGGGCCCATGACGGCGCCGATTCGGTGACCGGCGGGGCCGGCAACGACACGCTGGAGAGCGGCAACGGCAACGACACCGTCCATGGCGGGGCTGGCAACGACCTGATCTTCGGACGCGCCGACGACGACATGCTCTATGGCGACGACGGCGACGACCTGCTGGTCGGCGGCGGCGGTAAGGACAGCCTGATGGGCGGGGCCGGCAACGACACGCTGGTCGGTGACTGGGACGCCGACACCATGGTCGGCGGTGATGGCGACGATGTGTTCTACAGTGGCGAACACGGCACCATGGACGAGGCCGACGTCATTCTGGGCGGGGCCGGCAACGACACCTTCATCATCGCCGCCCAGGGCGATGCCGGCACAGTGTCCTACGATGGCGGCGACGGCACCGACACGCTGCGCATCAGTTCCGACGACGTGACCGATCCGGAAGGCAAGATCACCACGGCGACGCCGCAGATCGACATCTCCGGCATGACCCTGGCGAGCGTGGAAAATCTCGATCTGGTCGGCAGCGCTCGTCACACGGTGACGATGACCATCGCCCAGGCCAACGGATTCACCAGCGGCATCACCGGGGCCATGGTCGGCGACGCCTTCACCGTCACCGGCACGGCGATGTCGGGGACCGCCACCGCCGGCAACGGCAGCCAGCTCACCGTCGGGCAGGTCCAGGCGGAGACGGTGGATGGCGTCACCCTCCTGCACATCGGCACCGACGCCACGGCGGGCGCCGACGTCACCCTGCGCTTCGCCGGCAGCTTCACCGCCGGGCAATTCCAGATCAGCGGAAGCACCGTCACGCTGGTGGATGCGCCCACCACACCGCCGACGACGGAACCCCCCACCACGACTCCTCCGACGACGGAGCCGCCAACCACCGAGCCGCCGACCACGACTCCCCCGACGACGGAGCCGCCGACCACCACGCCGCCCACCGGCACCGAACCGCCGGTGGACGACCGGCCCTTCGCGTCGATGCAGCGCACGGTGGACGGCGTGACGGAGGACGTGAAGGCCTACGCCTACGATGGCCCGTTCGCGGGCCTGCAGTGGAGCTTCCTGGGCGACGACCGTGGCGAGGTGCTGGGCGGGTCCGACGGCAACGACTTCCTCAATCTGCTGGGCGGTGACGACGCGGCCTGGGGCGGGGCGGGCGACGACGTGCTGGACGGTGGCGCGGGTTCCAACTGGCTGATCGGCGGCTCGGGCAAGGACACCTTCTTCGTCGATGGCCGTGGCGGCGCGACGACCTGGTCCACCGTCACCGACCTGGAGCAGGGCGAGTGGTCGACCCTGTGGGGGTATCAGGAGGGCGTTTCCAAGCTGACCTGGGAGGAAATGGGCGGCGCCGAAGGCTACAAGGGCGCCACAGTCCACTGCGACATCGATGGCAACGGCACCATCGACGCCAGCATGACCTTCACCGGCAAGTCAGTGGGCGCGATGAGCATGACCACCGGTTCGGTGGACGGCCAGAACTACGTGGCTTTCATCAACCTGTGACCTGAGACGCTGTCGTCTGAGACAGCGCCGAAAAGCGCCGGCCCGGAGCAATCTCCGGGCCGGCTTTTTGCTGTTGATGTCGGCTGTTGATGCAACAGGAGTGACCATCAACCTTGACCGATTCGGGGCTCCGTCGTATCGGTTGAACACGGCAAGCGCATTCGCTGTGGAGGTTGACGTGCGTGGCGAAGACATGAGGCTTCTGCGCGAGGAGCGCAAACTTTCACAGCCGGACTTCGCGGCTTGGCTGAACGACCGGCTGGAGCGGCGCTACGACCGGTCCAAGATCTCCCGCTGGGAAAGCAACAGCGAGAAGATCCCCGATGCGGTGGTCCGCTTCCTGCTGAAGGAGACGGCGGTGGTGGAGGGCAAGCACGGCCCGGCGCTGGTCGTCTGCCTCGCCAACCAGAAGGGCGGGGTCGGCAAGACCACCTGTACGGTCAACACCGCCAGCATCCTGGCGCGCGAGGGCTACCGCGTGCTGATCATCGACGCCGACCCTCAGGCCAACGCCACGGCGCATCTCGGCATCGACCTGATCGAGTATGAAGAGGGCCGGCGCAAGTCGCTCGCCCATGTGCTGCGCGAGGAGGTCGCCGTCGAGGACATCGTGGTCCCGGTCGGCGACATCGGTCTGGAAATCGCCCCGTCGAGCATCGAGCTGGCTTCGGTCGAGGTGGAACTGACCGCCGATCCCAGCGGTCCGATGGCCTTGCGGGAGCGGTTGCAGGACGCGCGGTCAGCCTACGACTTCATCTTCATCGATTGCCCGCCGAACCTGGGCCAGTGCACGGCCAACGGGCTGGTCGCGTCGGACGTCATCGTCATCCCCTGCCAGACCGAATATCTGTCCTCCATCGGCGTGAACCATCTGCTGAAGACGATCAACAAGCTGAAGCGGCGTTGCCATCCCAGCCTCGCCGTCCTGGGCATCCTGCCGACTATGCACAACGCCCGGCTGAACCAGCATCAGGTGACTCTGGAACAGCTTCACAGCGCGCTGGGCGGCACGCTGCGCATCTTCCCACCGGTGCCGCGGGCGACCATCTACGGCGACGCCGCCCTTGCCGGGCGCGCCGCTCTGGAAGCGGTGCCCGACGCGCCGGGTGCGTCCTCCTACCGGGCGCTTGCCGACGCCATCGCCGCCGAACGCCACAAGCGTGTGGAGGTGGCCCATGTCGCGTAAGCTTGGAACCGGAAACCTCGCCCGGCTGAACGCCATGAGCCGCGGCGCGCTCGCCGTCTTCGCGGAACCGGAGCAGGGCGTGAAGCTCGTGTATCCGGACGTGGAGTGGATCGAGGCCAATCCCGACCAGCCGCGCCGCCGCTTCGACGAGGCGGACCTCGCCGCGCTGACGGACTCCATCCGCAAGCACGGCCTGCAGCAGCCGATCGGGGTGCGGGAATTGGGGCCGAGCCGTTTCCAGCTCGTCTTCGGGGAGCGGCGCCTGCGCGCGGTCCGCGCCCTCGGCCAGCAGACGGTCCCCTGCATCCTGGTGCCGGATGGCATCGACACCGCCGAGGTGGCGGTGGTGGAAAACGTCCTGCGCGCCGAGCTGACACCGTTCGAGGAGGCGGACGCCTTCGTGGCCCTGGTGGAGAAGCACGGCTATTCCCACACCGATCTCGGCCAGATCATGGGACGCGACCGGGCGGAGATCACCCGCACCATCGCCCTGACGAAGGTGTCCGCTGCGGTGCGCGAGCGGTATGAAACCGCCCCCAGGAAGCTCGCGCGCTACAAGCTGTACCAAGTCGCCGCCCTCGACGATCCGGAGGCACAGCTTCGTCTGTGGGACACGCTGGTCAGCGATCCCCTGCCCGCCGCCGCCCCGCCCCGGGCCGGAGATGGCGCCTCGCCGGGCGCGCGACCGCCCCGCCGGGAGGATGAGCCGGAGGCCGTGCTGAGCGCCTTCAGCCTGCGCGTATCCCGCAACATCCTGCGAACACGGGACGCCCTGCAGGCTTTCCAGGAGAAACCGAAGCGGCTGGACGGCGTGGACCGCGAGGTTCTGCGCGCGTTGCGCAGCAGCATCGACGCCATCCTGGACGGTGATCCGGAGTGACGGCCGGCGGTGAGAATTCTCACCGTTGTTCCCTTCTGGGCATAACGGTGAGAATTCTCACCGTCAGGAAACCGACCCTTCGGCAGCGATGACCGGACTTCCAACATCCTGGGGTCCATGTTCCATCCAGGGTGGCGGGAGGCAATCATAATGGCAGGCTCCCCATCCGCCGCCGTCCCAGAGGTCCACGGGGCCTCCGCTTGGTGACAAACCACCGGCTTGTGTCCTCTGGTGAGTGCTTCCACACCTCGGTTGCATTTTGCCGGGTTCGGTATCACTGTGACGCCCGCCCGTTGGACTGTCGTCCGGACCACCGGCCTTTGCCGGCTGCCGCGCTTGGCTTGCCCTGTTCGGCGGAGGCCCGGTTGCTTCCGAACACGTTGTCACGGACCTTATTTATGACTGTTGAGAGTTTCGAAGACGCTGCAGCCGGTGCGCCCACCCGAGCCGGTGACGCAGGTCCCCTGTCGCCCCGCCAAAAGAGCGTGCGGATGCTGTTCGACAGCCTTGCTCCCGAGCGCGACCGCTGGGTCGAGCGCAACCGGGACTTCCATGAGGCCGACCGCGCCTATCTGCGTTTCCTCATTCCGGAGAAGGCGTCGGTCCTTGAGATCGGCTGCGGCACCGGCGACACGCTGTCCTTCCTGGAACCGTCACGCGGGGTGGGCATCGACCTCAGCCCGGCGATGATCGAACGGGCGCGGGAGCGCCATCCGGGGCTGGAATTCCACATCGGCAACGCGGAAGACCCCGCCGTCCTGGCGGAGATCGAAGGGCGCTTCGACGTCATCCTGCTGTCCGACACCGTCGGCTTCCTCGACGACATCGAGGAGACGCTGCGCCAACTCCATCGCTTCGCCACGCCGCAGACGCGCATCATCGTCAGCTACCATTCCCGCCTGTGGGAGCCGGTCCTGGCCGCCGCCGAACGGTTCGGCCTGAAGATGCCGCAGGGGCAGATGAACTGGCTGTCCAGCGCCGACATCGCCGGCCTGCTGACCCTGGCCGGCTGGCAGCCGGTGAAGCGCGAATGGCGGCAGCTCGTGCCGCGCCGGCTGCTCGGTCTCGGCACGCTCATCAACCGCAGCATTGCCCCGTTGCCGGGAGTTCGGAAGCTGTGCCTGCGCAACTACGTCGTGGGCCGTCCGGTCGCCCGGGCGCCGGAGCGGCAGCCGTCCTGCACCGTACTGATCCCCTGCCGCAACGAGCGCGGCAACATCGAGAACGCCATCCGGCGCATGCCGCGCTTCTGCCCGGATCTCGAGGTGATCTACGTCGAGGGCAACAGCCAGGACAGCACCTACGAGGAATGCCTGCGCGTCCAGGCCGCCTATCCGGACTGGGATATCAAGGTCATGAAGCAGCCCGGCAAGGGCAAGGGCGACGCGGTGAGGGCCGGCTTCGCCGCGGCGCGGGGCGACATCCTGATGATCCTCGACGCCGACCTGACCGTACCGCCGGAAAGCCTGCCGAAATTCTACCGCGCCATCGCGTCCGGGCAGGGGGAGTTCATCAACGGTACGCGGCTGGTTTATCCTATGGCCGATGAGGCGATGCGCTTCCTGAACTGGATCGCCAACCGCGCCTTCGCCCGCATCTTCTCGTTCCTGCTGAACACGCGCTTCACCGACACGCTGTGCGGCACGAAGGTGTTGTGGCGGCGCGACTACGACCAGATCGTTGCCAACCGCCACTACTTCGGCGACTTCGATCCTTTCGGCGACTTCGACCTGATTTTCGGCGCGTCGAAGCTGAATCTGGAGATCGTCGAGGTGCCGATCCGCTACGCCGACCGCAGCTACGGCGAGACGCAGATCAGCCGCTTCACCCACGGTTGGCTGCTGCTGCGGATGGTGCTGTTTGCCTGGAAGAAATTGAAGGCTCTTTGATCCTGTCATGCGACATACGGCCCTGGCCCTTCGGGTAACAATGGCCGTGAAGTGGTTGCGAAGGCGAGACAGCCGCAGCGGCGTCATGAGCGGGGGTGCACCATCATGGTGATGCACCCCCGCTCCCTCGCCCAAACGTCATGGGGTAGGGCATGTCCGGGACAGACCAACCGACTTCGCCAGCAGGACCCATGATACTATTCTTATAATTTTCTTCCGTCAGTGGATGGCCTCCTGGCGCCATCACTTTCTGTTCGCGGATAGGCACTCGATCGCAGCGGGCGTTGTCGTTGTCTGTTGTCGCTGTCGGGCAGATCAGTTTAGAAGCCGGTTTGCTGCGGCCTGCGCCCTCGCCCCGGGGCCGCTTTGCAGAGGGGATCCGTTTAGAAGAGAGCGGATCGGTTTAGAACCGACACCCTTGTGGCTTTCCGCGGCTTCCGCCCGGTTCCATGGACGTCCAGAGAGCCGTCATTCCACCCCGTCCGCAGTTCGGGGTGCTTGGGCTTTTGTCGCGCGCCGGGAGCCGGCTGGCCGGGGCACCGTGGTCGGCATGCCCCTGCTCCAAACCATGCCTCCATGTTCATCCGGGTGGATAAGATCAACTGACGTTTTGTACAAAGGGGCCCTGGCGGACATTTTTCCGCCTGAACCGTCCAAGAGGCCCCATGGCCCTCGTCGCCTACGCCCGCGTCTCCACCGAGGAACAGTCCACGGACTCGCAGCTCCTTGCCCTGCGGCAGGCCGGCTGTTCGGTCATCTTCGAGGAGCACGCGTCGGGCGGCGACCGCGACCGCCCGGTGCTGGCCAAGGCGCTCGCCAGCCTGAAGCGGGGCGACACGCTGGTGGTGGCGCGCATCGACCGCCTTGCGCGCTCGCTCTTCCATCTGCTTGAGGTGATTGATGGGCTGGGGCAGCGCGGCGTTGCCTTCAAGTCGCTGGGCGACCCGATCGACACCACCAGCCCGCAGGGGCGCTTTGCCCTTCAGGTCCTGGGAGCCGCCGCTGAGCTGGAACGGGCCCTGATCCGCGAGCGCTCGATCGCCGGGCTCAAGGCCGCTGTGGCCAAGGGCAAGGAACCCGGCAATCCTGGCCTGCGCCGACGTGACCCTGCGGCGCTGGAAAAGGCGCGGCAGGGCCGCGAAACCGCCCGCGACGAGTTGGTCGTCGCGCACGCCCAGGAGTTCCTGCCGACCGTCGAGGCGTTGCGCCCAACGGCACCGTGGGATCAGGTCGTGCGTGCGTTGAAGGGGCAGGGGCGGACCCGGCCGTGGGATCATAAGCCATGGACGCCCAACAGCCTGATCCGCGCCGTGCGCCGGTTGGCCGCGGTGGGACTGGTTCGTCAGGACGTCCTCGATCCGGCGCCCAAGCGGGTCGACAGCGACGACCTCGTGCTGATGGTGGCGGGGCTGGCGCGGGCCGAACCCGGCATCACGCTCGACGGCATCGCGCTCCGTCTGCGGGGCATGGGGCAGCGCACGCCACGTGGTGGCCTGCGCTGGAGCCGGTCGTCGGTGAAGAACCTGCTAGACCGGGCCAAGGAGCTGGGGCTGGTACGAGACGCGGGGACCGTGTAGCGGTTGGCCCGTCGCCTACGCGGTGGGCTGGTGAGGAGACGTTTATTTGGGCTGTCCCGACCTTCATAGCCTTCGACAAACCCGGCGCGGTTCAGTGCAGGAGGGCCGCATGGGCGACGCCCTCAAACGCTCGATGCCGTCCAGACGGTGCTGCCGTTCTGGGCGGGTCGCTGACTTCCCGTTGCCACCGCGCGGGTGACGACCTCGCCGTCGAGATTGATGAAATAGGTCGCGGTGCGCACGAGCTGCTCCGGCGTGAGGCCGTTGGCCCTCAGTTCCGCCCACATCTTCTCCATCTCGTGCTCCGGCCGGCCGAGATAGGAGTCGGTGATACGGTCTATCAGCTTCTGCTGGTCGGCCGTCACGTAGGGCATGTAGCCCCGGTCGTTGACAGGCAGCGCCATCTGGAACGCCGGCGGGTCGCTTGTTCGGCTCTGGACGACCTTGTCCCGTTGGCGTTTGTACGCGTCCAGCTCCCTCTGCATCCGGGCGATCTCCTCGCTCTCGGTCTGCTCCGACGCCGCCGGGGCTGTTGTCGCGGCCGGCGATCCAGATGCGGCTGTCGACAAAAGGTCCGAAAAGTCGGGCGAGCCTGTGGGGTGACCGGCACCCGGCATCCTGCTCCGATCCGAGACGGCGGCAGAACTGGCGGCCACAGGGTGTCCAAGGACTTGCACGCTCACCTCCACTGCGGTTCATGGCTTTGACATGCGCGGCTGGACAAAAGCAAAGGTTGTGCCATGTTCTCGCCGCGCATGGGAATACCGGACGCGGCGTCCGTGACGCCGTCGCGTGCGCCTTTCGCTTGGTCAGACTCTGCCGATGGGCACGAATTGCCTGACGGAACGCGATAGGGGATGAAGCGTGCGATGCTCTCTTTTGCCGACCCCTTCGCACTCTGCGTGGAACAGCGCGCGGTGTTTCAAGGTGTGACGGCTCAAGGCTCGGCGTTTGGTGGCCTTCGGGCCTTGAAAAGGCTCGGTGGGCCTCACCGTCCGGCGGATCGCGAGCATGGAAGCGGTGAGAATTCTCACCGCTCATTTCCTGTGGCCGCAGGCAGGAAAAGCTCCCTCCCCGCACCCGCGGGGAAGGGCCTTTCCATTGGAGACCGTCAGTGGGCGCTGCCGCCGTCCTCGAAGGAGGGGGCCTGGAGGCCGGACGCCGCCAACTGCGCGACGACCATGCCCTTCAGCCGCTCCAGCCCTTCGGAGGTTCCGGATTCCGCACGGGCCACCAGCACGTCCTGGGTGTTGGAGGCGCGCAGCAGCCACCAGCCATCCGCCGTCGTCACGCGGACGCCGTCGATGTCGTTGACGTCGGCGCCCTCGACCTTCAGCCGGTCCTTGACCTCCTGCACGACCTGGAACTTGCGTTCCTCGCTCACCTGGAAGCGGGTTTCCGGGGTGTTCACCACCGCCGGAAGGCGGTCGCGGAGGTCCGACAGCGGCACGCCGAGCTTGCTGACCAGCCCGATCAGCCGCAGGGCGCAGTACAGTGCGTCGTCGAAGCCGTACCATTTGTCAGCGAAGAAGATGTGGCCCGACATCTCGCCGGCCAGCGGCGAGCCGACTTCGGCCATCTTCGCCTTCAGCAGCGAGTGCCCGGTCTTCCACATCAGCGGATGGCCGCCCAGTCGGGCGATCTCGTCGAACAGCGTCTGGCTGGCCTTCACGTCGGCGATGATGGTGGCTCCGGGATGCTCCTTCAGCACGTCGGCGGCGTAGATCGCCAGGAGCTGGTCACCCCACACCACGCGGCCCCGCTCATCGATGGCGCCGATGCGGTCGCCGTCGCCGTCGAAGCCGATGCCGATGTCGCAGCCCTTCTCCGCCACCGCGGCCTTCAGATCCACAAGGTTCCGCTCGACCGTGGGGTCGGGGTGGTGGTTCGGGAAGCTGCCGTCGATGTCGTCGAACAGCAGGGTGTGCGTGCCCGGCAGCCGGGCGGTCAGGCGGCGCAGGATCTCGCCGGTGGCGCCGTTGCCGGCGTCCCAGGCGATCTTTAGATTGCGGGTGCCGTCAAAGTCCTTCAGCAGCCGGTCCACATAGGCGTCCCGGACGTCGATCCGTTCCGAGGAGCCCTCGCCCGACACATAGTCCGCCTTGGCGGCGATGACGCCGAGATCGAGGATCTGCCGGCCGTAGACCGGCCCTTTTCCCAGCATCATCTTGATGCCGTTGTAGTCCGGCGGGTTGTGGGAGCCGGTGATCATCACGCCGGCCGCCGCCTCGCGGTCGCGGGTGGCGAAATACAGCATCGGGGTGGGACCGAGCCCGATGCGCAGGACATGCAGGCCGCAGGCGGCCAGACCATCCACCAGGGCCGCTTCCAACTCCGGCGAGGACAGCCGGCCGTCATAGCCGACGCACACGGTCTTCCCGCCGCCGCGGGCGACCACGGTGCCGAAGGCGCGTCCGACCGCGCGGGCATCGGCGGCGGTCAGGGTGCTGCCGACGATGCCGCGGATGTCGTATTCGCGCAGCACCGTCGGATGGAACGTGTGGGCCTCGTTCATGGTCTTGGCTGACCTCCTTGAAGCGGTTCCGTTTCAGACGCCGGCGGGCGCCGCGGGCCGCCCGATGGAGGAGTAGGCGAAGCCGGCGGCGGCCATGTCGTCGGGATTGTAGATGTTGCGCAGATCGATCATCACCGGGCGCTTCAGCAGCGTCTTGACCCGCTTGAGGTCCAGCGCGCGGAACTCGTTCCATTCCGTCAGAATGGCGACGCAGTCGGCCCCCTCCAAGGCGCCGTAGGCGTCCTTCGTCCATTCCACGCCGGGCAGCAGCCGAGCGGCCTCGTGCATGCCGGCGGGGTCGAAGGCGCGCACGGTGGCCCCGGCGGCCTGAAGGGCCGGGACGATGTCGAGCGACGGGGCGTCGCGCATGTCGTCGGTGTTGGGCTTGAAGGTGACGCCGAGAACGGCGACGGTCTTGCCGGTCAGCGACCCGTCGCAGGCGGCGACGATGCGCTCGGCCATCCGCTTCTTGCGCGCGTCGTTGATCTCCACCACCGTCTCGACGATGCGCAGGGGGCTGCCCGCCTGCTGGGCGGTGCGCACCAGCGCCAGCGTGTCCTTGGGGAAGCAGGAGCCGCCGTAGCCCGGCCCGGGATGCAGGAACTTCTTGCCGATGCGTCCGTCCAGCCCGATGCCGCGGGCCACGTCGTGGACGTTGGCGCCGACCTTCTCGCACAGATCGGCGATCTCGTTGATGAAGGTGATCTTGGTGGCTAGGAAGGTGTTGGCGGCGTACTTGGTCAGCTCCGCCGTTTCCAGCGAGGTCAGGACGATCGGCGTCTCGATCAGGTAGAGCGGGCGGTAGAGCCGGCGCATCACGTCGGCGGCGCGCTCCGAGGAGGCGCCGATCACCACGCGGTCGGGGCGCATGAAATCGCCGATGGCCGAACCTTCGCGCAGGAACTCCGGGTTGCTGGCCACGTCGAAATCGGCCTGCGGATTGGTGCGGCGGATGATCGCCTCGACTTCGCGTCCCGTTCCAACCGGCACGGTCGATTTGTTGACCACCACCGCGTAATGGTCGAGGTGGGCGGCGATCTCCTCGGCGGCGGCGTAGACGTAGGAGAGATCGGCATGGCCGTCGCCGCGGCGCGTCGGGGTGCCCACGGCGATGAAGATGGCGTCCGCCCCGTTCATGGCCTCCTTCAGGTCCAGCGTGAAGGACAGCCGTCCGGCGGCGACGTTGCGCGCCACGAGATCGTCCAGCCCCGGCTCGTAGATCGGGATCTCGCCGCGCTTCAGCCGCTCGATCTTGCCGGCGTCCTTGTCCACGCAGGTGACGTGCACGCCGAATTCCGAAAAGCAGGCGCCGGACACAAGCCCGACATAGCCCGTACCGATCATCGCTATGCGCATGAAAATTCCTTTGCTGACAGCCGCGCGCCTCCGCCCGTTTCCGGGCCGGGAGGCGGTTCCTGGCGTTCAAACGCTGTGCGGTGCGTTTCGGGCCGCTGCCTGGGTGACCCGGTTCGTTTGCCCCGGTCCGTTTGCCCTGGTTCGTTTGGCAGGGGGCGCGGAGACCATGGAGGTCGGCGTGCACCGGGCAGCCCGTGGCGGGCCGGAGATGACCCGGCCCGGCCTATGGTCGCACGCCGCGCTTCATCGGTGCGATCCGGCCTTCATGAGGCCATCCGGGTGTGGAGCCGCCTCAAATCGCCTGAAGATAGGCGGGGTCGAGGGCGCCGTGACGGAACGGTATCCAGTCCTTGTGGTCGGCCCGGTACTGCAAGCCGTAGGGGTTCTTGAAGAAGATCTTCTGAAGCGGCTGCCCGCCCTCGGCGCGGGTGCGCTCAAGGTCGAGCAGAGGGGAGGCGGCGAACACCTTTTCCCACAGCTCGGCGTTGTCCACGTCGCGGCCCGCGTTCTTCACGTAGTCGCGCGCGGCGTCGCTCAGTTGCCAGGCCTCTTCGACCATCGCGTAATAGTCCACAGTACCCTCGGCCATGACCCTGCTCCGAAGCGTTCGAGATGACGCTTGGCATAGCGCATTTTTGGAAGGGAGAAAACCGTTCAGCAAGGGCGCCCGAACTGTCAGGCCGCAGGAGACAGGCCCAGCGTTGCGGAGAGAGCGGCGACGACCCGGTCCACGTCGGTGTCGGCCATCGCCGGGAACAGGGGCAGCGACAGGGTGCGGGCGTAATGGGTGTCGGCGCCGGGCAGGGCAAGGGCGCCGTAGCGCTTGCGCCAGTAGGGCTGGCGGTGGACCGGGATGTAGTGGACCTGGGTGCCGATGCCCTGCGCCCGCAGATCGGCCATGACCTGCGCCCGTGTCCGTCCGGCGGCGGCGAAGTCGACGCGGGCGGCGCAGAGATGCCAGGCCGGACGGCACCAGGGAACGCGGGCCGCCGGCCGGACCAGCGGGGCGAGAGGGGCCAGCCGCTCCGCATAGAGATCCATCAGATGGCGGCGGCGTTCCACAAAGGCCTCCAGCCGCGTGAGTTGGCTGAGGGCGAGCGCCGATTGGATGTCGGTCAGGCGGTAATTGAAGCCCGGCTCCGCCATCTCGTAATACCAGGGGTTGGCGGCCCCATTCGAGGCAAAGGCGGCCTCACGGTCCTCGAACCCCGCCGGGTCCCGCTCCATGCCATGATTGCGGAAGCGGCGCAGGCGGGCTGCCAGAGTGGCGTCGTTGGTCGTCACGGCCCCGCCCTCGCCCGCCGCGATGGTCTTCACGGGATGGAAGGAGAAGGCGGTGAACGTGCCGAACGCGCCGCTGCCGACCGGCAGGACATGACCGTCGGGCGCCATGTCCAGGCTGCCGATGGCGTGGCAGGCGTCTTCGATCACCGCCAGCCCATGACGGTCGGCAAGCTGGCCGAGACCGGCCATGTCCGCGGTCTGGCCGGCGAAATGCACGGGCGCCAGGGCGCGCACCCGCCAGCCGGCACGAGCGGCCCGCTCCATCGCCGCCGCCGCTTGCTCCGGGCCCATCAGGCCGGTGTCCGGATCGACGTCGGCGAAGGCCACCTCCGCCCCCACGTAGCGGGCGGCGTTGGCGGTGGCGAGGAAAGTGACGGCGGGCACCACCACCGCATCGCCGGGGCCGAGCCCCAGCGCGAGGGTGGCCAGATGCAGAGCGGCGGTGCCGTTGGCGCAGGACACCGCGTGGGCCGCGCCGGTGCGGTCGCACAGCGTCCGTTCGAAGGCCTCCACCGCTGGCCCCTGGGTCAGCCAGTCACCGCGCAGGACGGCGGTCACCGCGTCGATGTCGGTCTGGTCGATGTCCTGGCGCCCGTAGGGCAGGAAGGGCGGGGGGGACCCGGACGCGGGGCCGGTCATCGCGGGCGGGCCATTACGGGGCTTCCGCGATCAGCCGCATCAGCCGCGCGCCGTCCAGCCAGTCGCCGTTGGTGTCGCTGGCGTAGCGGAAGCCATCGTCCACCGGCCGCGCGCCAAGTCGCTGGTAGGGCTCGTGCGTCCAGAAGGCGAAGGCCGGCTCGATGACGAAGCGGTCCGGCAGCTCGAAGGTCTGTCGGGAATCGTCTTCGGTGATCATCACCTCGTGCAGCTTTTCGCCGGGGCGGATGCCGACCGGCTTGTGCGGCAGGTGGGGCGCCATCGCGCGGGCCAGATCGGTGATGCGCATGCTGGGGATCTTGGGCACGAAGATCTCACCGCCCTGCATCATCGCGATGCAGGACACGACGAAGTCCACCCCATGCTGCAGCGTGATCCAGAAGCGGGTCATGCGCTCGTCGGTGACCGGCAGCGCCTCCGCCCCTTCCGCGATCATCTTGCGGAACAGAGGGATCACCGACCCGCGGGAGCCCACCACATTGCCGTAGCGCACCACCGAGAAGCGCGTGCCGAGCGAGCCCGACAGGTTGTTGGCGGCGATGAAGATCTTGTCCGAGGCCAGCTTGCTGGCGCCGTAGAGGTTGACCGGGTTGGCCGCCTTGTCGGTGGACAGCGCGATCACCCGCTTCACGCCGGTGTTCAGCGCGGCCCGCACCACATTCTCCGCCCCGTAGACGTTGGTGTGGATGCATTCCATGGGGTTGTACTCGGCAGCCGGCACATGCTTCAGCGCGGCGGCGTGGACGCACACGTCCACCTCGCGCATGGCCAGTTCCAGCCGCTCGCGGTCGCGCACGTCGCCGATGAAGAAACGCAGCGTGGATGCCCATTCCGGCCCCAGCTGCTGCTGCATCTCGTACTGCTTGAACTCGTCGCGGGAGAAGACGATGACCCGTCGCGGGTTGGCCCGCCGCAGCACCGTTTCAACGAAGCGGCGCCCGAAGGAACCGGAACCGCCGGTGACCAGGATCGAGCGGCCGTTCAGGAGGTCGAAGCCGGATTGCAGAGCCTCGGTCGGTGCCCCATTCGAAGGGTCAAGCTGCTGCATGGTCACCGTGATCGTACATATGGTGTCTGAGGTTGTCCCTGCGGACCTTAGCCCGATACCCCTATCAGTGTGTTAACATTTCGGCAACCAGCCGGGCGGTCCCAGACCTTTGTGGGAAAGGGCCTTCGCAGAAAATTGTTGCGAAGGCCCCGGTCCTTTGCACTCTGGCGTGCATGCCGGTCAAAGACCCTTCCGCCTTGGCGACCCGGTTCGGAGCGCTCTCTCACCCCTCTGCGGTCATCGCCCATGACGCGGAGGTGTTCCACCGCGCCGTTCTCCGCAACGATCCGCGCAACGCCGACGCTTTGCTCGGCCTCGGCGTTCTGTGTCTGGGCGCCGGGCGCGCCGGCGAGGCGGAAGCGCTGTTCCGGGCCTTGGTATCGGTCCGTCCGGGGCCGGAAGCCAGCTATCACCTTGGCCTTGCGCTGACGGCGCTGGAGCGGCCGGATGCCGCGGCGGCTTACCGGCAAGCCCTGGTCTTCCGCCCCGGCTTTCCGGAGGCGCTGTGCAACCTCGGCGCCTGTCTCAACGCGCAGGGGCGACTGGACGAGGCCGGGCGGATCTACCGCCGGGTTCTGGTCATCCGGCCGGACCATGCCGAGGCGCTGTCGAATCTCGGCCTGATCCGTCAGGGGCAGGGGATGCTCGAGCGCGGGGTCGCGGCTTTTTGCCGCGCCCTGGCGGTCCAGCCCGGCAACCCGGACATTCTGTACAACCTCGCCCTCGCGCTGGGCGCGCAGCGGCGGCTGGACGAGGCCGCCGCCGCTGCGCGCCGCGCCGTGGCGATCCGGATCCTCCACGCGGATGCCCTGTCCGCGCTGGGCAATCTGCTGCGGGAGCTGGACCGTCTTCCACCGTCCATCGCGGCGCAGCGGAACGCCATCCTCCTCCGGCCGGACCATGCGGAGGCGTTGAACAGCCTCGGCAACAGCCTGCACGATCTGGGGCGGCTGGACGAGGCGGTCACCGCCTACGGCCGGGCGGTGGCGAGCCGCCCGGACTTCACGAACGCCCATTGGAACCGCGCGTTGTCCCGGCTGCTTCGCGGAGACTTGTCCCGCGGCTGGGACGATTACGAGTGGCGGCTGCGCCAGGAGGGCTTCCAGGCGGTGGGGGGACCCTTCCCGCAGCCGGTGTGGCGGGGGGAGGACTCCTCTCGGGGCACGCTCCTTGTCCATGCCGAACAGGGCTTCGGGGATACGATCCAGTTCATCCGCTACGTTCCGGCCGCCGTGGCGCGCGGGTGGCGCGTTGTGGTGGAGGGGCCGCGCCCACTGCTCCGCCTGCTCGGCTCCCTGCCGGTCCCGGCTGACCGCGTGACACTGGTGGCCAAGGGCGATCCCCTGCCGCCCTTCGACACCCATTGCCCGATGCTGAGCCTGCCGCGCGCCTTCCGCACGGAGTTTGGGACGATTCCGGCGCCCATCCCCTATCTGGGCGCCGATCCGGAGCGGGTCGCGGCCTGGGAGCGGCGGTTGCCGCCCCGCAAGGCGGACACCGATCCGCAGGGTGGCCTGCGGGTCGGCATCGTCTGGCAGGGCAACCCGCAGGCGGCGGTCGATCGCGGGCGCTCCGTGCCGCTTGCGGATTTCGCGCCGCTTGCGCGGGTTCCCGGCGTGCGGTTGGTCAGCCTGCAGAAGAACCACGGGTTGGAGCAGCTCGACCGATTGCCGGACGGCATGACGGTGACGGTGCTCGGGCCGGATTTCGACGATGGACCGGACGCCTTTCTCGACACCGCGGCGGTGATGATGGGGCTGGACCTGATCGTCACCTCCGACACGGCGGTCGCGCATTTGGCCGGCGCCCTCGGCCGCCCGGTCTGGCTGGCGTTGAAGGCGGTGCCGGACTGGCGGTGGCTGATGACGCGGGAGGACTGCCCTTGGTACCCGACCATGCGGCTGTTCCGCCAGACGAGGCCGGGGGACTGGCGCCCCGTCTTCGCGCGGATGGCCGGCGAACTGTTCCAGATCATGATGGCGAGGGCGATGCGGAAGACGGGAATTCTTGTGGAAACCGCACCGGGGGAACTTCTGGACAAGATCTCCATCCTGGAGATCAAGCTGGAGCGAATTCACGATCCGGTCAAACGGCGCCATGTGGAAACCGAGCACGGCATCCTGACGCGGACCGCGGAGCGGCATATCCCGGCCGTTGCCGAACTGCGCGAGTTGGCCACCGCTTTGAAGACGGTCAACACGGCTCTGTGGGAGATCGAGGACGCGATCCGCGACTGCGAGCGGACTCAGGATTTCGGGCCGCGCTTCATCGAGCTGGCGCGGGCCGTGTACCGGATGAACGACCAGCGCGCCGCCATCAAACGGCGGGTCAACGAACGGCTCGGCAGCGCGCTCGTCGAGGAGAAATCCTATGCGGCCTATTGAGGCCATGCATGAGGACAAAATATCGGGGAGGATCGACCATCGTGATACTGGAGCGGGCGAAGGGATTCGAACCCTCGACCCCAACCTTGGCAAGGTTGTGCTCTACCCCTGAGCTACGCCCGCGCCGCTCCAACGAAGGAGGCAGGGAGATACCGCACCGGCCCGACGGAAAGCAAGCCCTCTGTTCGGCTTTCGCTTGGTTTTTTCGCTTCGGGGGAGTCCGTTCGCTTTCTCTTGCGCATTGGAATGACATGTTAGGCTTAAAGTTATACCCCGCTCAATGCTGTTGACTTACCGGCGCCGACTGTGGAAATTTCCCCTCACAAAACAAAGGCCTTGAGGTCTGGGGAGGAAATCAGAAAAAAGCGATGCTCCAAGAGCATCAGGCTGCCGCGCCGACCTCGTGTCCGGGCGCGGCTTTTTTTTTGCCCATGCCATTCTTTTGAATGAACACCGGTAATACCACTCGGGACGGTTGACGGACGGGCTTTTCGGCCCGTCCGCTTTCGTGGAGCGGCTGCGTCTTAAAGGGTGATGCCGCCGGCCTCCAGACAGGACCCGAGCGTCAACGCCTCGACGGTCGTCCGTCCGGCGCGGAGTTGCGCGCGCAGCCCCTCCTCCATCCGCTCGCGCTCCGCCGCCTTGGCGAGCGTCGCGGCGGCCTCGGCCTGGGGCACCACGACCACCCCGTCGTCGTCGCCGATCAGGATGTCACCCGGCATGACCATCACGCCGCCGCAGACGATGGCGGTGTTCACGTCGCCCGTGGGCTGGGTCTTGGTGGTGCCCTTCATGCTGGTCCCCCGGCAGAAGACCGGGAAGCCCATGTTGCGGATGGCCACGGCGTCGCGCACGCATCCGTCGATCACCAGCCCGGCCATACCGCGCTGCAGCGCTGCCTCGGTCAGCACGTCGCCCCAGGGACCGGCCTCGGTCATGCCCTTGAAATCGACCACCAGCACGTCGCCCGGACGGGTCAGCGCCATGGCGGCGTGGATCATCAGATTGTCGGTGGGGCCGGCAGACACGGTCACCGCGGTGCCGAACAGCGTCATGCCTGGATAAAGCGGCTTGATCGGAAAGGACATGGCGCCCTTCTTGCCCATCGCTTCGTGCAGTGTGGCCGGTGACTGGCCACGGAAGGACGCGACCAGATCGGGGGCGGGACGGGGGAACTCTTTGACGACGGTCATCGGGGAGGCACCTTTCACGGCATGAAGACCGCCCACCCCTTGGAAAACGGGGCGGGCGGGGCGAAGGAAAAGGCTCGGGACTCACTCGTCCTTGAAGGCTTCGTCGCGGCGGCGGCGCACCGCCGGCATTACCATCACCAGCAGCAGCAGGGCGGCGACGGCCAGCAGGCTGCCGCTGATCGGGCGGGTGGCGAAGACGGTGGGGTCGCCGCCCGACAGCAGCAGGGCGCGCCCCAGATTCTCCTCCAGCAGGGGCCCCAGCACGAAGCCCAGCATCAGCGGCGCCGGCTCGCAGTCCAGCTTGCGCAGGACGTAGCCCAGGACGCCGAACAGGGCCATCAGCAGGACGTTGAAGGCGCTGTTGTTCAGCGTGTAGGTGCCGATGCAGCAGAAGACCAGGATGGCCGGGAACAGATAGCCGTATGGCACCCGCAGCAGCCGCACCCACAGGCCGATCATCGGCAGGTTCAGGATCACCAGGATCACGTTGCCGATCAGCATGCTGGCGATCATGCCCCAGAACAGTTCCGGCTGCTTGGCCATGATCTGCGGCCCCGGCGTGATGCCGTGGATGGTCATGGCGCCGATCATCAGGGCCATGATGGCGTTGGGCGGGATGCCCAGGCTGAGCATCGGGATGAAGCAGGCCTGCGAGGCGGCGTTGTTGGCTGCTTCCGGTGCCGCCACCCCCTCGATGGCGCCCTGGCCGAAGCGCTCCGGGTGGCGGGATACCTTCTTCTCCAGCGAATAGGCGGCGAAGGAGCCGAGCGTGGCCCCGCCACCGGGCAGGATGCCGAGAAGCGCCCCCATCACCGTGCCGCGCACCGTCGCCGGCCAGGCCTGGCGGATATCCTCGCGCTTCGGCCACAGGCTGGCGATCGGAGCGGTGGTCCGCCCGGCGCCTCCCGTCTGCTCCAGGCTGGCGATGATCTCGGCCAGCCCGAACAGGCCCATGGCGAGCGGCACGAAGTCGATGCCGTCGTAGAGCTGCGGCAGGCCGAAGGTGAAGCGCGTGTCGCCGGAATTCACGTCCGTGCCGACCATGCTGAACAACAGGCCCAGGAGGATCATCGCGATGGCTTTCACGACCGACCCGTGGGCCAGCGTCACCGCCCCGATCAGGCCGAGCAGCATCAGCGACACGTACTCCGCCGGCCCGAAGGCGAGCGCCACCCCGGCCAGCGGCGGGCCAGCCACGGCGATCAGAACCGTGGTGGCGAGCCCGGCGAACAGCGAAGCGAGCGCCGCCGTCGCGAGCGCTACTCCGGCCCGGCCCTGCCGCGCCATGGCGTGGCCGTCCAGACAGGTGACGACGGAGGAGGATTCGCCGGGCAGATTCACCAGGATGGCCGTCGCCGAGCCGCCATACTGAGAGCCGTAGAAGATGCCGGCCAACATGATCAGCGCGCCGACCGGCGGCAGGTGAAAGGTCAGGGGCAGAAGCATCGCCACCGTCGCGGTGGGACCCAGGCCGGGCAGGACGCCGATCAGCGTGCCGATCAGAGCTCCGCCGAAGCAGAGCAGCAGATTGTCCGGGGACAGCGAGACCGACAGGCCGAGCAGAAGGTTGCCGATCAGGTCCATCACGGCGACACCCACAGGGGCCACACCCGCAGGGGCAGGCCCAGCCCCCAGACGAACAGCGCGACGCAGCCCACCGCCAGGACGCCGCCCAGCAGCGCCAGCGGAACCGGGCGCAGCGGCTGTCCGGCCAGATTGCCCAGGCCCACCAGGATCAGCACCGCCGGCACCAGCCCCAGAGTTTCGACCGCTCCGGCGAAGGCCAGCACCGCCGCCGTCACCCCGAGCAGCGGGCGCCAGCCCCAGGACGGCAAGGCGGCGCCGTGGTTCAGCAGGCTCCGGCCGGTCACCATGGCGCCGGCCAGGACCATCAGTATTCCGATCATCCGCGGGAAGAAGCCGGACTGCACGTAGGCAAGCGTTCCGGTCGGCCAGTCGCGCCCCATCCACAGGGCGATCAGGCCAAAGGAGGTGATCAGCAGGCCCGCAGCCAGATCCTGCGGTGCCCGCCCCGGAATCCGGAGCGGCCGTTCACCGACCGTTGCGTTCCGGGGGGCACCTGGGGCGGTGCCAAACGGTGCTGGGGACGGGCCACGGGAGGGAGCGGCCACGGAAGAGGATTGGCGGAGGTTTGGGAAGGGCAGGCTCGGCATGTGGCTTCCACAGCTTTCAGGGGACGGCTTTCGGAAGGGGGGATTCCGGCTGCGGTTGGCGGCCGGTTGTTTATGCAAGCATAAAGATAAAATTTAACGGGAAACTCCCATTGATCGTTATCTCTTTATCCTATCCTGATTACCATGAAGAGCAATAGCGGCGAAACAACTCATCAAAATGAAGAAAGATCGTGCGTTTCGATCGGAAACCGCTCGCTTTGTTGATCGATAAGTCCCTTAACGGTTGATGAGTGTTTTCGAATGAACGCCGGATCGGCGAAGCCGAGCATCGCCTTTTCATGTGCCTTGCCTCGGGGGTGGCCAGCCGTTACCCAGGACGCGCCGCCAATGAGAGCCCGGCGATGAGGAGACACAGGGATGACGCGCCGCCTGCGCCCATGGACCGTGCTTGAAAGCCGCGAATTGCTCGACGCCGATCCGTTTCTGAAAGTCTATGTCGAGACGGTGGAACTGCCCGACGGGCGGGTCATCCGGGACTACTATCAGTTCGACATGCCGTCCTTTGCCTGCATCTTCGCCGAGACGGAGGACGGGCGCATCATCGTCTACCGCCAGTACCGGCATGGCCCGCGACGCGTGAACCTGACCTTTCCCGGCGGCCATCTGTCGCCGGGCGAAGAGCCGCTGGAGGCGGCCCGGCGCGAGCTTCTGGAGGAGACTGGCTTCGCCTCGGACCACTGGACGGCGCTTGGCGGCTACACGGTCAACGCCAACCAGGGCGGGGCGGTGTCCCATATGTTCCACGCCACCGGCTGCCGCCGGGTCACCGATCCCCTGTCCGACGATCTGGAGGAAACGGAGATCCTGTTCATGACGCGGGAGGAACTGCTGACAGCCGTCGGACAGGGCGAGATCGCCCTGCTCACCCAGATCGCCCTGGTCAGCATGGTGTGGCAGAACGACATCCGGACGGTGCTCAGCCACCAATCTCGCTGACGCGGCTTCGCTTGCCGCCGTGCAGAAAACTGTCTTCCCCGACCAAACGGGAGCTTGGCCTTATTGACCTTTGTCAAAAAATGAGTATGTCTTCGGAATACATGGACTGTTTACGCACTGTTAATCAAATCGGTCCATAAATGGCTTCACCAAGTTCTCTTGGTTTCCTCCCTCCCAGAACTAGGCTGCGCCTCACCGGCTGCAGCCTTTTCTTTTTCCGGACACTGTCATCCGAAGGGATTTGGTCGGGGGCAGCAGGGGGCGGCGTCTTTTCCGCGAAGGCGGATCAACAGGGGCTTGACCTTTGCTGCGTTGCAGCATAAATTGACTCCCGGATGCCCTTTGGGCGTTTCCTCCCTAGACTTGAAGGCCGCGCCGTCCTGGCTGCGGCCTTTTTCTTTGCCCAAGCCATGCAAGGAAGGCAAAGCGGCGCCCATTGCGCGGGACGGCGTGGCCTCTCGGTGCTCCTCAAAACAAAACCAGCCGCCCGGCGGGGTGCCGGGCGGCTGGTTCTGCAGTCCTTATGGCCGTTTAGAAGAAAGCGGCGCGCAGATCGTTGACGAGGTCGGTCTTCTCCCAGGAGAAGCCGCCGTCGGCCTCCGCCTCGCGGCCGAAAT
>NZ_QLKQ01000034.1 GCF_003349955.1 Azospirillum brasilense
GCGAGGCCGCGGTGATGCTCCAGGCGCCACCTGCCGCAGCGGTCACCGTGCCCAGGGCCGTCGTGCCCTCGTACAGCACCACGACCCCAGCCTCGCCCACCGTCCCGGTGATCACCGGAGCCGTCACATTGGTCAGCGTGTCCGATGTCGATCCGCTGTTCGATGCCGTCGCCAAGACAAGGCTCGTCGGCGCATCGGCGCTGGTGTCGATGGTCACCAGCAGGGAGCCAGACACACCGCTTTCGACACCGGACACAGCCACCTTGGCCGTCAGTGTCCAATTCCCGTCGGCAAGCGTCGTGCCGGGAACCACCGACCAGACGCCCGAGCCGTCGGCCGTCCCTGTCCCGATCTCGACGCCGTTTCCGTAGAGATGGATGACCGCGCCGGCTTCCGCGGTTCCGGTCAGGGTGGGTTGCGCCGCATTCGTCAACCCGTCGCCGATCACGCCGCTGTCCGACGCCGGGCTCAGCGCCGGGGCGGACGGGCTGGCGGGCAGGACGATCAGCGTGTCAACGCCGTTGAGCGTCAAGGTCTGGAACGGCGTGTAGACGGTCTCGACGCCGGAAACGAACAGCGTTCCCTGGTTGCCGACCGGGGCGAAGGTCACCACGTCGGTGCCGGCGCCGCCGATCACCGTCTCCACGCCAGCCACCGTCAGCGTGTTGCCAGCGCTGTCGCCCAGCGTCACCACATCGGTTCCGGTGCCGCCGTCGAGCGTTTCGACGCCGCTCACCAGCAGCGTGTTGCCGGCGTCGCCCAGCGTCGCCACATCGGTGCCGATGCCGCCGGTCAGCGTCTCGAGGCCGCTGACGAGCAGCGTGTTGCCGGAACTGCCCAGCTCCACCAGGTCGGTGCCGATGCCGCCGACCACCGTCTCGACCCCGTCCACCTGCAACGTGGTGCCGAAGCTGCCCAGCGTCACCACGTCGGTGCCGGACGCGCCGATCAACGTCTCGATCCGCCACACGGTGAGCGTGTTGCCCGCGCTGTCGCCGAGCGTAACGATGTCGAGGCCGGAGCCACCATTGATCGTTTCGACGCCGCTCACCGTCATCACGTTGCTGCCGGTGGCGAGCGTCAGCACATCGGTCCCCGAACCGCCGGTCAGCGTCTCGAGAAACCGGACCAGCAGCGTGTTGCCGCCGCCGCCCAGCGTCACCACGTCGGTGCCCGCACCGCCGAGCAGCGTCTCGATCCGCGACACCTCGATGGTGTTGCCGCCGCTGCTCAGCAGCAAGACGTCGGTCGCGGTGCCTCCGATCAGTGTTTCGACGAGGCTCACCTGCAGGGTGTTGCCCCACGTCGTGCCGAAGGACACCACGTCGGTGCCGGACCCGCCGATCAGGGTATCCAGCCGGGACACCGACATGGTGTTGCCGCCGTCGACGAACGTCACGAACTCGACGCCGGTGCCGCCGTTCAGCGTCTCGATGCCGCCGACCAGCGCGGTCAACCCGGAGCCGCTGACCGTCAGCACGTCGGTGCCGGTGCCGCCGAGCACCGTTTCCAGAGCGTTCACCAGCATGGTGCCGCCGGCGCCATCCAGCGTCACGACGTCGACGCCGGTGCCGCCGAGCACCGTTTCCAGAAGGGACACCGTCAGTGTGTTCCCACCCGTGAGCAGCGTCACCACGTCGGTGCCGACACCGCCGGTCAAGGTCTCGACGCCGCCCACCCGCATCGTGGCGCCGCCGGTGCCCACGGTCACGACGTCGGTGCCGGAACCGCCGATCACCGTCTCCAACAGCCGGATCGTCAGCGTGTTGCCGCTGTTGCCGAGGTTCACGGTGTCGGCGTTATTGCCGCCGATCAGCGTTTCGACGAGACTCACCGACACGGTGTTGCCGCCGCTGCCCAGCGTCACGAAATCGGCGCCGGCCCCACCGATCATCGTCTCGGTCAACCGGACCAACAGCGTGTTGCCGTTGCTGTCGAGGCTCACGATGTCGGCGCCGGTGCCACCGAACAGTGTTTCGACGAGACTCACCGACACGGTGTTGCCGCCGGTGCCCAGAGTCACCATGTCGGCGCCGGCACCGCCGGTCAGAGATTCAACGCCCCGTATCAGCAACGAATTGCCGCCGGTGCCCAACGTCACGTTGTCCGTGCCGGAGCCGCCGAGCACCTGCTCGATCAGCCGGACCAGCACCGTGCTGCCGAAGCTGCTCGACATCACCACGTCGGTGTTGGTGCCGCCCGTCAGCGTCTCGACGCCGGTCACCAGCACCGTGTTGCCGCCGCTGCCCAGCGTCACCACGTCGTTGCCGACGCCGCCCGTCAGAGTCTCCAGCTTCGACACGGTCAGCGTGTTGCCCGCGCTGTCGCCCAGCGTCACCACGTCGGTGCCGATGCCGCCGGTCAGCGTCTCGACGCCCTCCACCAGCATCGTGTTGCCGCTGCTGCTCAGCGTCACCACATCGGTGCCAATCCCACCGGTCAGCGTCTCGACGCCGCCCACCAGCATCGTGTTGCCGAGCGAGCCCAGCGTCACCATGTCGGTGCCCGCACCGCCAATCAGCGTCTCGACCTGGCTCACCAGGATCGTGTTGCCGGCACCGCCCAGGATCACCAGGTCGGTGGCGGAGCTGCCGGTCAGCGTCTCGACCCCGGAGACGGTGTAGGTCGCCCCGATCTCGACCAGTGACACGACGTCGATGCCGGTGCCGCCGGTCAGCGTGTTGATCTGCGACAGCGCGATCGTGTTTCCGCCATCGCTCAGCGTCACGACCACCGGGGCGACGTTGCGGAAATACTCCACATCGCCGCCGTCGACGCCGACCACCAGATCAATGTCGCCGTCGCCGTCGAGATCGCCCAGCGCCGGCCGCGGGTACGCTCCGGGGCCGATGGCCCCGTAGGGATTCGTGGCGAGCAACGAAAAGGTCGGCGCCGCCGCCGTGCCGACGTTGACGTAGACGATGCTCTTCGTAATGAGGTCGACGAGGCCGTCCCCGTTGATGTCCGCCAGCACGGGCGACGCGTAGCCGTCGATGTTGCGGGTCTGGCCGAAGGGATTGGTTCCTGCCAGCGTGAAGGTCGGCAACAGGCTCGAGCCGGTGTTGCGGTAAAGAAAAATGTCCCCGCTCGAATTGCCGATCAGCAGGTCGAGAGCGCCGTCGCCGTCCAGGTCGGCGAAGCTCGGCGCTCCGTAACCGCCGGCGCTCTGGATGCCGAACAGGCCGGTGCCTTCCAGCGAGAAGGTCGGCGTCTGCGCCGAGGTGCCGTTGTTGCGGAAAAACAGGGTGGTGCCGGCGTGGTTGCCGACGAAGAGGTCGAGATCGCCGTCGCCATCGATATCGACGAAGGAGGGAAGCGCGCCGCCCGCGCTGACGTTGGTGATTCCGAACGGGTTGGTGCTGTCCAGCGTGAAGGTCGGCGACAGCGTCGTTCCGGTGTTCCGGAAGAAGAGCGTGTTCCCGTCGGCGTTGCCGACCAGAAGGTCGAGATCACCGTCACCATCAAGGTCGACCAGCACCGGGGCGGCCTCGCTTCCGGTGTCGGCGAGGCCGTAGCTGTTGGTGCCGATCATTGTGAAGGTTGGATTCGCCACGGTCTTTCTTCCCTCACGCAACGCTGCCGGCACGCACACCGGTCTTGATTGGATCAATGAGCCATCAAGAGCTAATTAATGGTATATAAAGCCCTTCCCGGGCGTGTTACCGAACAGTAACAATGGAACATGCGCGCCCGAATCCTTACTTTTCATATTGTTTCTTGTTCGACACGAGAACACGCATACATCGGTGCACATAGAATTATCCGCACGGACAGATATCGACTGTCAATTGAGTTCAAAACCAAAAGTTTCCAATCCGGCGAGCGACTCCGGCCCGATGGAAACGGTTCGAGAACAAAACCGTGATCCGCCCGCCGAATGCTCCTGACGTCGGAAGCCCTGTTCGGAGAGAGGGCCAGCTTTCGAAAAGCCCGTCCGACCACGGATGTGGGTTTGGATTCCATCGAAGCGCGCAGCCGCCGCGACTCGAACCTCACCGGGAAACCGCGCGGCCTCCGAGGGGATTGGAGGCTGGTCCGGCCGCGTCACGCGCAGCGACTGGCCTCCCTGGATCGGCCTCTCTGCCTCGGCGCCCATGGCAGGGACACTCCGCCGCCAAGGGGAACTCCGCCGACCGATTGCCCGATCTTGACCAGTCGCCGGCCACACTTAGGTTTTCTCCGGGTCCGATCGGCACCGGCATCCCTCCGGCGACGGTCCGTCACTCCCAGGTCCGGTTGCAGGAGCATGCCATGGTCGATGCCATCATCATCGGAGCCGGCCAAGCCGGGCCACCGCTCGCCGGGCGCCTCACCGCCGCCGGCATGACCGTCGCGGTCATCGAACGCAAGCTGTTCGGCGGCACCTGCGTGAACACCGGTTGCACCCCGACCAAAACATTGATCGCCAGCGCCCGCGTGGCGCGGATGGCGCAGCGGGCCGCCGAATACGGCGTGATCCTGGAGGGCCCGGTCCGGATCGACATGGCCAAGGTCAAGGCGCGCAAGGACGCCGTCTCCGGCCGGTCGCGCGAGAATGTCGAGCGCTGGCTGCGCGGCATGCCCAATTGCCGGGTGCTGCAAGGCCACGCCCGCTTCGAATCCGCCAACAGCGTGCGCGTCGGCGACGAGCTGCTGACGGCGGAGCGCATCTTCATCAACGTCGGCGCCCGCGCCGCGGTGCCGGACATGCCGGGGGTGCGCGACGTCGGCATCCTGACCAGCGGCACGATCCTCGGCCTCGACCGGGTGCCGCGGCATCTCGTGGTGGTCGGCGGCAGCTACATCGGCCTGGAATTCGCGCAGATGTACCGCCGCTTCGGCGCCGAGGTGACCGTCGTGGAGAAGGGCGACCGGCTGATCGCGCGCGAGGACCCCGACGTTTCCGCGGCGATCCGCGACCTGCTGGAGGCGGAAGGCGTAACGGTCCGCCTGTCGGCCGACTGCATCCGCTTCGCCTCCCACGACGACGGCGTGGAGGTGGGCGTGACCTGCGCCTCCGGCGCGCCATCGGTGGTGGGAAGCCACGCTTTGCTGGCGGTGGGGCGCGCGCCCAACACCGACGACCTCGGCCTCGACCGCGCCGGGGTGGCGACCGACGCCCGGGGCTTCATCACGGTGGACGATGCGCTGCGCACCAGCGTGCCGGGGATCTGGGCGATGGGCGACTGCAACGGACGCGGCGCCTTCACCCACACCGCCTACAACGACTTCGAAATCGTCGCGGCGAACCTGCTCGACGGCGATCGGCGCAGCGTGGACGACCGCATCCAGGCCTACGCGCTCTACACCGACCCGCCACTCGCCCGCGTCGGCATGACCGACGAGGCGGTCCGCCGCTCGGGCCGGCGCGCGCTGGTCGGCATGCGACCGATGACGCGCGTCGGGCGCGCGGTCGAGAAGGGCGAGACGCAGGGCTTCATGCGGATCGTCGTCGACGCCGACAGCCAAGAAATCCTGGGCGCCGCCATCCTCGGTCCCGGCGGCGACGAGGCCATCCACGGCGTGCTGGACCTGATGTACGCCAAGGCGCCCTACCCCACCCTGCAGCGCGCCGTCCACATCCACCCCACGGTGGCCGAACTGCTGCCGACCCTGCTGGGCGAACTGAAGCCATTGGATTAACGGCTCAACAACGGCGAGCAACGGCGGCCGCGCAGGGCAGTCCCGCGCTCGCACGATGGCAAAGACCTTGACCGCCGCTCCGCCCGGCGTATTTTGGATCATGTGATCTAAAACACCGGTTCGGAAGGCGGGACCCATGGCTCGGCCGCGGAAGTTCGATGAGACGGCGGTGCTGGACGCGGCGGTGGACCGCTTCTGGACCCAGGGGTACGAGGCGACCTCCACCCGCGAGTTGGCGGACAGCATGCGCATGACGCTCGCCAGCATGCACAACGCCTTCGGCGACAAGCGGGCGCTGTTCCGCCGCGCCCTGGAGCATTACCTGGACGGCTCGCTGCGCGCCCGCATCGCCCGGCACGAGGCGGCGGCATCGCCGGCCGCCGCCATCGCCGGCTTCCTGCGCGAAAGCATCGAGCGATCGCTCGGCGACGGGTGCCGGCGCGGCTGCCTGCTGGTGAACTCCGCGCTGGAGGTCGCGCCGGACAACCCCGACCTGCGTGACTTCCTGAACGCGGAACTGACGACCATCGAAGACTTCTTCCGCCGCTGCATCGTCACGGGGCGGCGGAGCGGCGCGATCCCGGCCGGCATTCCCGACGACGACGCGGCGCGCCTGCTCTTCTCCACCCTGCTGGGCATCCGGGTCCTGGCCCGCATCCGCCCCGAACGCGACCTGCTGGAAGGGGCGGCGCGCGGCGCCCTGGCCAGCCTGGGACTGCCGCCGATGCCGGACCCCTGACCGCCGCGGCGGCCCACCCCCCTTCCCATTCCTCCCGGTCAACGGGCGGCCCGCCGCAGCGGAGCCGCAACAGGGACGCACGCCCATGAACAGGACATCCGCAACCGCGGCCATGGACCACCTCGACGGCGCCGCCTGGATGGCGACCCTCGCCGGCATGGCGGGAAGCCTCGTCGCCGTCGGGCTGGCCCGCTTCGCCTACACGCCGCTGGTCCCGTCGCTGATCGAGGCCCATTGGTTCTCCGCCGCCGACGCGGTGACGCTGGGTGCGGCGAATTTCGCCGGCTATCTGGCGGGCGCCCTGCTCGGCCGGCCGCTGGCCAGCCGGTTGCCCAACCGTGCGCTGCTGCGGGCGCTGATGCTGACGGCCTCCCTCGCCTTCATCGCCTGCGCCTACCCGCTCTCGCTCGGCTGGTTCTTCGGATGGCGCTTCGTCTCGGGTCTGGCCGGGGGCGCCATCATGGTCCTGGTCGCGACCAGCATCCTGCCCCACGTCCCGGCGGCGCGGCGCGGCTTCGTCAGCGGCATGATCTTCCTCGGCATCGGGCTGGGGATCGCCGCCTCGGGCACCGCCGTGCCGGCCCTGATGCGGCTGGGGTTGCACGAGACCTGGCTGGGGCTGGGCGGTCTGTCGCTGCTGCTGACCGCCCTGTCCTGGTTCGGCTGGCCGCCATCGGCCCCGTCGCAGGCGGTTGCCGCTCCGCCGGTGGAGCATGCCCCGCGGCATGAGGGGCGCGTCCTCCGCTCGCTCTACGCCGAATACGCGCTGAACGCGCTGGGGTTGGTGCCGGTCATGCTGCTGCTGGTCGATTATGTCGCCCGCGGCCTGAACCATGGCGCGGATGTCGGCGCCCTCTTCTGGGTCCTCTACGGCGCGGCGTCGGTGGCCGGGCCGGTGGCTGCCGGGTCGCTGGCCGACCGGATCGGCTACGCGGCGGCCTATCGCATCGCGCTGCTGCTCCAGGCGGTCGCCGTGGCCGCCCTGGCGCTCAGCGGCCATCCGCTGGTGGTCGGGGCCGCAACGGTCGTCCTCGGCGCCCTGACGCCGGGCGTGGTTCCCCTGGTGCTCGGCCGCATCCATGAATTGCTGCCGCGCAGCCCGTCGGAGCAGCGCGCCGCCTGGAGCCGGGCGACCACCGCCTTCGCCCTGTTCCAGGCGCTGAGCGGCTACGGCTACTCCTATCTCTTCGCCCACAGCGGGGGGAACTACGCCGCGGTCTTCCTGTGCGGCGCCGTCGCGCTGGCGGTGGCGCTGGGGACCGACATCCTTACCAACGCCCGCGGCCACCGCACGGCCTGAACGGGTCGCCAACGCGACGGGAGCGACCGTCCCGGGCACCGGGCGCCCCCGTATTGCTCGGGCGGCGCCTCCGCGCACCAAGGAATCAAGAGAAAGCCCCAGCCCATTTCACCACCCCTGATTGAGTGTTTCGAAAGCCCGAAACCGATGTCCCACGCATCGCGAAACCCCATTGACAGTGCCAAATCAATCGAGCATTTTGAATGTCATTCAAAATTAGGTCGGCGACAAAGCCAGACCATGAACAGGGGCATCGGCGATGGGGTACGAATGGCAGTTCGCCATAATACTTGAGTATTGGCCGATTTTTGCACGCGGCGCCATTACGACACTCCAGATAACGTTACTGTCATCCGCCATCGGTTTGTTCATCGGCCTCTTGGTCGGTGTGAGCCGAGAATCGTCCGGCATCTTTATAAGATCCGTCACATCCGTCTATGTCGAGATGATTCGCGCGACTCCGGCGCTCGTGCAGATTGTCTGGCTCTACTACTGCTTCCCGATCATCTTCGGCTACCAACTGAGCGCGATGACCTCGATCATCATCGCCCTCGGCATCCATTCCGGCGCCTATGTGTCGGAGATCGTGCGGGCCGGCATCAACGCGGTGGACACCGGCCAGTTTCTCGCCGCCAAATCCATCGGCATGAATCACTTCACGGCGCTCCGCCGCATCATCCTGCCCCAGGCCGGGCAGAAGATGATCCCGCCGCTGATCAATGAATTCGCCAACCTGATGAAGCTGACGACGCTCGGATCGATGATCGCGGTCTACGAACTTCTTCAGGAATCGAACAACCTCATCGCCACGACCTACCGTCCTCTCGAGGTCTACACGTTCCTGGCGATCTTCTTCTTCATCATCACCTACCCCTGGATCTGGTTGTCGCAGCGCCTGGAACGGCGCCTGAAGATGCGGGCCTGACCGATCCTCGCACGATCCTCCGGTGGAGTTTCCCTTATGCTGCGCATCACCAACCTCGGGAAGAGCTACGGCAGCGCGCGCGTCCTGAGCGGCATCGATCTCGACGTGCAGGCCCACGACGTCGTGGCGATCATCGGGCCCAGCGGCTCCGGCAAGAGCACGCTTTTGAAATGCATCAACTTTCTGGAACGCTACGACGAAGGCGAGGTCCGCTTCGGCGATGAGCTGGTCGGCTACGTCGAGGCCGACGGCCAGCGGCGGCTGGCCACCGAGCGCCAGACCAACCGGCTGCGCGCCGAAATGGGCATGGTCTTCCAGAACTTCAACCTGTTCCCCCACATGACGACGCTCCAGAACGTCATCGAGGGGCCGATCCAGGTCAAGGGCGTCGCGCGCGACGAGGCGGTCCGCCACGCCGAGCAGCTTCTCGCCAAGGTCGGGCTGGCCGACAAGCGCGACGTCCGTCCGACCAAGCTGTCGGGCGGGCAGCAACAGCGCGCCGCGATCGCCCGCGCCCTGGCCATGCGCCCGCGCCTGATGCTGTTCGACGAGCCGACCTCGGCGCTCGACCCCGAACTGGTCGGCGAGGTGCTGACCGCCATGCGCGAACTCGCCGCCGAGGGCATGACCATGGTGATCGTCACCCACGAAATGAGCTTCGCGCGCGACGTCGCGAGCCGGGTCGTCTTCATGGAAGGCGGCCGAATCGTCGAAGAGGGACCACCAGGCAAGATTTTCACCAACCCGGACAACGCGAGGACCCGCGCGTTCCTTGCCCGCGTCCTGCATTGAAGAGGCTGAACATGTCCGCATTCCGCACATTGATCTCGTCGCTGGTGGTTGGCGCCCTGGTGACCTTCGGCGCCGTCAAGGCCCAGGCCGCCGGCGAGGTCGAGAAGATCGTCCGGCAGGGCGAGCTGAAGATCGGCTATATCCCCTCCCCGCCCGGAACCGCCAAGGACCCCAAGACGGGCGAACTGACCGGCTTCTACGTGGACGCCGCGCGCACCATCGCCGAGCAGATGGGCGTCCGCCCGGTCTTCATCGAGACGACCTGGGCGAACTTCGTCGCCGGGCTGCAGGCCGGCCAGTTCGACATGTCCATCGGCGCGACCTTCGCCACCGTCAAGCGGGCCACCGTCGTCGATTTCACCAAGCCGATCTTCTATCTCGGCAGCGTTGCCGTGGTGAAGAACGACGAGGCGCGCTTCGCCTCACTGGCCGACATGAACAAGCCGGACGTGCGCATCGCCGTGGTCCAGGGCACGGCCGCCGAGGACTTCGTGCGCCGCACCATCCCCAACGCCAAGATGACCTCGCTGGCCGGCGGCAACCTGACCGCGGGCTTCATGGAGGTGGCGGCCGGCCGCGCCGATGCCAGCTTCGAGGATCTGTTCACCGCCACCCGCTTCACCGAGCAGCAGCCCGGCGTAAAGATGCTGTTCAACGACCGGCCGGTGAATTTCCTGCCGATCGCCTGGACCGTCCGCAAGGGCAACAGCGAGTTGCAGTCGGTCCTCAACGTCGGGCTCGACAACCTGCTGACCTCCGGCCAGTGGGACGTGATCGCCGCCAAGTACATCACCGGCGGCCGCTACGTGAACGAGCCCGCCCTGCGTGAATTCCCCAAGCAGGCTCCCTGATCGCCGGCCAGCCGCCCGACCCGATCCACAAGCGGTTGCCCTGAAAACCCCCGAAGAGGACATCTGCGTCCATGCCGCATTACCCGAGCTGGCAGGATACCCTGGCCGGCAAAACCTGGCGCACGACCCACTTTCCCCGCATCAAGGCGGACATGCCGACCTTCCTCGGCGTCCCCTACGCCATTCGGGACGAGGATCTGGCCGGCGCCGACGCCGTCATCATCGGCGCGCCCTTCGCCGCCGGCTGGGGAACCAAGTACAGCGGCGTCGACAAGGCCGAATGGCTGGCCGCCACCGTCCGCGTCCGCCAGCAGTCGATCCGCTACCGCGGCGGCTACGTGCAGGACTTCGACCTCGACATCTTCGAGCATCTGAAGGTCGTCGATTACGGCGACGTCGACATCCCCCTCGAAGCCAGCTACGAGGGCACGGTCGAACGCATCCTGGAAGCCCAGGAGGGCGTCGAGCGCAAGGTCAAGGCGGCGCTGGCCGCCGGCGCCGTGCCGATCGTCATCGGCCAGAACTCCCCCTGCGCCTCCTACGCGATCGGCCGGCCGGTGGCCGAGCATGTGAAGGGGCCGGTGGGCATGATCAGCCTCGACACCCATTGGGATTGCTGGCCCTACGACTGGGCCACCATGAACGACCACGTCGCCGGCTCGACCAACTGGAAGGACAAGCTGTTCCGCGACTGTCCCAGCTACGCCATCCGCAACCTCGTCGAGATCGGTGAGCGCGGCATGCTGGAGAATCCGGAGATCGTCCGCCACTATCTGCGCAACGGCGCCTGCTTCATGCCGATGTGGAAGATCCGGACGGAGCTGGGCATCCAGGGCGTGATCGACAATTTGCGCCACGCCTACGACGGCACCGCCGGCGTCTACGCCCATTTCGACATGGACGTTCTGGGCGGCGCCGGCCCGACCGAGGGCGACATCCTGGGCGAACTGGCCGAACCGATCGGCATGACCGATTACGAGGCGATCCGCATCGCGCACGAGGTCGGCAAGCGCGGCTGCGACGGGCTGTCCTTCCTGTGCATCCCACCTGGGTCGGCGATCATGTACCGGGTCATCGTCTACGCGGTTACCTACTTCCTCGCGGGCCTCGCCATGCGCAAGGCCGGCCAGACCGGAACCTGACGAAACCGGCGGTGGGGAGCGGCGCCGGTGCCCCGGTGCCTGAACGCTCCCCGCCCCTTCTCCACCGTTTTCCCTCTTCCGAACTTTGTGAAGCGTCCCGTCCGTCGGCGGCGGAGGCGCTGGGAATACCGATCGATGCTCAACGTCAATGGCGACGCCGTTCTGGCGACCCTGCGGACCCTGGCGGGATTCGGCGCGGTGGGGTCCGGCGTCTGCCGACCCGCGCTCTCTCCGGCGGACTTGGCGGCCCGCCGCTGGCTGGCCGGCGAAATGGAAAAGATCGGTCTTGGGGCGACCATCGACGCGGTGGGCAACCTGTATGGCGCGGCCCCCGGCGCCGACCGATCGGTGCTGATCGGTTCCCATTCCGACAGCGTGCCGACCGGCGGCTGGCTGGACGGCACGCTCGGCCTCGCCTACGGGCTGGAGATCGCCCGCGCCTGGATGGAGGCCCACCCCGGCGCGCCGGTCGGCATCGACCTGATCGACTTCTCCGACGAGGAGGGCCGCTTCCTGAGCTGTCTGGGCAGCCGCTCCTTCTGCGGCGACCTCCCTGGTCTGCCGGCCGGATTCGCCGAGGAGGCGACCAGCGCCGGTCTGGACGCCACCCCGCCGATCCGCCTCGATCCGCAACGGCACCGCGCCTTCTTCGAGGCCCACATCGAGCAGGGGCCGCGGCTGGAGGCCGCCGGACTCCCCATCGGCGTGGTCACCGGGATCTTCGGCATGCGCCGCTACGCCGTGCGGTTCGACGGCCGCGCCGACCATGCGGGCACCACCCCGATCGCGCTGCGCCGCGACGCCGCCCGCCTGCTTTACCGCTTCGCCGACGCCTGCCACCACCGTTTCCGCCAAGCCGGCTCGGCGGACAGCGTGTGGAACCTGGGCAAGGTGTCGCTCCAGCCCGGCGCCGTGAACGTCGTCGTCGAGCGTGGCGAGCTTCTGCTCGAATTCCGCGACCTCGACCCAGTGGCGCTGGACGACCTGAGCGCCGCGCTGACGATGCTGGTCGGCGAGTTCGACGGCCAGGAGGGGGTGCGGGTTTCGCTGGAGGAAGCCGGGCGTCTGGCGCCGGTGTCGCTGGACCCCACGCTCCGGAGGTTGGTTGCCGACGCCGCCGATGCCCATGGCGCCGGGTCGATGCCGTTGCCCAGTGGGGCGATCCACGACGCGATGGTGCTGGCGCAAAGCGTCCCCACCGCCATGCTGTTCGTGCCGAGCATCGGCGGGCGGAGCCACACGCCGGTGGAGGACACGCGGGCAGACGACATCGTGCTGGGCGCCCATGTGCTCGCGCAGGCCGTTTTCGCCTGCGCCGAGAGCCTGTAAACGGACCCTCCCGGCACCCCATCGCTGTGGCGGAGGTTGGTCCGGGACGATAGGATGACGGCCTTCGAAGACGGCGCCGGAGTGTTTCGGCACGGTTTTCGGGAAAAACTGCGCGGAGCGTGAAAGTCGAGGATGATGCAGGACAAATTTCTGTCCGAAAATTTTGGCAGACGGCTCCATGAGCTGCGCGTGGCGCGCAAGATGACCCTGTCGAGCTTGGCGAAAAGCTGCGACTGCTCGGTGGCGCTGCTGTCGAAGATCGAGAAGGGCAAGGCCCGGCCATCGCTCAACACGCTGCACAGGATCGCCACGGCGCTCGACACCAACATCGGAAACCTGCTGCCGACCGAGCGGGCCCAGCCGGCGATCATCGTTCGCAACGGGGATCGCCCCATCCTGTCCGACGGCTTGCTGCGCGGGCGGGACGGTGTGCAGCTCGAAGCGCTGTCCGTGCTCGCCCCAGGCAGCTCCTTCCAGGTGAACATCCATCATGTGGCCGTCGGGGGACGTTCCGACGGCTGCATCACCCATCCGGGCGAGGAGTTCGTCTATGTGCTGTCGGGTGAGATCGACCTGATCCTGGGCGACGAGACCACCCGGATGAGCGCGGGGGATGCCGCGTTCTTCGCGTCCGAGATTCCCCACGGCTACGCCAATCCGGGGACCGTTCCGGCCGCGGTCCTGTGGCTCAACTCTCCGCCCACCTTCTAGGATTCCGGTGGGCGGCGCTGCCATGTCCGGCGCTCCCGTGTCCGGCGCGGCCGCTGCGGACAGGCGCGGGAGCAGGGTGCAAACCGCAAGAATTCGGGGACCCAGGCACAGGCCGCTTTGCAGCCGGGTCCCCGGCTGACCACTGCCATGGGTCGGGCAGCACCCTCCGCATTGACATCTTTTCCGGACTGGAAACTGAGCGATCCGCGCGTCTGCCGACGGCTGGCGCGCCGTCGTGATTCCAATCCGCCCTCCGATGCCGCCGCGCCGCTTCGGCTTTGAACGGCGTCGGACGGCCTGGACTCCGCAAAGCCCAAAGACACTCCCCCTTCGATGCCCGCCTCCGGCGGCTCACCCGTCCGCGACGCGACGGGTTGGTTTCGCACGCGAATGATCTTGATAATGCCTGATGCATCAGGCATTGTGCGCGTCACCAACCTTTCGGGGCCGGCACAGAACCGGTCCCCTGAACAATGCGGATCGGAGGAACGCCCCCTATGAACGTCGAGAAACTGCCCATCGTCCTGACGGTCGCCGTGGCGGCGCTGTTCGCCGCCGTCCCGGCCACGGCGCAGACCGCGGAGCGCACCATGCGCCTCTCGGCCGCCGTCGCTCAGGACCACCCCTTCGCCGCCGGGGTTTCGGCGCTGACCACCTGCGCGGCCGAGAAGTCCGGCGGCAAGATGAAGATCCAAAGCTTCTGGAACGCCGCGCTGGGCAGCGACATGCAGGCCGTGCAGCTCGTGCGCGGCGGCTCGCTGGACCTGGTGGTGGCCTCCACCTCGCCACTCGCCTCCCTGGTGCCGGCCATGGGCGTCTTCGACCTGCCCTTCCTGTTCGAGAACGAGACGGAGGCCGACCGCATCCTCGACGGCGCCGTCGGCCAGCAGCTGTCCGAGAAGCTCCAGGGCGTCGGGCTGGTCAATCTCGCCTATTGGGAGAACGGGTTCCGCAACCTCACCAACTCCCGCCGGCCCATCCAGAAATGGGAGGATCTGGGCGGCACCAAGATCCGCGTGATGCAGAATCCGGTGTTCATGGACACCTTCTCCACGCTGGGCGCCAACGCCGTCCCGATGGCCTTCAGCGAGCTGTTCACGGCGTTGGAAACCCGCGCGGTCGACGGGCAGGAGAACCCCTACGCCAACATCGAGACCGGCAAGTTCTACGAGGCGCAGAAGTATTTGTCGGTCACCAACCACGCCTACACGCCGGCGGTGATCCTCTACTCCAAGAAGATCTGGGACGGCCTGTCGTCGGCCGAGCGGGACGTGCTCCAGTCCTGCGCCGCGGTGGCCCGCACCGAGGAGCGCCGGGTGAACCGCGAGCAGTCGGAGAAGTCGCTGGCCCGCCTGAAGGAGCTCGGCATGCAGGTGAACGAGCTGTCCGCCGAGGAGCGCAAGCGCATGCTCCAGAAGGTGGCGCCGGTCTACGAGAAGCACGCCGCGGCCATCGGCGCCGAGACGATGACCCTGCTGCAATCCGAACTCGCCCAGCTCCGCAAGGCCAACCCGTAACGCACGTTCCGTGACCCGCGGGCGGGCCGCGAGTCCGCCCGTGGGACCGTGCGCCCGCCCGACGCCCGATCTCCCCGTGGGACCCCCGATGCTCATCAAAAAGATCGACACCTTCGTCCTGAAGACTCCGCTGAACGCGAAGACCTTCTATTCCTCCCAGGCGGCTTTCCCGGAGCGCAACAGCCTGCTGGTCCGCATCACCACCGACGACGGTCTGGTCGGCTGGGGCGAGGGCGGGCAGTACGGCCCGGCGGAACCGCCGGAAAGCTGCATCATCGACGTGCTGGCCCCCCGGCTGATCGGCCGCCGCGCCGACCAGCCGGTGCGGGTGTTCGAGGATCTCTATGCCTTCTGCCGCGACTTCGGCCAGAAGGGCACCTACATCGAGGCGCTGAGCGCCATCGACATCGCGCTGTGGGACCTGTGGGGCAAGTCGCTGGACCGGCCGGTGCACGCGCTGATGGGCGGCGCCTTCCGCGACAAGGTCGCGGCCTACGGCACCGGCTGCTACTATCCGGACTATTTCCGCGACACGCCGCGCATGATGGCGGCGCTGGCCGAGGAGGCGCAGCGCTACCGCGAGGCCGGGCTGCCGGCGATCAAGATCAAGATCGGCCTGCTGCCGATCGCCCAGGACATCGAGCGGGTGGCGCTGGTCCGCGACGTGCTGGGGCCGGACACCCTGATCATGGTCGACGCCAACCACGCCTACAACACGGCGGGCGCCATCCGGATCGGGCGGGCGCTGGAACGGTTCGACGTCCGCTGGTTCGAGGAGCCGGTGCCACCGGAGGACCGCCAGGGCTACCGCCGCGTGCGCGATTCCATCGACGTGCCCATCGCGGGCGGCGAGTGCGAATACACCCGTTTCGGCTTCCGCGAGCTGCTGGCCGAGGGCTGCATCGACATCGCCCAGCCGGACCTGTGCTGCGCCGGCGGCTTCACCGAATGGCAGAAGATCCTGGCGCTGACCACCGCCCACGGCGTGATGACCGTCCCGCACATCTGGGGGTCCGGCATCGCGCTCGCCGCCGCGCTCCAGGCGCTGGCGACGGCGCCGCTGGTTCCCTACACGGCGCTCGGCGTGCCGCTGCAGAACGAGCCGATGGTGGAATTCGACCGCACCCACAACCCGCTGCGCGACGACCTGCTGGTCGACAATTTCACGCTGGTGGACGGGTGCCTCGCCGTGCCCGGCGGGCCGGGGCTGGGTGTGGAGGTCGATCCCGACCAGCTCGCCCGCTACACCGTGCGGTCGCGCAGCGCGTGACCGGGTTGGAGACGTCCCGCCGGAGATCCGTGATGTGGAACGGCACCCTCTTCTTCAGACTCCTCGACGGCATCCTGGTGGTGTGCATCGCCGCGATGCTGGTCATGGTGTTCGGCAACGTCGTGCTGCGCGCCGTCTTCAACAGCGGCATCGACGTGTCGGAGGAGCTTCCGCGCTTCCTGTTCGTGTGGATGACCTTCATCGGCGCCGTGATCGGCTTCCGTGAAGGGGCGCATTTCGGCGTGGATGCCCTGGTCCGCCTGCTGCCGCGCGCCGGCAAAAAGGTCTGCTGGGCGATCAATCAGGTCATCATGCTGGTCTGCTGCGTGGTCATCGTCCAGGGCACGTTGCTCCAGCACGATCTGAACGCGACGAACCACGCCCCGGTGACCGGCTTGTCGATGATCTGGGTCTTCGGCGTCACCTACCTGACCGGCGGGGTGATCGGGCTGATGTGCATCGTGAACCTCGTCCGGCTGGCGCTCGGCAAGGTCGGCGACGACGAGCTGATCCAGGTCGAGGAGGAGGGCATGGGCGAGGTGGACCCGAACCGGCTGAAAGGCCCAGGCCCGCTCGCAAGCCCAAACACGCTGAAGGAAACGGCGCCATGACCATCGTCATCTTCGTCGGCAGCCTGCTGGGCGCGATGGCGCTGGGGCTGCCCGTCGCCTTCGCGCTGATCGTCTCCGGCCTCGCTTTGATGGCCTTCATGGGAATGCTCGACCCCCAGATCGTCGTGCAGAGCATGTGGGACGGCGCCAACAGCTTCCCGCTGCTCGCCGTGCCCTTCTTCATGCTGGCCGGCGAGTTCATGAACGCCGGCGGCATGTCGCGGCGCATCATCGCCATGGCCATGGCCTGGGTCGGCCACCTGCGCGGCGGGCTGGGCTTCGTCGCGGTGTTCGCGGCGATCCTGATGGCCTCGCTGTCCGGCTCGGCGGTGGCGGACACCGCGGCCCTGGCGTCCATCCTGCTGCCGATGATGCGGCAGGCGGGCTACGACATCCACCGCTCCGGCGGGCTGATCGCGGCGGGCGGCATCATCGCGCCGGTCATCCCGCCGTCGATCGGCATGATCCTGTACGGCGTCGCCGGGCAGGTCTCCATCACCAAGCTGTTCCTGGCCGGCATCGTGCCGGGAATCCTGATGGGGATGGCGCTTCTGATCACCTGGTGGTGGCTGGCCCGCCGCGAGATCCTGACCACGCCGCCCAAGGTGCCGCTGCGCGAGCGGCTGCGGCTGACCGCCGACGCCTTCTGGGCGATGCTGCTTCCGGTGGTCATCATCGGTGGGCTGAAGACCGGCGTCTTCACGCCGACCGAGGCGGCGGTGGTCGCCGCGGTCTACGCCATGTTCGTCGGGCTGGTCGTCTACCGCGAGCTGAAGATCGCCGACCTGTACGGGCTGATGCTGTCGGCGGCGAAGACGACGGCGGTGGTGATGTTCCTGGTGGCGGCGGCGGGCATCTCCGCCTGGCTGATCACCGCGTCCAACATCCCGGCCCAGCTCGCCGATCTGCTGGCCCCGGTGATGGACAACCGGCTTCTGCTGATGCTCGCGCTGATGGTCATCGTGCTGATCGTCGGCACGGCGCTGGACTTCGCGCCGACCATTCTGCTGATGGTCCCGGTGCTGATGCCGATCATCAAGCAGGCCGGCATCGACCCGGTCTATTTCGGTGTCCTCTTCATCATGAACAACGCAATCGGCCTCATCACCCCGCCGGTCGGCACGGTGCTGAACGTGGTCTGCGGCGTCGGGCGCATGTCGATGTCGAACCTGATGAAGGGCGTCGGCCCCTTCCTGCTGGCGCAGACCGCCGTGCTGCTCCTGCTGGTGCTGTTCCCGGAACTGGTGATGGCGCCGCTCGCCTGGTTCACGGCGCGGTGACGGCCCCCGATGCCCCAGGGACGTGAAGGCGGGTTTGAAGGCGGGGGAGGCGCGGTGTTAAAATGTCGGACCTGACGCGGCGCCTCCGTCTGCGGCGATTCACTGAGGAACGGTCTTCCATGCTCGACGGCAACGGTCCCCTCGACACGGCCTCCATCGGCGAGCAGGTCACCGAGCGGCTGCGGAGCGAGATCATCTCCGGCCGGCTGGCGCCGGGGTCGCGGCTGATGCTGGACCAGTACAAGGCGCTGTGGAACATCAGCATCACGCCGCTGCGCGACGCCGCCAAGCGGCTGGAGGCGGACGGGCTGGTCCACATCTACCCGCGGCGCGGCATCTTCGTGGCGGAGATCGACCGCAACGCCCTGATGGAGGTCTTCCAGCTCCGCATCGCCCTGGAGCCGCTGGTGACGGAGCTGGCCACTCCCCACGCCCCGGAGGCGGAGGTGGGGGCGATCACCGAAGCCTACATCGCCGCCGGCCGCCCCGCCCCGGAGGAGGAGCGGCAGGCCCGCCTGCAGGAGGTGGACGAGGTCATCCACGACTTCGTGCTCGCCCACTGCCCCAACCAGCGGCTGGCCCGCATCATGGCGACGCTGCGGGATTCGGTGGCCTGGTGCCGGAACGCGGTGATCGAGAAGGTGCCGAACGCCTTCGACCCCTCGCTGGAGGAGCATGTCGCCATCTGCAAGGCGATGCGCGCCCGGGACGCCGAGGGAGCGGCCGCGGCGATGCGCGACCACCTGATCGCCACCCGCGACCGCACGTTGAAGGCCATGGAGGGCCGGGCCTGAAGGACCGCGTGGCCGCAAATCTGAACGGTCCCGTCGCAATTTCCCCATCGCACGACTACGTTCCATCGGCGCATGGGAAGGCCGGCCTCCGGGCTGTGCGGGAATGGTGGCGGCAAAAGGCAATGTTCACTCTTAAGAAAAACGAGCGGTTCGAGCAGGACATCAAGAAAAGCCGTTTCCTTGCCGCGGCGGGTCCGGTCAACAGCGAGGAAGAGGCGCGTGGGTTCATCGCCGCGCTCAGCCAGCGGGATGCCGGTCACAATTGCTGGGCCTTCCGGATCGGCGACCTCTACCGATCCAACGATGACGGCGAACCCGGGGGAACCGCGGGGCGCCCGATCCTCCAGGCCATAGACGGCCAGAGCCTGGATCGGGTGGCGGTGGTGGTCAGCCGCTGGTTCGGCGGCGTTCTTCTCGGCGCGGGCGGGTTGATGCGCGCCTATGGCGGCACCGCGGCGGCCTGTCTCCAGGCCGCCGAACGCCAGCCGATCATCGCCTTCGCCACCCTGTCCGTCACCTGCGCCTTCGCCGACGAGGCCAGGATCAGGGCCGGGCTTGGCGCCTTTCCCGCGGCGCTTGCCGAGGCCAACGGCTTCACGCCCGACGGCGTGCTGCTCCGGATCACCATTCCCCGCGGGCAGTTGGACGATGCCGTCCGCATGATCACGGATGTTTCGCGTGGTCAGGCGACGGTCGAGACCGGGCAAGCGCCTGCCGCATGACGTCCGCCGTGGCGCTGTCGGTCGGGAAGAAGGCCTCGATGGCCAGTTCGGACAGGGTGACGTCCACCGCCGTTCCGAACACCGTCGTGGTGCTGAAGAAACTGAGCGTCCCGGCCTCCGTCCGCAGCCGCAAGGGTACCACCACGCCGTCATGCGACGGCAGCGGGTCGTTCCGGCCGTTCGACGCGTTGACGGCGGGTCCGTCGGGCGCCGGGTAACCCTTCAGCTCGTCGAGCAGCGCGGTCAGCACGGGGTCACCGCTGACGTCGATCTGGCGGGTCAAACGGTGCAGGATGTGGGTCCGCCACTGGGCGAGGTTCTCGATCCGCGGCGCCAGCCCGGACGGGTGAAGGCTGAGGCGCAGCACGTTGACCGGCGGCTGGAGAAGATCCGGCGCGGCGCCGGCGAGCAGCGGGGCGACCGCCCGGTTGGCCGCGACCAGCGTCCAATGCCGGTCCACGGCCAGCGCCGGGTGAGGCTCGTGCCCGGTCAGCACGAGGTCGACGGCCCGGCGGGCGGCCTGCATCTCCGGATCGTCCAGCCGGTGTTCGGAAAAGACCGGCGCGAAGCCCGCGGCGGCGAGCAGCGCGTTGCGGTCGCGGAGCGGAATGTCCATCCGGTCCGCCAGATGAAGCAGCATGGTCCGGCTGGGCTGCGACCGCCCCGTTTCCAGAAAGCTGACATGCCGGGTCGAAACGTCGGCCTCGCAGGCGAGATCGAGCTGGCTGAAGCCGCGCCGCTTGCGCCATGCGCGCAGCAGCTCGCCGATCGGCTGGCGCGGCACGGTCCGGGACGGCGCACGGTGCCGGGTCGCTGCCTGCGTCATCGGTCCAACTCCCTCTCGCCGTTCGCGTTGTTTTGCAGACCCATGGTATCAGCGCCGCCTACCGGGCATCCAGGAAAGCCAGGAGATCACGGTTGAAGCGGTCCATGTGCGTCAGGAACAGGCCGTGCGGCGCCCCCTCGTAAACGGTCAGCGTCGCGTTCGGCATCAAGGCGGCGGTCTTCCTCCCGGTGATGCCGAGCGGGCTGGAGACGTCGAGATCGCCATGGACCAGCAGGGTCGGCACGACGATGCCCGGAAGCTCCCGCCGGAAATCGGTGGACGTTGTCGCCCGATGGCAGTCCAGCAGCGCCTTCATCGACGCCTGCAAGGCCATCGCTTTCACCCACTCCATCATGCCCGCCGAACTGTCCGCCGCCAGGAAGGGACGAATGTTGTCCTCCAGCCATTTCGGGAAGTCCCGCATCAGGCATTCCGAGCGGAAGGCCTCGAAAACGGCGGGATCGATTCCGTCCGGATCATCGTCGGTGCGGCCGAGGGTTGGAGTCACCGTGCCGACCAGGACGGCGCGGGACACACGATCGCCGCCGTGCCGGCTCAGATAGCGGATGATCTCGCCGCAGGACATGGAATGGCCGACCAGGGTGACGCCGCGCAGGTCCAGCCGGTCGAGCAGGGAGGCGAGGTCGTCGGCCAGCCGGTCGAAGTCGAAGCCGCGTCCCGGATCGCTCGACCGCCCATGGCCGCGGCGGTCGTAAGCCACGCAGCGGCACCCACGCTCCGCCAGCGCCAGCATCTGGTAGGCCCAGGAGTCGGAGTTCAGCGACCAGCTGGACAGGAAGACGACGGGCCTCCCATCCCCCCAATCGCGGTAGAAGAGCCGCACGCCGTCGTCCGTGTCGAGGAAGCCGGGCTGGTTCGGGTCGGCGGGCGATGCCGGAGTCATGCTCATGATCTGTGCTCCTGTGTGCGGAACGCTGCGGGGCGGGGCATCCGGTGCGCCGCGCACCCGCCGCCGTGATGGTCCGGTTCGACCGGACATCCGCAGCATCGTCGTTCCGCGAACGGCGCGCGATTACATGGCAGGTAAGGGAAAAGCCCGCGGGTGCGTCATCGGACCCCGCCACTCCTCAGGACGACCGTTGCCGGCCTCGGCGGCCCGGTCGCCGCGAGCCGAGAGCCCCGGCGATCAGGACCGTCAGCGCGACGCTGCCGATGAAGGCGGCCACCATCACCCCGCCGAAGCCGGTCGCGTCGGAGGCGATGCTGCCGGCGCCCGCCGACGCCAACCATCCCGGCGCGAGCATGGCAGGCGCCCACACGGCGGCCGACGCGACATTGGCGAACTGGAACCGGCGGCCGTTCATCTTCATCATCCCGGCGACGAGCGGGACGATCGAGCGCAGGGGACCGAGAAACCGCCCGATGAACACCGCGGCGAAGCCGTACCGGCGGAAGAACAGGCGCGATTTCGCCACCTCCCCCCGGTAGCGGGACAAGGGCCGCCGGTACACCACCGCCGGCCCCAGCCAGCGCCCCAGGCTGTAGGACACGGCGTCGCCCGCGATGGCTCCCAGGACCGCTCCGGCGACCACCGGGACCGGGTCGATGATGCCCAGCCCCAGAAGCGTGCCGAACATGATCATGAGGGCCGTCGCCGGCACGGCGAGGCCGACCAGGACCACCGACTCGCAGAACGCCAGGACCGCAACGACCGGGCCGGCCCAGTCGTGATGGCGTTCCAGGAAATGCATGGCCATCTCGACGGCTGCGTCCATGACGTGATCCACCTTTGACCGTTTCAGGGGAACGGAGAGACAGCATAGCCGTGGCGGCTGACATGGGCCTGACGGCTTCCAGCCGCTGCCGCGGAATCGCATACCCGCATCAGGTGCGCGTCAGCTCGGGACGGCAGGCTGCCGCCGGACACCACACCAAGAAGAAACGGAGACGGGACGATGCAGATATGGGAAGCGGCGGTGCTGGGGCTCTTGCAGGGCCTGACCGAGTTCCTGCCGATCTCGTCGAGCGCGCATCTCAGGATCGCGGGTGAGTTCCTGCCATCCGGCGCCGATCCCGGCGCGGCCTTCACCGCCATCACGCAGATCGGCACGGAACTGGCCGTCCTCATCTATTTCCGGGAGGACCTGATACGGATCGCGACGGCGATGATCCGCCAGACATCGGGTATCGGCGGGCACGTCCCGGAGGACGCGCGCATGGGATGGCTCATCGTGGTCGGCAGCGTGCCCATCGTCGTCCTCGGCCTGCTGTTCAGCGGAGCCATCGAAACGAGCTTGCGAAGCCTCTACATCGTCGCCACCACGCTCATCGTGTTCGGCATCATCCTCGGCCTCGCGGACCGGTACGGCCGCCGGCGCAAGATGCTGGCCGAACTGTCGTGGCGCGACGGCCTTCTGCTCGGCTTCGCCCAGGCGATGGCGCTCATCCCCGGCGTGTCCCGGTCGGGAGGCACCATCACCGCGGCCTTGATGCTGGGCTTCACGCGGGAGGCGGCGGCGCGCTACTCCTTCCTCCTCGCCGTTCCGGCGGTGTTCGGCTCGGGCTTCTACCAGCTCGTCAAATCCTGGGGGGAGCCGCAGCACGTCGCCCTCGCCCCGACGATCGTGGCGACCGCCGTCGCCTTCCTGGTCGGCTACATCGTGATCGTCGCGTTCCTGAAGCTCGTGTCGCGGGCCTCCTTCATGCCGTTCGTGATCTACCGGACGGTGTTGGGGATCGCGCTGCTGGCGCTGCTGCAGCTTGGCGTGATCACCCCCTGACGGCGTCGGCCTCGGCCACGGCGAGCGGCACGATCAGCTCGATGGCGAAGGTGGGGCCGGTTCCGATGCGGGCCTCCCCACCTAGGTTGCGCAGGATGCGACGGACGATGGCCAGACCGAGCCCGGACCCCGGCGAGTTCGGCACGCCCTTGTGGAAGCGCTCGAACAGCACATCCCCGGCATCCTGGGGAACCGCCGCCCCTTCGTCGGACACGCGCAGGACCGCCGTGCGCTCGTCCTGGCTCGCGAGGGAGACCGAGACCCGGCCCCGCCCGTGGCGGAAGGCGTTGTCGAGAAGGTTCCTCAGGGCTTGGCGAAGCTGCCGGTGCGCGTCCTCGACGACCAGCCCCTCGGCGACGGCGACGTCGATCGTGCGTGAGGCCGCCTCATAGGCCGGCAGCATGTCGGCAACGGCCTCCCGGACGATCCTGGCGAGCCCGACGCGGGCTTCCGGCCCGTGGGGGCGCCGGCCGCCACCCTGATCGGCGCGGGCCAGGGCCAAAAGCTGCTCGATGAGGTGGCGCATCTGTTCCATGTCCCGCGCGATGGCGGTCCAATCGGGGCTTCGCTCCGCGCGCGCCTTTTGCAGCCGAAGATCAAGCACCGCGAGCGGCGTTCTCAGCTCATGGGCCGCATCGGCGGTGAATCGCCGTTCGATTTCGTAGGCCGACGACAGGCGGTCCAGCGCCTGGTTGGCGGAGATCGCCAGCGGGACGATTTCTTCCGGCAGTTCACGGAGCGGGATGCGACGGTCGGGATGGGCGACGCCGATGGTCGAGGCGAGGTCAGCCGCGCGACGGACCGAGCCCAGCATCCAGCGCGCCAGGAAAATGATCGACACCAGCGAAATGGCGGCCAGGATCGCGATGACGACGGACGACCCGGCCATGCGTTCGCGGAACAGCTGGCACAGCTCCTCGCAGTCCTCCCAGTCGTTGCGGCTCGCGACGAGGACGCGGTCGTCGCCGATCCGACGCGCCGTGATGGCGGCCCGCGTGGTCTCCGGAAACGCCTCCGGACTGCGGAACGGCAGCGGCGCGGCCCCCTCCGGCGCGCTCGCGATGAGTTCGGCGGAGCGCGTGTAGAGCGTGTAGCGCCAGTCCGAGGCGGAGAACTGCACGGGAAGGGCGCCGAGATTCGAACCGTCCGGGGCGGGCGTCACCGCGGCGAGAAGGGTGTCGACCTGCTCGTTCAGGACGTGCGCGCGGATGTCCTCGTCCAGGTCGAGCAGATAGATCACGACGTTGCCCGCCCCCAGCGCGAAGACGAGCGCCATGACCAGGAGCAGGCGGGAGCGCAGGCTATTCATCCGCAAGCGCCCGCGCCTCCACCGTCATCTTGTAGCCGACGCCGCGGACCGTCGCGATCTGGACACAGGCGCCCGCCGCCTGGAGCTTCTTGCGCAGGCGGGAGACGATCGCCTCGATCGCGTTCGGCGTGACGGCCTCGTGGATGGCATACAGCCTGTCCTCAAGCTGGTCCTTGATGACGATGCGCGGCGCCGACCGCATCAGCTCCTCAAGCAGGGCGAACTCCTTGCGCCCGAGGTCGAGCGACCGCGCATCCACCCGCGCGTCCCAGGACGAAACGTCGAAGGTGAGGTTGCCGAGTGCGAAGGACTCCGTCTGGCGCGGCCCCGGTCGGCGAAGGATGGCCCGCAGCCGCGCCTCGAGTTCCCTGAGGTCGAAGGGCTTGACCAGATAATCGTCGGCCCCGGCGTTCAACCCCGCGAGACGGCTCTCCAGAGCGTCGCGGGCCGTGAGGATCAGCACCGGCACCGCCTGCGACGCCCGCTGCCGGACATGCTCCAGGACGGCCATGCCGCTCGCCTTGGGCAGGCCGATGTCGAGCACGATGCCGTCGTAGCGCGTGATCCCGAGCGCCGTGATCGCATCCTCGGCGGAACCGACGGAATCCACCACGAAGCCGACCCTCGCCAGATGGCCGGCGACCATCTCCGACAGGGCCTGATGATCCTCCACCAGCAACAGTCTCACATTGACCTCGCTGACATCACGCCGCCCGTTCATGCAGGGACCGCCAAAGCCGCACGAGTTCGTCGCGATCGGCGGCCAGCACTTCCACGCCGGCCCAGCCGTTCCAGGCGCCCGCGATGCTCCAGGCCGGATCGCTGACATGCGCCTGCGGCAAGCGGTAATGAAAGACGGCCCGGCTTCCGATCTTCTCATGGGGGAGCGCCGCCCTCACCCGGGCCGGGAAGAGGTGCAGGAACAAGGGCAGCAGATCGAGGTCGCGGTTCCGCGTCGGGTTGGCGGCAAGATAGTCCTCGACCAAGGTCGGCAGATCCGGCCAGTAGTCCGGGGCAACGACGCGGCGGACATAGTCGTCGGGATAGGGCGCGGGCAGGAAGCCCGGGGTTGGTCCTTGATCGGTCGTCCCGCGGCGCAGATGGGCGTTTCGCAGAAGGAACGCCTTCAGCACGGCGGTGATCGTGTCGGCGTCGAGGTTGGGCGGGTCGATGTTGAAATGCAGCCCCAGCGACCCGAGCCACGTCGCCCCGGCGCCCCGGGCACCCGCATCACGCAGCGCGCGCACGGCGTCGTCCACGCGGTGCAACTCGTCGAACGGGAGCGGCGCGGTGATCAGTTCACGCGGCACGATGCCTTCCAAAGCCGTGCCGAGCCAGGCGGCCACCGCCGGGTTCAGGCGCACGCGCTGAACCGCCGCCGCCCGCCGCGGATGGGCATGGCGCACGTCGAGTTCGACGCTTAGGCGCCCGATCGTGGTGTCCGGAACGTGAAAGGCGTGGGGGTCCTCCTCGTCGCAGGTCCCGCCGAACGCGCGCGCCAGCGTCTGGGCGGCGGTCCGGGCGCTGATGCCCAGAAATTCGATCTCCACCCCCACGCGCCGGATCGCCCCTTGCGCGGTTCGCGTCGACGGCGGTCGCTGGAAGCGGAAAGCGGATCGGTGAACGCTCGTGCGACGTTCGGGCAGGGAAACGTCGGCCGGCGGGGGATCATGATTGCGCATGCCCCGCATGTGGCCCCGCGCTTCCGGTTTCCAAGATGGTCCGCTGCAACGCACAAAATTCCCGTCATGGACACCGGTCGCGCCCAGGGTCCGACCTCAACACAAGGCCCGACTGGACGCGCGATGGTCGTGCCCCCAAATAGGCGGACGTCACTTGGGGAACCTTGAATCCATGCTGATCACCGCGCGCTCCGCAGCTTTCGTCATCGCCGCCGGCCTGTGCGTCGCCACTCCCGCCGCCGCGGCCGACCCGGCGGCCGGCACCGGGCCGCTCTGCTCGCCGACGGTGTCCGCCGCCCTCACCAGTTGGGACATGGGGTTGCAGGCCGCCGGCACGTTCGGCGACCGCGCCGTCGCCTTGGCGAAGGAAAAGGGACGGGAGTACATCCTGCCGTTGCTCGGCATCGATCCGGCGGAGTCGCAATCCGGCACCGAGGACGGAACCGGCGCCATCGGCCGCCTGCTCGAATCCAGCCGCCATGATCCGCAGCAGCGTCTGGATTTGTGCATCGCGATCACCGGGGCGGTCGAATCGGCGAAGGGATCGACGGCGGCCGGCCTGGAGGCCCTGAAACGGGCCCTAGACGGCGTCCTCCCGCCAGCACCGGCGGAAAAACCGGCGGAAAAGCCGTTGGACGGACAGATCCGGATCTGACGGCTTCCCCAGGCGGAACGGGGCGGGCGCGCCCCGACCGTTCATGGGTGCCACCAACGGTTTCGGGCTACCACCCCGACTTCACGGTTGCGCGAAGGCGTGCCGAAACCACATGATCGGGGCAGGTGCAACAATGACGGAGCGCCCCCGGCGACCGGCCGGGGACACCATGAACGTTTCAAGCGGCCCTTGTGGGCCGCAGGGTACCCGGCCCGACCGGATGTCCTGCGGCGTTCCCCCGCAGCCCGATTCGGGCGATTCCCAAGACGCAGACCCGCGGCCCGACACGCCCTGGCGGCCAAGCCCGGCGTCGAGCCGGTGCTGGAACCAGGCCAGGGCGCCCCTCGCCCCGCCCGGCTCACACCCGTGGTCAGCAGCCCAACCGCCCCTGAGCCGTTGGAGCCCGCCGTCTGCCCTCACGCCTGGAATCGCCCGTCATGCTGTCTTTTGAAATCGCCATCATCGTCGCGCTGACCCTGTTGAACGGGGTGTTCGCCATGTCCGAGCTGGCCGTCGTCTCGTCGCGGAAGACCCGGCTGCAAAGCATGGCCGATCAGGGCAACGGCGGCGCCCGGATGGCGCTGCGGCTGATCGATGACCCGAGCCGCTTCCTCAGCACGGTGCAGATCGGCATCACGATGGTCGGCGTCGTCGCCGGCGCGTACGGCGGCGCGACGCTGGGCGACCGGCTCGGCCAGTGGCTCGACAGTTTTCCCGCCCTGGCCGGACGCGGTGAACTGCTCGGCGTCGGCGGCGTGCTGGTCGTCATCACCTATTCGTCGATCGTCCTGGGCGAGCTGATTCCCAAGCGGATCGCGCTGAAAAGCCCGGAGCGCGTGGCCTCGCTCATCGCCCCGCCGATGCGCCTGCTGTCCCGCGTCGCCGCTCCCTTCGTCTGGCTGCTCGGGGCGTCGACCGACCTGCTGCTGCGCCTGCTCGGCCTGCAGGGGGCGCGGGAGGAATCGGTCACCGAGGAGGAGGTCCGCTCGATGATCTCCGAAGGCACGCAGGCCGGCGTGTTCGCTCCGGCCGAGAAGGAGATGATCGACGGCGTGTTGCGGCTGGCCGACCGGACGGTGCGCACCATCATGATTCCGCGCCCCGACGTCGCGTGGCTCGATCTGGGCAAGACGCAGGCCGACCAGCTGGCGGCGATCCGCGCCGGGGGCCATTCCCGCTACCCGGTGTGCCGCGGTGAACTCGACGAGCTGGTCGGCGTCATCCACACCCGCGATCTGGTCGACGCCCTCGTCGAAGGCCGGCCATTCGACCTGGAGGCCCAGGTCGCCCGGCCCCTGGTCGTGCATGACGGCACGCCGATCCTGAAACTGCTGGAGTTGATGAAGACCTCCGGCCACCATCTGGCGGTGGTCGTCGACGAGTATGGCAGCATCGAGGGCATCGTCACGCTGACCGACATCCTGGAAACCATTGCCGGCGATCTCCCGGACGTCGGCGAGGCCATGGAGACCGCGGCGGTGCGTCGGGAGGACGGGTCCTGGCTGGTCGAAGGCTGGATGCCGGTGGACGAGTTCGAGGACACCGTCGGGCTGCGCGGGGTGCGCGGCACCGGTGACTTCCACACGGTGGCCGGGTTGGTGCTCCATCATCTGGGCCACGTTCCGGTGGCCGGCGAAGCGTTCGAATGGAACGGCGTCCGGGTGGAGGTCGTGGACATGGACGGCCGCCGGATCGACAAGCTGCTGGTCGTTCCCCGGCCCGATCCGTCCGCCGCGGCCGCTGAATAACGGCGGCGCCGGCTCGGAAACCAACGGCTGTTTTTGATAATAAGAACAGTTCGCATTATAGGTCCGATGCGGCTATACCGGTGTGACCGGCATCCCAGGCGATGGCCCCACGGGTGCCGGTTTCATCGCATCGGCCAATCCGCCCATCTGTGACCGACACCCTCCGCCTTTTTCCGCCCGACGCCCTCCAATCTTGGAACGCCCGATGACGGGCCCCGTCGGCGCTTGGGCGCGCAAGATCGCCGAGTTGTTCGATGCGCATCGATTGCGCGTGGAGCGTGCGATCACGCGGCGGACCGGGGACCCGCAGACGGCGGGCGATCTCGCGCAGGATGCCTTCCTGCGGCTGGCCCGTCTGCCCGATGGCGAGGCGATCCAGAACCCGGCCGGCCTGCTGTATGTGGTGGCCGACCGCGTGGCGCTCGACCATTGCCGGGCCGCCAAGCGCCAGCGCCAGCGCGAGGCCGGACCGCCCGACGAGGATCTGCCCTCCTCCGGCCCCGCGGCCGATGCGGTGGTGGAGCGGAACCAGACCATGGCCCGGCTGCGCGGCGCCATCGACTCCCTGCCGCCCAAAACCCGTGACGTCTTCCTTCTCTACCATGTCGAGGGCTTGTCCTACCGCGCCATCGGCGAGCGGCTTGGCATCTCCCCCCGCACGGTCGAGTACCATCTGCGCACGGCGCTGGAGCAATGCCGTGCGCACATGAAGCGGCGCCCGCTGCGATGATGGGCGGGGTGAAGGTCCCGGCCGGTCATTTTCTTTGAGGGATCGGCCGCCCTCGACCGTCTATCCAAACACGAGACAACTGGAGCGCTCAGCGGGACGCGATGGATCATCAGGACGGACAGCGCAGCGAGCCGGCGAACGGCGAACCGGCGAACGGCGAACCGGACGAGGACCGGCTGTTCTCGGAAGCCAACGCGTGGTACTTCCGCCTGCAATCCGACGACGTCCGGCCGGCGGAACGCGCCGCCTTTGCCGACTGGCTGGCCCGCAGCCCAGCCCACTCCCACGCCTGGGCCGGCCTGCAGACCCTCCTTCACGACCTGAAGGAACCCGCCCGCGCCGCCTACGCCGAGTCCCGCAGCGCCCTTCCTCGCCGCCCCGCGTCGGCCGGCATCCGGCGCCTTGCCGCGGCGATGACGATCCTGTTGGCGGTTGGCGGCCTCGGCGTCTGGCGCGGGCCAGCGCTCTACCAGAATGCCGTCGCGGATCAGGTGACCGCGACCGGGCAGCGTCGGACCCTGACGCTGCCGGACGGCTCCACGGTCGAGATGAACGGCGACACCGCGCTGGCGCTCGATTATCAGAATGGCGAACGGCGCGTGCGGATTCTGCGCGGCGAGGCGTGGTTCAACGTCGCGCGCGACCCCGATCATCCCTTCGTCGTCGATGGCGGGGCGGGGGCCGCCCGTGTGCTGGGAACCCAGTTCAGCGTCCGGCGCGAGAGCGACCGCACGACGGTCACCGTGGGCGAAGGGCTGGTCGAGGTCGCCGCCCACCGGAACGCCAACGGCAACGCTCCCTGGCCCGACAGCGTCCGCCTGCGCCCCGGCGAGAGCGCGGAGGCCGACGTCGACGGCGTGACCGGTCCACGGGCGGCGGACCCCGCCGTCGCCTTCGCATGGCGCCAAGGGCAGATCGTCTTCCGCCAGCAGTCGCTCGCCTCGGTCATCGCGGCCTTGAACCGGCAATGGCCGGGCCGGGTGATCCTGCTGAACGACGAGGCGGCGGAGCGCGTCGTGTCCGGCGTCTTCGCGCTCGACCGGCCGGACGCCGTGCTCGACGCGCTGGAGCGCGGCCTCGGCGTGCGCGCCACCCGCATCACTCCATACTTGACGCTGCTCCGCTGAAAAAACGGCTATTCGCCTTTCGCGGTTGATCGGCTCCCCGCTCGATGGCCTGGGTGAGGTTGGCCAGTTCGTCCAGGTCCGCCCTGAACGCGACCAGCGCGTCTGGCTGGTCGGCGCAGCTCTTGCTGCAATCGGGGCACAGGAAGCGCTGCCGGTCGAATCAGATGCCGACGCGCTTGCCGTGAATGGGCAGGTCGTGGATGCGGACCTCGCGCGTCCCGTTGGGACGCGGGGTTGCTTCATTCCACATGAATTTTTTGTGCGTTACCAAATTCGTGTCCGCAAAACCGACAAACAACAGCCGCCTGCTTGATCGTTTCAGCACAACGCGGACATGTTTTAGTGTCTTCCTCAAAAGATGCGACTGGACTCGAATTCTGGCGGTTCTCACGATCCCATTGCTCGCGCACGGACTCGGATGGCTTCTGTTGGTCGAGGTTAGGCAGAGCAAGTAGGATCAGGATGGTAAGAGGAGTCAATAAGAGCGCTAAAGCTACCCAACCGGGAACGCTACGGCCCTTACGTCGCGCGAGCACACCTGCCACGATAGCCAGGATGATCCAAACAACAATAATTTCCATAATTACGAACCCTTCATGTCTGAGATTCTTTTTATGGCTCACACGTCAGCAGGCGATCAACCCTTAATAGCGGTTCTGATCCGCTCGGCGTCGTATGAGCCCGCCCCTCCGCTGGCCATCTGGTCCAGCGAGATCACCCGGCTTCTTGCAATCGGCGCCGAGGCCGGGCTACTGGCGGAGTGTCGCGGGCCGGGTCGCAGCCTCACAGACGGACGAACACGCCGCGCGCGTTTGTTCGCGTCCTTTTTGCTTTCCAACCGCGAAAGGCGAACAGCCGAAAAAAACGGCGGACCCTGAAAAAAACTTCCCAGGGTTCTCCACGCGCCCGTCGTCATGATCGGGAAAGGAGAGAATGAGACGCAATCGCAGAAAGCGGCGCGCTCTCTCACCGGACGACAGAGGCGAGCGATGACATCAGTGAAGTGTGAAGCGACGGGTGTGACGAACGGACGCCGGGACCGCGTCCAGGATGGCCGGTTGGAGCGCGTGGTCCCGAAGCGGCTTTTGGGACGGCTCCTGGCGACGACGATGCTGATCGTGCCGGGCCTTCTGCTGTCCGGCGCCTCCGCGGCCCTGGCGCAGTCGGCCCAGGGTGCGGGCCAGGAGTCGATCCAGGCCGGCCCGGTGACCTTCGCCATCGCGCCGCAGTCGGTGGACGGGGCGCTTGCCGCCTTCTCCACCGCCACGCGCATCCAGGTGCTGAGCCCCGGCGCCGTGACCCAGGGCGTCAACTCTCCCGGCGTCAGCGGATCGATGACCGCGCGCGAGGGGCTGAACCGCCTGTTGTCCGGCACCGGGCTGGCCGCCCGCTTCCTCAACGCCGAGACCGTGACGGTCGAGCGTGTGGCCGCCGGCGACGCCGTCCTGCTCGATCCGGTGCAGGTCGAAGGAAGCCGGGGCGCCACCGGCCCCGGCGCCCTGCCCCCGGCCTATGCCGGCGGTCAGGTGGCGCGCGGCGGGCGCATCGGCGCGCTGGGCAACCAGGACGCCATGGACGTTCCCTTCTCCATCACCAGCTACACCGCCGAAACCATCCGCAACCAGCAGGCGGACACCATCGCCGACGTTCTGGCCAACGACCCGGCGGTGCGCAGCAGCCTTGGCTACGGCAACTTCGCCGAGAGCTTCGTCATCCGCGGCTTCCAGCTGGCGGGGGAGGACCTGTCGGTCGACGGCCTGTACGGCACCGCCCCGCGCCAAATCGTCGCCACCAACATGTTCGAACGGGTGGAGGTGCTGAAGGGCGCCAACGCCTTCCTGAATGGTGCGGCCCCCAGCGGGTCCGGCATCGGCGGCGGCGTGAATCTCGTGCCCAAGCGGGCGGAGGACGACCCGCTGACCCGGCTGACCGCCAGCTACGCCATGGACAGCCGGCTCGGCCTGGCCGCCGATGTCGGCCGCCGGTTCGGCGACGCCAAGCAATTCGGCGTGCGCGCCAACGCCGCGGTCCGCGGCGGCGACACCGCCATCGACGGCGAGGAGCGGCGGCTGACGCTCGGCTCCCTGGCTCTGGATTACCGCGGCGAGCGCGCCCGCGTGACGCTCGACGTCGGCACCCAGACCCAGCGGGTGGAGCGGGGGCGTCCGGTGGTCTATGTCGGCACTTTCGTCCCGGCGGTGCCGTCGGCCTCGCAGAATTACGCGCAGCCGTGGAGCTATTCGCGGATGCGCGACACCTTCGGCCAGATCCGCGCCGAATACGACCTCCTGCCCAACCTGACCGCCTACGGCGCCTTCGGCCTGCGCAGCATGCGCGAGGACGGCGACTATGCTTCCCCCACCATCACGCGGCCCGACGGCACCGGCACGGTCCGGCGCCTGACCGTCCCGCGCGAGGACGACACCGTCACCGGCCAGGGCGGCGTCCGGGCCGACCTGCAGACCGGCCCGTTCCGGCACCAGCTGAACGCCGGCGCCTCCGCGCTGCGGACGACCAACAACAACGGCTTCGAGTTCGGCGCAACCTCCGCCATCAACCTCTACACCATGGTCGGACTGCCGCGCCCGGCGACGACCTCGGCCAGCGGCATGGTCGGCGATCCGCCGAAGGTCAGCGAGTCGGTGCTGCGCAGCGTCTACGCGTCGGACACCGTGTCGATCCTGAACGACCGGGTGATGGTCACCGCCGGCCTGCGCCAGCAGAACATCCAGGTGCGCGGCTACAACCGGGCCAATGGCGCCCGCACCTCCGATTACGACCAGTCGGCGCTGACTCCGGTGGTCGGGCTGGTGGTGAAGCCGGTCGAGACGCTGTCGCTCTACGCCAACCGGATCGAGGGGCTGGCGCAAGGGCCGACCGCCCCGTCCACGGCGGTCAACTCCGGCGAGATCTTCGAGCCCTACCGGTCGGTCCAGTACGAGGTCGGCGGCAAGCTGGACTTCGGCAGCTTCGGCGGCGCGCTGTCGCTGTTCCAGACCACCCAGCCCAGCGGAGTCACCGACCCGTTCACCCGCGTCTACAGCGTGTCCGGCGAACAGCGCAACCGCGGCATCGAACTGATGCTGTACGGCGAACCGGTGCAGGGCGTCCGGCTGCTCGGCGGCGCCACCTTCATCGATCCGGAGCTGAGCGACACCGGCAGCGCCGCGACCGAGGGCAAGGACGCCGTCGGCGTGCCGCGCCACCAGTTCAACGCCAACGTCGAATGGGACCTGCCCTTCCTCCCCGCGTCCTTCCCCACCGTGACGGTGACCGGGCGGATGATCCACACCGGATCGCAGTATCTCAACACCGCCAACACGCTAAAGATTCCCAGCTGGACCCGCTTCGACGTCGGCGCGCGGATGATCGCCGACGTGCAGAACCGTCCGGTCACCATCCGGGCGGCGGTCGAGAACGTGACCGACAAGGCCTATTGGGCGTCGGCCTCCGGCGGCTACCTGAGCCAGGGCGCCCCGCTGACGGCCAAGCTGTCGGTGTCGGTGGACTTCTAAGTGTTTCCGACCCGGCGAAGTCATGAGGGGGGCATGAGGGGCGCGCGATGACCAACCGAACCATCCGGATTTGGACTGTGATCCACAAATGGACCAGCCTGATCTGCACGATCTTCATGCTGCTGCTGTGCCTGACCGGCCTGCCCCTGATCTTCCATGACGAGATCGAGGCGCTGACGGCGGAGGACACGCTTCCGCCCATGCCGGCCGACACGCCCTTGAAGTCGCTGGACGAGGCGGTGGCGTCGGCGCTGGCGACCTACCCCGGCGAGCGTCCGCTGTTCCTCAGCTTCGACGTGGACCGGCCGGTGGTGAACGTCACCACCGGTCCGGGGGCCCGCCCTCCGGTGTCGCAGATGCACATCTCCGCCATCGATCTGCGCACCACGCGGATTTTGGCCGACCTGAACGACGACGGCGGGTTCATGCATGTGATGCTGCGCCTGCACGTGGACCTGTTCGCCGGGCTGCCCGGCGAGCTGTTCCTCGGTTTCATGGGCTTCCTGCTGTTCCTGGCCACCCTGTCGGGGGTCGTGATCTACGCCCCCTTCATGCGCAAGCTGTCCTTCGGTACGGTGCGGGCCGGGCGCGGCCGGCGGCTGAAATGGCTCGACCTGCACAACATGCTGGGCATCGTCACGCTGATGTGGGTGGTGGTGGTCGGGCTGACCGGCGTCATCAACACCCTGTCCGTGCCGCTGGTCGCCTATTGGCGCGCCAACGAGCTGGCCGCGATGATCGCCCCCTACGAGGGCAAGCCGGTTCCGGAGCGCTTCGCCTCGGTCGACGCGGCGGTCCGCACCGCCATGGAGGCCGCCCCCGGCATGCGGCCGCAATTCGTCGCCTTCCCCGGCGTGCGCTTTACCAGCAACCACCATTACGCGGTGTGGCTGAAGGGAGCCACGCCGGCCACCAACCGGATCCTCACCCCCGCCCTGATCGACGCCGAGACGGGGGCCTTCACCGACATGCGCTCCATGCCCTGGTACATGCTGGCGCTGCGGTTGTCGCAGCCGCTGCATTTCGGCGACTATGGCGGGCTGCCGATGAAGGTTCTGTGGGCGGTGCTGGATCTGCTGACCATCGTCATCCTCGGCAGCGGCCTGTATTTGTGGATCGCCCGCCGCCGCCTCGTCCAGGCTCGCCGCACCCAGGATCATGCCCAGGATCATGCCCAGGATCACGTCGCCGCAGAACCCGGCCTGCGCGGCGCCGCCGGAGGGGCCGCGGAATGACGTCGCGCACTCCCTTCCGGCCTCTGGCGGTCTTCGGAATTCCCTTGGCGATCGCGCTCGTCACCGCCGTCGGGCTGGTCGCCGCCCTGCTGGATGACGGCGTCGTCGACGCCGTGTCCTGGGTCGCCTTGTCGGTCCCCGTGCTCACCGCGGCTTGGTCCTGGCGCAAACGCGGGCGCTGATAACCGTTCACGATACACCCACGATAAAACATCGGGTTGACCGGCGGGCTGGGGCGTCGGCGCCCATGTCGGTCCACGGGGATGCGGCTTCCGCGCCGGGCGATGAACCGCCCCCCGTGGCCGATCGCCGCAGGGTCTTTAGATGCAAATAGGAATCACTTGCAAATTCAATTCCTGATTGGCAGAACCTGAGCTTTCTCCACCAAATCGGATGGCGCTCCATGATTGGAAACGCATCGATGGCGGAAGCCGCCTTTCACGGGCTGGCCTTGGCCGCGACCGTGGTCGGAATCGCCGGGTTCTACCTTTCGGCACCGCGCCAGCAATGGCTGGCCCGCCCGCTGGCCGGCCGGCGCAGCCGCATGATCGGGACGCTTGCCCTGCTGGAGGGGTGGCTGCTGTGGTCGGTGGTGATGCATCCGGTGACCGCTTTGTTCACCAGCCTCACCGTCGCGATGCTGCTCCTCACCATCCTGCCCTTCGCCGCCACCGCCCGCGGAGTCATGCTCGCGCGCCGGGAGGGCTGAGCGATGGCCGACGCCTCCTCCGCCCGCAACGCGCCGGCGCCGATCCGTCCTGACTGGTGGAGCAAGGGCGTGGCCGGGGTGATCCTGGGATTCGCGCTGGCCATTGCCATGGCGGGGCTGTTCGCCTGGATCGGCCCCGGCGGGCCGGCGGCGGTGAACAAGCTGCAGTTCGTCATGTGGCTCGTCGTTCCGATCTGGCTGGGGGTGGCCAGCCTCTGCTTCCTGTTCCGCAGCGGGCGTCAGGCGTGGCTGTGGCTGGGCGGCGCCAACATCCTGGCCCACACGGCGCTGCTCGCCGCGCGCAGTCCACTGCTGCCCTGACCCTTCGCCACCCGTCCCGCCCTCACAGCCGCGAGCCGAGCCATGGCCATCCGTACCGACGTCGTGCGCCTCTACCGTCAGCTCCACACCTGGACCGGCATCCTGACCGGGTTGATCCTGTTCGTCTGCTTCTATGCCGGCGCCCTGACCATGTTCAAGGACCCGCTGGAACGCTGGATCACGCCGCCGGCGGCGGTGACTCCGGCGACGCTCGACCGGGCGGAGGACCTGGTCGCCGCCACGCGCGCCCTGCGGCCGGAGGTGCGGGACTTCACCCTGGCGGTCGAACCGGCGCTGGCTGGAGAGGCGCCGCTGCGCCTGACCTGGACGGAGGAGCGCTTCGACCCCGCCCCCTGGGCCGCCACCCTGGCCCCGGACGGGAGCGTGGCGGTCGAGCAACTCAATCCCTCCGGCATCGGGCTGCTGGTGGACTTCCTGCACCGCACAGTGGGCATTCCGGGCGATCTCGACATCGGCACGACGGTGACAGGAATCGCCAGCGCGCTCTATGTGGTGGCCCTGGTGTCGGGCGTGATCATCCTGCTGCCGTCGCTGGTCAAGGATTTCCTGATCCTGCGCGTCACCCGCAACGTGAAGCGGATGTGGCTGGACGTCCACAACGTGCTGGGGCTGATCAGCCTGCCCTTTCACCTCGTCATCGCCCTGTCGGCGGTGGTGTTCGGGCTGCACGACCACATCTACGACACGCTGGACCGCGTGGTCTATGGCGGACAGATGCGCGCCGTGGCGGCGGCCAGCAGCCCGTTCCGCACGGTGTCGAAGGACATGGGTTCGGCGGTCATGCTGCCCCCCAGGGAATTTCTGACGCGCGTCCACAGCCTCGCCCCCGGCTTCCAGCCGGTCAGCCTGGAGTATCACGACGCCGGCACCGGGGCCGCCACCGTGCGTGTCTGGGGACACGACCCGCGCTATCTGGTGCGGCGGGAGGGCTTCGTCCTGATGGGGGCGGTGGACGGCCGGATCATCGACACCGAATACATGCCGGGCCATCAGAACGGATGGTCGGCCACCGTCTCCGCCTTCTTCGCGCTGCATTTCGGGAGCTTCGGCGGCGGCATCGTGCGCTGGTCCTACTTCCTGCTCGGGCTGGCCGGGGCGGCGCTGTTCTACACCGGCAACCTGCTGTGGATCGAATCGCGGCGGCGGACGGAGCGTCAGGCGAAGGGGCCGGTCGAGCAGAGCCGAGCCACCCGCCTGCTGGCCGCCGGGACGGTCGGGGTCTGCCTGGGCTGCGTGGCCGGCCTGTCGCTGACCATCGCCGCCGGAAAATGGCTGAGCGGGATGGTGCACGACCTGCACGCTTGGCATTGGGGCGTCTATTACGCAACCTTCCTGGGCGCCTGCGCCTGGGCTTTCCTGCGCGGGGCGTCCCGCGCCGGGGTGGAGCTTCTGTGGGCCAGCGCGGCGGCCACCGCCGCCATTCCCGCAACGTCGCTGCTCGGCCTCGTCACGCCGGGCCTGTGGGTGTCGGATGGGCTGATCGGGGTCGATCTGGTGGCGTTGGCCGGCGCCCTGACCTTCGCCGCCATGGCCCGCAGCGCGGAGCGACGCGCCCTCGGCGGTCCGCGGGACAGCGTTTGGGCGGCCGCGGGCGGGCACGCGAAATCGGAGATGGGTCAGCAGCCGCTGCCACTCCCGGCTGAGTGATTGGAAGACCCCGAAAAACAACCGAACCGAGTCATACCCCTTGCAGACGTAGGGGATATGCACTAACAATCGAACGGCGTAATTGAGAATGATTCGCATTAGCAATTACGGATATGCCTAATCAGGGGATATGAGCATGACCATTCGCACATCGGGGGCGTGTGCACAGGCAGGGACGGCGACGGGCCGTCCGGTGGCCGCGGGGAAATCCGCCGCCATGGTGGGGGCGGCTCTGGCGGCCGCGCTGGCGGGGGGAACGCCGGCGCTGGCCCAGCAGGCCGCCACGGACGGGACGCTCGCCGGGGCCCAGACGTTGGGTCCGGTGACGGTCACCGCGACCGGCACGCCGGAAAGCACGCTGACCGCTCCCGCCTTCACCACCGTCATCACGTCGGAAGACCTGAAGAAGGAGGGCGTCGCCTCCTCCGGCCTGCCGGAGATCCTGAGCCGGTCGGTGGGCGTAAACGACCGCACCGACGCCACCGGCCGCGACGAGGTGGTGATCCGCGGCATGGGCGCCAACTATTCGCTGGTGCTGGTGAACGGGCGCCGGGTGTCCACTTCCGACGCGCTGTGGCGCGGCGGCGACTTCGATTACCACTCGATCCCGATGTCGGCCATCGAGCGGGTGGAGGTCGTGCGCGGCCCACTGTCGTCGCTCTACGGATCGGACGCCATCGGCGGCGTGGTCAACATCATCACCAAGAAGCCGACCGACACATGGTCGGGCGAGATCAACGGCGACTACCGCGTCGTCGAGCCGGGCCGCGGCGGCACCCAGTACCGCACCGGCCTGTATGCCGCCGGCCCGATCGTGGACAAGGTCTCGGCCTCGGTCTCCGCGGAGTACTTCAACCGGCAGGCTTGGTACGACGACTCCCGCTACAACGGCGTCGTTCCGGTCCTTGAAAAGAAGAACCTGGCGAACCTGCTGACCACGCTGGCTTTCGACGTCACCGAGAACCAGACGCTGGAGGCCAACTACGGCCTGAACCGCGACAATCGGCCCCGCGGCTATTACGACCGCTGGCTCTCCTCACAGAAGCAGGAGATCGTCCGCAACACCTTCGGCGCCGCCCATCGCGGCAACTGGGGCTGGGGCGACACGCTGCTGGAGGCCAATTACGAAGACGGCCGCATCGACGACTACAACTCGTCCTTCAACGCGCCGCAGCAGCGGCACCTGAAGGAGAAGAACCTCTTCCTGCACGGCCGCAGCAATTTCCGGCTCGGCTTCAACCGGCTGACCGCGGGCGCGGAATACCGCAAGCAGACGGTGGAGGACCCCAACACCTTCCTGCAGTCCGGCAAGTCGGAGATCGGGCAGAAGGCGGTCTATCTCCAGGACCAGATCGGGCTGATCGACGGGCTGACCCTGACGGTCGGCACCCGCTACGACCACCACGAGATCTTCGGCGGCGAATTCACCAGCCGCGCCAACGTCGTCTACGCGCTGACCGACGCGCTGTCGCTGAAGGCCGGCGTCAGCCAGGGCTACAAGGCGCCGGACGCCTACCAGCTCAGCCGCGAATACCGGATCGTGAGCTGCGGCGGCCGCTGCTTCCTGTCGGGCAACCCCGATCTCGAACCGGAGACCAGCACCAACTACGAGATCGGCCTGGAAACCCGCCATGACCGCTGGGACGGCAGCGTCGTGCTGTTCCACAACAAGGTCAAGGACATGATCCAGGCGGTCTACGATCCGGTGGCCGTCGCCCGCAATTGGAGCAACATCAACAACGTCGACATCTCGGGCGTCGAGGTCAACGGCTCGGTCAGCCTGACTCCGAAGCTGCTGCTGTCGGGCAACTACACCTACCTCTACACCGAGCAGAGCAACGGTGCGGAGCTGGACTACCGTCCGCGCCACAAGGTCAACGCCTCCCTGACGTGGCAGGCGCTCGACAACATCAGCACGTCGGTGTCGACCAGCTACACCGGCCGTCAGCTCCAGGGCACCAGCAAGATGCCCGGCTACACCCTGCTGAACTGGGGCGTCAGCGCCGACGTCACCGACGCGCTGACCGTCGGGGCCGGCGTCAAGAACATCACCGACGTCATCCTCAGCGAGAAGAACGTCAACTTCACGTCGGTGGAGGTGGGGCGCAACTACTACGTCTCCGCCAACTACCGCTTCTGATCCGCCGCCCGTCCACGGCTAAGCGCCGGGGGCGGGCGCGCCCGCTTTTCAAAGACGCCTTCGGCCCCCGGCCGCGGGCGCCGGGAAGGCCCGCCCCATGATCCTGTCGAACCTTTTCGTCGATGTCAGCCTCCTGAAGACCAACCCCGATTTCCGCCGCGTGCTGATCGCCCGGACGATCTCGCTGATGGCGCTCGGCCTGCTGTCGGTGGCGGTGCCGCTCCAGGTCTACGCGCTCACCGGATCGAGCCTTCAGGTCGGGGTCGCCGCCGCCTGCGACGGCACGGGCATGTTCCTGGGCCTGCTGCTGGGCGGCGTGCTGGCCGACCGGGTGGATCGCCGCCAGCTGATCCTGGTCGCCCGCAGCGTCTGCGGCCTGGGCTTCCTCGGGCTGGCGGCCAACGCGGCGCTGCCCTCCCCGTCGCTTCCGGCGATCTACGCCCTGTCCTTCTGGGACGGCTTCTTCGGAGCCATCGGCGTCAACGCCCTGCTGGCGGCGATGCCCCATCTCGTCGGGCGCGCCAATCTGGTGCAGGCCCGCGCGCTGGGCATGCTGTCGATGCGCGTCGCCACCATCCTGTCGCCGGCGCTGGGCGGCCTGCTGATCGCCGGGCTGGGCGTCGGCTGGGTCTATCTGCTGACGGCGCTGGGCACCGGGCTGACCGTTCTGACTCTGCTCGGCCTGCCCCGGATGATGCCGCAGGGCGAGGCCGGGGAGAATCCGCTGCGCGCCATGGCGCAGGCCTTCGCCTTCCTGTTCGGCCACAAGGTCATCGTGAGCGTGGTCGCGCTCGGTTGCCTGACCACGGTCGCCACCTCCATCCGCATCCTCTTCCCGGCCCTGGTCGAGGAGGTGTTCGGCGGCGGCGCCTTCGAGACCGGGTTGATGTACAGCGCCGTTCCCATCGGGGCGACGCTGGGCGCGGCACTCAGCGGCTGGGCCGCGCAGCTGGAGCGGCCGGGTCTGGCGATGGGCGGTGCCTGCATGGGCGCCTTCGCCTGCGTCGCCGTGATCGGGGCCGCCGGAAGCCTTCCCAATGGTCTCTATGTGGCGCTGCCCGTGCTGGTGCTGTTCGGTTACGCCACCTCCATCGCGTCGCTCCTGGAATACAGCATGGTCCAGGGCCACACGCCCGACCGGCTGCTGGGCCGCGTCAACAGCCTGTGGACCGCGCAGGACGTGTTCGGCGACAGCGCCGGCACCATCGGCCTGGGCCTGCTGGCGACGATGCTGAGCCCCGCCGTGGGAATCCTGGCGCTCGGCCTGGGCACTCTGACGCTCGCCGCCGCCGTGACCGCCACCGCCACCACGATGCGCGGAGCGCCGATGAGCGATCCCGCCCTGGAGGGAACCGGATGATGACCCGCGCCATGCCGATCCTGCTGAACAGTGCCCTCCTCGCCGCCCTGCTCGCCGCGGCCCTTCCGGCCGCCGCCCAGACGCGGGTGAAGGTGACGGCGGTGGTCGCCGCCCCCGTCCGCCAGACGCTGCATCTCCCCGGCACGCTGGTGTCGCCGCAGAGCAGCGCCCTCTCCGCCCAGGTCGAAGGCCGGGTGGACGCCCTGCTGGTCGAGGCCGGCGAGCGGGTGGAGGCCGGGCAACCGCTGCTGCGGCTCGACGACACCATCGCCCGGCTGGAGCTGGAGCGGCTGGAGCATTCCCTGGCCGAGGCCGAGCATCTCCAGCGCGACGCCCAGCGGCTGGCCCGCGAGGCCGAGGCGCTGGCCGGCGTGCAGAGCGTCTCGCAGTCCCGTTACCGCACGCTGCTCGCCCAGGCCGCCATCGAGGAGGCCAAGGTCCGCCAGCTCCGCGCCGCCGTCGCCATCCAGCGGGAACAGGTGACGCGCCACGGGCTGACCGCGCCCTTCGCCGGGGTGGTCACCGAACGGCGCACCGAACGCGGGCAATGGGTGGGGTCCGGCGGCTCGGTGTTTCAGCTCACCGCCACCGACCCGCTGCGCGTCGTCGTCGACGTGCCGGAGCGCCAGCACGGGCGCATCGAGGCCGGCACGCCGGTCACCGTTCTGGTCGCCGACGCGGCGGAGGGGGCCGGCATTGCCGCGGCGGTCGAGCGGGTGGTGCCCGCCGCCGATCCGGTCAGCCGCAGCTTCCGCGTCCACATCGCGCTTCCCAACCCCGAGGGACGGCTGATGCCCGGCATGTCGGCGCGCGTCGGCGTCGCGCTCGGCCCGGCGCCGGGGATGGCGGAGGTCGCGCTCCAGGTCCCGGCGGACGCGGTGCAGCGCCATCCCGACGGCAGCGCCCGCGTCTGGGTGGTGCAGCGCGGCGGCGACGGGGCGGTGGCCCGCCCGGTGGCGGTGCGCACGGGCCGCCATTCCGGCGACCATGTGGAGGTTCTCAGCCCCGAGCTTCGCCCCGACGATCTGGTGGTCGTCCAGGGCAACGAGGGTTTGCGCCCCGACCAGCCGGTCGTCCCGGACATGGTGGGGTGAAGGTCCGAAGTGCAAGTTGATGAACCCTCTCCCCTCCGGGGAGAGGGTGGCCCGGAGGGCCGGTGAGGGGGTTGCGCTTTTGCCGGACGCTCAAAATCGCGCAACCCCCTCACCCTAACCCTCTCCCCGGAGGGGAGAGGGGAAACCGCAAGTTTCCTATCCGGAGTCGCGATGACCCGCCTGATCCTGCGCAACCCGCTGGCCGCTTTGGTGTCGGTCCTGATCCTGTGCCTGCTGGGCGCGGTGTCGGTCTTCCGCATTCCGGTGCAGATGATCCCCGACATCAGCCCGCGCCGGATCATGGTGGACACCAACTGGCCCGGCGCCACCCCGCAGGACGTCGAGCAGGAGATCCTGATCGAGCAGGAAAAGTACCTGCGCGCCATCCCCGGCCTCGTCCGCCTGTCCTCGAACGCCGAGTTCGGCGGCGGTCAGGTGGAGCTGGAGTTCCCCTCCGGCACCTCCGTCGACGAGGCGCTGATCCACATCGACAACGCGCTGTCGCAGGTCACCGACTATCCGGAGACGGTGGACCGCCCGCGCATCGTCGCCGAATCCGCGACGGCCGAGCCCTTCCTGTTCTTCGGCGTCGAGCGGCTGGACGGCTCCACCGACGCGGACTCCATCCAGCGTGAGACCAACTGGATCGAGAACGTCCTGCGCCCCCGGCTGGAGCGTGTGGCCGGCGTGGCGAAGGCCGAGGTGATCGGTGGGGCCGCGCAGGAAATCCACATCCTGCTCGACCCGCTGAAGCTGTCCGCCCGCAACCTGAATGTGGGGACGGTGCGCGACGCCGTGCGGGCGCGCAACCGCGACGTCTCCGGCGGCGACCGCGACTTCGGCAAGCGCCGCTATTTCCTGCGCACCATCGGACGCTTCGCCGATCTGGAGGATCTGGCCGATCTGATCGTCGCGCGCGAGAACGGAACGGCCATCCGCCTGCGCGACGTCGGCTCGGTGACCATGGCGACCCAGGAGGCGCGCAGCGTCGCCTTCGCCGACGGGCGCCCCACCCTGCTCGTCACCATCGGCAAGCGGGCCGGCGCCAACGTCATCGCCGTCAAGGAGGCGGTGACCGGGGCGGTGGAGGAGCTGAACCGCCACGCCCTGAAGGAGCGCGGGCTGACCATGCGGCTGCTGTCGGAGGACGTGCGCTACATGGAACGGTCCATCGACAACGTGCTGAGCAACCTGATCGCCGGCAGCGTCCTGGCCGCGGTGGTGCTCCTGCTGTTCCTGCGCTCCATCCCGGCGACCGCGGCGGCGGCGGCAAGCATGCCGGTCTGCACGCTGGCGACCCTGCTGGTCCTGGCGGCGGCCGGGCGCAGCATCAACGTGATCTCGCTGTCCGGCGTCGCCTTCGCCATCGGCATGACTCTCGACAACAGCGTGGTCGCGCTGGACGCCATCGCCCGCCACCTGCGCATGGGCAAGCCGAAGGCCGCCGCGACCGAGGACGGCATCGCCGAGGTGTGGCCGGCGATCCTGTCCTCCACCCTCACCACCGTCCTGGTCTTCCTGCCGGTGCTGTTCATTACGGCGGAGGCCGGGCAGCTCTATTCCGACATCGCCATCGCCATCACCGGCGCCGTCGTCATGTCGATGGTCGCCGCCCTCGTGCTGGTCCCCGTCGTCGCCGGGCGCTGGTCGGTGGCGTCCCCGGCGGCAAAGGCGCCAAAGGACGGCGCGTTGGGTGTGGCGGTGCGCTGGATGCTGCGCAGCGCCCGGCGGGAGCTGACGATCCTCGCCGTCTCCGCCGCGGCCATGGTGGCCGTCATGCTCACCATGGTGCCGCCCGCCGAATATCTGCCGGAGGGCGAGGAGGCCACCGTCTTCAGCTTCATGGCCGCCCCGCCCGGCTACAGCATGGACGCGATGCAGGAGGTCTGGCGGCAGATCGACCCGCTGCTGAGCCGTCAGGTGGGCGCGGCAAGCACCGACGCCGAGACCGGCATTCCGCCGCTGCGCGTCAACCTCAGCTTCATCCGCCCCGGCTTCATCCGCTTCGTGACGGAGCCGATAAACCCCGCCGACACCGACGCGCTGATCGCCAACGTCACCAAGCGGATGCGGGCGATTCCCGGCATGCGGGGCTTCGCCGCGCGCGGGTCGATCTTCTCCGGTAACAGCGGCGGCGCCCGCGCCATCCGGCTGGAGCTGAGCGGCGGCGATCTGACCACGCTCTACGCCACGGCGCTGACGGTGCTCGATCGCGCGGGCGACCTGTTCCCCGACGGGCAGGTCAACAGCGATCCCTCCCCACCCACGCTGGCCATGTCGCAGCCCTTCCTGGAGCTGCACCCGAACTGGGAGCGCGCCGCCGAGATGGGCATCGGGCTGGCCGAGCTGGGCTACACGCTGCGCGCCTATTCGGACGGCGCCTTCGCCGACGAGTATCTGCTGAACGACGAGACGCTGGACATGTATCTGAGGGTGGCCGGGGGCCTGGGCCGCGACCGCCAGGGCTTCGCCGATCTGGTGCTCCACACCGGCCGCGGCGCCCCGGTGCCGCTGTCCAGCCTCGCCGAGCTGCGGGAAACCGTGGGCGCCTCCAGCATCGCGCGGATCGACGGGTTCCGGACGGTCACCCTGACCATCATCCCGCCGCGCTCGGTGGCGCTGGAATCCGGCATCGCCGCGGTGCGGAGCGATCTGGTGGACCGGCTGCGCGCCGAGGGCGTGATTCCCGACGGGATGAGCACCCGCATCACCGGGGCCGGCGGATCGCTGGACGAGCTGCGCTCCGCCCTAACCGGCGGGTTCCTGCTGGCTCTCGCCATCACCTATCTGGTGCTGGTCGCCGTCTTTTCGCACTGGGGCTATCCGCTGATCATCATGGCGGTGGTGCCCACGGGGATCGGCGGCGGGCTGGTCGGGCTGTGGCTCTACAACCTCGCCGCCGGCCTGCCGGGAGGCTTCGGTCCGCCGCAGCCCTTCGACGTGCTGACGATGATGGGCTTCCTGGTGCTGGTCGGGACGGTGGTGAACAACCCCATCCTGATCGTCGAACAGGCCGCCGTGAACCGCCGGACGCACGGCATGTCCGGAGCGGAGGCCATCGCCGACGCCTTGCAAAGCCGGCTGCATCCCATCCTGATCACCACGGTGACGACGATTGCCGGCCTGATCCCGATGGTGGCGGTGTCCAGCGCCGGAACGGAGCTGTACCGCGGGCTGGGACTGGTCGTGCTGTGCGGCCTGCTGATCTCTAGCTTGGTGACGGTGACGGTCCTGCCCGTCGTGCTGTCCCTGGTCTTCCGCCTGTCCGACCGTTTGGGCGCCAGAACGCACGACCGGAGGGTGGCCGAAGCGGGCGATTAATTCCGAGAGCGAAAAATCCCGCGTCGGTTGCAGAAAGCGCTTGCGCGGAATCGGACATATCCCTATATTGCGAATGAGAATCATTCGCATTTTTATGCATGCGGACGCCGCTCACGACCCCGGCAGAACGCCGGTGGTGATTCCCGCGCCCACACGGACCGATGGCGGCGCGCCTTTTTTCCGAACATGTCAACGTCGTCCGCGCTGGCGGATGGACAGTGGAGGCTCGTGTTTCCATGGACGTTCTACCCCTGCCCGCCGGGGAGCGGCCGCCCGGCGGCCGTTCCGACCCGGATTTTGCCTTCGCCTCGCGCGGCCGCGTCCTGAAAGCCTATGGCGTGGATGAGCGGCTGGACGTCGCCCTCGACGACCGCAGCTTCGCCGATGGCCGGTGGGAGGAGGCGCTGGACCGCGCCTTCCGCCGCCGCAAGGCCCAGGGTGTCGAGAATCCCATCCTGGTCGGCGCCGTCCCCTTCGACGGACGGCAGCACGCCCGCCTCTTCATCCCCGAGCATTGCGATTGCGAGGATGCCGGCCGCATGGCCGCCGACCCCGACCCCGTCGCGCTGACCGCCCTTGATGAGACGGTGGGGCGCAACGCCTTCGAAGCGGCGGTGGCCCAGGCCATCGACCTGTTCCGCGACACCGCGTTGAAAAAGGTCGTTCTGTCGCGTCCGCTCGACGTGGAAGCGCGCGAACCCTTCGCGCCGGGCCGCCTGCTGCGCGCCCTGCTGCGGCAAAATCCCGGAGCCCACGTCTTCGCGGCCCCGGTCGCCTACGGACAGACCCTGGTGGGGGCGAGTCCGGAACTGCTGATCCGCAAGACCGGGCGGACCGTGGTCAGCAACCCGCTGGCCGGGTCCGCCCCGCGCAGCCCGTCCGCCACGGTGGAGCGCCAGCGCACCGCCGCCCTGCTCGCCTCGGCCAAGGACCGGACAGAGCACCGCTACGTCGTCGATGCCGTGCGCGCCGCGCTCGCCCCCCATTGCAACCCGTTGTCCGTGCCGGACGCGCCCAGCGTGATCCGCACCCCGACCATGCTGCACCTGTCCACCGAACTGACCGGCGAGCTGGCCGATCCGGCGGTGTCGTCGCTGCGGCTCGCCCACGCGCTGCACCCCACGCCGGCGATCTGCGGCACGCCGACCGGCCTCGCCCGCGACGCCATCGAGCGGCTGGAGGGGTACGCCCGCAACTGGTACGGCGGCATGGTCGGCTGGATGGACAGCCGGGGCAACGGCGAATGGGCGCTGTCCATCCGCTGCGGGCTGGTCCAGGGCCGGCATCTGCGCCTCTATGCCGGGGCCGGGATCGTCGCGGAGTCCGACCCGGCGGCGGAGTGGGAAGAGACGGCGGCCAAGCTGACCACCATGCTGAACCTGTTCGGCGTCGCGTCCGCCCGGCCCTCCAACACCGACCTTCCGGTGGAGCTGGCGTCGTGACCATTCCCTTCACGCCTTGGCCCGCCGCGTTCGCGGAGCGTTACCGCGCCAAGGGCTACTGGACCGGCGACCCGCTGACCGACGTGATCGACCGTCACCGGGGCGCTGCGGCGGAGGCCACCGCGATCCTCTGCGGAGAGCGCCGGTTCCGCTACGCCGACCTGCAGCGCCAGTCGTTCCGTCTGGCGGTGGCCTTCCGTGCCCGCGGCCTGCGGCCCGGCGACACGGCGCTGGTCCGCGTGCCCAACCGCGCGGAATTCTATCTGGTCTTCTTCGCCCTGCTGCGTTGCGGCGTGGTGCCGGTCAACGCGCTGAACAGCCACGGCGTCTACGAGCTGACCGCCTACGCGCGCCAGATAGAGCCGGCGCTGGCCGTGCTGCCGGCGGCGGACCAGGCCTTGGTCGCCCTGATGACGCAGACCGTCGGGGCGGAGCGGCTGCTCCTGCTCGGCGCGCCGTCCGACGACGGGATCGGCGGCCTCGCCTGGGCCGACGGCGATGCCTTGGCGGAGGAGGACGCCGGGCCGGCCCCCGTCGCCGACTTGGCCGCCGACCCGTCAGGCGTGGCCTTCTTCCAGCTGTCCGGCGGGAGCACCGGCACGCCGAAGCTGATCCCGCGCACCCACGACGACTATCTCTACAGCGTCCGCCGCAGCGTCGAGATCTGCGGGCTGGACGGGTCCTGCCGCTTCCTCTGCGCCCTGCCGGCGCCGCACAATTTCACGCTCAGCTCGCCCGGCGCGCTCGGCGTGTTCCACGCCGGCGGCACGGTGGTGATGGCCGGCGACCCCAGCCCCGCCACCTGCTTCCCGCTGATCGCGCGCCACCGCGTCACCTGGGCGGCGCTGGTCCCGCCGATGCTGTCGGTCTGGCTGGAGGCCGCCGGCGGCGCCGAGGACCTGTCGAGCCTGGAGGTCGTCCAGGTGGGCGGCGCCAAGCTCAGCCCCGCCGTCGCCGAGCGGGTGCCGGAGCGGCTGGGCTGCCGCCTCCAGCAGGTCTTCGGGATGGCGGAAGGGCTGGTGAACTACACGCGGCTCGACGACGATGCCTGGACGGTGGTCAACACCCAGGGCCGCCCGATGAGCCCCGACGACGAGATCCGCATCCTCGACGCCGCCGGCCACCCGGTCCCGCCCGGCACGGTGGGCGAGCTGTGGACCCGCGGCCCCTACACCTTCCGCGGCTATTACAAGGCCGAGGCGCACAACGCCCGCGTCTTCGACGCCGAGGGCTTCTATTGCAGCGGCGATCTGGTCAGCCTGGCGCCGGGCGGCAACCTCGTCGTCTGCGGGCGCAACAAGGACCAGATCAACCGCGGCGGCGAGAAGATCGACGCGCAGGAGGTCGAGGACCTGCTGGCCGCCCATCCCGCGGTGGGCCACGCCGCCGTCGTCGCCATGCCCGACGCGCTGATGGGCGAGCGGTCCTGCGCCTTCGTGATCGCCCCGCCCGGCACCAAACCGTCGGAGCTGCGCCGCTTCCTGCGCGGCCAGGGGCTCGCCGACTTCAAGCTGCCCGACCGCTTCGTCTTCGTCCCGGACCTGCCCAAGACCGCCGTCGGCAAAGTCGACAAGCAGACCCTGCGCGAGCGGGCGCGCCAAGACAACGCATCCATGGAAACGACCGCATCATGACCATCCGATCCATCGCCCCCTACGCCCTGCCCACCGCGGCGGAGCTGCCACAGGACAAGCTGTCCTGGAACCTCGACCCCGCCCGCGCCGTCCTGCTGATCCACGACATGCAGGACTATTTCGTCGGCTTCTATGGCGCGGCGAACCCGGCCATCGTCAGCTGCATCGACCGGATCGTCCGGCTGAAGCGCCATCTGAAAGCGCTGGGCGTGCCGGTCGTCTACACGGCCCAGCCGGCGGTGCAGTCCGACGCCGACCGCGGCCTGCTGAACGACCTGTGGGGGCCGGGCCTGACGGCCAAGCCGGACCTCGCCGGCATCGTCGCCCCGCTGGCCCCGGACGCCGACGACCGGGTGCTGACCAAATGGCGCTACAGCGCTTTCTTCCGCGCGCCGCTGGCCGAGATGATGGCGGAGGCCGGGCGCGACCAGCTCCTGATCTGCGGGATCTACGCGCACATCGGCGTGATGCAGACGGCGCTGGACGCCTTCATGCGCGGCATCAAGCCCTTCCTGATCGCCGACGCCATCGCCGACTTCTCGCGCGAGGATCACATGATGGCGCTGCGCTACGTCGCGCGCAACGCCGGGCGGACGATCCATTCCGACAGTGTGCTGGCCGCCCCCGCGGCGGTGCTGAGCAAGGAGGGGCTGCGGCGCATCCTGCTCGCCTCGCTCGACGAAGCGCCGGGGGACGACGACAACCTGATGGATTTCGGCCTCGATTCCATCGCGGTGATGCAGGTGGTGGACCGCTGGAAGGCCGCCGGCGTCGAGGTCGGCTTCGCCGAGCTGGCCGCGCAGCCGAGCATCAACGGCTGGTGGGCGCTGATCGAGCCCCGGCTGGCCGCGTCCGGGCGTGTGGCGGCATGACGGACTTCGCGGGCCGGACCGCCTGGGTGACCGGCGCCGGGCAAGGGATCGGGCGGGCCGTGGCCGACCTCTTCCACGCCCGCGGCGCCATCGTCGTCGCCTTCGACCGCCACTGGCACGACAGCGGGGAGCGGCCCTACCGCGCCGTGACGCTGGACATCGCCGACGCCGACGCGGTGGCCGGAACCTGCCGGGCGCTGTTCGCGGAAGGAACGCGGATCGACGTCCTGGCCAACGTCGCCGGCATCCTGCGCATGGGACCGGTGGAGGACACGACCGATGACGACTGGCGCGACAGCTTCGCCGTCAACGTGGCCGGTCCCTTCCACATGATGCGGGCGGTGATCCCGGCCTTCAAAAGCGGGGGGAACGGCGGCGCCATTGTCAGCGTGTCGTCCAACGCCGCCCATGTGCCGCGGATCGGCATGGCCGCCTATGGCGCGTCGAAGGCGGCGCTGACCAGCCTGACCATGGCGGTGGGGCTGGAGCTGGCGCCCTACGGCGTGCGCTGCAACGTCGTTTCCCCCGGCTCCACCGACACGCCCATGCAGCGCGCGCTGTGGAGCGGGCCGGACGGAGCGGCGCAGACCATCCGGGGCAATCCCGGCCAGCACAAGCTCGGCATCCCGCTCGGCAAGCTCGGCACGCCGCGCGACGTGGCGGAGACGGTGGTCTTCCTCGCCTCGCCCGCCGCCGGCCACATCACGCTGGCCGACCTGCTGGTGGACGGCGGAGCGACGCTGGGGCGCTGATCCTTATCGTTTCCAGGAATGATCCAATGACGAACGACCAGTATGTGAACCCCTTCGACGACGACCGTCACGACTTCCTGGCGCTGATGAACGATGCCGGCCAGTTCAGCCTGTGGCCGTGCTTCGCCGCGGTGCCGGAGGGCTGGACCGCCGTCTTCGGCCCCGCCGGGCGCGCCGCCTGCCTCGACCATATCGAGGCCGCCTGGGCCAGCCTCACCCCCACCAGCCTCACCCCGGCCGCCGCCTGAGCTTCATAGCCCTCTCCCCTCTGGGGAGAGGGTGGCCCGGAGGGCCGGTGAGGGGGTTGCGCTTGTGCCGAACGTCTCGACACGCGCAACCCCCTCACCCTAACCCTCTCCCCAGGGGGAGAGGGAATTCAACGTTTCATATCAAGGACAGGGCCATGCGCATCATCCCCCTGCTGGGCACGCAACTGGGCATCTGGCTGGCGGATCAGGTCGCGGCCCGGAAGAACGCCTATGTCATCGCCCACGCCATTGAGCTGAACGGCGCCATCGACGCCGTGCGCCTGTCCCAGGCCATCCGCGACGGGCTGGCGGAGGCCGACACGGTGACCGCGCGCTTCGCCGAACGGGACGGCCGCGTCGTCCAGATTTTGGGCGGCGATCCGGTGGCCGAGCCGGAGCGTATGGACCTGACCACCGCCACCCACCCGGAGGCGACGGCGCGCGCCGTCATGGCCGACGATCTGGCCGCAGACCTGCCCGCCGATGGCGACCGCCCGCTGTGCCGCCACATCCTGTTCGACGTCACCGGGGCAGACGGAGCGCCGCGCTGGATCTGGTACCAGCGCTACCACCACATCATGCTGGACGGTTACAGCTTCAACGCGCTGACCCGCCGCATCGCCGATCTGTACGGCGCGGCTGTCGCGGGGCGGGCGCCGGCCTCCTGCCCCTTCGTCTCCGTCGCCGCGGTGGCGGAGGAGGAAGCGGCCTATCTCGAATCCGATGCGCTGGTCCGCGACCGCGCCTATTGGAGCGGGCTGTGCCGGGATTTTCCGGCGCCGCTGACCCTCTCCGTCCAGGGAGCCAAGCCGACCGAGCAGCAGGCGACGTCGGAGGTGGTGGCCCACACCGCCGCCCTGCCCGACCCGCTGGCCCGCGCGCTTGGCACGCTGGCGGAGCATTGCGGCGTGTCGGTCGCCGATCTGGCGATGGCCGGCATCGCCGTCTATCTGCACCGGCTGTCCGGCGACCCCCGCCCGGTGGTGGGCGTTCCCTTCATGCGGCGCATGGGCTCCGCCGCCGTCCACGCCATGGCTCCGGTGGTCAACGTGCTGCCGGTGCGCATCGACCTGACCGGGGCCGGCACGCTGGCCGAGGCCGCCGGACGGGTGCGCGCCGCGCTGCGGGAGGCGCGCCGGCACCAGCGCTACGACGCGGAGCGCATCCCCCGCGATCTGGGTCAGGTCGGGTCGGGAAAGGCGCTCTACGGCCCGGTGGTCAATTACCGCCTGTTCGATTACGACCTGGACTTCGCGGGCGTGGAGGCGGTCACCCACCATCTGGCGACCGGCCCGGTGGACGATTTCGAGTTCGGCCTGATGACGCGCGGCGGCGGCATCGCGCTGGAACTGCGCGCCGACCGCACGCGCTACACGGTGGGCGAACTGGCCCGCCACGCCCGGCGCCTGATCCGGCTGCTCGACGCCGCCGTGACCAGCGCTCCGCTGGACGGCCTGCCGGTGATGGACGCCGACGAGGAAGCGGCCATCGCCGCTTGGTCCAGCGGTCCCGTCTTCGCCGCCCCGGAGCGCCCGGCGACCCTGGTGGAGGTTTTGGACCGCCAGTCCGCCGAGACGCCGGAGGCCACGGCGCTGGTGTTCGGCGAAACCCGCATCCCCTTCGCGGAGCTGTCGGGCGCGGTGTCGCGGCTGGCGCGTCTGTTGATCGCGCGCGGCGTCGGCCCCGGCGACGTGGTGGCGGTGGCGGTTCCGCGCTCCGCCGACACGGTGGTCGCCATGCTGGCGGTTCTGGCGAGCGGCGCCACCCACCTGCCACTGGACCTCGACTACCCCACCGAGCGGCTGGCGATGATGTGCGAGGACGCCGGGCCGCTCTGCGCCCTGAGTTGGGCCTCGGTGGCCGGGCGGCTGCCCGCCGGGCTGGAGGCGCTGTGCCTGGACGACGCCGACCTGCTGGCCGCCTGCGCCGCCCTGCCCGGCGGCCCCGTCGCGCCGGCGGAGCGCAAGGCGCCCCTGACGCCCGGCCATGTCGCCACGATCATCTTCACCTCCGGCTCCACCGGGCGCCCGAAGGGGGTGATGAACACCCACGGCGCGCTGCTGAACCTGCTGCTGTCGCACACGGCGACAGTCTACGGCCCGGCCCTGGAGGCCGTTCGGCAGCGCCACGGCACCCGCGTCCTGAGGGCCGCCCACACCCACTCCTTCGCCTTCGATTCCTCTTGGTTGCAGATCTTCTGGATGCTGCTGGGGCAGGAGCTTCACGTCTTCGACGAGGAGATGCGGCGGGACGCCCACGCGTTGGTGCGGGAGGTGCGGGACCGGCGCATCGACGCCATGGACCTGCCGCCCTCCTTCTGCGCGCAGATGCTGGCCTGCGGTCTGATGGAGCCGGGCCATCACCAGCCGACGCTGATCCTGATCGGCGGCGAGGCGGCCTCCCCCGCCCTGTGGGCGGACCTTCGCGGCCATGCCGATCTGATGGCGGTGAACCTCTACGGCCCGACCGAGAACACGGTGGACACGCTACGCGCGCCCGTCACGGCGGCGGAGCGGCCGGTGGTCGGGCGCCCGGTCGGCAATGTGCGGGTCCATGTGCTGGACAGCCGGCTGCGCCCGGTGCCGGTGGGCGCCGTGGGCGAGCTGTACATCGGCGGCGCCGGTCTGGCAGCGGGCTATGTGGGCCGTCCGGGGCTGACCGCCCAGCGCTTCGTCGCCGATCCGTTTGGCTCGGGCCCCTTCGGATCGGGCGGGCGGCTCTATCGCACCGGCGATCTGGTGCGCTGGACCGGCGATGGGCAGATCGACTTCATCGGTCGCGCCGACCACCAGATCAAGGTCCGCGGCTACCGCATCGAGATCCCGGAGGTCGAGGCCGCCCTTCACCGCCTGCCCGGCGTGTCCGGCGCGCTGGTGGTGGCGGAGGCGGTGAACGGCAGCCACCGGCTGATCGCCTACTGCACCCTGGCGGAGGGGGTGGATCGGACGTCCCGCGACCTGCTGCACGGGCTGCGCGAGCGGCTGCCCGACTACATGGTGCCCTCGGCGCTGGTGGTGCTGGACGCCTTCCCGTTGACCGTCAACGGCAAGGTGGACCGCGCCCGCCTGCCCGCCCCGGCGGCGGAGACCGGCGGCGCGGCTCCCGCCACCCCGGCGGAGGCGCTGCTCTGCCGCGCCATGGCGACGGTTCTGCGCTTGCCGGCGGTCGGCGCCGACGCCGATTTCTTCGCGCTCGGCGGCGACAGCATCAGCGCCATCGCGCTGGGCAGCGCCCTGCGCGCCCACGGGTTCGAGCTGCGCCCGCGCGACGTCTTCGCCGGACGCGACCCGCGGCGCATGGCGCTCGCCCTGACGGCGCTGGTTGCAGAACGCCGAACCGCCATGGCGACGCCCGCCGTCGATTTGGCGGCGCTGGAGGTCCGTCACGGCCCGGTCGCCGCGGCGGTGCCGCTGCTGCCTTTGCAGAAGGGCATGCTGTTCCAGAACCAGCTCGGCGGAAAGGCCAGCGCCTACAACGCCTTCACCGCTCTCGACCTCGACGGGCCGCTGGACGCGGAGCGGCTGGAGCGGGCCTTCGACGCGGTGTTGCTCCGCCACCCGCAGCTTGCCGGGCTGTTCGACCATGACGGTGGCGGCGACCCGCTGCTGGTCATCCCAGCCCTGCCGGACGGCGGCGCCGGACTGTGGGCCGTCGAGCGGCACGACCTGTCGGACCAAGCGCCGGAGGCCCGCGCCGCGGAACTGGCCCGCATCGAGGCGGCGGCGGCGGAGCGTGCCAACCCGACCGACCGCTTCCTGGGCTTGGTGAAGGCCATCCTCGTCCGCACCGCGCCGGACCGTCATCGGCTGCTGATCGCCGTGCATCATCTGGTGGTGGACGGCTGGTCGACGCCGTTGCTGCTGCGCGACCTGCTGACCGCCTATGGGCAGGGTCCCGGCGCGCTGACGCCCCTGGCCATCGGCTATCCGGCGGTGATCCACGGCCTGCTGGCCCGTGACCGGGCCGCGAGCCGGGACGCCTGGGGCGCGGCGCTGGCCGGGGCCACCCCAACCGTCCTGTTCGACCCGGCCCGCTCCGGCGGCGACGCGCCGATGGAGGAGGCGGAGCTGGCCCTGCCGGCGGAGCTGACCGACGCCCTCCTCTCCCGGCTGCGGGCGGAAGGGCTGACCCTGAACGCGCTGATGCAGGCGGTGTGGGGGCTTGTGCTGAGCAATCTGGCGGGGCGCGACGACGTGCTGTTCGGCACGCCGGTTTCCGGACGCTCCGTTGCCGTTCCGGGCGTCGAACAGCAGGTGGGGCTGTTCCTGAACACTTTGCCGGTGCGGGTGGCGCTTAACCCGGCGCAGTCGCTATGGGAGCAGCTTCCGGCCATCCAGGAGCGCCACATCACCCTGATGGAGCATGACGGCCTGGGCCTGTCGGAGCTTCAGGCGATGGCCGGCGGCGCCGCGCTGTTCGACACGCTGCTGGTCGTGGAGAACTACCCGGACAGCGGATACGAGGCCCTCGACCTCGGCGGCGTCCGCGTCTCCGGCGTCCACAACCGTGGCTACAGCCACTACCCGCTGGCCCTGCTGGTCCTGCCGGGCCGCGAGCTGACCCTGCTGGTGGAGAACCGCGGCGCGGTGCCCGACACGACGGCGCTGGGGGAGCGGGTCCGCAGCCTGTTGGTCGCGCTGGTCCGCCATCCCGAGACGCCCGTGGCCGCCCTGCCGACCCTGACGGAGGGGGAGCGGCGGCACCTCGCCGCGGTGAACGCCACCGCGCGGGCGGTTCCCCGGACCACGCTGCGCGACCTCCTCGTCGCGCAGGCGGCGCGCACGCCGGACGCCATTGCGCTGGAGGATGAGCGGGAGAGCCTGACGTTCCGCGACGTTCGAGGGCGGGTGACCGTTCTGGCCGGGCGGCTGCGGGCCCTGGGCGTGGGCCCCGGCGACGTGGTCGCGGTGGGCGTGCCGCGCTCCGCGTCCCTCAGCCTGTCGATCCTGGCAGTCATCGAGGCGGGGGCGGCCTATCTGCCGCTCGACCTCGGCTATCCGGCGGAGCGGCTGGCCTTCATGCTGTCCGACGCCCGCCCGCGCGCCCTGATGACCGACGCGGCCTCGCGCCCGCTGTTCGGCGACGCGGTGCCGGTGCTGTTCGTCGATGAGGACGGCGGGGCAGGATATGGAACGCCTCTGCTCGCGGACGGGCTGACGCCGGAGCACCCGGCCCCTGAACACCCGGCCTACATCATCTACACGAGCGGCACCACGGGACGGCCCAAGGGCGTGGCGGTGTCGCACGGCGCCATCGTCAACCGCATCCTGTGGATGCAGAACGAATACCCGCTGGGGCCGGACGACGCGATCCTGCAGAAGACGCCCTGCGGCTTCGACGTGTCGGTGTGGGAGTTCTTCTGGTCCTTCCTGGTCGGGGCGCGGCTGGTCATGGCACCGCCCGAGGCCCACCGCGACCCGGCGGCGCTGGTCCGGCTGATCGAGGATCACCGCATCACCACGATCCACTTCGTGCCGTCGATGCTGGCCCTCTTCACCGCCAGCGTGATTGAAAGCCACGGCCCCGATGCCGCGGTCTGCACCAGCCTGACCCGCGTCTTCTGCAGCGGGGAGGCGCTGGCGCGGACCCTGTCGCGCGCCTTCACCGGCCGCTTCGGCGCGGCGCTGCACAACCTCTACGGCCCGACCGAGGCGGCGGTGGACGTCACCTATTGCCCGGCGTCCGACGCCTGGATCGAGGGAGATGGCGGCGTTCCCATCGGCCGGCCGGTGTGGAACACGCGGCTCCGCATCCTCGACCACGCCCTGCGCCCGGTGCCGCCCGGCGCGGTGGGGGAGTTGCATCTGTGCGGCGACCAGCTCGCCATCGGCTATCTCGGACGGCCCGGCCTGACGGCGTCGCGCTTCGTCGCCGACCCCTTCGATGCGGGGCGGCGCATGTACCGCACGGGCGACCTCGCCCGCTGGCTGCCGGACGGCGTGGTCGAGTATCTGGGCCGCACCGACCATCAGGTGAAGATCCGCGGCCAGCGCATCGAGCTGGGCGAGATCGAAAGCGCGCTGGCCGCCCTGCCCGGCGTGGCCCAGGCGGTGGTGACCGCCGTGGCGCTGGGCGACGGCGGGTCAGAAGCCGGCATGGACCGGCGCCAACTCGTCGCCTACCTCGTTCCGGCGGAGGGCCACGCGGTGGACGAGGCCGCCCTCCGCGCCGCCCTGCGGGACACGCTGCCGCCGCACATGCTGCCCGCCACCTATGTGACGCTGTCCACCCTGCCCCTGTCGCCGAACGGCAAGCTGGACCGCAAAGCGCTGCCTCTGCCCGCAGCGACCGCCCAAGGGGCCGCGTCGGGCCGTCCACCGGCGCCGGGCCTGGAAAGCCATCTGGCGGTTCTCTTCGCCGAACTGCTGGAGCGGGAGCGGATCGCTGCGGACGACGATTTCTTCGCCATCGGCGGACACTCGCTGCTGGCGATGCGGCTGGCGGCGCGCATCCGCCGCGACCTGGGTCAGCCGGTGGCGGTCAGCCAGATCATGGTCGCCCCCACCATCGCCCGGCTGGCCGCCCTGTTGGCCAATACCCAACTGGCCGAAGCGGGCGGGCGGGACGAGCCGGAGAATCTCGGTTTCGCGCCGGTGATCCGCCTGCGCGACGGGTCGGGGCCGCCGCTGATCTGTCTCTATCCGGGGTCCGGCCTGTCCTGGCAGTACAGCGTGCTGTCGCGTTACGTGAGCGGCGACCGGCCCATCGTCGGCCTGCAATCGCCACGTCCCAACGGCCCGCTGGCGCTCAGCGCCGACCTCGACGAACTGTGCGACCGCCAGCTCGCCATCCTGCGCGCGGTGCAGCCGCAGGGTCCCTACCACCTGCTGGGCTATTCGCTGGGCGGCACGGTCGCCTACGGCTTGGCGGTGCGGCTGCGACGGATGGGGGAGCGGGTGGATTTCCTTGGCCTGCTCGACACCTACCCGGCGGAGGCCCACGACTGGAGCGGGCTCGGCCGCACCGACGCCGATCAGGCGGCGGAACGCGAGCAGGAACAGTTCCTGAGCGACGCCCTGGCCGACGTGATGGACGAGGATCTGCGGCGGGAGAAGGTGGAGATGTTCGGCCACATATTCGGCAACTACAAGGACGCGGTGCGGGTTCTCTCGAAGGCCCGCACCCCGTCCTACGACGGCGAGCTGACGCTGTTCGTGGCCGAGAAGTCGATCCCGCCGGAGATCGATCCCGAGGGAAGCTGGGCAGGCCGCGTCGGGCGCCTGTCCGTCCACCGCCTGTCCCACTGCGCGCACGAGGACATCATCGCTCCGGCGTCCCTGCGGATCGTCGGCCCCCTGCTCGACCGGGTGATCGCTGAGGCAGCGGCGGCGGCCGACGCGGAACCGGTCCGCGCCGCGGTGGGCGGATGAGAAAGGCCGGGCGATTGAAGCGTCTGACACTTGTGGGACTGATGATGACGGTTCTGAACGCCTGCGCGGCGATGCCCGAGCGCTCCCCGCTGGTCCTGGACGTTCCCGTCGTGGGGACGGAACAGGACGCCGTCCATTCCCTGGACCTCGACGACGGCGACTATGTGGAAGGCGTGCTCGATTCGGGAACGGACGCCGCGGAGCTGCGGCTGATCGACCAGGAGGGGCGCCCCGTCCGGCTGCTGCTGAACGGCACGACAGGGCGGGAGGTTTTCCGGTTCGTCGCCGAGCCCGGTATGGCGGCGCTGCGCGTCACGCTGCGCGGGACCGGCGGCTATCGGCTGGCGCTGACCCGCCGCATCGCCGTCTCGGACCAGCGTGCGGGCCGGCGGGAGTATCTGAGCCCGACCATTGCCGCCCTGGCGGAAACCGTGGGGCGCGGCGGTGGGACCGATGCCTTCTGGCAGGACATCGCACGGCGTGGCACGCCCCTGGTGGAACCATTGACCAACGCGCCGGGATCGGACCGGGTGGTGATGACCTTCCTGGCGCGGGGCGCCCGCCACAACGTGCGCCTGCTCGGCGGACCGACCTCCAACCACGAAAATCTCGAGCGGCTGGAGTGGAGCGACGTCTGGTTCAAGAGCTTCGTCGTCCCGGCCTCCACCCGCCTGTCCTACCGGATCGCGCCGGACGTTCCGGAGTTCCGCGGAACCTGCCGCGACTGCCGGCTGGCCATCCTGTCGCAGCTTCAAGCCGATCCGCTGAACCATCACCCCTGGCCGGCCGACGCACCCGATCCCTACAACCAGGCTTCCCTGGTGGAATTGCCGGGCGCCCCTGCCCAACCCGGCCTGGAAGGCGGCTGGGCCGAACCGGCGGGCCGGCTCGTCGCCGAACGCTTCGCCAGCCGCATCCTCGGCAACAGGCGGGACGTCGTGGTCTACGCGCCGCCCGGCGTCGATCCGACGGAGAAGGACACGGTCCTGCTGCTGCTGTTCGACGGGCCGGACTATCTCGACAGCCGCGCGCCGGTTCCGACCATGCTCGACCGGCTGACCGGCGATGGCCGCCTGCCGCCGACCGTCGCCGTCTTCATCGCCAACCCCAGCGCCGAGGCAAGGGAGCGCGAACTGCCGGCCAACCCCGCTTTCGCGGCGATGCTCGCCGACGAGCTTCTTCCCTGGTTGAGAGAGCGGATGGGCATCCGGACCCGACCCGACCGCACCGTTCTGGCCGGGTCCAGCTACGGCGGGCTGGCGGCGGTGTCCGCAGCGCTGGCCCATCCGGACCGGTTCGGGAACGCGCTGTCCATGTCCGGCTCCTTCTGGTGGCATCCGGACGACGCACCGCCGGACCGCCCGGAGCATGTCGCCGGACTGGTGGCGTCCCGTGATCGCCGTCCGGTGCGTTTCTTCCTCAGCGCCGGCCTGTTCGAGAGCGGAGGCGACGGTGAGATCGGCATCCTTGAAAGCTCCCGCCACCTGCGGGACGTTCTGGAGGCCAAGGGCTACGAGGTTACCTACCGCGACTATGCCGCCGGGCACGACCGGTTCGCTTGGCGGGGCATCCTGGGCGACGGCCTGCTGGCGCTGTTCGGGCGCTGATGCTTCGCCGGGGTACTGGGCCGGGGTGCTGGGCCGGGGTGCTTAGAGGATGTCGAGCGGCGCCAGCAGGAAGGCGACGTCCTCGGCGCTCAGGACATCGGCCTCGGCCCCCTCATGGTCGTAGATGGCCTCGCCCAGCCGGCGTTTGCGCTCCTGGAGGTCGCGCATGCGCTCCTCGACCGTTCCGGCGGTCACCAGCTTGTAGACGAAGACCGGTTTGTCCTGGCCGATGCGGTGGGCGCGGTCGGTGGCCTGATCCTCAACCGCCGGGTTCCACCAGGGATCGTAGTGGATCACCGTGTCGGCCGCCGTCAGGTTAAGCCCGGTGCCCCCGGCCTTCAGGCTGATCAGGAACAGCGGCACTTCACCCGCCTGGAACCGGCGCACCGGAGTCTCGCGGTCCCTGGTGGCGCCGGTCAGCTCGGCGAAGGCAATGCCGCGCTCCTCCAACTCGGGCTTGATCAGGTCGAGCATCGACGTGAACTGCGAGAACAGCAGGACACGCCGTCCATCCGCCAGCAGTTCCGGCAGCATCTCCAAAAGGCGGGCCAGCTTGGCCGAGGCGGCCCCCGCCGCCGTCCGCCGGCGCGCCGTCTCCAGCTTCACCAGCCGCGGGTCGCAGCAGACCTGCCGCAGCTTCAGCAGCGCGTCCAGGATGGTGATGCGGCTGCGCGCCAGCCCCTTGCGCGCGATCTCCTCGCGCACCCGCGCGTCCATGGCCAGACGGATCGTCTCGTAGAGGTCGCGCTGGGCGCCGCCCGGCTCCACGCTCTCGACGATCTCGGTCTTGGGCGGCAGATCGGCGGCCACCTCCTCCTTGGTCCGGCGCAGCAGGAACGGGCGCAGCCGGCGGGCCAGCACCCGCTGGCGCCCGGCGTCGCCGTGCTTCTCGATGGGCGTGCGGAACTGCCGGCGAAAACCGGTGCGGTCACCGAGCAGGTCTGGCACCACCACCGAGAACAGCGACCACAGCTCGTCGAGATTGTTCTCCAGCGGCGTCCCGCTCAGGCACAACCGCTGCCGCGCCTGCAACCTCTGCGCCGCCTTGGCCGCCTGCGAGGCAGGGTTCTTGAGATACTGCGCCTCGTCGAAGACCGCCAGATGCCAGCGCTGCTCCGCCAGCACCGCGGCGTCGCGCGGCAGCAGGGCGTAGGAGGTCACCACCAGATCATGGTCCGCCATCGCGGCGTGTCCGGCCTTGCGTTGCGGGCCGTGCAGCACCAGGGTCCGCAGTTCGGGCGCAAAGCGCTGCACCTCCGCCCGCCAGTTGCCGAGCACACTGGTCGGAGCCACGAGCAGGCTGGGCCGGTCGAGCCGCCCGGCCTCCTTCTCGGCCAGCAGGTGGGCCAGCGCCTGCACCGTCTTGCCGAGCCCCATGTCGTCGGCCAGGATGCCACCGAAGCCGTGCCCCGCCAGGAACCGCAGCCACGCCAGGCCGGCCTGCTGATAGGGCCGCAGCGTCGCCCGGAGCCCGGCGGGCGCCGGGACGGCGGGAATGCCGCCGGCCTCGCTCAGCGCCGCCGCCATGCGGCGGACGGCGTCGGCGCCCAGGACCGGGATGCCGGCGGTGGACGCCGCGTGCTCCAGCGCCGCGAGATCGCCCAGCTGCGCGCGGCCGATCCGCAACCCCTCCCCGTCCACCTGCAGGCCGAACAACTCCATCAGGACATGGATCAGCGGCCGCACCCGATCGACGGCGAGCGGCAGGAAACGGCTGTCGCCGACCGGCACGTACAGCGCGCCCTCCGGCGCCAGCGCATCCAGCGCCAGATCGAAGCCGCTCGGCACGGCCTCGTCCTCCCCGCCGTTCCAGACATCGCTGCCCGCATCGAAGGCATCGGAGTCAGGGCTGCCCAGGACGGCGATCACGGAGCGAAGCACCGGCAGCAGGTCGATCCGTTCGCCGCCAACCTCCACGCCGAGGGTGACGCCGAACCAGTCGATCCCGGTCCCGTCGCCCAGTTCGAGCGCCCAGTCGCCCGCCGCCTCGACCACCTGGTAAGGAAAATGCCGGTCGATCTCGACGGTCCAGCCTTCGGTGCGCAGCGCCGGCACGACGGTGTCGCAGAGCCGCAGCCAGCCGGCGGCCACATCGAACAGGTCGCCGTCGATGGTGAAGAGCCGGCGCTGGCCGGACGTATCCCCAGCTACCGTCAGGGGCAACTCGCTGGCGCTCAGGCCGAGTTTGCGAAGACGGGCGGCGGCCTTGGCCTCCGCCTTGCCGTCACGGGGAACCGTGACCAGGACGCCGTCCTCCATCCATTGGATCGGCGCCGAGGGCGCATCCAGCGCGACGCGCCGGCCGGTGTAGTCGAAGCTGAGTCCGGCCACCGGAAGGCTCGGGTCGAAAGCGTCTCCGGCCGGATACCGTCCGTAGGATGGGAAGGTCGGTCGTTGCCCGAGCAGCAGGCGCAGCACCGGCCGCGGTACGACCCGGCGGGTTTCGGAACCGGTGGGCGGGTCGGGAAGAACCGGCAACAGCGCGCCGAACCGTGTGGCGCCGTCACGGAAGGCCGGGACATCGGCCGGCGCCAGGGGCGGGGACGCCAGCAGGGCGGCGGCCATGTTCGCCGGCACCTCGGCGGAGACCGTGCCGCACTCCCACCGGTCGAGGTCGATGTAGACTGGCGGCGCGGTGGGCAGCAGACGCACCGACGCGCCGGCGCCATCGGTGTCAAGATCGATGGTGAAGCGCTGCCGGCCTTCGGTGTCGGGCTCCCAACGGGCGCGGCCGACCCGAACCGGCCCCGGCCTCAGCGGCGGGTTGGCTCGAACATCCTCCCAGTACAGGCGGCCGGTCCGCAGCATCCGCTCGATCAGCCAGACCGCCCACTCCGCCCGCAGCGGCGTCCCGTGCCACGACGACAAGCCGTAGCCGCGCTGCTCCAACACCGCCAAAAGGATGGCGCGGTCGGCCGGCGTGACGAATTTGGCGACCGAGGCACTGCGGACGTTCTCGGGGTCGTAGGGCTTCTCCCGCGCCCCGAACTGGTCGTCCTTGCGCAGGGAAACGGTCACGAAGCGGGCCACCACCTCGCAGCCATCCGCCTTTTCGTCCATCCGCAGGACATAAAGCAGGCGGGTGCGCACCGTGTCCGGATAGCTGTCACCCGAATCGAGCGCCGCCGCCGCCTCCATCCGGGACAACATCCGGCGGACGGCCACCGGCAGCTCGGGCGAGCCCGGAGACGGGGGCGCCATATCGGCCGACGCACCGGCCCAGGCGATGACGGCGGCGACGACGTGCTTGCAGTTCAGGCCCACCGGGCACTCGCAGACACCGCTGATGGACGCAGGGACGCCGCCGCGCAGGAACAGCCGGATGTCCTGGCGGTACGGCGACGGCTGCGAGCCGCGCACACACGCCGTCACACGAACGGCGCCGTCCGTGCCGGCTTCGCAGTGGAGCGCGGTTACTCGTCCCTCGCGATAATAGCGCTCGCCCCGTTCGAAGGCCGCCACGTCGAAATGGCGGCGGAGCATGGACTGGCTGATCACGTAGGCATCCCCTTCGACTCCCCTGGATGACCCGGCTCGCTCAGAAGATGGGTCCTTCAGGAAACCCGGCGTGGTTCACCCCCTCACGGCCTTGCGGACACCGCCCCCGCGGTCCGCAAGCCGAGGGCGTCGTGCAGCGAGGCGGCCAGCGTGCGGGCCACGCAATCATAGCCGAAGTCGTTCTGGTGGATGCCGTCCGGCCCGACCAGATCGCCCATGGCGGCCTGCCGCGTCTCCACCCACTGCCGCATCACCGCGTAGCGGTGGAACAGGCCGACCTCCTCCGCCGCCGCGACGCGGGCGATGCGGTCCTCCATCTCCTCGTGCCGGGGTTTCGCCAGCATGGCCGGGGCGTATTGCAGGTCCATCAGCACGACGTCCAGACCGGCGGCCTTCAGCGTCCGCACGCCGTCGCGGATCACCTGTTCCGCCGCGTCGGGGTCGTCCCCGCGCAGGACGGTGTTGGCCGCCACCTGCCAGATCACCAGATCGGGCGCCTCGTCCAGCACGTCGCGCTGGAAGCGCTTCAGCATGTCGGGACCGGTCTCCCCGTTGACGCCCTTGTTCAGGACCGTCAGAGCGAGGCCGGGGTAACGCGCCCCCAGATGCTCGGCCAGCCGCGCCGGGTAGCTGTGCGCCGGTCCGCTGGCCCCGGCCCCGGCGGTGGAGGAGGAGCCGATGGCGACGATGCGCAGAGGCCCGCCGGCGGCCAGGGCCCGCGCGCTGCGCGGCAGCGGCACGGCGAGGTCGGCGGTCTGAACGGCGACGGCGCAGGCCGCCGCCTTCACCGGACCGGGCGCTGCCGTCAGGCCGGCGAGGAAGGGGATGAGGGACAGCAGGACGGCGGCCCTCCGGCCACGGGTCCGGGGGGCGGGCGTGCCTGTCACGGAGCGGGTCTCCCGGCGCGGTCGATCATGGTGGACACGGTGTCGGCCAGGATGCGGCCGAGGCAGCGGTGGACGAACTGGTAGGCCTGCAGCTTTTCCTCCCTGGAGTCGGGGGCGAAGCCGACGCGGCCCTCCTCGAACCAATGCCGCATCATCTCGAAACGGGGAAAATGAACCACGTCGCTGTTCTGCGACACCCACTCCACATAGTCCAGGTAAGGCTGGAAGGTGATGAGTTGGCTCGTCTGCGGGCTGTACTGCATGTCCATCAGGATCACGTCGGCGCCGCGCCCCTGGGCCGCCGCGATGCCGCGCCCCAGCGCTTCCCCGAAGCTGTCGGGCCCGATGTTCCGCATGGCGTCCGCCGTGCCCACCTGCCAGACCAGCAGGGAAGCGGAGGAGGAAGCCAGTTCCCGGTTCAGGACCGGCAGCATCTCCTGCGCGGTCGCCCCCGGCGCGTTGCGGACGGTCACGCTGACCTTGCGGTCGGGCAGCCGCGCCGCCAGCTCCTTTTCCAGCAGCGCGGGATAGGCGGTGTCCGGGCGTGAACTTGCCGAGTTGAGCACCAGGATGGGCAGCGCGCCGCCGCGTTTCAGCCGCTCCCAGGCGCGCGGCAGGGCACCATCGACCGTGTAGACGGTTTCCGGAACGGCGCAGGGATCGGCGGGCGTCTGCGATGCCGCCTGCGCGACGCCCGTGGCGGCGGATGCGGTCAGTCCCGCGAGAACGGCCAGGGTCAAGACGGTCGCGCGCTTCATGCGCTCGGGTCCTTGGCGGAAGCTGTGGCGGCGGAGGCCAGTGGAGCGGCGGAAGCCGCGGGCGGGGCGGACGCCGATGGACGTGGCGGCCGTCCCACGGACTGATACCAGGTCAGCACCCGCGCGGCGGCCACCATCACGGCGATGCCGGCGAGTGTGACCGAAAACTGCGCCAAAAGCGAGGCGGACCAGTGGTTCAGCACCGTCTGGCCGGCGAAGGACAGGAAGATGCCCAGGCAGAAGACCTGAAGCGACTGCCGCCCGCACAGGATCACCGGGGCCAGCGCCGGCCAGCGCAGCCACGCGCTGTCGAACCGCGCGATCTGCAGGACGACGTAGGCCAGCGCGCAGAAATGCGCGAGCCGCAAAAGGTCGAGGTCGGTCTTGCTGATCGGGTAGAGGATCTCCGCCAGCCACACCGGCATCAGAGCGGCCATCGGCGCGATCTGCCAGGAGATCACCAGAAGAAGGGAGGCGAACAGATACCCCCCCGCCAGCCACAGCAGCGCCGTCCGCCGCGCCGTCAGCGCCGCCGCCACTTCGGGCAGCCGCTGCATGGTGGCCCCCAGAACGAACAGGAGCTGCCAGGCGAAAGGGTTGAAGAACCAGACGCCGCCGTCCGGATAGGTCGGCAGGTTCCAGTCCAGGAGGCGCGCCGCCGTGTAGAGCGTGACCGACCCGGCCAGCAGGGCCAGCGGCCAGCGCCGCAGCACCGGCAGCACCACCGGCAGGGACAGCAGCAGCACGATGTAGAGCGGCAGGATGTCCAGGTTGGCCGGACGGAACTTCAGGGCCAGCGCCTGGACCAGCGACACCGCGGGATCGGCGAAGAAGCCGGCGATCCCCATTTCCTCGGTGAACAGCGGGTTGTCGAAGACCCGCGCGGTGTAGGCGACCTGGGCGGTGAAGGCGATGAACAGGAAGAGATAGGCGACGTACAGCGTCCAGCAGCGGTCCAACACCTTGGCCGCGGCGAACCGCCAGCCATGCTGGTCCAGGATCCGGGCATAGACCAGCGACGAGGTGTAGCCGGAGATGAACACGAATACCTCGGTCGCGTCGCTGAGACCGAAGTTGCGCATCGTCACCCAGGCGATCTGATTGCCCGGGATGTGGTCCACGAAGATGAACCACAGGGCCAGCCCGCGGAAAAAGTCCAACCGAAGATCGCGCATCCCGCCTGACGCCACCGCCCGACCCCGCCCTTGTTTCGTGTGCGGCGCACCGTGGCATGGGCGGTCCGCTTTTGGCAATCGGCACAGAGGTCTGGCCGCCGTTGGTGGAACCCCGGCGCCATCCCGGCGAACGCCCCATGCGCAACACCGCGTGTTGTGCTATCACCGCGCGCAACCGGTTCCGTCCCACCGCACCAGCCCGCGGCCGGTCAAGCGAAGGACCCAGAATGGCGACCATCGAAGAAGCGCTCGACATCGCGGTCGATCACCACACGTCCGGTCGCCTCGCCGAAGCCGAGATCATCTACGCCCGCATCCTGGAGGCCGACCCGCACTACGCGCCGGCCCTGCATCTGGCCGGGGTGCTCGCCTGCCAGACGGACCGTCTCGACACCGCGCTTGACCGGTTGCGCCGCGCGGTCGCTGAGGCCCCCGGCACCTCGGCCTACCGCATCGACCACGCCAAGGCGCTGCTCGCCGCGCAGGAATGGAGCGCGGCGAGCATGGCCCTGCGCTCCGCTCTGGCCCTGGCGCCCGAGGTCCCCGACCCCTGGTATTTCCAGGCCCTGGCCGAGCATCACGCCGGCGACACCGACGCCGCCATCGCGGCCCTGCGGCACGCCTGCGCCCTGGCCCCGGACCGGGAGGACATGACCGGGCGGCTCGCCTTGCTCCATCAGCAGCGCGGGCAGGACCATCTGCGGCAGCTCCGACAAAGCCTTGCCCTCGCCGATTTCCAGAGTGCCGTCACCCTGAGCCCGACGGAGTCCGAACCGGCCTTCCTGCTCGCCACAGCGCTTCTCGATTCCAACCGCTTCGAAGCGGCGGCCGACATGTACCGCCGGGCGCTGAGCCTCGCCCCGGCGGAGGGGTTCGCCCTGCACAATCTGGGCATCACCCTGAGCCGCAGCGGCCGCACGGACGAGGCGCTGACCGTTCTCCGCCGCGGCGCCCATCTGGACCCCGCTCATGTCACGGTGCGCGACGCCCTCGTCCAGGTGTTGGAACGGCGCGACCCGACGGAGGCTGCCCTGTGGTCCATGGAGGCTCTGGCCCTCAAACTGGCGCGGGCCGCCGCCAAGGTCCCGCCGCCCGACACCCCGCCCGGCTCCGACGGCGCCCGGACCCGCAACATCGTCGCCTTCAGCCTGTGGGGGACGCGGGAGATTTACGCACAGGGCGCGCTCGCCAACGCCAAGGCGATGCCGGCGGTCTTTCCCGGCTGGACCTGCCGCTTCTACCACGACGATTCGGTTCCCCGCCCGGTTCTGGCCGAACTGGCGCGGCTCGGCGCCGAGACGGTCGAAATGCCGGCGGGCAGCGGCCCGTCGCACGGGCTGTTCTGGCGCTTCCTCGTCGCCGACGACCCGACGGTGGCGCGTTTCCTCTGCCGCGACTGCGATTCCCGCCCGACCGCGCGGGAGAAGGCCGCCGTGGACGCCTGGATCGCGTCCGGCCTGCCCTTCCACGTCATGCGCGACCATGTGCTGCACACCGACCTGATCCTGGCCGGGATGTGGGGCGGCATGGCTGGTCGGCTGCCGCCGCTGACGCCGGCCATCGACGCCGCCGCCGATCGGAAGGCCGACCGCTGGCAGGACCAGCGCTTTCTGGCGGACTGGGTGTGGCCGCGCATCCAAGGGCGCGTGCTTGTCCATGACAGCGTCCATGCGGGGGTGGGTCAACCCTTCCCGCCGGCCCCGGACGATCCCGTGTCGTCGCACGTCGGGGCGAAGGTGCTGCAGTTGCAGCCCGGCGACGGTGCCCATGTGGCCGCGGAACGGCCGGACTTTCCGCCGGAGGTCGTCATCCTGCCGGCCCAGCCTGGGCGGCCCATGCTCGCCGAGCGGCCCGGACGGCACGGGATGATGCGCTTCTTCGCGAAGGACACCTACATCGGGCGCTCCCTTGCCCTCTACGGCGAATATTCGGACGCCGAGCCTCGCCTCGCCGCGATGCTGGTGGGGTCCGGCGATGTGGTGGTCGAGGCGGGGTCGAACATCGGTGCGCACACCGTCCCGCTGGCCCGGACGGTCGGCCCCACCGGATGCGTCCACGCCTTCGAGCCGCAGCGTGTGGTGCATGAGTTGCTGGCTCACAACCTCGCCGCCAACGGCCTCCACAACGTCGTCCTGCACCGGGCGGCGGTCGGCAACGCGCCCGGCCGGATCACCGTTCCGGTCCCCGACTACGGCCGGTCCGGCAACTTCGGCGCCGTCAGCCTGGGCGCCCTCAGCGGCGAGCCGGTGCCGGTCGAGACGATCGACGGCCTCCGCCTCGACCGGCTGGCCCTGCTGAAGGCCGATGTGGAAGGCATGGAGGCTCTGGTGGTCGAGGGTGCGGCCCGAAGCATCGCCCGTTTCCGCCCGGCGCTCTATCTGGAGAACGACTGGGAGGAGCATTCCGCCGATCTGATCGCCATGCTTCAGGGCCTCGGCTACCGGCTGTGGTGGCACCTCGTGCCGATCTATAACCCGGACAACCATGCGGGCAATCCGTTCAACGCCTTTCCCCGCGTGGTGTCCCTGAACCTGCTCGGCCTTCCGGAGGGGCGCCCCTGCCCGCTGCCGGACCTGCCGCCGGTCACCGGGCCCGGCCAGTCCTGGCGCGAGGTCGCCCGACTCCTCTGATCCCGGCGGCACGCCTTTTGCCCAGACATCGGGCACCATGGTCAAGACCAAGGCTCCGCTGAAATTTTAGGCATATTCAGCGGGCAGTCTGCCCAGCTTTGCGCCGTGCCCGAGCGGCTCTTTGCAGGCGAACACCAGGGTATGCGGGGGTTCGGGTCCGGCTCACCCTCAAATTGGCCGGAGTGGCACGTGGGTTGCTTTTTCTCTGTCCTGCGCCGCGCCACCGGGGGTCCCCGCCGGTGCGCCCCACCAGGATACGCCCCATGGCCGCACTCCAATCCGCCCGTTCGCATCACCGACCGCCGCAGCCCGACACGGAGGCCACCGCGAAGCCCGCGGGCGTCGCGGTGACGCTGGACGGCATCACCCACCGCTTCGGCGCCTCCACCGCCGTGGACAACGTGACGCTGGAGATCAAGGCGGGCGAGTTGGTGGCCCTGCTGGGGCCGTCCGGCTGCGGCAAGACCACGCTGCTGCGCATCCTCGCCGGCTTCCAGGCGCAGACGCTGGGTCGCGTCGTCATCGGCGACCGGGTGGTCGACAGCCTGCCGCCCGCCGGGCGCGGCGTCGGCATCGTGTTCCAGAATTACGCCCTGTTCCCGCACATGACCGTGGCGCAGAACGTCGCCTACGGGCTGGAGGCGCGGGGGGCCGCCCGCGACGCGGTGAGGGCGCGGGTGGAGGCGATGCTCGGCTTGGTGAAGCTGGACGCCATGCGCGACCGCTTCCCCAAGCAACTGTCGGGCGGGCAGCAGCAGCGCGTGGCGCTGGCCCGCGCCCTGGCGATCCAGCCGAGCATCCTGCTGCTCGACGAGCCCTTCGCCGCGCTCGACAAGAACCTCCGACTGGACATGCAGATCGAGATCAAGCAGCTCCAGCGCCGCTTCGGCATCACCACCATCATGGTCACCCACGACCAGGAGGAGGCGCTGAGCATGGCCGACCGCATCGCCGTGCTGAGCCGGGGCAGGCTGGAGCAGTTCGGCACGCCGGAGGACGTCTACGACCGTCCCGGCACGCTGTTCGTCAACGGCTTCGTCGGCAGCGCCAACCAGTTGCGGGGCCGCGTCGTCCGCGCCTCTGGCAGCGTCGCCGAGGTGGCGCTGGAGGCCGGCACCGTTCTGACCGCCGTCACGCCCGACGCCGCGCTGGCCGCTGGCGATCCGGCCATCCTCTGCGTGCGCCCGGAAAACCTGCGGCTCGCCGCCGAGGCGGCGCCCCAGCAGATCGCCGGCACCGTGGAACTCGCCCTGCCGCTTGGCCCCGTGGTCGTCTACGAGGTGCGCACCGCCGACGGCGGGCAGGTGAAGGTGACCGAGCCGCGCGTCGCCGGCGCCGCTCTGCGCGCCCCCGGCACGCCGGTCCGGCTGCAACCCGTCTCCCCCCAGACCTGCCGCGCCTTCGCCGTTCCCGCAGGCGCCTGATCCACTCCCTCTCCCTTCTCTCCTCCTCCCCCCTGGAGTGTCCGCCGATGACCCTCGACCGCCGCCAGATCCTCGCCGCCGGCCTCACGCTCGGCGCCATGTCCCTGTTCCCCGGCATGAGCTGGGCGCAGGCGCGCAAGCTGGTGTTCGCCACCTTCACCGGAAGCTGGGAGGAAGCCCACCGCGACGTCATCGTCCCGCATTTCCGCAAGGCCACGGGCAACGCCGACATCGCGCTGGACCCGATGCTGTCGGTAGACATGATCGCCAAGGTGTCCGCCGCCAAGGCGAACCCGCCGATCGACGTGATGCTGATGGACCCCGGCCCGCGCCTGTCGGTGATCGGCCAGGATCTGGCCGCTCCCTTCCCCGTCGCGGACAGCAAGAACTACCAGGACCTGCTGCCGGTGGCCCAGCTTCCCGAAGGGCCGGGCATCTTCTTCCAGGCGGTCGGCATCACCTACAACCCGGAGAAGGTCAAGACCCCGCCGACGAGCTGGGACGATCTGTGGAAGCCGGAATACAAAGGCCGCGTCGGCATCACCAACATGAACTCGACGCTCGGCACCGCCTTCATGGTCGAGCTGGCGAAGACCCGTGGCGGCGGCGAGAACGACATCGAGCCGGCCTTCGCCGCGCTGAAGGAGCTTCAGCCGAATCTCGGCGCCGTCGCGCCGAATCCCGGCGCGCTCGCCACCCTGTTCCAGCAGGGCCAGATCGACATCTCCCCGGGCAACTTCAACGCCATCCAGATCCTGCGCGCCCGCGGCGTGCCGGTGGAGTTCGCCAAGCCGAAGACGGGCACCATCGCCTTCCTGACCACCGCCCACATCACCAAGAACTCGCCCAACGCCAAGCTGGCGGCGGCGCTGATCGAATCCGCCATGGCGCCGGAGGTGCAGACCAAGCTGATGCAGGCGCCCTTCTACGTCATTCCGACGAATTCCAAGGTGCAGATGGACGGCGACATCGCCCGCATGATCGCCAAGGACCAGGAGGAGCTGAAGGCGTCCTTCGTGTTCCACGACTGGTCGGTGATCAACCAGAACCGCGCCGGCTGGATCGAGCGGTTCAACAAGGAGATCAAGGTGTAAGTGCGGGAAACGGGCCCCCACACAACCCTCCCCCGCTCTCGCAGGGGAGGGC
>NZ_QLKQ01000035.1 GCF_003349955.1 Azospirillum brasilense
CTCGCGGTTACGAAAACCCAGTTCGTCGGCTAGGGTTCGAGAATTATTAGTTATCCACCTCCTTTCATGCGGGCGGCGGCCCGGCCGATCGCCGCCTTCAGGCTCGTATCAGTGACCGCAGTATAGATCTCTGTGGTTGATATACTCTGGTGGCCGAGCAGCCTCTGGACGAGACGGATGTCCAGGCCGTTTTCCAGCAGGCGCGTCGCCGCCGTATGGCGCAGCATGTGCGGGGTGATCCGGCGGACGATCCCCGCGTCCACCGCCGTTTCGCGCAGGAGGGACCGGACGAACTGCGTCGTACCGGGGGCGCCGGAGGCCGTTATCACGAACCCGTCATGCGCGCCGCGCCGTGCCGCGGTGGCCGTGCGGTAGGCTGACACCAGGGCCGCCGTTTCGTCATCGGGCAGGAAGACGCGACGCTGCCGGCTGCCCTTGCCCATGATGGTGATGACGCGCTCGATCAGGTCGATGTCTGGCACGCGGATGCTCACCAGTTCACCGACGCGCAGACCCGTGCACAGCAGCACCTCCAGCACGACCAGCGCGGTGAAGGCATTGGGGTCGGCGCGCTTGGCAATCCGCAGCGCCTTGGCCTCGGTAATGCGGCCCGACAGGCCGACGCGGTCCAGGGCGGTGCGGCACAGCCGGCGCACCTCGTCGTCGGTCAGGTTGCGCGGTAGGCGCTTGGGCAAACGGATGCGCGCGTCCAAGCGGTGAAAGGGACTGATCGGAATGACCTCGTCCAACTCCAGCCAGCGGAACATCACCTTCAGGCAGGCGATGCGACGCTTCACGCTGGTCTCCTTCAGGCCGCGGGTCTCGAACAAGTGGCTGAGGTAGCGGCGCAGCAGCTGACGATCGATGGCAGCGACGGAGATGCCGGGAGCGGCAAAGCGCTCGAACTCCTTCAGGTCGATGGCGTAGGCGCGCAGGCTGTGCGCCGACAGGTTCTTAGCGACCCGGCAATAGGCGAGGAAATCGGCGCAGGCAGAGGCGACATTCATGGATGACCATCCGGGAGCACGAGCTCAGGGCGTGGCGCCACGCCATGGCCGGGCAAGGACGTGTTTCCTCGCAAGACATGCATTCGTGTGCCAATGATGACGACGGATGATTAGAGCACCAACGAATCGCGCGCAAGGCCAAGCCTCCGCTTCACCAGCCCCGTTGGGCTGTGGCGTACCGACGGACACCGGCAGAACTTCGGGTTTCCATGTGGTAAGCTGATTGCCCGCCACCCTGGCTCGGTCGTCAAAGGGCTCCCGTCGCGAGCATGAGCACCGGTTGCTCCTGCCTGTTTATCAGCATGTCGATCCAGACGGTTTCCGCCCCGCCGGCCTTTCTGGGGCAGGCGACCAGGATCACCCGGACGGGGGTCAGCGAATCGAACGCCGTTTCGATGCTGCGGTCGTTGCGCGGCTCCGTAGCGACGCCCTCCTCATCGAGGAGGCGAACAGTGCAACAACCCGACGCGACCGTCACATCCAATTGATCGCTGCGACGAGTCGGATGGCGTGACAACGGGCCGACGGCTCCAACAAGAGAGCCCGCGCGGCGAGCCGAAGAGAACGCTGGAAGGGCGTCCTCGGCGCCGGCCTGCACCTCCACTCCGACGCGGCGTAAGCCACCGAAGTCGCGCCTTCGAGCTCCATGCTCGATCTCGGATACCCGAACTCCATCCGCATCACTTGATCACCGGAGGGGTTGAAGCGGGCTATTGCCTCTTTTGACACGCTGCAATACGCGGAACCTGGGGCTTTCTGTGCATCAGTTTCGTTTGTGTAACAATGCCAGCGAACCCATTCAACCCCTTACAGCTCAACATACCGCGGTATTCATTTATTCAAAAGATATCAGCTGGTAGCGTATAGCGTTGCCTATTCCTTGTTTTCTCTCTTAATCTCCTCTCGAATTAAGAGAATACCAATGGAAGACCAAAAGGCTGGCTGTTCGTAGGCTGAACTGTGCAACACGTGAACCGAATTCTTATTTTCCATTTGTATGCTATGAATCAGCCACGCCTTATGAGGCTGCTCCGGCACAGTGTCCATTTCACCGGCTGGTTCGGGCAAGCGCGTTTTGTTGGAGCCGTAGCTGCCGGCATCTCTGCTGCCTACTTGGCAGCTGTTTTCCCGGCCGCCGTTGGGAGTTGGGGCCGGATGGTTTTGGTTGTCGGCTGGGCTTCGGCAACCCTGGCGGGGCTGACCGCCGCGCTGTCCTTTTGGCAGGCTCGCCGCCTCTGGCACCGTCGCGCCGGGAGTCCCGCCCGGGGCCTGCTCCGGTTCGGCCACGCTCAAAAAATCGGCTTTGCCGCCGCGGGCGCGACCTGGGCGCTGATGCCACTGACGTTGGCGCTGACGCTTCTGCGCTTTGCCGGCCCCCTCGAACCGGTGCTGGCCTTCGTCGCCCTCGCGTCGGGAGTGGGCGCCTATGCCCTGTCCGGTATCGTCGGGGGACCACCGGCCTGCGTTGCGCTTCTCGACTGGGTGGCGAAGCCGCGCTGGCCAACCGGACCGTGGGCTGATCAGGCGGCGCAGGGCCTTGTGGCGGCACACCGCCATACGGCGGCCATGGAATGGGACATGGGCAAGGTCGACCGTGGCCCGACACGCCTCGGCCGGCTGGTCGGCGCCGCGAGCCGCGGCTTCCAAGATGGGCCAGGAGCATGGCCTGCGGATCTGTCCGTCGGAGCGGAATGGGTGTTCGGCGACATACGCTGGCGTGCCGCAGGAACGCTGAAACTCTTGGCCGGAATGCTGCCGATCGTGGGACTGCTGCTGCTCGTCGGCTTTCCGGGCACGGGCTGGCTGATCCGCTTAGCGCCATTGCCGGATGCGGGAACACCCGCAATGGAGGACGCCAAGTCGCCGACCGCCTCGGAGCACGACCAGCCGCCCTCCCCTTCTTCCGGACAGGACGCGGCGAGCGGTTCAAGCGTCCAAGGCGAATCGAACCGCGGCGATGGAGCAGGGCAGTCCGGGACCGAGCCCGACGGCGCAGCGAATGGCGGGAACGCCGCTCCCCAAAGCCGGGGGAGCGGCGGTCAGGCTAAGGAAGCGCAATCTCAGAACGGTAATGGGACTGAGAACGGCCAAGGAACAGGCGGAAGCGGGCGCGCCGGTGGCGGCAACGCGGCCAACGGCAACGGTTCCCAGGGAGGAGGCGGCCAAGCGCAGGGCCACGGCGCTGGAGGCGGCGGTCAGTCCGACCAGAGCGGCGCCACTGGGGCGCAAAGCCGGACCGGCGACCAAGGTGGCGGTGGCAATCCCCCTGGCAACCCCACCGGACAGGGAATCGGCGCCACGCCGCAGGGCCAGACTGGAAACGCGAACGCCGGGGGAGCCGGAACGGCAGCGCAAGGAAGCACCCAGGGAAGCAGCGGCCAAGGAGCGGCGGGCTCTCCGAACACCGGCGCACCGACGCCACAGGGTGGCGGCTCGTCCTCACAAAGCGGTTCCGGACAGAATGCCGGCACCCAGAGTGGCGGAGGGCAAGGAAACGGGCTACCGGCCAATGGTGCCGCACAGCCCCAGGCCGGAGTCCAGGGCGCAGGCGGGACCGGACGCTCCGGAGAGGGTTCAAAAGCAGACGACGGCGCCCAGAAAGGCCAGCCCGGAAACAGCGCATCGAACGGCGGCGCTCCTGAACGAGGCGCGTCCGGCAACGCCCGGCAAACCGCATCCCCGCCGGATAGGGGCAAGTCCGATGACCGATCCTCCGGCAATCAAAGCGCCACTTCCCTGAACACGGGTGGGCAGACACCGGGCGGGCAAGGCTCGGGTGTCCGGAACCCAGGCGCCCAGGCGACGCCCGGCCGTGCCGGAAACGCCGGCTCCGGTGCGAAGGATGCCAACCCGACCGGAACCGGATCCGGCGCCCAGAACGGCGGTGCCGGAAGTGGAAAAGCCTCGGACGGTCATGTGCAGAGCAGCGCTTCATCAAAGCCGGGGATCGCTCCCGCCGAAGGGCATGTCGCACAGGGGGGCTCCAGCACGGGCGACATGACGGTCCGGCTCCCGGGATTCGGGCAAGAGCGTGTGACCGACGCGGAACCCATGCCGCCACTCCAGCGCTTCGACCCGTTGGCCGTTCCGCCGCCCGGCGCGGCGGCCACGCCAACCGTCACGATCGACCTGCCGGCGCTGCGGGGCGGCGCTTCCGCATCGGCGCGTGCGGACGGGCCGGCGCCCGCGGCCGGTGCGTTGCCGCGAAACAACGGTCCATCCCGGCTGCGAACGGAGCAGCCCTTGCCGGCGTGGGTCGGCCACATCATGGAAGGAGCACGGTAAATCCATGGACGGCCAGGGCAGTCCGGCGCTGCACCGGAACGATCTCGACTATGTCAAGGCGGTGCTCGACGGCGTCGGGCGCAGCATGTACGGGCTGGACGATGTGGTCCGCCTGCTGATCGTCGCGCTGTACGGGGGCGGACATGTGCTCCTGGAAGGAAACCCCGGTCTGGGCAAGACGCAGCTCGTCAAGACGCTGTGCGCCAGCCTGGGCTTCGGCGACGAGCGCTGGGGCCGAATTCAGTTCACCCCCGATCTGATGCCGGCAGATATCACCGGCACCAAGATGCCGGTGAACGGCGACATGGCGCATTTCGCCTTCCAGCCCGGGCCGGTGTTCCGCTGGCTGCTGCTCGCCGACGAGATCAACCGCGCAACGCCGAAGACCCAATCGGCGATGCTGGAGGCCATGGCCGAGCGCCAAGTCACCGTGCTCGGCGAAACCCACAGCCTGACGCCCGAAACATCGGTGAGCTACGGCGGCCGGTCGGGGATGTTGCGCCCGCCCTTCATGGTGCTGGCAACGCAGAACCCGATCGACCAGGAAGGCGTGTTCGATCTGCCGGAAGCACAGGCGGACCGCTTCATGTTCAAGATCCGCATGCCGTTCCCTTCGGCGGCGGTGCTGTCGCAGATCGTCCGCAAGGATGCCGGCCTGCCCGCGGCGAAGGCTGGCGGCGAATCCGCCAAGACCACCGGGAACGAGGACGAAGCCCTGACCCGCTTCGACCGCATCAGGCGCGCGATCCGGGCGCTGGACCCGCCTCCGGTGGTCTGCGACCACATCGTCAACATCGTGTTGGCGACCAACCGTGGGGCAGCCGCCGGAGCCGCCGGACTGGAACGCCGTGCCGCGGAGGAGTTGGACGAGTGGAGCCGCCGGTACATCGAATACGGCGCCGGCCCCCGCGCCGCGACGGCGCTCATGCTGGGCGCGAAGGGCTGGGCCGGGTTGTTCCTGGGCGGTGCCGACCAGGCGGGCGCCGCCCTGGCACACATCGCCCTGCCGGTGCTGCGCCACCGTCTGAAGCTGGTGTTCGACTGGGAACGCCGTTTCGAGGAGGACGCAAAGAAGCGCTACCGCGAAGCGCCGCTCGGGCGGGACAACCGCCACGACGCCCTCCTCGCGGATCTGGTGCTGCGCACCGCGCCGGCCGAGGCCGGATACCGCGATCTCGTCCGCCAGTCCCTGCGCGCCCACGGCGCCGTCCTGCCCGACCGCTGACGCCATGGCCGCCCCTCCGCCCTTCCCTCTCGACCCGGCACAGCTCGACGCCTACCGGCTGGCGACCAAACGCCGCCTGCCGGCCGGTCAGGTTGGGGGGCATCTGCGGCGCAAGCAGGGGCAGAGCCTGGAGTTTCGGGAACACCGTCGCTACCTGCCCGGCGACGATTTCCGCCACATCGACTGGCGCGCCACGGCGCGGTTGGGGCCGCAGGCCGATCCGCTGGTGCGCACCTACGCGGCCGAGCAGCGCCTGACCATCGCGGTGTCGGTGGACACGCGGGACACCATGTGGCTGCCAGCACAGGGCCGCAAGCTGGACATGGCGCTGTGGCTCGCCCACGCCATCGCTTCCGTGGCCCTGGCCTCGGGCGACCGGGTCCTGCTGCATCGGCTGTTCGGGAATGGCCAGAGCCTGGAAGAGTTCGTCGGACGGCACCTTCCGCCCCGCGCCGTCGACTTTCTGGCCTGCTCCGCCGTCACGGCGGGGGACGCCTTCGACGGCGAAGCCCTGCACCGCCGCCTGCCGCCGACGTCGGTGTGGATCGTCGTGTCGGATTTCTATTTCGAGGACGCCGAGGGGCGCTGGCGGGACCTGCTGGCACGAGCGCAGGAGGGATCACGCTGGGTCATCCTGGTCGAGCTGGACAGTTGGCCGGCGGAGCGCGCTCTTCTCCAAGGCCCGACGCTGGTTGACGGGCCGGGGCTGGCTGCCAGCCCCCTGCGCCGCGACATCGACGACGCCCAGGCCGATGCCGTGGAACGCCGGTTGGCCGCCCACACCAAAAGCCTTTGGGAGCCGGTACGGCTTGGCGGGCTCGACCATGTCCTGTGGCGCTGGCCGGCCGAACCAATGGCCGACCGCGGAGCCTCCTTCTTCGCGGAGCGGTTCTTTGCTGAACCGGTGCTGGCCCGTCTGTTCGCGAGGCGCGCATGATCACGGCCATCGCCGGCATCGCCGCGGCACTCGCGGCACTCGTCGCCGTCTACATGAGCCGGCCGCTGTTCCGAAAGGTCGAGGTCTCCTCCGCCCGCTTTCTAATGGACTTGCCGGAGCCGACCGCCGCCAGGCGGCGCTGGTCGCCCGCCCTGCCGCTGCGCTCGCTGTCGTTCTGGCTTCAGGTGGCCGTGGTGGGCCTGCTTCTGGCCGCCGCGTTGCTGGAGGCGTGGCGGGTGGCCGGCGTGGGGGGCGCGCGGCTGGGCGTCTGGCTGCTGATCGACACATCCCACAGCATGACGACGCGTCAGGGAGGCGGGATGCGCTTCGATCTGGCGCGCGCCGCGGTGGAGCGGGCGATCGACCGAGTGTCCGTCCAGGCGGCCGGGGAGGCGCCGTGCTTCCGCCTGTCCTCCTTCGACCTGCGGCGGGTCGAGTGGCTGGGCAGCGGCACCGCGGACGCGGCGCGCGCGGCGATGGCCGGGCTGCGCCCCCGGGCGGCGGGCACCGATCTGTCCGCCGCAATGGGCGCCCTGTCGGCACCGCCACCGGAAGGCTGTCCGATCACCCATGTGGTGGTGGTGACGGACCGTCCCGTACCGGCGGTGCCAGCGGACACCGACCGGTCCCTGGTCTGGATCGACGTGGGCCAACCGGTCGACAACATCGGGATCGATGGGCTTGAGGTGCAGCGCGACCCCTTCACCGGCGCCGTGCGGGAGGTGGTGGCGGCCATCACCGCCTGGGGCGCCCGCCCCGGAGACGCCCGTGCGGTGGTGTACGGCCCGGATGGACGGCCCGTTGCGGAACGCCGCGCCGCCTGGTCGCCTTACGGCCCCTGGCGGGTCGCTTTCGAACCGGATCGCCCGGGAACCTACCGTATCGCATTATCTCCCTCCGGGGCCTACGATGGAGACGACGCTGTCGAGCTGGAGGTCGGTACCGGCAACACCCTGAGCGTGGACTGGCGGCTCCCGGACCGGCGCCTGCCGGACCGGCTGGGCTGGCCGTCCAACACCGGACGGCCCATGCTCCGGGTGGTGGGCGACCCTGGGCAAGCCGGACCCGAGCCGACCCTCGTCGTCGGGCCAGGCTACCGGAGCGGCGCCTCGCGGGTGGATCTCTTCGCCGACCGTCACCCGATGCTGGCGGGGCTGAATTTCGACGTGCTCGACGACGCCGGCATGTCGGCGGCACGACTCCCCGATGGATTCCGCATGGTCGCCGCCGACGCGGCGCGGCGGGTCTGGATCGCCGCACGGGAAGCACCACGGACCGCCTACATCCCCGGGCTTCCGTCGGCGGGACGCGGCCCGCTTGACGACGCGTCCACCCTGCTGTTCTTCAACGCGGTGCGCTGGCTTCTGGCGGACCAGCCGGTGGCGGTTCCGGGGCGGTGGCTGTCGCCGGACGGAACGGCGATCGACGCCCCATCCGGCGAAGGCTATACGGGCGGCGAGCCGCGATCCCACGGCACCCTGGACGACCTCGCACCGCGGCCCGCCGGCACGGCGCCGGAGCCGGTGTGGCCATGGCTGGTTCTGACCGCCGCCTTGCTGTTCGCGGTGGAGCGGGTTCACGCCGCCGTTCGCTGGAGGACGGCATGAACTGCTTTGTCCCCGACCTCGTCCTGGTACCCGGATTCGGCTGCGACGGCGGCGGCTGGGGCGGCGTGCTGGCGCTGTGGTGCGCCGGAATCGCGCTTGTCGGCTCCACTTTCCAGTCCTGGCGAGCCCGACGCAGCCTGCGGATCTGGCGGGCGGTGGCCATTCCCCTTCTGACCGCGCTGGCGGGATGGTTCCTCGCCGTCGCCTCGACCGGCCCTTGGCTGAGCCAGGGCACGGAGCAGGAGGGCCGACACATTGCCGTCGTGGTGGATGCATCGGCCAGCGCGCGGCGCACGCCCGACCAGCTCTCCAACACCTTGCACCGGACGGCGGAGCGGCTGGGCGAAGCGTCGCGCAACAGCCAGACCCTGGACACCGCCAGTGTTCTGATGGTGGCGGACGGAGCCACGGAAGTCCGCCACCGGCTGCCACTGGCCGGTCTGGCCGGCGCCCTTCCCGGTCTCGCCGGAGCGGCGGGACCGGCGGATGGGCAAAGCGATTTGGCGGCGGGGATCAGGGCGGCGGTGCGGCAGGTCCAGGCGGCCGGCGGTGGCGGGGCCGTGCTGCTGGTGTCCGACGGGCTGGAAACGCGCGGGGACGCCGTCGGCGCGGCGCTCGACGCCGGCCGCCTGGGCATTCCGGTGCATACGATCCCGGCAGCGAGCCCCGCGCCGGGCATCGGGCTGGTGGCGAGCCATCTGCCCCCACGCGTTGCCGCCGGGTCGCCCACACGGCTGCGGCTGGTCATCGCCAACCCGCCCGGCCGGCCGGCGACCTTCCGCCTGCGCTCCTGGCTCAACGGCGAAGGGCGCAGCGGCGAGAGCGGCGGCCGGGCTGCCCCCGCCGAGACGCTCGCCAGCGTTCCGCCTGGCGCCACCGGAACCGCCACCCTGCCTCTCGAATTCGCGGGCCGTGGCCTGCAGTTCGTCGATGTGGAGCTGGCGCCCGCCGACGGTGGCCCGGCGCAACGCCGGCGCCTGTACACGCAGGTCGACGCGCCGGTCCGCATCGCGGCGATCGGGCCGGCGCGCTGGCTTGACGGTCTGCCGACGGAAACCTACCGCGTCGAGCGTCTGGCTGATGGCGCGGCCTTCGATCCCGGCGACCTGGACGCGGTGGTGATCGATGGCGTCCCGGCGGAACGGCTGTCCGCCGGACAGGCGGAACGCATTGCCGCGGCGGTCCGGGACAAGGGGGTCGGCTTTCTTCTGGTGAACGGCCCGCAGCGCGGCCGCGGCGAGGACCCGACGGTCGTCATGGGCTACGAGGCGACCGCACTCGATCCGCTGCTGCCGGTGACCAGCAAGCCGCGCGAGGAGATGATCGAGCCGCCCGGACGGCAGGTCGTCATCATGATCGACACGTCGGGCTCCATGTGCGGCACGCGCCTGCAACTCGCCCAGGAACTTGCGGCGCGCATCGTGGACCAGTTGCGCGCCCGCGACAGCCTGACCATCACCGCCTTCGCCAGCGGTTTCCAGGACATCCTGCCCGGCGCCGTCATGGGGGTGGATGGAAAGAGCCGCGCCCATGCCGCCATCGGTTCGCTGGCCTGCGGCGGCGGGACGGATCCGAACGGCGCGCTGCAACGCCTCGCCTCCAAAGACGGGCGGCAATGCGGCCTGTTCTTCATCAGCGACGGCGAATTCAACCTGAGCGCCCGGCAACCCGGATGCATGACCACCGTCTTCGCCATCGACCAGACGGTCAGCACGGTCAACCGCGGCATCTTCCAGCTGGGCGAGGTCCATTTCCTGAATCGGAAGGGTGAAGCCTCCGGCTTGCGCCTCGGCTTCTTCAACCCGGAGAAGCGGAACAAGACCTTCGAGCCCGGACGTTACCGGCCCGACCTGCTGATGCCACAGTCCGGCCTGCTGCCCAACCCGCCGGACGAGCTCGACGGCAACGCGGTGTCCTTCCCGCGGGAGCGGGTGGAACTTGCCGCCACGCGGCCCTACCCCGTCGATCCGGTGCTGGCCTTCCTGGACAGCGGGGCGGGGACGGCGGGGGCCTTCACCACCGACGTGCCGGGACACTGGGCACGCGGCCCGGGCGCGGGCGCGGTGGAGGCGTGGATGGAGCGGCTGGTCGCGTGGCCGCAGCGCGACCGCTACGTTTTCGATCTGGTCGAGGACGAGGGGCTCCCGACACTGCTGGTTTCGCTGACCGTTCATGACGGCCGGGTCCCGCTGGTCGAGCACCTGTCCGCGAGCCTGCGTGGGTCCGCGACCGGCGATATGCCGTTGCGCAGCGAAAAGGACCCCGCGGCCTGGGGCCAGTTCCGCATCCGCCTGCCCGAGACGGCGCAAGCCGCCTCCGGAATCCTGGTGCTGCGCGAAATCGGCCCCGGCGCGCTGGATCGGGAGCAGCGCATTCCCATCCGCCTCGGCACCCGCGATCCGAGCGGACCGGCGGCGGGTTCCGAGCACTGGAGCTTCGGTCTCAACGCCACCCTGTTGCGAGCGGTTTCCTCGGCCAGCGGGGGAACCTTCGATCCGCCGCCGTCCGTGCTTGGCGGGGCGCCGCCGCAGCCTCCGCTGGCCGTTCCGCTGTGGCCATGGCTGCTCGCGCTCGCGGCCCTCCTCTATGTGTCCATGATCGCCCTGTGGAGGATCGGCCGGTGACGGACGAAGCCCTGCTCATGAGAAAGCGGCTTGCTCCCTCGGGCACGCCGCAGGGTCCCGATGCCGGCCCCCTCCCCTTCGTCCACGGATTGCCGGGACCGGGAACGCCGCTTCTGCCGTTGGCAGCCGATCTGCGCGCGAGGGTGCTGGCCGCGCTGGACGTGGCGCTCGGCCTGCCCGCGGCACCGTCGGCGCCCCTGCCCGCTGCGCTCGACCAGCTGATGAAGCCGCCCGGCGTCAAGGCAAAACATCTCCAAGCCATTTGGGCACGCCTGATGGGACGGCTTCGCTTCGTGAAAAAGCCGCCGGGTGCGCCGATGCAACTCCTCGCCGTGCATGCGGCCTTCCGCCAGCGTCCCGCGCAGGCGGCGGGTAAGGGCGTCTACATGCCCGTCGAGAACTGGGCGCTGCTCGCGAGCCTCGCGTGGGACGACCTTGCGTTCCGCCACGCCGTCGCCAAGCGGGTGCTGGCGTTCCTGAGGGAACGACATCTCATGCATCACGGACCGGGGCCCGCACCGCGGCTCTCTCCGGAAACCTGCTGGCTTCTCCTTGCCGCCGAGACCGGCCCGGCGCGAAGGCGCTGGTGGATGCTGGGCCCGGCGCGGACGCGGGCGCGCCGTGCGGAGGTGGTCCACCGTCTGGCGTCCCTTATGGCGCTCAGCGCCAGCGGGTGGGCGGGATTCTGGGATCAATGGGTGCTCCTGCATCTGCTCGGCAACGTCCCGGACCTGCCCGGCCGGCTAAAGCCGGAGCTATCCCAAGCCCTCGCCTCACTGCCGCTGGCCGTGGGCGGCCAGGGCGCCAACCCGCTGGCGCATCCCGATTGGACACAGCAGTGTCCGGATTGGCTGCCCCTCGCTTCTTCCCCACCCACTTGACCCATCGGCGGCCGACATGCTCGAACCCAACGCGATCAGCGCCATCATCAAGGCCCATGAAGGCACGTTGAAAAGCCTCCTGCATGTTGAGGCGATGCTCAATGCGCGCTTCATCGGGATGGACACCCACATCCGCGCGCTCATCCTGGCGGTCGCCTGCGGGGAGCCCCTGCTGTTGGTCGGGCCGCCCGGAACGGCCAAATCGCGCCTCATCCGCGCCTTTTGCGGCACCATCGGCATCTTCGACGAAGACGACCCGGCAAAGCGCAGCGACGGCTATTTCGAATATCTGCTGACCCCCTTCACGGAACCGGGCGAGCTGTTCGGGCACTACGATATCGCGGCGCTGCACGACGGGAAGGGCATGATCCGCTTGGAGCAGGGGATGATGCAGAACGCCAAGGTCGTCTTCCTGGACGAGGTGTTCAACGCGTCGAGCGCGATCCTCAACTCCATCCTTTCGTTCATGAACGAACGGTTGTTCCACGATCGGGGCGAAATCCGCCGGGCGCGGATGCGCTGCATGTTCGCGGCGACCAACGATGTGCCGCGCGGCGGCGAGCTGCGGGCGGTGTACGACCGCTTCGTGCTTCGGAGTTGGGTGGAGAACGTCAAGGATACGCCGGACGACATCGGCGGCCTGATCCAGCGTGGCTGGCAGGAAACCTACGGCACGCACCGGCACGAAAACCTTGTCCAGCTGCTCGACAACGTCGAGAAGCTCCGCGCCGACATCAGCCGCGCCACCAAACCAGGAGATGGGAAGCCCCCCGCGAACAAGGCGCTGTTCGGAAACCTCGCCCATCTCGTGCGGACGGCGCGGCAGTACAACGCCAGCGCCGTCTCGAACCGGCGTCTGGTCAAGCTCAGCTACATCATGACGGTCCACCGCATGCTCCGCGCCGTCCAGGAAGGCCAGACCGCGGGCAAGGCCCCGTCCATCGGCCGTCCGGAGCTGGCGCTGTTCTGGACGTATTTCCTGGACGGCATCGATCCCATGGTGGTGCAGAAGCTCGAAAAACTGCCGTTTCCGATGGAGTGACAGCGGTGCAGGTGACCGTCTTCGCCCCCCGGATCTGGCAGCCGGCCCTGAACGCCGCATCGGCGGATCTGCCACCCCAGGCGGCAGCCCTCATGCGCGCCGTGGTCCGCCACCTCCATGACCGTCATGTGGGAATTGCGCCGCGCCCGGCCGCCCGGCTGGCGCAGACCTTGTTGCGCGACGGGCGCCCTGCCTCTCGGCCGCTCAGCGCGCACCGGAACGGCCTTGCCGATTGGACCGCGGCCGTGGAGCGGCTCATCGGCGGGCTCCTTCCCGACACGGAGCGCGACGGCGCCTGGACATCATCGGCGCCGGGGGTGATCCTTCCGGCGTCCGTCCCCTTCGCGCTGCTCGACCGTGTCGCCCTGCCGCTGGTGGCGGCGGCACAGGACCGGATGGGGCGATGCTGCCTGTTCGGCGGCGACGGGCACGAGTCCCCGCGGAACGGCGCGCAGCTTCTCACCGAATACGAAACCGAACAGGAAGGCACGCTCGCCGACCTGTGCACCGGCCTCGGGTCCAATCCGCCGCCCCTGTTCTGGAATCATCGCGGCACCGATCTGGCGGCGCTGTCGCGCCGGCTGGGAACGGGGGCCACTGCCGAGCCCCTGCCCGACGCGGACGCGGAAACCGTGGCGCTGCTGCTGCGGCTCGATCCGGCGCTCGGCCCAATGGTCCGTCCACCAGCGCACAGCCGGCGCCCGCAGCGCGCCGCTCTGCAAACCAGCGGCGTGCGCCCGCGCGAAGGTGGCGTGGCCGGCATCCGCACGACGCGGACCATGGACGACATCAATGACATGGTGACCAGCGAATTCACCAACCATCCACTGATCCTGCTCGACCGTCTGGTGAACAGCGGATTCATGGTGCGGCATCGCCCGCCGCGACGGCAGAACCGCCGCGACGTCCTGCTGGTCGGGGCGATGCCGTCGGGCAGCCGCGACAGCGCGGGGCGGTTGGCGAAGGTGAGCTGGATCGACACCATGGCCCGCATCGCCCCGCTGTTGCAGGACGCTGGATTGCCGCGCAGCGATTTCGCCTGGCTGGATGGGGACCGGCTGGGCGGTCTGGCCTGCGGGTTCGCCGGGCTGCCGCCGGGGCTGCCGCTTCCCGGTGGCGGGGTGAGCCTGACACCCGCGGAGCGTGTTCGGTTCACGTGGGCGCTCGACTGGCTTCCGGGGTTGCTGGACCGGCGCCGCGGCTATCCGCCCGGCCTGGAGCCGCCCGGCACCAGCCACGCGTCCGACGGCGTGACGGCGGGCAGCCGCTGGGCGGCGGGCGCGCTGGCGCACGCGCTGAACCGGAACGCGCCGGGTCCGGACGGCAACGGGCGCCCGCTGACACCCAGCGACTACGGTTTCGTCCACGTGATCGTCATGCTGCGGCGCCCGGCTTCGGGACTGGATGATGGCGAAGCCCGGTCCGCCGTTTTTGCCGCCACTCAGGCGTTGCGGCTGGAGAGCGGCAGGCGGCAGGCGGCAAGCGTCCTGTGGGTTCCCGAACGGATCGGCGACCGCGATAGCTGGATGATGTCCTTTGCGGAAGGGCCGCTCCGGCGCGTGGCGGAGATCCTTGTTTCCCCATCCGATGCCGCGCGGGGCGAACAGGCGCCGTCCGATCAATTGGACGCCGCCGACCCGAACCAAATCGCCGGCGGTCTGGTCGGCCTGTGGCTCACTCATCTTCAGGAGGCCATCCTTGGTGGCTGAACGCTGTTTCCTCATGCCCTCGCTGACCGCTACGGAGGCGTTGCAGGTTCTGGGGCCTCTCGCCCTACGGGCGGAAGCGGCGCGCACCGCCCGCCTGCGCATCCGCTTCGACGGGGACGGCTACGCCCGCATCGTGATCCCCGATCCTTTCGTGCAGACCGGCACACCGGCACGGCGAAAGCAGCGCGAGGAACTGTTCGAGGCACTGCGCGGCGCGGTCGCGGCTGTCCTGGCCGGCCAGGCCGACGATGAGGAGGCGCACCTCGATCCCGACGGAGATGGGCTCGTGGACGCCTTCGAAGCGGCCCCCCGGCTGCTCTTGGAGAGCGGCTGGCGCCGTGGCGGCGATCCTGCGGAGGTGATACCGGGCGAGGCTCTCATCCTCGTGCCGGCCACGGACGAGGAAACCGCCTGGGGCGTGTTCGACCGGTTGAATGCCCATGCCACCGCCGTGCGCATCACCGCGGCCCAGCCGGCGGATGGCCGGGAAGGCGGGCTTTTTCTGTTTCATGTGCGCGACGATGAGGCGCGCGTCTCCTCCTTCCAGGGACTGCGGGCCAGCGGCTATCTGGCCGCCACGCCGGTGCTGGAGGGGTTTTCCACCGACGGGCGCGTCGTCTTCCTGCCTCCGGACAACCCGCCGGACGCCAAGGCTCTCAAACCTTTCCTGCAGGTGTGCACAGCCCTTGCCGACCTAGGCGCGGGTGGCGAACGCGGCCCGGTCTTGGCGCTGACCGTCACCGAGGACGGTGACGGGCGCCGTTTCGATCTCTATCCGCTCAACCGCTTGCGCTACCGGGACAAGACCGCGCTGTGGCCGGGGGCCGGAACCGCGGACGGCAAGCGCGACATCGTGCGTGTGCACGACCTCGCGGCGTCCGAAGGAATGGTCGACGCCCTCGCCGAACGAATTCGGAATGCCGAGCCGTTAGTCGGTTATGAACTGGAACTGCGCGACGATTATCCGGGTCCGGGGGCGGAAACCGACCTGCTGCGGGTTCAAGAGAAGATCGCCTATTTCACGGAACTGGCCGCCTACCTGTCGGGGCTGGCCCGCCCGCAGCCCGTGCTGATGCGCTTCGCCGACCGTGATCTGCCGGCCTTGGCGGACGCCCTGCGCCGCTTTCCCCTGAAGGACCTCGACGACGGGCGCATCCGCTACGCGTTTCAGGCGACGGGTGCGGACGACGGGGTCCATTACCTGCTCGCCGCGCCGGACGAGACGGCGCCCACGTCCCCCTTGCCCGAACCCTTCTGGCGCGACCGGTTGGAAGCCGGGCCGATGCTGTTCCGCGTCGATCCGTTTTTCGCCCGCTTCTACGACAGCGCCCGTCCCCGCAGCCTCGTCTTCGTGCCGGAACGGGCCGCGCTGTTCCCCCCGTTGCACAGTTGGGATCAGGCGGACATTGATTCCTATTTGCGAAACACCCTATCCGGCTGGTTCCACGGCGAGCGCGGCGCCCAGGCCATTCCCGCCGATCCCATCTACCTCTTTCGTCACGACTCCCAAGGAGCGGTGGTGGTCGAGGTTCTCGACATCGCCGCCTTCGTGCCGGTCCGCCAGCGCATCGGCTGGCTGAACCGCAACCTGGAACTCCGCCACCGACTGGACGTCGAGAGCTTCATCACGGACCTCGCCGACCGGGCCGGACGGGCCGCCCTCGCCGACCGGGTCACCGCGGACGAGGAGCACGCTCTCGGCGCGTTCGAAGCCGCGGCCCGGCGCGCCGAACGCCACATCGGCGGCCAGCTTGAAGAACTGCTCAACCTGCTGGCGGAGGAGGCGGGAGAAACCGCGTCGCGCGCGCTGGCCGCTGCGGAAACGCTCGACCGCCTTCACCAGGACCTGGAGGTCATCGACGCCGCCGTGGCCGACCTGAAGCAACGCATGCACACGGTGGAGGCCGCCAGGACCACCCTTTTCAACGACCGGAAGAGCTTCGTCGAGGAGCGCGAGCGGTTGCAGCAGAGCGTGGTGGACGTGATCGAAAGCTCCGACGCGACGCTCGCGACACTGGAGAATTCCGTGAACGAGCGCATCGCCCGGCTCAAGGGAACCTACCGGCGGCTTTGCGCCACCCTTGACGAAATTCGGAGCGGCCAATGACAGACATGCAACGGCTTGGCTTTCGCGCCGCCACGGCCCGCCATGACGAGGTGATGCGGAGCGCCGGCCACCAACTGTCCGACAACGCAAACCGCGCCCGCACCCAACGGACGGAGGGCGTGGAAATGAGCGACGCCCTGATTGCCGATTTCAGCCAGTGGTCCGATGCAATCCGCACCATTCGTCAGCGTCTGGTGAAGGCGCACGAGAGGCTGGAGGCGGAGCGCGTCGCCGTGCACCATGTTGCCCGGCGCATTCGATGGTCGTGGCCGATGATCCAGTTGCGGTTCGTCATCGCCGTGCTTTGGATCCGAGTGCACATCGTGACGATCCTCGTGACAGCCCTGCTGTTGGGAATCGGCATGGCGGCAACCGTCTATCGCCAGGACATCGGCAATGCCTTCCACACCGCTCAGACGTACGCGGGTGAACTCTTCGGCGGCAAGGCCAAGGGGACGCCATGAGCGATGCGCCCCTCTCCGCACCGGCTCCGGCCTCCCGCTACCTGCGCCCGCTCAGGCCCGCCAAGGACCCGGCCCTTTCCGGCCGGCTGGCCCGCCGCTGGTGTCTGGTCGCGTTCATCGGCGGAATGCTCGGGGCGCTGGCCTATGGAACGCGGGCGCGCTGGTTTTCCTTCGACGGTCCCGGCTACGTCGTCTACTGGCTGCACGACGCGGCGTATCTGCCTCTGAAGGGACATCTGTGGACGGCATGGCTCCCCCTGTCGCTGGTGCCGTGGACGGTGGCCGCGCTGCTTCTGGGGATCGCGCTGGCCGGGTACCTGTCCGGCAGGCCGTTGCTCCGCGCAGCACACATGAAAGCCACCCGGTTCGCGCTGGCCAGCCCGACCGGACGGAAAATCCTTGACCGCTGGCACGCGGTTTTCGCGCGCACCCGCTTCCGCGCCCAGCATCTTGAACAGGTGCTGGAGGAGGAGCGCGCCGATCTGCTCGACGTCATCGACGGGGCGGAGAATGGTCCGCCCACCGGCACGCTCGTCACGCGGCTGGCCGCGCTGGCCCGGCTGTCCGCCGCATGGCGCCTGCGGTGCGGCGGCGGTGACGGTGACGCCGTCCGGATGAGCGTTTCGGCGGATCTTTTGGAAACCATCCTGCGCATCGACGTTGCGGCAAGCGCTCCGGAAAGCCGTTGGGCATCGGGCAGCGAGTCGTCGAGCGGCGGCATGGCCGCGCCACCCGTCCGTGCTGCCGTCGGCAATTTGGCAGCGGTGCTGGAAGCCCATCTCGCGACTTACGCGGACCAGCCGGCCGAAGATCCGTTCGCTCCCGCCGCCCTGGCCGGAGAGGCGGGCATTCTGGTGCGGGCGCTGACGGCCCGCATCGCCATGGGACGGTCCGCGGAGGCGGACCTGCTCAGGCCCGTGGCGGCGGCGGTCATGGAGCGGTGCAACCGCTTGAACGGCATCCGGGCAGCGGCGGAGCGTCGCCTCCGCGGTCATGGCAATGATGCGCCGGTGCCCGAGGCTTCCCTGCCGGCTTCCGGCCGTCTGGCCCTGTGGATCGCGCTTTCCGTCGCGCGGGAGGCCGAGGCACCCGACCTTGCTCAAGCCACGCTGGACAGCCTGTCGGGCCTGGATTTTGCCCGCACCCTCGGCTTGCCGTCACCGGCACGGCATTTCGCCGACATCTGGCTCGCCGAGGCTCCGGACCTACCGCACTGGCGCATGGCGGCGCAGGTTATCGGGGCGGCGCAATCCATCGTCCTGGATGGCGACTCCCTGGCTGACCCCGCCGACCGCGAGCACCTGAACGAGCCGATGCACCGCCTTGCCTGGACCGCGGGCATCCCGGAGACGACCCGATGACCGAACGCCCTTTCCTGCCCCTCTTTCAGGCTTGGAGGCGCGCCCGCGTGCAGGATGCCACGACCGCAGCGCGCCGCCTTCCGCTGAGAAGCCGCGCCGACGCCGTGTTCCTGACCGTCGCGGCGGTGGTGACCGGTTCGCTCGGCCTCACCGTCTATGGGGGAATGGAGGCGGCACGGCGTCTCGGCTGGCTGGACCCGCCTGTTGTGGCTCCGGTCCGCGATGAGCGGCTGCTGGACAATCTGCGCCGCGACCTTCCTGAACAGAAGCTGCTCGCCGCCGCTTGGCACGGCGACGAAGGGGTGTTGAGCATCAGCCAGTCCGGCGGGTCGGTGCATCGGTTCGATCCCGGCACCGGTCTATGGTCGCGCGAGACGCCGTCGAAGGATGCCCCCGCCCTGCAAAGCGATCTGGTGCAGATGCGGGCCGGTTGCGGCGGCGATCCCGCCGCCCGATCGGCCTGTGCCGATCCGGCTCCCTTGTGGGGCCTCGGCGAACGCGGCGCCCTGGTCCGCCGGCATGAGGGGACGTGGCGGACGCTGATCGGCGACAGCGCCTTCATCGGCAATGATGGGAAGCCGGTGGACGGCGAGTCGCTGACCGCCGCGGCCCTTTCCGATGATGGGCGCTGGCTCTTCCTGGGCACCAAGGCCCAAGGCGGCGGGCTTTACGATCTGAAGGAGCGGCGCTGGACAGCGCTTGGCGCCGCGCAGAACGCGATGCCGAACGGCCGCATCGAACGGGCGGTCTGGTGGCACGGGCGCTTCGCCGTCGGAGGACCGGGAGGGCTGGTCCTTCTCAGCCCGGACGCCGAGGAGCCGAACGCCGAACGGCCCGCGTCGCTGGACGGCGCGGTCGCCGACCTTCTGGTCGATGCGGACCGGCGGCTGCTGGTTCTTGAAAAGCGCGCCTGCGACACCGGGGGCGACGGTTGCCTGCGCGTGTCGGCGCTGCGGCGGCCCGGCGCCGGTCCCGAGTTCCTCATGGACGAGCGCAACCGCTACCCCGAACTGGACGCAGCCGGTCTGTTCTTCGCCGATCTGCATGGCAAAGTCCTCGTCGTCGCCGGCCAGAAGGGGGTTTTCGCCTACGATCCGGATGCGCGCAACTGGACACGCCTCGACGATCGCCCCGTCCGGACGGCGGCGCGCGAGCGGGGCGCGATCCTGTACGGATACAGCGGTGGAGCGGCCAGGGTCCTGGGCGGGAGGCTGGATCGCCGCTGGGATCTTCCCGGAAAGCAGGTCAGGCAGATCGTCGGTCTCGAGCGCGAACCCGCGGCGCTGACCGACGATGGAGACGTGTATTCACTGCCGTCGGCGGGAGAGCCGAAGGCCCTGTTCGTTCGCGGGGGCACGACAACCGATCCCAAGCGCTTCACCGCCGCCTTCGTCACCGGCGACCGTGTTCTGCTGACCGGGCCGCGCAAGGCGCTGCTCCACGACGTGCGCCAGCGCAGCTACACCGACATCGATCCGGGCGCCCTGCCCCCCTGGTTGACCGATGGGCAGACGAAAACGGTGATGGTGGGCACACAACTCTATGGGTTGGTGCCGCAGGGCAACGGCATGGCCGGGACGGCCTTCGACTTGGCCACCGCAGCCTCCGGCAGCGGCACCGCCGCCGGCACGACACCCACCGTTCCTGGCCCGGTCCGTCAGGCCCGCTCCTGGACCGGGGGGTCATTGGCGGTCATCGACGGCCAGGGCAGCCTGCGCAAGTTGGGAATTGGCAAGGACGAACCGCTGACCGGGGCCGCACAGCCGGCGCTCGACCGACTCCGGCTGCGCGACGTCGTGGACATCGGTGGATCGACCGTGATCGCCACCGAAACCGGAATCCGGACTTATGACCACGCCAAGCGTCAATGGTCAGATTGGGACGCGGTCAAGCTCGACGGCGGCGACATCCGCGGGATCGCGGCCAACGGACAGAATTTGCTGCTGCACACGGGAAAGGAGCGGCTCGGCCTGCCCGATGGGCGCGTCCTCATCGGCCGGGAACGGGTGACCCTGAACACGGGCGTGCTGAGCGATGCATGGCAGAGCGCCACCCTGCTGCATCTCGCGGGCCGCGGCGGCGTGGAGCAATACGATCTCGCTGCCAGAAGCGTCACCCGGCGCTGGAACGTGCCGGGCAACGGTCCCGTCGGGATCGTCGATCTGCTGAACGGCGAACCGCTCACCCTGTCCGAGGGTCGCTTGGCGGTCGGTGAACGGCCCATCGGGGCCAATGATGGCCGCGTCCTGTCGGTGTCCAGCGGTTCCGGCGCGATCCTGACGGTGAGGGAACAGAATGGCGGGCGTTACCTTCGCATCCATGACCCCCAGGCCCCTCTGGACACCGGCAAGGACCGTTGCCTGTTCCGCACGGCGAATGCCGGGGGCCGCGCGCAGCGGATCGTCGACGCGCGGGCGCTCGGCGACGGTTGGCTTCTGATCCTCACCGACGACGGGTTGCGCCTGTACAGCGAGTCGGCGCGAAGCTGGTATCCCGTACGGTCTCCGTCGAAGACGCCCACCAGCCTTCACCGTTTGGGGAACCACGTCGCCCTCGTCGCCGGCCAGCGCCCAGCGCATGTCCAGTTCCTCGCACCATCCGAAATCCTGCGGCCGGGAAGCTGCGCGACGGACGCCGTCCCCCTTCCCGACCGCTGGTTCGAGGTCAGCAGCATCAGCGTCGACGAGGCTTCCGGTGCGGCGGCGTGGCTGGCCGGCGACGGTGCGGTGCTGGCCTGGAAGGACGGCAACGTGACGCCGGTCCTGGCTTCGCCCCGCGCGGCGCCGCCAACCGACCAGATCCTGCGCGTTTTCCGGATGGGAGAACGGCTGGCTTTCGGCGTGCCGGACGGCCTCGCTCTGTACCGCATCGCCGACCACTCCTGGACACGGGTCCAATTGCGAGCGGCCAACGCCCCTCTGCGCGGCCTCGTCGACCTGAACGTCGAACCGGATGGAGCCGGTCAGGCCCTCACCGCGAGAACGGAGGACGGCCGGTCCTTCGCCGGTTCGTGGGACGCCCAAGCCGGCACGGTTTCGATGCAGGAAATCCAGACTTTGCGCGCACCACCCTTCGTCCAGCCCGGTTCAGCCATCGTGGACGTGGTGTCGGACGGCGGATTCTGGACGTTTCTGCTCGATGACCGGCTGAAGCGCTTCGATCCGGGCCAGCGCCGCTTCGCACCCGACATCCTGTTTCCGGTGACCGACCGGTCACGGGTGCTGGCCAAGCGCGGCGACCGGTTGGTGGTGGAGGAAGCGGGCGGGCAGGCTTGGTGGGTGGCCAAAGGCCCACTGCCGGCCAGCAGCGGCGACGCCGTTCCCGCCGATGCCGTGTTCGACCGTGTCGTTCCCGTGCCGGGCGAGCCGACGCTGGTCGCCGACAACGGCCGGATTCTCCGGTTGCGCAACGACGGCGCCGTCCTGGCCTGCCCCATTGGCGGAAACTGCAGCGAACTGGCTCCGGCGGCCCTCCCGCTCGACCCGGGGACGGTCAGGGCGGCCTATGAGATCGGGAACCTGGTGCTGTTCGAAACCGGCGCCGGGCGCCTCCTGTACGACCGTATCCAGCGCCGCGAGCGGCCGCTTCCGCCCGAGCTGACCGCGCTGGGCACGACCTCGGATGCTCTCCGCGAAGAGAACCTGCTGTGGCTGCGCGACCGGAACGGCACAGTGGTGACGCTCAACCGGGATGGCGCTGCCCGCAAGCAGGCCACCGCGGTGGACGCCCTGCTGCTCGACCGCGACCGCCGCATCTGGCTGAAGGGACCGTCGGTGGTGTTCGAGCGGGAACGCCTCCGCAGCGTCGCGGCCATTTTCGGCTTGGCGGACGGGGTCAATGCGCAGGTCCTGACCCTGGTCCCCGATGGCATACCGGCCCTGGTCGGCAGCGACCGGCGCCCGCGGGCGCTGAACGCCGGCCCCCCCGACGTCGGGCCGCCCCTGGCGCCCGACATCGATCTGGCGGCGGTCAGCGCCATCGTCACAACACCGCGCCGCGACGTCTGGTGGGTGAGGGTCCCGGACGGGTTGACCCGGCTGGTGCGCGGCACCTGTCCGCCGCCTCAGGCTTCCGCCGCAGCACCTCCGGTCGAGGCCCCGCCGCAAGCTCAGATTCCCGCTGGAAAAGCCGCCGTCAGCGCCGATGGCGACGCGTGCCTGGTCGCCGACGTGACGCTTCCGCTGACTGACTCCGCCGTAGTCACAGCGGTCGATGACGATCTTCCCACACGGCTGACCGTCCGGCTGGCGGACGGTGAAACCCTGGACACGCGGATGCGCGACAACCGGCTCGAACCGGCAAAATCGCGTAAGGACCGCTTGCCCGCACCCGCGGCCGCGGCGCCCGACGCCTGGGCGCAATGGCGCTCCCTCGTGGCGCCGCGTCCCGACGGCGTTCCATCCATCGCTCCCGCGGTAGGGTTCGAGGCGTCGGGTGCGTCCATGCGGATCAAAAGGGCGGGTGGGGATTGGCAGGATTTCAGCCTGCTCGTAAGGCGGCAGCCGGACTTGGTGCGGCCGCTCGACGCAGGCTGGCTGAAGTGGGACCGCCCGGCACGCCGTTTCCAGATTGCCGGAACCAGGACGACGGCGGCCCTGACGTCGGAACAGTTCATTCGTGACGGCCAGTTCATCTTCGCTGCCCCAGGCGTTGCGGTGGCCGATGTCGGCGGCACCCTGCGGGTCGCCAGCCGGTTCGGCATCTGGAGCTTTCCCGGCCCGGCCCTGAAACTGGACGGCCCGAATGTCCTGTTCGATCCACAGGATCTGCCAGCCCCGGTGGCCGCAGCGCATGGTCGGTTCCTGTTCGAGTCCGGCGGGGTGACCTATTCCGGCGGCGCCGCGACCCCCGACGACGACCGCCATACGGTGGCCATCGACGACGCGGTGTGGACCGAAAGGCTGCGCAAAGCCTCCGTATCGGTCGACATGAAGATCGTCGGACGGGCGCTGCCCGCGGGCGGAAACGGCTTCGCCTGGGACCGGCGGCAGGCCGTTGCGCTGGCCGACGGTACCCTGCAGGTGCAGACCGACGCCGGCATCCTGCGCGTCGACCGTCTGGCAAACGCCGATCCGGGCTGGTCGGGCCAGTTGCCGGTATCCGGGACAATCGTCGGGCGGGACGGAGGCGACCTGTTCCTGTCGGACGGTGGACGCTGGCTCCGCCGGTCCGGCGGGACATGGCAGCCGAGCACCTTAGACGCCGTGGCTTCGCGCGACGTGCCGACCAGCCAACCCTGGCAATGGCGCGTCACGCCCCAGGGCGTCACCGTCGCCGGCGTCGGTTTGGCTGCGGGGTCTCCGGTGTCGTTCCTGGACGATCAACTGCGAGCGGCCGCCTTCGATGGCGGGCGGCTCATGGTCGTCGATGCGTCCGGTCTCGCCATCGGGTCTCGCGATGCCGTGGCCGGGCGCGGTGCGCGCCACCAGGCTCCGGGCATCGACGTGGACAGCCTTCAACCGATGCGGCCGAAGCCCACGGCCCGTGACCTTCTGGCCCGTGGCCGCGATGGGCTTCACCGTTGGGACAGCTCCGGCGGGCGGTTCGTGCCGGTGGCGGACGTCGACAATCCGTTCCTACACCGCACCTTGATCGATCACCCACGGCTTCGGGCGGCGCTGCGCGACGGACGGGCCCTTGTGGAGCTGCGGCTGGACTCCCCGTCCGGTGGTGGGAACTGGGTGCCGCTTGCGCTGGACAACGGCTTTCCCTTCGACCGCGTCACCGGCATTCACGTCCAGGACGGGCGCCTGTTCGTGGGAACGGACGCCGGGTTGGAAGAACACGCGGACGCGGGCAGCACGGGTTTCGACTCCATCACCCGGCTGGTCGACCTGCGGGCCAGCGGAACCGCTCCCCCGGCGCCGGTGCAGCGGATGGGCGAACCCGCAACCCGGCCTGGAGTGCTGGCGGTGCGTTCCCCCGGGCGCTGCCTGGTCTTCGACGGACGGGGCTATGCCGACTGCGCCACGCCCGATCTCGCTGACCTCACCCGCCGGGCCACGACGCCCTGGTGGCAATGGCTGCGCGACGCGGCCGGGACGATGAGGGGCGAATACCGGGACGGCACCGGCCAGGGGCTGGGCCTGCCGGCCGTCATCCAAGGCGGACGCTTTCCGCATGACCGCATCACCGACATGGCGACTTGCAACGGACGGGCGGCCCTGCTGTGGGACAGCGGGCCGGTCACCGTGCAGGACGGTGGCGGCGTGGACCTGAACCGCCCGCTGCGCACGGCGGCGCTGCCCGCCCGCGATGCCGAACTGTACTGCCTGGAGCGTCCGGTGCGCGAACCGGGGTTGGACGTTCCCGCCGGGCTTTATTGGATCGGAACCCCCGATGTGAGGCGCTACGACTCCGGAGTTTGGCAGCCCTTGGCCGGCGACGCCGCGAAGGCTGCGGTCAGGATGCGCGCCGGACAGGGCATGCCGCTGGACCGCGAACGCCTGCGCCTCGTCCAGGACCGCCGCGGCGGCCTGCAGTTCCAGCACCGCCGCATCGGCGGCGCCTGGGAGGAGCTTGCCTGGAAGGACAACCGCATCGCTCTCGACGTGATCGAGCGGCTGACCCTGGTGAACGGCCAACTGTGGGCGGCGACCGCCGGCGGCTTCGCCACACTGGATCGCGCGCCGGACGGTGCCTTCCAGGTGGATCCCGACCGTCTCACCATCCTACGCGAACCGGCGGGAAACTGCCGCGTCACGGACCTGGAAACCGGCGCGGACGGTGAGACATGGGTCCGCTGCAACGCCGACACGCGCGGCGTTCACCGCGGTCGGCTCGACCCCCGGGTCGATCAGGCAGTGTTCCGGCCAGCCGGCACCGACCCTTTCGCCGAGCGCGACCTCGTACCAAGCAGCGCCAGCGGCGGCATTTGGTCTTGGAAGCTGACGGGGCATTCGGGAGGGCGGCCCGGCCAGCTCACCGGCACCTTCCGCAACGAGCCGGCCCATCTTGCCGGTGGCCGCTTCGGCTTCGACAGCCTGTCCCAAATCCGCACCTTCGTTCCGGGAACACTGGAGTTGCTGACCGAGGGCGTGGGTTGGTTCCGTGCGGGCGGCGGCGGGATCAGCCTGCAAGCCACGGCGCGCCCCGCGAACGACCGCATCGACCACCGGGGGGTTCGCCGGCTGACGGTTGCGCGGAACGAGGACGGCGACCCGCGGCTTTGCCTGGACCTCGGCCAGGGACGGGCGGCGTTGCTGGACAGCGGGCTTGCGGTTACGGCCCAGACCGCGGCGTGCCGTGACGACCTCGGATCGGACGGACTTTGGCGGTATGAGCAGGAGGCCGGCGGTCTTCACATCCATGCCCTCGACCGGCGCCAGCGCAGTGGCCAGCGGACACTGAAGGGCGGCCGCTTCACGGACGAGATCGCGATCGGCCTGCCGGTTCCGCAGCGCACGTCCGACGGCCGGATCGAACATCTGGTTCCGACCGTGGCGGGGGTGGTCGCGTTTGAGACCGACGCCGCGCCCAAGGGGCTGTATCTGCCGGCCTTCCCCGACCTGCCCCGCGCTTCGACGCCCGCGGTATTGGTCGCCGAAGCCGATGGCCGGATCGCCTACCTGGGCAAAGGCAGCTTGGTGACTCTGGCCGACGAAACCCAGCGGCCGCTTCCGTTGCCGCGTCTGCTGCCCGATTCCGCGAAACCCGTCGCGCTGGAAACCGGTCCTGGAGGCACGTTGCGCCTGGGATGGGAGGCCGCCGGCACCGCGGGGTGGACGCTGTTCGATCCGCGCGATCCGACCGGTTCTCTGGTGTCCACCGAACCCATCAACACCGCATCCTGGCGCGAGTATGCCGAATTGCGGGCTGCGGTCGGCAACGCCGAACCCAGCCTTCAAGTTGGTATTGCCGGACCGGCGCTCCGCCTTTCCTCGGGTTTCGGAAGCGCGACGCCACTGCCGCTGCCCGCAGTCGGCTTGCAGCGGGCCGTCATTCGCGCCGACCGTAGGATGTTCGTCGTCGGTTCCGGCGACGTCCTTGACATCGATCTGGCCGGTGCCCTGCGCGCGACCGCCCCTGGAGCCCGTGCCGGACATTGACGCAGCGGCGAGCAAGCGTGGTCGGGCCGGTGAGCGGGAGCGGCCCGTGGCAGGTCGTCGCGTATGCTCCGGCCAGCCTTTGGCCGGTCGTGACGCCAGACCCAAAGTCTATTGGGCCTTGCTCATCGCCTTCTCGGCCTGGAGTTGCCGGTCTCCGATCCCTCGACGCTCTCCCGGCGCCGCGCCGATCTGGATGTGGCATGCGGTCTGGCGAAGGCAGACGGGCCGACGACAGTAGTGATCGATTTCACAGGCCTGTAGGTATTCAATAAGGGCAAGTGGCTTATGAAAGAAAGCACGACGGCCGAGCGCACCGGAGTTGGCACGAACTGCACCTTGCGATCGATCCGAATAGGGTGAGATCCTGGCTTCGGAGTTGACGTCCAACGAGGATGGTGAGCTTCCCTGATTGGTCCACTCCTCGACCGGATCAAGCGACCGATCGACAGGGTACTGGCCGACGGGCGCGCATCCTGTCCCCGATTCGGCCGCCGTGGGGAAAAGCGGCTGCAAAATGCGGTGCCGAGTCGGCGATGTGTTCCCGTGGGGATAAGCGACCACGCCAAATATCCCGTGGGGAAAAGCGGCCGAAGCCCCGATACGCTAACTATTTCCCCTGGGGACAAGCGACCGAGCCGTGGGGTGAAGCGGCGCGACTCGCGCTTTTCCCGTGGGGGAAAGCGGCGAATCTACTAGTTAAGAATCCAACTACCAACAAATAGCTCGGTCGCTTATCCCCACATTGACTCCCCGGCCGACGTTCCACACCATGCCGCTAGATGTTGATGGGGTGGTTATGGGCGACATACACGAACTGGTCATCAAGCATGGGCGCGAAGCCGCCCGGGCCATGGTGCGTCCGGAAGATCGTCCGCTGGTCGACATCGCCGCTGAAATCCTGGCGGACGAGCGACAGAACCTCGGCATCACATATTCAGGCTTTTGCCTCACCAGCTTGCCACACAAGAAGCTCGCCGACGATGCGCCGTGGGAAAAGCGCGGGCATCAGGTCACTCTGCTGGTCGAACCGGGTAGATTGAAAGTCAACGGCAAGACGAAGCTGTTCGGCGTACCTTACGGGGCCCGCGCCCGCATGATCCTGATCTATCTCCAAACCCAGGCAATTCGCACAGGACGACGCGAAGTGGAGTTGGGCCGATCCATGCGCGACTGGCTCACCCGCATGGGGATAAGCGTCGGCGGCGAAACGTTCAAAGGCTTTCGCGAACAATCCCTTCGCATTTCCGCCTGCAGCCTGAAATTCTTCTGGGACGGGGCCGAGGCTGATGCCTTCGAGAAAGGGGGCATCGTCAAGCGCGGCTTAATTTTCCACGATTCCGCCGGTGACGACCGCCAGGGCTCCCTGTGGGAGGACGTCGTGCAGCTTGACGAAACGTTCTTCCAGGCACTCCAGGATCATCCGGTCCCTCTCCTTGAGGAAGCTGTGCGGCAGCTCAAGGACCGCAGCTTGAGCCTGGATCTGTACGTTTGGCTCGCCTACCGGCTTCACTCCCTACAGAAACCGCAGCCGATCACCTGGGCGTCCCTGTACGCCCAGTTCGGCGCCGGCTATGACCAGATGAAGCATTTCAAGCCGCGGTTCGTACAGGCCATGCAGTTCGCCCTGGCCGCCTACCCGGGAGCGAAGGTCGAGAACGCCGACGAGGGCATGGTCCTGCACCCGAGCCGCCCGCCGGTCGCCCGACTCACGGCGTGATGGTGTGGGGATAAGCGACCGGTCGCCTAACCCCACACCTTGACGGCCCCCTCCCCTATCGCGCACCTTTTGCCCGAAGACGTCATCCAGCTCCATATTGGGAGCGGCAGAGGTGCCGCCGGCCTGTCCGGCGAATCCGGCAGGGGTTGCAATGGGCCAAATCATCACCGTAGGCAGCAGCAAGGGTGGCGTCGGAAAGACGACTCTCGTCAACGCGCTTGCCGAATTCCTCAAACGCCGTGGCGCGTCGGTGTTCTGCATCGATGCTGATCCGAACAAAAACCTGAGCGGCTGGCTGTCTGCCACCGGGATGGTGGAGTTCCGGGTGGTTCAGGCCGACGACCTCGTACAGGTGGCCAACGAAGTGTCGGCCACTCACGATTTCCTGCTGGTCGACGTGCCAGGCGCCAACAGCACCGCACTGGTCAACGCGATCGACATCTCGTCGCTGGTCCTGATCCCGACCAAGGCCGATGCGAAGGACGTCGTGGAGGCATTCCGGACCTACCAGCATGTGGTCAACGCGATCACCAAGGCCCGGCGGTTTTCCCCCAAGGCGTACATCCCAGCCGCTGCGGTGCTCTCGCAGATCGACCGGCGCGCGACCGTCGACCAGATCGCGCGCAAGCAGCTTGAAGGCTTGTCGATCCCTACGCTGAAGGCGGACCTCGGACTGAAGGCTTCGATCAACCACGCCAGCTTCGCGCAGAAGCCGGCGCCTTATTCCGCCATGTCCGACGACATCGAGGCGATCGGCGTGGAGGCCCTGGTTCTGCTGGAGACCTTCCGTGGCTAAGCGCGAGGAAAAGGTTGCCGGAAAGGATTTTGAGGTGGTGCGCAAGCCGCGCTCGCGGAAGCCGAAGGAGCCGCCGCCCTCTCTGGCGATGTCGGCCTACCTTACCACGGTGATGGCCGAGGCCACACCACCCGTTGACCCGCCGCCACCAGAGCCGGCGGCGGTGGACGGCGACGTGTTCCCTCCCCTTCCCGAAGGCCGCATTCCCCAGACAGTGGACGAGTTCCTGACTCGGATCTCGGAGCTATGGGAGGACGCGCAGCAGCGATTCCTAAGGATTGGGGAATTGCTATCGATCGCGGAAACGCGGCTGGGTGAGGACGAACAGGCCGCGCTGTACGACGGGCTGAACCGGCGTTTCGGCAAATCGGCCCGATCCCAGCTCATGAGCGCGTATCGGGCCATTCGGGACAACCTCGTTCCTGTGGAACTGGCGGCGGCTGGTTACGGCACTGTCTACATGCTGGCCCGACTCACCCACGACGAACGTCAGCAAGCGGCAGAGCGCGGCTTGTTGCGCCCGGATGTCCGGCAGTCCGAAATTCGCGAGTTCTGGAAGGCCGTCCGGACGCCACCGCCCTCGACTACCACGCGGCGCGCGGAACTGGAAGCGCGCCGCGCCAAGCTGCTTCTCGAAATCCAGAGGATCGACGACGAGCTGGCGCGTTTAATCGATTAAACCACGGTGGCCCCTCCGAAAGGCCCCGGCTGGATTGGCTGGGGCCTTTCCCTTTTCTTGCCGACGAGAAAACGTCACCGATCCTGTGGGGCGATGCGACCAGAACGGATTGGCATCGGCTTTTGGCGCCTATACAGATCGGCGGTTCACGCACGCGGGATAATCGCGGGTTATCGTCACATTTCCGGCTGATCGGCGGCGATAATCAGGCCTTGTGCCGGCGTCCGCCCTTGCGTCCCAGCCCGGTGGCTTTGGCGAATTCTGAGCGGGCGGTGGCATAGTTCGGGGCGGTCATTGGGTACTCGTCGGGCAAGCCCCAGCGGGTCTTGTAGGCCTTCGGTGTGAGGTCGTGCGCGGCGGCCAGGTGACGGCGCAGGATCTTTTGTGCTTTTCCGCACTCAAGGCAGACGATGGCGTCGGTGCTGACCGAGCGGCGGATCGGTATGGCCGATGTCCGTTGCGCAACCGGCGCTGGCACGGAGGGCTGGCCAAGCGCACGCAAGGCGGTCCGCACGGTTTCGATGAGCCGCCCGGGGTCGGCGGCCGGCAGGGTGTTGTGGCCGACATAGGCGGCGACGATGCGCGCGGTCAGCGCCTGCAACGTGGTGTCGTCCACCGGGATCTCCGAAAGGCGTTGTCTCGGACCTGTTTGTAGGCAAGAGGCACAGCCGATGGCAATCCTTTTCCGGAGAAGTATGGTGGTTCAATGCACGCAATAAGAGGTTCCCTCCTCGGTTTGTATTGTTACTGTGCTGCGGCGCGCGGCTCCGCAATTGCGCCCTCGATTCAGAGTAGCTGGCGATTGCGTTAAAGAAGCCCTACGCAACCGATGGATCGCCGCTGCGGTCGCTGAAAAGGTCGGTGCCGTCGAGACGGCCGCCGCCTTCCTGAAGGACCGCGCCGGCGACGCGACTGGTGCTGGCCTGCGGTCCTTCCTGGATCGGATGCCCGCCGCGTCGCCCGTGCCGCGCGACGAATTGGACGCGTGATCAATCTGTCCAGAAAACGAACGCAATCCAGATAAGGCTCTCGCGCTGTCTTCTGCCAACAAGGATAAGGTCATCCCGCTCCCCCGCTCCTTCCGATCAGCTCCCGCCAGGGCAGATCGGCGGGTCGGACGATCTCGACCACCTTGCGCTGCTCCGAAAGCTGCACGATGCGGGCGATCTTGCGCGCCAGGACGGGAAGCGCGGCATCGGCGGCGGCGGCCGACTTCAGCGCCATGGTCATGTTCGTGCGCCACGCCTCCAGCGCGTCCAGCGGGCTGTCGGCGTGGATGGTCGACATCCAGCCGCTGTGGCCGGTGTTGAGCAGCCGGTAGCTCGGCAGCGTGTTTTCGAGCTGCTGTTCGCCCGGCACCGCCACGCTGGGGTTGAGGCGGAGCACCGCCTTCAGGAGATGCATCGGCTCGACGGCGGTCCCGGTCTGCGATTCCTCCGCCAGGAGCCCGGCCTGGTTCGGCTGCGCCACCACCAGCTCCTCCACATCCTCCACCGTCACCACGCGCCGGTCGGAGCGGACGCACCGCAGCAGTCGCTTCAGGAAGTTGGTCTTGCCGCTGTTCGTTCCACCCGACACCAGCACGGGCAGTTCGGCCGCCACGACCGCCTCCAGATCCTCGACGGTCCCGATCGGGTGGCCGCTGTCGAACCGCGCCGCCCGGTAGGCGGCCCCGCCCTCCACCGGTCGGCCCGGCAGCAAACCGAAGTCGCTGAAATCGAAACTCTTGTGGCGCTGAACGCGGATGCTCAGCACCATGCCGCTGCGCGTGTTCGCCCCCAGCACGGCCTGCAGGCGGTGCCCGCCGGGAAGCGGTGAGGCCAGCAGAGGGAAGCGGTTCGGGTCGTAGGGCCGCTTGAACAGGTTCTTGAGCTGATCGCAGAGGTCGCGGCTCCAGGCGAGATCGAGGCCGGCTCCATCCATCTTCTCGTAGCCGCGTCCGGCGATCTCGACCCAGAGGTCGCCGGGACCGTTCAGCGAGACCTCCACCACGTCGTCGCGACCGTAGATCAGCGGCACCAGCGGGTCCAGCGTGGCCCGCAGGGCGGCGTTCATCGGCGGGACGGCACTCATGGGGCGCAGGCCGCGACGCGGGTGGCCGGCAACGGCCCGCGGTCGATCTCGGTCCGCGAACCGTCGCCGCGGGTGACCAGGCCGATGCGGCGCCACGCCTGCCACCGCTCGCAGCCGATCGCCACCGGCGCCCCCGCCGCCCGCGGCGCCGGGTCCTCCTCAAGCGCGTAAGGACGGGCCCGCTCCCGCGCCACGCCGGTCTCCAGCACGATCCGGCCGGTCGGGGTGTCGACGACCGTGTCCGACAGCTGCAGGCTGGTGCGCGCGGCGTCGTCATGGCGCCAGCCGGTGTTGACCGTCAGGTGCTGGTAGGCCTCGTCCGGACTCTGGACGCAGCGGGTGACCCAACCAGCGAAGGATTCCCGGGCTTCCCCGGACACCGTCACCTGATACCAGCGGCGGGTGCCGTAGGAGGTGGCGCTTGCCAGATCGTGAACATACGCCCCCGCGCATCCCTCCGTCGTGGTGCGCAGCGTTCCGCCGCCCTGCGGCTGGCAGGACCGGATGACCCGCGGCGGATCGGACTCGACGGTCACCTGCGTCCAGCTCAGCGCCGGAGCGCCGGCCACGACACTTTCCTTCGGCGGGCTGCACGTTTCCACGCGGTGCTTCCAGACCAGCGGCGCGTCGCGGCGTTCGGCGCAGGCCTGCGCCAGACGGGGGGCCGCGCCGCCGCCGTCCTCCGGAGGGCTGAAGACCGCCCGCGACTCCCCCATGGTGACGCCGGACTCGAAGTCGTTGCGCATCCGGCAGCCGGACACCGTCAGCCGCAGCGGCACCGTCTCGGCGTCGTCGCGCAGCGAACAGGGCTTCACCTCGATCTCCTCGCCGGCGGCGTCGCGGTACACCTCGCGCTCCTCGCGCCGGGCGACGCCCCGCGCCGGGTCGGGAACCCAGGAACAGCCGACCTTGGTCCGGCGGATCTCGAACCGTCGGCCGTCGGCCTGGCACGCCGTCCTCCACACCGTGCGGCCGGTCCCGGCCTCGACGAGCCGCGACTGCCCGAGCGCCACGCCGCTCTCGTAGACGATCTGATCGCCGCACCCGAACCACGTCCGCTGCTGGGCCTGGGATGCGGAGGGCACGAGTGCGGCGGCGGTGACGGCAGCGAGCAACAGGACGAGCTGTGACATGATCTTCTCCTCACTGGGGTGGCGGCAGCGCGACCGGCCTGGTCGTCGCAGCGGCGCCCGCGCCCATCGCGGTTCCCGCCCCGGCGGTGCGCACAGCCTGGTCCGCCGATCGTTCGCCGGGGCGGGCCAGCCACAGGTCGACCGACGGTGACACCAGGAACTGATAGCCCCCATGAACGATGTGGACGTCGGTCAGGTCGAGATTCCGCTCCAGCAGCAGGCGGGCGATCGACTGGGCGTTCCGGTTGGCCTGGCCACCCGCCACCACCACCGTCTGGCCATCGGCCGTGCCCTCGCCCTGGCGTGCCAACCGCTGCTCGATGACGCTGCCGGCGATCTCGATCGCCCCGGCGATCACGGCCCCGCCGTACCGCTCGGCGACGCGCTGGTTGAGATCGTCCACGAGGCCGGCCCGGCCCATCAGGTCGGCGCCGACGCCCGGGCTGGCGCGCAGGTCGAACTGCGCGTGGTCGACGGCCCGCACCAACCGGGTGAACTCCGTGCGCAGCCGCGTCTCGCCCCGACGCATGACCTCGTAGCGCCCGTGCATCGTGCTGCCGGCGGGGATGACCACCGTCTTTCCGTCGGCGCCGTAGACGTCGCGCTCGACCATGGCGGTGACCGGCCCGCCGATCTGGGAATTCACCGACCGTGTGAGGACGAGCGGGATCGGCGTGTCCTGGAGCACCGTCCGGGAGAGGTCCACCGGCTGGCTGGACACCACCCGTGGATAGTCTTCCCCGTAGTTTGCCGCCTCCGACGCCGCACCTGCGGGCTTCTCGGAGGTCGACATGGACGGACCGCGCGACAGACGGCCGTCGCTCCGCAGCGCCGCCGTGTCCACGATGCGGCTCCGCCCCAGCCCGGCGAGATGGTCGGCGCGCGCCGCTTCCACCAGCTCGGCGTAGCGGTCGCGCGGCGGCGCCGCTTCGGCCGGTGGGGCCGCGACCCGGTAGGGCACGCGCAGCGCGACGCCGGAACCGCCCACCCCGATCACCTCGCCGGCGCCGGCGGCCGTCGCGGCCAGCTCGATCTGGCAGGAGGCCCCGGGCTCGAGCGCGCCGCCGCATCCCGACGCCGCCGCCACGCCACCGGTCACGACGAGTTCGCCGAGCACCACCGAGGTTCCGCCGACGTTGCGCACGACGATGGGTGCGGCCATTCCCGGCATCGTCTCGACCGACGACGGAATGGACACCAGACGCCCCGGTGCCGGCGCCGGTTCCTGCACCGGCGGAGGTGCCGGAGCGGCTGCGACCGGAGGAGCGGACAGCTCGAGCGGTTCGGGCGCCGCCCGTGGCGGCGTCGGCGGGGGCGGCGGAGCGGGCTTCTCGCCCTCGCCGCCCAGCGACAGGGCAAGGGCCGCCAGGGCTCCGAGCAGCCCGGCGCCCAGCCCGAGCCGCCGCGGGGAGGTTCTGGCCAGGAGCGCGCGCCAGGACGGCGCCGGGGCGTTCATGGCGCGCTCCCCCCGCGGCCGAGGGCGGCGTCCACGGTGGCGGCGGGCGACGCCGCCGGCTTGAAGCGGTTGCGGACGCACAGATAGAGGTCGCCGGATTTCAGCGTCAGGTCGCCGACCGCGTCGATGATCAGGATCTGGCCTTTCGAACCGCCCCAGCGCACGGCCACCGGCTGGTCGACGCCGCCGACCAGCAGGAAGGCGGCCGGCAGGCGGGTCGATCCCAGGCGCTCGCCGTAGTCGAGGAAGGTCCGCCGACCGTCGTGGAAGGCGCGCAGCGGACCCAGCACGCGCGAGGCCTCGTCCGGAGCGAACACCCGGATGTCGTCGAAGGACAGATCCTCGACCCGGAAGGGATGCACCGTGGCGAAGTCGCCCCCACCGGCCCCGCCGTCGGGAGCGCCCTCCTCGACCCGCTCCTCCCGCCGCAGGCTGGCACGGTCGTAGCCGCCGCGCGGCGGGACGGAACCTCCCCCCATTGCCCCGTTGAGTCCAACCTCGACGCTCAGCGGGCTGCGCGCCGTGCGCCCCGAGCGGGCGCAATAGGCGTCGTCGTCGATGAAGGCCGTCAGATCGGTGACCTGCGCGGCCTTCACGGTCTCCGACCGCAGGTAGAAGGTGTAGAGCCGGCCGCTGCGGGCGATCACCTGCATCGCGGTGTCCACGCCGGCCCGATCGGGCCGGACGAGGAGCAGGTTCGGATGCCCGTCCGGGATCTCCCACGGGAAGCTCTCCTCGTCGGCAAGGGAGACACGGCTGATCGTTTCGCACGGCGGGAGCACCACGGAGGTCGTCATGCCCAGCCGCAGGCGCAGCGGCATGACCCGGTTGACCCGGTGAGCGAAGCGGACGGTGCCCGGCTCGATCTGCCCCGGTGCCGGCACCGCGTCGTCCCAGGCCGGCTGGATGCGGCCGAGCGAGATACCCCGCAGGATCGCCTCCTGGTATGGCCCGGCTCCCTCGGGCGCCGCTCCGGCCTCGCCCGACCGCTGCAGCACCGGATAGTCGCCCCGGTTCTGCGCGTCGGCGTCGAGGCCGCGCGGCTGCCGCGTCGAGGGGGCCACCGCCGCCGTCGCACCCCCTCCGGAGCGTTCGGCGGGCCGCGGCAGGGTGAGCCCGCCGTCCGGCGATCCGGCGGGTTCGGCTTTCGGCTTGGGCAGCGCTATTCCCGGCTCCGCGACGCTGTCGATCAACCCGGGAAGCGGCGCCCCGTCCGGCGTCGCCAGTCCCGGCGGCACCGCCTGCGCGTTGGCCAGGCGTGCAAGCGCGCAGGAGGCCAGCAGGACGGCGGCGAAGCCATGCCGGAGCCTTGCCGGCATCCCTCGGTCAGGAACGGCGCGAGAGGTCATATTGAATCACCCGAAATCCGAAGGCGAGGTCGCTGTCCTGTGGCAGAAGCCCCTCGCCTTCCACGATGGTCCCGTCCAGCTCCACCAGCTCCGGATAGCCGATCCGGAGCAGCACCCGCAGAGACTGCGTGCCCAGCTCCATGCCCTTCTCGGTGTCGCGCACCGTGAAGTCGACGTAGTACAGCCCCGGAGACGCCAGGTTGATGGACTCGATCTTGACGGCGCGTTCGGCCCCGCGCGCCAAGGCCTGGACCACCAGTTTCTGGTTGCGCGCCCGGAAGCCCTCGTAGACCTCCGTCGTCGACCGCCGGGCGACCCAGCCGTCCGTCGGCCGCATCCGCACCTTCATCAGCCCCTCGTCGGCCACCACGCCCTCGCGGATGCGGACATACTGGGCGACCCACGCCCGTTCGGTGACCGCGAAGCTGGTGGTCTGCCGCCGCAGGGGCGCCGCCTCGACCACCGCATCCATCGCCGGGGCGACGGTGATCGCGTAGGGGATCTTCTCCTTCAGCGGCGTGAGCCGGACAAGCGCCTGACCGAGCGTGATGTTCAGGGCCATCGACAGGCACAGCAGGATGCCGAGAAGGCGGGCGACCCAGCCGACCACACCGATCCCGTCGCCGCTGTCGTGCTTGTCCCACACCCGCTCGACCGCGACGAGGTTGCTTTCGCTGTTTCGTGAACCGGCGCCGAACATGAGAACCCCAGACGTCAGACGGTGGAAGCCGCGGGCAGGAGCCCGGCCGGCGACCGCGACAATGGCAGTTCGGCGCAGGCGCAGGGGCTGCGTTGCCGGTCGTCCATGCCGCCGCCGATCCTCTGGCGGGGAAGGTCGACGGACCCGCCGGACGAGCAGCCCGCCAGGATCAGGGCGCACAGCGCCAGCAGCGCGCGTCGCATTCACGCATCCTCCAGCAGGGGCTTGTAGCCCGGCCCGATGTCCTCCCGGCGCAGAGCCTCTGCCGCGTGGACCCGCAGCAGGGCCGCCAGCAGGCGGTTCGTCGCCTGGGTCTCCTCCACCAGCCCGATCAGCGCCGCTCCAATGGCCGCGTTCTGCGCCCGTTCGCTCGCCGCGTTGTTCATCCCGTCGCTGAGCTGGGCCAGGCGCTCGTTTCCGGCCTGACTGCTGGCGATGCCGTGATAGGCGGTGCCCAGACCGTCGAACGCCGCGTTTCTCCCTTCGGCCACCCGTCGGCGCTGCACCCGTTCGATTCCAGCCAAGTCGGAGCCGGCGGGCGGGGCGAAGCATTGGCGGGAGCGGACGGCTCCATCCGCCGGAGTCTTGAAGACGGTGGAAGGCTCGCCTTGAAACGCCGTCAGCCCACGCTGCAGGTTGAGCGGCATCGATGCGCCCGACGCGGTCCGCGCCGTTCCACCCAACGCGCCCAGGCTCACCGCGCCCGCCCCGCCCAGGACGCTCTTCAACATGCTCTGAACCTGAGGCGCGAGATCGGCGACGCTGGAGCCGCGCCCCTGGCCATCGAGCATCTGCGACTGCAGGGCGCGGGTTTCCGCCAGCTTGTCGAGCACGCCCTTCAAGGTCGCGTTGACACCCTGGACCGACGCATCGACCTGCGGGTCGTAGACCGTCGGCGGGCAGCACACCGCCTGCGCCGGCTTCGCAAAGAGCGCCGTTGCCCCGACGCCGAGCAGCAGAGCCGGCACGGCCCGCCGACCGACCCCCGCCATGCCGCCTTGGGGCGGCCCGCCGGCATGGTCTTTCGCCACCTCGTCCCGCGGCTCGCCGGCCGCCCGCATCAACAGGCGGCCCGCGCCGCCGACCGCTCTACGCCACCACGCCGTCATGAGGCCGCCCTCTCCGTTCCGAATTCGTCCAGATACGCGTCGCGCCAATCGACCGGGTCCCAGTCCTTCAAATGCCGCGCCCGCTCGACGCACCCGACGTCGGAGGCGAAGCAGCAGGCCAAGTCTCCCAGAGCGGCCGTCGAGAATTCGAGCACCGCCGACTCCCCGGCGTTCGGTTTCTTGAGAAGGACCGGGTGCTCCATGTGGTCATAGCTGCGGTCCGACCCGTCCACGAAGGCGAACTCCTCCGGCGTCAGCCACTCCTCGTAGTCCGCGTACTTCGCCCCGCGGTCGGGATGGAAGATCCACGTTGCCGTCTGCGACCGCATGATCTTCGGCAGGTTGGGGTGGATCTCCGACAGGGACGACGGCCGCTGCCAGAGCGTCATCACCGCGATGAAGTCCTTTCGCACCTGCTGCATCCAGTCGATGCCGTTCTTCAGGAATTCGTCGCTGCTCCACAGCGCCGCGGTCTCGTCGATCAGGATGATTCCGCCGCGGCCTTCCCGGCGCACGCGCTCCGTCACCAGATAGGCCACATCCTCGACCAGCGGGGGCGCCAGCACCGGGTCCTTCAGGACGGTGGTGAAGTCGAAGGCGAGCAGGTCGCTCTCACCGATCGGCACGCGCTCGGTGCCCGAGAACACCGATCCGTAGGTCCCGCCGGGAAGCCAACGCTGCATCTGGGTGAAGGCCGGCGAGCCGGGATCGAACCCCGCCTCCACCACCGTGGCCAGAGTCCGTTCGTCCATCGGCGTGCCGGCGCTTTCCATGCGCACGAGCGCGTTGACCGCCTTCTGGTACATGCGCTCGCTGTCGGGATCCGACAGGCCGGTGAGCAGCCGGAACAGCTTCGCCAGATGGGCGCGCACCGCGGTGGTCGGCGGACGCTGCAGCGGCTGAAGCTGCGCGTCCGTTTCCCCGCCCGGGCGATCCGACAGCAAGCTGACGTAGCGCCCGCCGCACATCGTCGTGGCGACATACTGGCCGAACCGCGAATCGAACAGGGTGGCGATCAGTCCCGGGAAGTGCTCCAGGGCGCCGATCACCAGAAGATCGGCCACCGTCGTCTTGCCCGACCCCGTGCGCCCGAAGATGATGGTGTGGGCGAGCGCGTCGCGCTTGGCCGTCTCGTGAAGGTTGACGTAGTAGGGCGTTCCGGACGCGGTCAGAGCGCGCAAGATCCAGCTGTCGCCGGCGCCGCTCCCCCACCCCGAGCGGGGAAGCCCGGCCTTCGGCGTTTCGAAGACCACGAGGTCGGCGACGTTCTGGCAAACGGCGCGAACCTCGCGGATGAAGCTCCAGTCTTCCCATCCGGGCAGCATCGACCACCACAGCACCCCGGCCAGGTCCCGCTCGACCACGGTTTCCGCATGGAAGGTCTGGAACACCGCCTCAACCTGCTTCTGGACGCGGGCCGCTTCGTCCGGGCTGTCGCCGAAGGCGAAAACGGTCAGGGCATGGCGGACCAGCCGCTCCCGTTCCCGGGAATTCGGCGCGATCATTTCCTTGACCTCCAGGAACTCGGCCGCCGCCTGCTGGGACACCCAGGTCGAGGCGGCGCCGCGTTCGAGCTGGTCCAGCGTGAACGTCCCTCCCATCTCCGAATGCACATAGGCGGCGTTGAGCACCAGCAGCTCGCCGTCCAACGCCTGCAGCCGAGCGACCAGCTCCTCGGGCGTCGCCCCGCCCCAGCTGCTGAGGGTGATCACCTGCGCGTAAGCCTTGCTCTGGCCATGGGAATGGATCATCAGGCCGCTGTCGGGGTTCAGGTCGACCGAATCCACCGCGACCAGCCGCGCCACGTCCAGGCGTCCGACCGGCGACGGCCGCGTCACCCGGCTGACCAGATGCCCCCAGAATTCGAGCAGGGTGCTGGCCGGATGGCTTCCCTCCTCCAGGCCCGCCTCGCCCAGATCCATGGGCTGGAAATCCTCCAGCGCCTTCCACACCTGGGCGCGCGCGCTCTCGAGCCGGGCGCGCGCGTCGTCGCCGTTGCCGCGCACGCTGAGCACGACGACGTGGCGGTTGCGGTAGGCGCGTTTGAACTGCGCCTCCCACCGCCCAACCACCCGGCTGCGCAGCGCCAGCCCCGCCGCGTTGCCGCGGGCGGGCCTACGCTGCGGCGGCGATGCCGGGACGCGCTGCCGCAGGTCGAAGACGCGGACATGCACGTCGATCTCGGACAGGAGCTGGAACATCTGCCGGCGCCGGTCGCGCCGCTCGTAGCGGACCTCCTCGTTGGCGCCGGAATAGTCGAAGCCGGCGAGCTCGATCGCGACGCTGAGCGTGCCGTTGCGGCTGCGCAGCGTCCGGCCGTCGGACAGGATCTTGTCGAACAGCACATACTCGCTGAGCTTCGTCCGCCGCAGCGGCGGCACGGCCAGCCGCCCGAGAGGCGGCACCAGGGCGATGCCCAACCCGACGGCGATGCCGACGACCGACACCCAGGTCGCTGCGACTTCCCACCAGGAACTCCCTCCGCGGAGCAGGTCGTCCAGGGCGGCCAGCGAGACGCTCATGGATCGGCTCCTATGAGTCCGCGCCGCATCAGGATCATGCGGGGGCGCGAGGCCGGAGACATCGGCGCGCGGGGATCGAAGCGGGCGCGCCACACCGCGACGATGTGGCGGTCGCGTCGGAAGCAGCGCGCGAAATAGAGGTGCATGCCGATGCACAGCACCGCCGTCAGCTCGGTCCGCACCAGCGTGCCGTCGGCCAGGCCGACGGCAACCCCGGCGACCGTGCCGGCGACGATGTTCAGGCACCACAGCTGGAGGGGCACCCAGAGCATGTGGAGCGGATAGGCGACCGCCGTGTACACCGGGGTCGTCAGGCGCCGGGCCGCGGCCATCGCCGTTACTTGATCGGCGTGTAGGTGCCGACCGACGACGCGTCGGACAAGCCGCCCAATCCGAAGACATAGTTGATCAGCAGCGGAGCTGACGCGACCAGCATGATTCCGGCCACCACGCTTGCCAGGAAAACGAAGTCGAATTTCTTGAAGTAGGCCTTCACCGCGGCGACCACGAGCCCGCCGAACCCGAGCATTCGCACCACCCAGATCGCGAAGTTTGTGACCGCATTGCCCGCGCTGACCGTCGGTGCGAACGGGTCCGCGGTCACTGCGAACGCCGCGGACGGCAAAGCCACGGTGATCAGGATCACCAGAGCGGCCATGGACGCATGGCGATCAGGAAAACGCTCGTTCATGAGAGGGACACCTGTGCAGAAGAATGGAAGGTGCCCCAGAGCCTACGGAGGTGCGTCGCCGGGTTTCGAGCACCGGCGATGCGTTTTTTTCCGCTCATCGCTCCACGTCGCGGGACCGACGGCGCCGGATCGGTTCCGGCATCGCATCCGGACCGGCAGGGGTTGCGCCAAGCTCCCGCAGCACGGCAGCGGGCTCAAGCGGTGCCGGCCCGGAGATCCGCGCCACCACGGCACACCGCTCCTCCGCCCGATCGAGTTCGCGCCGCGCGCGCCGGCGGCGGGCGGTGTCGGCGTCCGGCTCCATCATCTCCAACAGCATCACGCGCCCCCGCGCCGCCTCCCGCTCGTCGCCGCGCCGCTCGCCTTCGCGGGCGATGGCCTCGGCCGGCGACATCCGCCCGGCACGAAGGGCATCCGCGTCGGCGGCGCGTTCGTTGTGGTGCGCTTCGACCCGCCGGCGGGCATGGTCGGCCGCCGCGCGCGCCGCTGTCCAGCCCGCGGCCCGCACCGCCGCGGCAGCTTCCGCCGCGTCGGGCGCGCGGGCCTCGTCCCCGAGCAGGCCGAGCAACCGCGACGCTTCGGAAAATGCGGAAGCGGCCAGCTCCTGGCGGCCGTCGGCGAGCGTGGCGGCAGCGCGCGCCCACGCCGCGCGCCGCCGCGCGCGAAGCGCCGGATCGGGGCGGCGTTCGATCTCGTCCAGGCGGTCGAGGGCACGGACGAGACGTTCCGCCGCCTCCGCCGGCACGCCGGGGGACCCGGAAAGGATCGCCGCCCGGCCGCGCCGCCCGTTGGCGCGGCTCGCCGTCTCGACACGCTCGTTCACCGCGGCGCGCAGCGCGTTGACCACGCCGGCCGCCGTCGGCACGCCGGCCCGCTCCAGGGCCGAGCGTCCCGGTCCGAGATGCACGCCGGGCAGGGTCGCCTCGCCGCGCTCGGCGTAGGAGCGGGCGTCGAACCGCCGGCCGACAAGCGGCCGTCCGTCCGCCCGCCGCCGCTCGTCGGCGGCGTCGAGATGGCGGTTGATCGTCGCCGCCGACCGCTCGCGCAATTCGCGGACCCAGGACGGCCCGCGCGCCGTCCGGTCCTTGCGCGCGGCGAAGGTCCAGGCGTGGGAGGCGGTGCGTTCCGCCGGGCGTTCGCTCCACAGCGCGTGCAGATGAATGTTGCGCGGATCGGACCCGGCCTCGATGTCCGGGCGGTGAACCGCGGCGTGATGGGGCAGCCCCCGCTCGGCGAGGGGCCGCATCAGGTCGCGGGCGAGCGCCGCCAGCTCGTCGCCGTCCAGCTCGTGGGGCAAGGCGATGATGGCGCGGTTCTGGACGCAGCCGTCCACGCGCTCCCGCGCCTCCACCGCGTCCCAGAAGGCGGCGCGTTCGTCGGCGTCGTCGCCGATGGTGCCGAAGCTGATCAGCACTCCGTCGCCGTCGGCCATCAATTCCGCAACACGCTCATCCTGCGGCAGGTCGGCGCGCTCGACATAGCGCTGGAACGACGCCGCCGCTCCGGCGCGCACCCGACCGCGGCTGGTTCGCGCCGCTCCGCCGCTCTTGCGCTGGATCGCCGGGCCCAGCGTGCGCGCCGCCGCGGCGAACTGGGCCTCGGGAACGTACCAGCTCCGCGCCTTGCGGTCGTAGGCGCCGCCCGCCGCCTGCAGGTCGCGGACCCGTCCGCGCTTCGCCTTCACATAGACCCGGCCGCGGCGTGCCTCCGTCTCCTTCGGCGAGAGGCCACCGCTTCCCGACGGCGGCCGCTTCGACACCGACGACACCCGGATGTGGAGCGGTTCGACGCGCGGTGGCGGTCCGCTCCGGCCGCGGGGAGCCGGCAGCAGGAGGGATCGCAGGCCGACCTTGAAGTAGCGTCCCGTCGCCAGCCCGCGCTCCACCGCGTCGCCTTCGTCCAGCCGCCCGGACCGGTGCCGGTCGTCCCATTCGGCTTCGCCGATCAATGCCAACGCCTTCGCGAACGTCACCATGCCTGTCGTCCTTACCCTTCGCCATCTTGGTGCCGTGGCTGCTCGATGCGCCGCCTGGTGATCGCCGGACCAGCCGAATAGGACGCGGTGGGCGCCTAGCACTGGACAAGTGAACACCCAACATTTTTCAGCCATTTCCGGAAACGTTTCCGGAAATGGTGAGTGGCATTTCCGGAAACGCGCCTTTGTATGACAATGGCTAATTGCGCAAACACCTCTTCCCTGACATTACACATGACGGCCTTTTAGAGGGCGTTCATGGTGTTTCCGGAAATGCTTTAAGCCCTGTCACGACAGACAAGTCACGGCGTGTTCCGCCGGGAGTTGGGGGTGGCCATCGGCTCGGCGCCGACATGCGGCATGCGGTTCGACGCCGCCGGTGCTCGAACACGGAGGTCGCATGTCCGTAGCCTGTCCGGGTTTCACCGAGGAGGGCGCCGATGCCGCGATTTCGCTTCTGCATGACACGTATTACACGGTCGGCGCCGATGACCGCCGGAGTGCGGTGGGTGCCCCGGGACGACGCGCTCGACGGACGCCGTCGGCCACGCCCCGACAGGTTTGGCGCGTGATGGGCGATCGGCTTCTGTCCAAGAACGCCGCACGCATCCGGCGATGCCGCACACGGATGAAAGCCGGCGGGCTTGTGCGTTTCGAAGGAGCGGTTTGGCCGGATGACCGCTCCTTGCTTGCGGACCTGATCGGGCGTCTGCGCAACGCTCCGGAGGATCGCGAGTTTCGTGACCGCCTGCGCCGCATGCTGGGCGCCGGCTTCGGGGACGAGAACACTCGTGCCGATCACGCCGGAGTTCCCGCGAGGTTTTCGGCAACACCGTTGGACGGCGGCGATGGCGAGGAATCCCTGCGCAACGGGCGTCACACCGGGGGCCGGCATGAAGGCGACGCGATGGAGCGAAGGGGCGCGGTTGAGCGGCGGCGCGGTTCGGTGGAAGGGGCGGCGGCGGGGCAGCCGCCCAGCACCGATCAGATGAACTTTGCGCGCAGGATTGCAGAGCGTCGCGGCCTGTCCGTGCCGGATGGTCTCGACCGGGCGGAAATGAGCGCATGGATCAACGCCAACCGATGATGCGCCGCCGCAGCGTTCCGCCGGTGCTCGAAAACACCGGGCACACCTCCGTAGGCTGGCCGGGCATCGGTCAGCACCAAGGAGATATCCGCGATATGGACATCCGGAACAACGGCGACGAGACGGGCCAGGAGGACGATCGTCCGAGCGGCGGCACGCTCATGGACCGGCCGCGTCAGGGGCGTGGCCGGCCACCGAAGAACCGTGAGGAAGACGCAGACAAGGAGGTGATGGGAATCGATCTCGACGGCGACGAACCGGCCGACGGGCGCGAGCGTGCCGTTTACCGCACCAGCCGCCGCGTTCGGAAACTCGCGGATGAGCTGGCGCAGTTCCGCGACACGTTGCGCCAGGCCCGCGACGATCAGCGCAAGGCCATGGACGAGCTGCAGGCCGAACGTGACCGCCGGCGCGACGCGCATCGCCTGCAGGCCGCGGCCCTCTGCGAGGATGTCGGGATCAGCGCGGATCTGCTGCTCCGCCTCGCGGCGGCCAAAAGGGCCGGCGATGCGCAGCTGGTGGCGGATCTCACCCGGCAACTGGTGGGATGACGGCGCCATGGACGCGACCACCATTCCCCGGCCTTTCGATCCCGCCGACGGTTTTCTCCGTCTGACCCGGATGGCGCAGTGGATCTTCGACGTGGCGTCGATCACGCTCGCCGTGCTGCTGGTGCTGACCATCATCGTCATCGCGGTCGACCGCGGCATGCTGCGCGTGCCCTTCATCGAACGCTGGATCATTCGGCCCGTGCGCCGCATTCGCGACCCACGCCCGTCACCGACGGACGAAGGAAGCCAGACATGAAAAACGATGATCGGGTCCTCGCCACAGCCATCGCCTGCTCCTTTTTCGTGGCGCTGGTGATCCTGCTTCCCGACACGGCTCAGGCGCAGAGTTCCGACGTGTCCTGCATGGCCTGCGGCCTGACCGAGCGCATCGAAAAGGCAAGCCGGACGTTCCGTGAGGCGAGCTTCAAGAACCTCGTCGGCCCAGCGTCCAGCTTCGGACGCATGCTCGGCCTCCTGTGGATTTATCTGTTCGCCGTTCAGATCTTTCTCCAGCCGAGCCAGATCCCGCGCTTCCTGGAAACGTTCCTCGGCCGCGTCGGCTGGCTGCTGGCGATGGTCGGCATCCTCTCGGCGCCGCAGTGGATACTCGACAACATCGTGACGGCGGGCGAGCAGACCTTCATGGGCGTGGCCGCCTACGTGCTGGGCACCGCGCAGTCGGCCTTCGGCGGAACGGCGAGCGTGCCGCCGGTTGGTGACAGCGCCTGGTACACGGCTCTGTGGCGCGAGGTCGAGGGCACGGTCTTTCCGCTCGTGCTGAAGCTGATACGGGCGGGGGCTCCGGGCGCCTGGTACGACATCGCGGCACTTCCTCGGCTCATCCTCACGCTTCTGATCGTTGCGCCGTTCGGCTTCGTCCTCGGCATCTTCATGGCCTTCATGGTGCAGGTGATCTTCTACACGGCCGCCGTGACGGCGATCGGACCGCTGCTTGTCGTCGGGCTTCCCTGGGGAACAACGCGGTCCTACCTCTGGGGAGCGTTGAAGTTCATGCTGGGCGGCGGCTTTACGCTCGTGTTCGCCGCGGTGGCCATGGGCACGACATCGGCCATGCTGCAGGCGCAGTTTCAAAATGTGTCGCTCGGCGATCCTTCCCCCGCGGCGCTGCAGAAGCTGCTCGACGTCACCAATCCGGAATACTGGTACACCTTCATCGTCGGGCTGGTGTCCGTCCTGCTGCACCTCGCGGCTCCGCGCATCGCGAGCAACATCGCGGGCGTTACGGACTCCGCCACCAGCGCCGCCATGGTGACCGCCGCGGGACAGGCCAGTGCGGCGAAAGCGGGGGGAATGGCCCACGGAAAATTGTTCGGCGGCGGCGCGCGCAATTCGATTTTCGACAGCGCCGGCAATGTCGCGACGGGCGGCTTGAGCGGCGCCATTCTGAACGCTCTGCCCAAAGGCGGTCAGCAGATGGCCGACGTTGTCGCGCAGCGTGGTCTCGTCGGGCTGGCCGGCGCCGGCGCAGCGGCCGGTGCGCGCGGTATCGCGGCGGGTCTCAGAGCGGCGTACCACGGCACCCGCGGGAATGGAGCGCCGGGAGCATGAAAGAACTAACGGCGGCCGGGGCGCACGCGGTCCAGATCGGGCAGCCGCAAACGGATCTGCGCGAGGTGAACGCCGCCGGCCTCCCCGCGGACCGTCACGCGCGCCGGAGGCACGCGGTGGCTGGTGAGCCACCGCCTCACCGCGTCGGCCCGCGAAGCGGCGAGGCCGGCGGCGTATTCCGGAGCGTCCGGGACGGGTATGGCCCAGGCCTGCACGACGAGATCGAGCGTCGTTCCATGCAAGGCGTCGGCGCAGGCTTGCAGGATGGTCTCGGCTTGTCCATCAAGGGCCGCAGAGCGGGGAGCGAAGGGAATGGGCGCGCAGCGGCCGATCTGCGTTCCGGGGTCCTCGGACGCCGCAGTTCCCCGCGGGACGAGCCGGATCGGTTCGCCCGCGTGCGAGGAGAAGGGCAACGCGGCGGCGGTCACGCACACCGCGGCGATGAGATGGGCGGAGAGCATGCGATGACGGGAGATCATGACGTGAGAATAGCGCTCTTCCCGGCCGCGCCGCGAGCGCCGGTATTCGCGGCGGATCGCGGGTTGACGCTCGGCCCATCGTTCGAGCCGCACACCACCCAACTGTTTCCGCAACCCTTCACGGATGCTGCGATGCCCGACCACCCAACCGAGCAGGCCGAGGCCGAGCTGGACGATCTTTCTCTGAGTCTGCTCCCACAAGGCCGGCGGCATGTCCGGATGGAGCATGTGCATCCCGACGGCCGCCCGGATGATCATCGCATCGACCTCGACGCCGAAGCGCTGATCAACGCGGTCAGCGACCGCATCGCCGACGTCGCGTTTCGGCGGACGGACGCCGTCGACGTCGCCCTTTTTCTGCTCGACCGGTCCGGCCGCACCCTCGGGTCGATCGCGGCTCGCGCCGATTTTCTCCGGCGCCGCGGCGTCGTCTGGGGTGGTGACCGCCACATCGAAGGGCTGATCCGCACCCTGGCCTTCTACGTCACGATCGACCAGGTACGTCTCCTCGAGCAGGCCGAGCAGGCCCTGGTCAGGCGATCGCCGCCCATGGGCGAGCACCTCGGCCGGCGCAAAATCGCGGACTCATGAGTGCCTTCTCGTGTGGGTGCTCGAAGCGGCCATTTCACGGGCCCTACGCTGCAGCTTCGACGCACCGCACCGGAGTTCGGCATGTTCAAGCGCTTCAGCACCTCGCGACCTGTTCTGGATGCTGCCGCGAAGCTGGTCACCGTTCTGTGCCTCATGGGGATGAGTGCATTGTTTGGGGCCTTCCTCACGATTGGCCTCCTCAGCGCCCACCACCTTCAGCAAACCGAGAAGATCGTCGAGGGCATAAGCGCGATGACACGCACGCAGGCGGGCGTGTCCATGGCCACGGCCGTGGGTTACGCCCTGTCGCGCGGCGACGTCGCCGGCGCCGAGACGGCTCCGGACGGTGCGATCACGGTTCATCTGAACAATGGCGGGTCGGTCGAGCTGGCCAACCCGTGGGGCGGCCCTCAACGCTTCGACGCGGCAACCGGCATTTGGTACCTTGAGGTTCCCGAACGCGCCTGTCCCTTACTGGTGAGCATGATGCCCCAGGGCATGCTCACCGGCTTCGGAACGGGTGGCGATCTGGACGGCATCGGCACCATCTCTGCCCGTCCCGTCCGCATCGAGGATACACTTGAGCGGTGCGCCGGAGCGCATGCCCTGGCCCTGCGATTCGCTGGTTCGGCCTGACCAGGGAAGTGCTATGTCGATTCGCAGCAAACAACTTCGTCTATGCGCCGGTTGGTGCGGTGTTGACGGTAGCCTGCGCCAAAGTGGCAAGACCGACGTCGATTGGCGGTCAGGCGGCGCGCGGGGCGACGGCGATGGTGGTGTGGATGGCCTCGTAGCCGACGCACAGGTTGCCGGCGATGTCGCGCTCGATCAGCCCAATGCTTTCCAAGGCGCTCACGTCCTCGTGGACGCGTTTGAAGTCGCGGCCGAGGTCGCGGGCGAGTGCACGGATGGACGGCGCCGACTGGTCGTGCAGATGGCGCAGCAACTCGTAGCGCCGCTCGGTCATCACCGCGGCGAGCGCCGACCAGTTTTGAAAGGTGATGGTGTCCTGCGGCTCGACCGGCTCACCACGCTCGGCGCGGTGCCACGCCTCGGCGACGCGGGCGGCGGCGTCGCGCAGAGTACCGCCCACGATGATCGTCTTCTTCATCGGTTGTTCCTCCTGAACTCTTCAACCTCGCTCACGAAGCGCTCCAGCAGCGCGTCCACCGTCGTGAAGGTAATAGGCTCCTCGTGCCCGTCGCTGGTGTGGCGGTGGTCGCCCTTGCCGCGCTCGTTGTCGTAGCCGATCAGCCGCTTGCCACCGGACACGTAGACCAGCCGGTACTTGAAGCCGTGGGTGGTCGGCGGCACTGGTTCGGGGAGGCGCCACACCACCAGTTCGGCCAAGTCGCCGTCGGGGAAGGGCACGCGCTCACGGATGAGAAGGTCGGCCTTCATGATGGCGCATTATGCCATCACCGCCCGATGGCGTCAACTGCCATCAGCGCCCCATGGCCCTGCCGGAGAGGGAGGCTTGCAGGGGAGCGGGAAAGGCCCGGCCTTGATCCTTCAATGGGCCTCATCCATTCCGAGGGTGCGGCCGGATGCGTAGGTGCGGGCATGGGCGGCACGGGCCGCCGTCTCGACCGAAGGCGGAAGGCCGGTGAAGAAGCCGGCCAACACCGGTGAAGCCTGTCCGATGGGAAGGGTAGCGACGGTCATGAGCACAACTCCGCTGTCGGAAAACGCATGCCGACCAGCATGCCGCTCCTCATCCCGGCCATTCGAGCACCGGCGCGGGCGCGTCTGACTCGACCGGATCATGGTGCCCATGCCTCATGCTGCGCAGGAACGAGCGCCAGACGTCGTCGGGCATGATCTTCTCGCCGGTCCCCGAACACAGCAGGCACGCCTCCGGCGGCCGGTCCGGCTGGAACACGGGGTGACGCCCGGTCCCGTAGCAGCAGTCGCAGAGATCGATCCGCCCGACGATGCGCCGCTGCACGACCGGATCGTCCAGTCCGGTGAACCGGACGGGCAGGCTCTGGAGGAGATGCTCCACGGCACTGTCGAGGACGTCCTGGGCGGATCTGTGCCAGCCGAGATTGGCGATCCCGTAGAGCGCGTCCTCGCCGTTCATTCGCAGAACGACGTCGACGAGGTGGAGAGCCATTCCGCCCTCGCAAGCGGCCGGCGGCGGCGGTGGAAGCGCCCGAGGACCGTGGGTCAGCCGGACGATCCGGCTGTCAGGCGAGGCGCCGATCTCCGGTCCGGGGTGGCTGCGCAAGACCGTTGTCGTCACCTGGGCGGCCAACTGAAGGAAGGCGGGCGGCAAGGTGCTGCGTTCCCGACTGTGGATTCCGTTCTCCATCCGTCACGCTCCCGCGGTGGCCAAAGGCCGATGGCCGCCGCCGCCGGCACGGCGGAGGATGTAGGCGCAGGCGTTTTCCGCCTGCCCCACCGCCCAGAAGAAGCTCTTCCGTTTGCCGCGGGTCCCGAGATGCTGCATCCAGCTCGCGATGTAGGCCGTGTTGTGGGAAAGAAGTTGGGCCGGCAGGCCGAATTGTGCGCAGAGGAAGGCCGCGCCGATCTCCGCCACCAGCTCCTCCTTCGGACGGTTGTTGCCCTTGCCGTAGTTGAGCAGCGTGTCGCGGCGTAGGCGGGATGCCGACCCGGTGGCGTGCGTGCATTCATGGGCGAAAGTCAGCACGTAATATTCGTAGCCGCTCAGCCCGCCGCGCGGTTGGAAGGCGGCCTTCGGCGGCATGTTGACCCGGTCGGTCGCCGGGTTCCAGAACGCCCGGACTCCCCCCTCGATGAGGGCGGGGCCGCCGATGGGATCGTCCGGCAGAGGCTGCCAGGACAGCAGCGCATCCTCCAGCTTCAGGGCGGCTTGTGTTGGTGACGGCACCGCCGGCGGCGCGATCGGCACACCATCGACCTGGTGAACGTTGAACCACCGCTGGCGTTCGAAGCCGATCATCGGACGGAGCCGCCCGCCCAGGGCATCCCCACCGATGGGACCAAGCTTTTTGGCGATGCCCGGCGTCTCACGGGTCCAGGCCGCCGCCGGAGCCTCCTCATCGAAGATCGGGACCAGGATGAGGGTGCCGGTTGCGCCGGTCCGGATGGCGCCGCCGTTCCGCTCCCATGCCTCTGGGGACGCCCAGAGGTGAGCCGTATAGCCGTTCCGTCGCGCAGCCGCCCACAGAGCGAGCGTGTTCTGTCCCTTGAAGGGGCGGCCGGAGAACGCGTTGGTCGGGCGGGCGGAAAAGCCGGCCCAAGGCATGACCCACTCCCCGGCGGCGTTGCGCTCGACAGCGCCGAGAATGTCCTCCGCGATGGCGGTGTGTGCCTCCTCCTCGGTGAGAAGTCCGTCGGTCATGCCCTGTGAGTCTCCGTCGTGCGTGTGCTCCACACGACGGTACCGGGTGGTAATCCGTCAATTCGAGCCTCCACGAACGGCCGGCCCCGGTAGCGGCATCGGGTCGAGGTCGCCGACGGCGTTCATGGGCGTGCTCGACCGGCCGGCCGGGCCATCGGCATGATCGGGGCGAGGGGGCGCTGCCGTTTCGGCGTCCCGCGTCCAATGGCCAGGAGATCCCCGCAGGATGACGCTGCATTCTTCCGGCGCCGCAGCCGAGCCGCCGTGCATGGGTGACCTTGCGGATTGCCGCTCCAGTCTCGATCTCGCCGCCGAAATCATCCGCCTGGGCGATCTGATCGGCGCCGGGGCGGCGACGTCGATGGACCGGTTGGCGTTCGGCGATCTCGGCCGTCAGTTCAGCGATATCCGGCATTCGCCGATGGAATGGCGCAAACTCCGGGCCGACGAGGAAGCCGTGTCGCTGTTCGGGCGTGCCGAACGGCTGCTGGCGCTCCACGATCCCGCCTCCCTCCCCCAGCGGCCCCTGCCGGACAAACTGTCCGAGAGCCGCTGGCGGACGGTGCCTGCGGTCGAGCCCTGGTTCGAGAGCCGTCGATGGCTTCACGGCTCTGCTCGTTGTCTCTTCCTCGGTCCGGCCGGCAGCGGAAAGAGCACCTGCGCGCGCGCCCTGGCCCACCGTCATGGCCTGCCTGTCGTGGAACTGGGGCCGTCTCAGGTGCGGACGCTCCGCGACCAGGATCTCCGGACGTTCATCGACCGCGCCGAACGGATCGGCGCATTGCTGCTGGTGGAGGCGGCTGATCTTCTGCTGCTTCGGCCGGATTATCCGGCCGGCTACGGGAATCTGCTCAGATCCGCTGCTTTGGCCAACGAGGTGGAGCGCTTTGCCGGACCCGTCATCATGACGGCCCGGAGACCGGAGAGCATCGACCCCGCGGCGATAGCGTCCCCGATCCATCGGGTTGCGTTCCACGCCTTGGCCCAACACCTCGTGGTGGTGCCCGGGCGTGCCGATGGGGCGCCGACGCACGGTCCCTGACGGACCATCGGCCACGCATGCTCCGACAGGCCGACGGTGCCTTCGGTGCCGTCGGCCTGCCTCCGCCTTCAATGCCCCCGCCACCGGTGCCCAAAGGGTGCCGGAGGCGGGGACGGTTCCCCCGGCGCGGCGCCCGATGGGTGCTGCAAGGGGGTGGTAAAAGCGTCTGCTGGTGCGCCGGCGTTGCACGCCCATTCCGACGTTCATCCTTCCTGCCGGCACCCTCCGGGCACCGGCAGCGCATGATCGGCGGCGCGCGTTCCTGTCGGCGATACCGGCCATGGCGACGCATGCCGCTCCTCAGTCGTTTCACGCACCGCCGTCACCCGTTGGGCGTCAGCGGCGCATGCCTTGCCTGTTTGGTGACAGCGGCCCGCACCGTCCCTGGGTGCCCGGAGGGTGCCCAGGAATGCCCGCAGGCGCCCGAAGGGTGCCGAGGGCGTCCGGATTTCCTATGGCGCGTCCTGCCGGTGTTCCGAAGGGCGCCGGCAGGACGCTGCGTTCGGTGCCGCAAGCATTTGGCGTTCCCTGTCAGCTTGCCGGCACCCTCCGGGCACCGGCAGCGCAGGTTTGAGGCCCAACCATAGCCGCAGTCGCCTCCGGTGCCCGGAGGGTGCCGGAGGCGGTGGTGCCCCAGGTCGGTGCCCGAAGGGTGCCGGCAGGGTGCCGACGTCGCTTTTCCGGTTGCCGCCCGGCCCCGGCAACGCGGAGTCGGCCTCTGATCATAAGCCACGTCACGGTCCTTGTCCGTCCATTCGCCGGCATTCGTTGTGGCCTCATGTATTCGCCATTCTCCCCCCAAAAAAGCCGCCGAACCGCCGGGCCACTGCGAAATGGTTGGCATGATATGTCGATACATCGTGACGGAAGGATATGCGTCGTCATGTCATGATGATGAACGGCGGACCAATATAATAGTTCATGTAATTAACTGTCATGCCGTATGTGTATATCATCAATTGGCAAATACGGAGGCCGCTTATTTAAAATATTGGCGAACAATTTATTTGTGGTATGCGAAAAAAGGTCTTGTAATGGCGGGGGGTGTGGCACATCTTTGATGTCAGACAGGGCGCCCGGCGTCGCACAACAGGATGCACCGGGACAGTCAGCCGCCACTCAGCCGCTCAAATCGAAAGGATTGACCATGAAGTCGATTGCCGTTCTGGCCGCCGTCGCCGCCATCACCTTCGCCGCCAACGCCGTTCAATCCGGCTACACAGATCTGCGCGTCCGGATCGCCGCCGCCGAAGCGAATTCGTCCGCCGGGTCCATCGCTCAGGATGGCGCCGCTCCCGTCCGCGTCCTGGCCGGCCTGCGGTGATTCCGTGCCTTGGCATCGATCAAGAGGCGCATGGTGGTGGTGGCGCGTTTAGGTGCCTCCGCTATGAGGTGCAGGGGCCAAATGGGGGACGAGGCGAGTGACCCCTGGTCGGAGCGGTCCCCCAGCGCCCACGCTCCGACGAGGGTTTCTAACCCTTCGATTGCGTTGATTCGGTTGCACTGGTTCGAGACTTTGAAATGCCCGGATGATTCGAGGAAAAAGAGCATGATCAATCAGCGAGCCCGCGATGGAAAACATTGTTTCTGCGCGAGCGGACGGCGTTGTCGAGTGGGGGACAGGCTGCGCTTTCCGCTTGAACTGGGAAACCGATCATGCGGATTCCAGGCGGTGATGGTGGGATAGACTCTTACGCTTGCGCTGTGTGGGCACTCCAGTCCATAGTTGCATTCGGGTGATGACCGTCACCAGAAGCTGCAATGGCTGGAGAACCCAAATGACTGTGTAGTCGCACTTCTCTCCGAGCAACCCATTCAGAAGCTTTCGAGGGTTTCCGGCAGTTCGGAAACTTCGTCGTTTCACGCGGTGCTGACATTCGCCCGCCACGGCTCTGCTCGTCGATCGCAAACTCCCCTTAGATTACGGTCGCGCCTCCAGCGCGTCTGCATGACGATTCATGCGCGCGTCTTCAGCAGGCCCGATCACGCCATCGGACAGGACATGTCAACGGCCAATCGAACGCGCACGAGAAACGACTAAGCCCAAGCCCCCCCTTCCGGAGAGCCTGGGCTTGGACGAGCCGACATGAACACATGACCGGCAGCAGTGTCAGGAAATCAGCCTCTAGACACTGCACCAGCCATTTGTGCCCGTCAACTGGAATCTTACGGTTCCGGTAACGCTGCTTCTGTGCCCGAGCGCTCCACCGATCGCGGGACAAGGTTCCGCCACGGGAGAGTTGTGCATGCAAGAATCCTTCTTCGTCCGAAAGCCCCCTCCCGGCCGGGCGCGCTTCGGTGCGGGCGACTACCGCGCCTCCGCCGCCGCCGCCTCGTTCGGCGGGCTTCCAGCTTCGCTGTCCCATCCAAAGCAATTGCTGGAACCGCTCCGCGCCGCGGGACGTCATCTGCCCTTCCCCCGCTGCGCTCTCGATACGCTGGCCTTCCTGCTCGATCACACCAGGCTCGAGGACTGGCGCCCTGGCCGCCGCCCCGTCGTCTGGCCGGGCAACGCGAGGATCGCCCAGGCCACCGGTCTGTCGATCGCCACGGTGAACCGTCACCTTGCCTGGCTGCGCGCGGCCTCCGCGCTGAAGCTGGAGCTCGGTCCCGGCAACCGGCGTCAGCCCGTTCGCGACAGTACGGGCCGGATCGTCGAGCTGTACGGGCTCGACCTGTCCCCCCTGGCCGATCTCCATCGACGCATGGTCGAGGTCGCCCGGCACCAGGCCGAGCGCGGCCGGGCGATGCGCAGCATCGTCGCCGGCATCCGTTGCCGGGCCGATCTGGCCCGCCAGCACGAGGATGCTGCATCCGCCGCCGGCGCCGGACCTGATGAGCCGGAGTGCGTCGAGCTGTCCGCCAACGCACGGCACGCGGACGCGCTGATCGCCGAGGCCAGGATGATCCTGCGCCGCGATGCGAGGGTCGACGAGGAGGGGCAGTCCGAGCATCTTGGCCGCCTCGCGGCGATCGACACCGAAATCCGGATGGTCGAGACGAGGTCCAGAGCGCTTGCCGAAGCCATCGTTTCCAAGGCTTTGGACGAGAAAACAATATGCGCGCATCCCAGCAACGAGACACATAACACTACAAGCTTAGACCATCCGCAGGATGGTATTCTGTATGGCTATGCGGGTGATGTAGCGTCCAGGTCTGTGGATAACTCCAGGTGGGAGAAGGGTGACGGGAACGACGGAGCGTCACCGGACCTGTTCCCGTTCGCTCCGGAATCGCAGAAGCCGGCCATGCCTCCTCCACGCTGGAACGGACGCCTGCTCGCTTCCGTCAGCCCCACCTTCGCCAGCGTGTTCGCACAGTATCGGACCGGGAAGTCCGGGCCGGAATCCGCCGATCTGGACGATCTTCGGATCGTCGGGCGAATCGCCGCCCTGCGCCTGGGGCTGTCGGACGTCTCGTGGAGTCGGGCGGTGGACCGGCACGGCGAAGTCCGGGCGGCGCTGTGTGCGCTGGTCGCCGGCGATCGTCCGGCGCATGAGATCCGAACATCGCGCGCGCAGATGCTCGCCGGCATGTACCTGAAACGGTCGGAAGACCTGAATCCGCTCGCCTCGTTGTTCGGCATGGCCGGTCGACGGTCGGCGGAACCGGCGGTCGACGCCGGACAGCGGCTCTTGTGTTAGGAGGCCGGGAATTGCGAACGCCCGGATGCCTTTCGCTTGGCGAGCCGGCGCAGCGGCCGGCGCACGGTGGCCTCGTGCAGGATGCCCGCCAGCAGGGCCAACAGAATCGCGCAACCGCCAAGGCTGCCGCCCCACAGAAGCCCGAATCCGGCGAGACACAATCCCGCCCGTTGGAGGACACGCCCTCGCCGGACCAGACGTTGGGAGGAACCGGATGACTTCGGCCCGGGCACCGGCGATGGAATCGCACGTTCCACCGCATCATCGGCCGGGATGCTGTCGTCGACGGGCGCGCCGGAGCCCGATGCCATGGCCAGTCCGGAAGCGGCGACGACGGCAAGAATGGCCGGAATGATCATCCAGAACGCGATCCAGGATGGCTCCAGGACCCCGTTGAGCAGGATCAGGCCGGCGGCGAAGGCCAGCACGGGCAGAATGAGGAAGGGAGCATTGGTCTTCCGCTCGGCCATCGTGCAGGTGCTCGACTTGTGGAAACGGTCGATCGTACCGTTCCTTGACCTTCGGTTTCGAGCCTGCGGAAAGGGACAGCGAATGCCGGAAAGCCGTCTTACGGTGGCAACGCTGCTGACCGGTGTGCTCTGGGTGCTGATGTGGAGCCGGCGGCGGCAGATCCGTAGGCAGGTCGTCGCCTGCGTTCTCGCGGGCGCGGCCCGTGACCTCGACGGTCTTCTGGCGGGACAGCCCGGTGGCCCATCGGGAACACTGCCGGACGGTGGCCGGATCTCGTCCGCGGCATGGCGCTCGGCGGCCGCCGGAATTCCCCGCATCGTCAACCCGCTGATGCCGGACCGGCCGTCGCTGCAGGCCCTGGCGCTCCTCGCCGGCGATCGCGGCTGCCTGTACGCATTTGCGCGGCGCGGTTGGCGTCTCGATCCCGAGGGTGACCATTGCGTCCTTCGGGTCGCCTTCCATCTGCATGGCCCGGACGAGCTTCGGGCTCTCGCCCGGGCGTCCTGTGGTGTCGCTCCGTGACCGGAAGCTCGCGCCTGGTCGGCTGGTTCCTCTGGCTCGTGCTGACGGTATGGCCGTTCAAAACGGCGCTGTGGATCGGCTGCGGCTTCGACGTCCTGAACACCGGCCACTATGCCTATGTGTGGGCCGCCTTCCTCGCCGGTGCCCGTTTCCACACCCCGGCGCAGATCCTGTTCCTGCTGAGCTGGCCTGCCCTTCTGCTGTGGTGTTGGGCGACCCTTGTCGCTCTGCCCTTGCCGACCGTCTTCGCGCGTTTGCTGGATCACTGGCTCGACCGGCGGGCCCGGCGGCATCACGCCGACGAAGCTCCGGCGCCGGCGGACGACGGCCTCCCCTCCCCCTTCGCCGGTCTCGGGACCGCCCTGCCCGCTCCGCCGGTCCAGGCTGTCCGGAGCGAGGACAAGGTGATGCCGCCTCTGCCGCCGGCGCCGGCGATGGCCTCCGTCCCGGCCCATCCGGCGTCCCACGGCGCTCCGCAACGGTCTCCAGCGGCACCACGGCCACCGGCTCCGCCGCCCGCACCCGCGGACGAGTACCGGCCGCCCGATCTCGAGGCTCCCTTGTCGGTGGCCGAGCTGGCGGCGATCCTCGATCTGGTCCCGGACGAACGGCGCCGTGACGAGCTGCGGGACGCCATCGCCCGGGTCGATCCCGAGCTCCAGGCGACCATGACCGCCGTGGTCGCCGTATCGGCCGCCGCCCAGATGGAGCATGACCGGATCTGCGAGGCGCAGGGCAAGCGGCCAGCCTTGGCCACCGACGTTCCCTGCGACGATCCGGAATGGATGGAGCCCTTTCTGGAAGGGCTGCAGGCCTGCAACACCGCGGTGTGGGAACTCAACAGCTACGACGGATCGAACCGCGGCTTCGTTGCGCTCGGGGGATCGGGCATCGCCGTCATTCTGGCCTGGACGCGGCCTGGTCCGTGGATCGATCGCGGCGACCGGTGGACGGGAGCGGCGGACGTCGCATGCCTCTCGCCCGTCCTCGGAGTCGACATTCTGCTCAAGCAGCTTTTGAAGACGATCGACGGTTCCCCGGAAACCGCCAACCGCCTCACCTCCTGCCAAGCCATCGTGCTGATGGCGGAAGGCACGATCGTGCCGGACGAGGAGACCGAGCGCCGCTGGGACAGCAAATCCGTACAGGTCTGCACTCTCGCCGCCGGGGATCGGATATCCCTCATGGCGGCGATCGGCCCGCATCCACGGTCGCCCGACGATCTCATCGCCGCGGCACTGGACCGGGCAGGGCTGAAGCGCCTGTCGAACTGACGGTGGGGAGGTCAGCAGGCGGCGCGCCGGGCGTAGTTGACCGAGGCCTCGGCGCGCCTTGAGCTGGAGACTTCCGTTCATGTTTCCATGAAATCAGAGGTCTCCACTTATATAGACCGGGCACGGTCGTGCGTCAACGCGCCGGCGCGCGACAACACTCCAGGCGTCCCGGCTCGGAGCACGCCCTTCGATGCACCGATGAGCCCCGGCCGGGAGGTCGTCAGGGCTCCGCCGGTGCCGCCGAATTCGCCTCGCAGGTCCAGGCGGCGAGCAACGCCGCGTCATTCAGCGCTGCCGCCGGAATGCTCCGGCGCCGGGTCCGGGCCAGGGTCCGGGCCGCGGCGAGCGCGTCGGCCGACGGGCGTCGCCGGCGCATCCGACTCCAGCTCCGTCCCTCGATGCGGAGCGTCTCCTGTTCGGGGATCTCGTCGATGAAGCGGCTCGGGGCCGTCGAGGTATGGACGACCGTCAGGCGTTCGTGCGGACGGGTCATGCCGACATACATGCCGTTCCGTTCCTCCTCGATGCCGCGGCCGCCATCGTGCATTTCGGCGCGGATGGCGTGGGCCGACGGAAAGATGCCCTCGTCGACACCGAAGAGATAGGCCTCGTCGTCTTCGAGCCCCTTGGCGGCGTGCACGGTCATCAGCCGCACCGGCGCGTCGTCGCGTTCGGCCTGGGCCGCCCGTTCCGCCCGGTCGTGCAGCGCGGCGGCACTGCCGACCTCCCTGGCCACCTGCAGCAGCTCCGCCACGTTGTCGAGGCGCTCGTCCGCGCGCGGATCGTCGGCGGCCCGCCAGTGTTCCTCGTAGCCGGCGGCGTCGAGAAGGCCTTGAAGGCGGTCGGCGAAGCCGCCGGAGGAGGCCGTGTCCCGCCACCCGGCCATGGCGTCGGCGAGGGCGCGGGCGCCGGACGCCTGGACGCCCCGCAGCATCCCGGCGTCGGCAAGGCGACGCCCAGCCTCCACCAGATTGCCGGCGCCGGCTGCGGCGCGGATGCGCTCCATGGCGACGTCGCCGAGTCCGCGGGGCGGAAAATTCGCGATGCGCTCCCAGGCGTCCGCGTCGGCGGGATTCACGGCGAGCGCCAGATAGGCGAGGGCGTCGCGGACCTCGAGACGGCCCCAGAACCCGACATCCCCGACGACGGTGTAGGGGAGGTCCGCATCGATCAAGGCCTCCTCGACGACCCGGCTCAACCAGTTCGCCCGGTACAGCACCAGCGTTCCGGGTTCGTCGTCGCACTCGGCCCGCCTCAGGCGGATGTCGTCGGCAAGCCAGTCCGCGGCGTCCTCAAGTGACTCGGCGCCGACCACACGGACCGGGGGGCCGCCATCGCGGCGGGTGGGGTCCGGCCGCAAGGTCTTGGCGAAGCGGCGCTTGTTGTTGGCGATCACGGCGTTGGCGCAGGCGAGGATGACCGGTGTCGAGCGGTAGTTGATCTCCAGCCGCACCATGCGGCAGGGCGTCCATTGGTCGGGGAAGCCCAGGATGTTGCCGACGTCGGCCCCACGCCACGCGTACAGCGACTGGGAATCGTCGCCGACGGCGCAGACGTTGCGGTGATCCCGCCCGAGCAAATGAACGAACAGCGCCTGCTGGACGTTGGTGTCCTGGTACTCGTCGATGTGGATGTACCGGAAGCGGCCCGCGACGTCGCGCCGGTAGCTTTCATCGCCCTCCAGCGCCTTGACCACCCACAGCAGCAGATCGCCGAAGTCCGCCAGATTGTCCTCGCGCAGGATCGCCTGGTACGCCGCGTACACCTGGGCGGCCGTGGCGACATCCTCCGGAACCTCATCTCCCCCGTACTTCGTTCCGATCCATCCGGCGACGGACGCCTCGTCGGGCGTGATCCCTTCGTCCTTCATGGTGGCGATGGCGGCCGCGGCGGCCTGCACGGCGTCGCGGTCGTCGTGACCTTCGATGCCGGCGTCTTCCATCGCGATGCGGACGGCCCTGCGCGACTGTGCGGCGTCGGCGATCTCGAACCCTTTGGCGAGGCAGGCGATCCAGGGGCGTTCGGCCAGCAGGCGGCGGGCGATTGAATGAAAGGTGCCGACCCAGATCTGGCTCGCGCGTTCCTCGCCGATCATCTCCGACAGCCGGTCCTTCATGACTTCCGCGGCGTCGTTGGTGAAGGTCAGCGCCAGGACCTGATAGGGGCGTGCGCGCCGCTCCGCGATCAGATGGGCGATGCGGGCGGTCAGGGTTTTCGTTTTGCCGGTGCCGGCTCCGGCGAGCACCAGTAACGCGCCGTCCAACGCCGTGGCCGCCTCGCGCTGCTGGTCGTTCAGACCGCTCAGGGGATCAGTGCGCCGCCTCGTCCCACGATACCGGTCGAACATGCTGCTTTTCTCCCGCCTCTGCCGTGCCTTCCACGGCGGAGGTCCCGCGTGGTCAGGGGGATTTCAGCATGGAAGGGGAGGGCGGTTCGAGCATTGGCATCGTCAAGAAATCAACGGTGACCCGACCCAGTGCATGGTCTGGATATCTGGTCGCATCCGGCAAGGCGGAGGCATGCAGTCTGCCGGCTCGGAATTAAGTTAACTTAAGCACGCAAAAGGAGATTTTTCGCCAAATTATTGCAACCTGAAGAAGGATTTTGGCTTCCGTCTTGTTGAGGCAATGATGGCGAAAGTAAGTTGACATTGTTGAGGATCATGGCGAAGAATGCGAGTGCACAGTCAGAAGGGAGAGCCCACGATCATGGCCGGAGAAAGCCTCAAGGGACTGCGCGAAGAGCGCGGGTGGAGCCAGACCGAACTGGCGTCGTGGCTCAACGAAAGCCTGGGTCGCAAGTACGACCGGGCCCAAATCTCGCGCTGGGAGAGCGGGTCGGAGCGGACTCCCAAGGCGGTCGTGGACGCTGTCGAAACGGAACGCAGCACGGACCGGCCACGCCATGCCATGGTGGTGATGTGTGGGTCGGCAAAAGGGGGAGTTTCGAAGACGACGTCGGCCCTTTGCTTGGCCTATTGCTTGCTCGCTCAAGGTTCAAAGGTTCTGCTGATCGACTGTGACAGCCAGGGCAGCGCCACGGTACATCTCGGCTACTCGCCCACCCAGATGGACCAGATGGAGGCTGAACGCCGCACCTTGTACTACGCACTGGCGGATGACAAGCCCTTCACCGACTACATCATCCAAACCCCTGAGCCGCGGCTCGACCTCGTTCCAGCCTTCATGAGTTTGGCCGACGCCGATGTCGAGCTTGCTCTTGGAAAGCTGGCTCCCCTCCGGCAGCGCATCGGCGAAGTTCGAAATCACTACGACTTCATCGTGCTCGACACGGCCCCGAACCTGGGCGCTGTTACCGTCAGCGCACTCGAGGCGTCGGATCTGCTTCTGGTGCCGTGCCAGACCGAGGCATTGGCTCTTGTTGGCCTGAGGAATGTCCTGCGCTCGCTGGAGAACCTGCGCCGCCGTCGAAATCCCGGCTTGCGCATGCTTGGAATCCTCCCGACGCTTTTCTCCGCGCGCCTGACTCAAGATCAAGCGACCCTGGACGACCTGCGCCGGGGCTACGGCGATCGCTACCGCATATTCGACCCCATCCCAAGGGCAACCGTATTCTCTCAAGCGGCCGCGTCGGGTGTGATTCCCCTTTCCGCCGTCAAGAACGTTCCTGGGCGCGCCGTCTTCGAAGAGATTGCCGCTGCCGCTCGCACCGCCGCCAAGGAGATGACGGCCCATGTCGCGTAAGCTCTCCCGTCGCACCGACCTGACCGCGTCGGCCGAGGTGACCGCGCCGGCGCCAAAGGCGTTCGGCCTTTCCGACGACTTCCCTTCGGTGCTGGAACTGGATATCGACCGCATCGACCGTCACACGCACCAACCACGCGCCCAACAGGACGATGCCTCCCTTGAAGAACTGCGGCAGTCTATCGAGCGGCACGGTCTGATGTACCCGATCTTGGTCACCTCCAGGGGCAACAGCGGCTATGCCCTGGTTGGCGGCGGACGACGCCTGCGGGCTTTCGAGTTGCTGGGACGGACCACGATCTTCGCACGGGTGTTGTCCGGGGACCCCGACGAACTGGCGCTTGTCGACAATCTGCAGCGCAAATCCCTGAATGCCGTTGAGACGGCCCGATCCCTCGACGGCCTCCGGAATAAGCACGGCTACACCCAGGACAAACTGGCCGAGGTGGTCGGCAAAACCCCCGCGGCGATCTCGCGGGCGCTCGGTATCCTAACTCTGCCGCAGGACGTGCTTGATGAATACATGACCCTCGCTGACCGCGTACCGCAGACGACATTGGAAGAAGTTGCAGCAGCACCCAGCGAAGAGGGACAGCGAAAACTGTGGGGCCTAGCCAAAAAGGGTGCGACGGCAAAGGCGATCACCGAGCAGCGTCAGGAGATGAAGCGCAAGGAACCGGAGAGCCTTGTGCTGAGGAAGCGCGCTGCCGGAGCCGCGGTCAGGGGCTTGATTCAGGGGGTCGCCAAGCTTGAGGAGAATCGTGAGGGCATTGGCGCCGCCGAGCGGGCGGCGCTTGAGGCCGTGCGGGCAAAGCTAACTGCCCTCCTCGTTGATTAAGTCGATTTAAGCTCGCTTGGCGTGTGGAGGCTGTCGCGGTTTTCTCCACCTGGGATTTTATTATGTACCTATGGCAAGAGGCCGAGTGTTGGCGGGTGGGTCTGAGGTGATGTGGGGGATGGCCCTTTGCCCGAATTCCGGTGAAAAGCGTTGGATGTCGAAGCGTACCGTCTCGCAGCTCACCATGAAGCTGCGTGCCGGCAGCAATGCCTCGACCGTTCGCTAACTGCGCGCCAAACGGAAGTGCAGCCAAAGCGCCGCCGCAATGATCGATGGGATAGCGATAGCCGGCGTAGCGGGGAGCGGGGCTTGTCGCCAAGCCCTGCCGCAACCCGCCACCATCGGCCCTGGCATCTGGGTGGCCGGCAAGTTGACGGCACCCGTCCATCGCACTCAGGTTTCCGATGGCCAGAGGGGGAGTGGGGCGGGAGGGGTGTCGAGGTCCGGCAGGGCGGAACGACCGCCTTCCCGATCATTCTCCACGAACCAGCGGAAGTTCTCGCCCCGGGCGCGCGGGCGCGGGTGCCCCCGGTCGTCGGGAAGGACGGCCCGTGGATAATGGACCGGCGCACGGTCCGTCCCCAGGCCGCGCGCGGCGGTGAGGAAGGCCGCGATCCAGGGAACGCGCTCGAACGGGAGCGCGCCGCCTTGACAGGCGGCCTTCACCGCATGTTTGAAGCGTTCGATGGCGCGCTGCCCGGCCGACCCGGTCTCGGCGACCGGGGACAGGCTGCGGTAGCGGTCGGCCAGCGCGGCACCATCGGCCAGCTCCGCCTTGATCATGCGCAGGCGGACGCTGCCGAAACCCAGCGGCTTGCCGCCGCCGAAGCGGTGGACCGCCTCGTCCGGAAGGTCGAGAAGCCAGAGCAGCGCCCCAAGCTCCTCGTCGGTGAGGTGGCCGACGTCGATCGCGAAACGGAAGCTGCTGCCCGGCCGGACCCAGGCGTCGACCGACCGGTTCTGGTCGTCCTGGCGTCTGTCCTTGGGATCGTCGGAGGGCGCGCGCAGATACTCGCGGAAACGGCCCGCATGCGCCAGGGGGGCGTCCGCCGAAGCCGTCCAATACCCCTCGGGCAGCGCCTTGTGATGGGGATAGACCTTGCGCCCGCGCAGACCCTTGCCGAGCGTGTATCCGGTGTTCTTCCGGTCCGTGCCAGTGGGCTGCGCGCGGCCCTGGTCGTCGGCGGCAACATAGAAGCGGGCGTAATGGGGCTTCGGCTGGCCCAGAATGGCCAGGGGCAGGGGCGGGTCGAAGCGGTCCACCGCCACGGTATCCGCAATGGGTTCCACCGGCCCGATCCGCAGGTTGCCGCGGCTGGCCCCGGCGCCCTTGCCGTTCACCCAGCCGAACACGCGGTCTGCCGGCGACAGTTCATCCCTAGCGGTTGCCGGGTGAAGCGACGGCGGGAGCAGCGTCGACGGCGCCACCGGGTGCAGGTCGCGTGAGATCATCACCGGATAGAGGCCGAGAATGCGTCCGCTGGCCGGATCGATGCGGGCGTGGCACAGCGTGCCGTCGCGCAGGACGGCGTGGGAGTCGTCGTAGAGATGGGCCGACCACGCCGTCTGACCCGGCTCCCGCCCGCGGAAGGCGGCGTAGGACGCGCGCGCCTCCGCGGAGTCCGGCGCGGCCTTGCCCCGGCGCTTCTCCAGGTCCTTCTCGTGGATGGCCCGATAATCGGCGATCAGGTCGTCCCACGCGGCGCGCCATGCCGGATCGAGGGCGAAGGACGGCGGCTTGGCGGCGGCGGTGAAGAAGACGCGCTCGTCGTGTTTTTTCGAGAAATTCTGGTTGGTGATGCTCACCCAGCCTTCGACCGTGCGCTGCTCCTCCAGCGGCTCGTGCCAGTTCGCGCCGTCGCGGCGGGCGAAGTCGCGCTGGCCGGACGGCGGCACCGGGGTCGCCCCGCCGTCGGCCCGCGCGATGGCGATCACCCGCCAGTACTCGAATGACGCCTCGTGCTGGCTGCGCCCGCGATTCCAGCGGTGCTGGCGGTAGCGCCGGATCAGGCAGCGTACCCGGTCGCCGTGCTGCGGCAGGCTGCCGTCCTCGGTGTAGGTCAGGGCCCTGCGGTTCTCGCTCTCCGGCCGCCCGGCGGTGTAGCGCGGGAGCCAGGCGGCGCAGGCCGTCGGAGGCGCGGAATCCGAGCGCAGGATGCTCTCGTGGTTGGCGCCAAGGCACAGCTCCACCCGCCCGTCGCGGATGCGCGCGGGCACCATGCCCAGCGCGTCTTTCGATTCCATGCGCCGGCCGAGCCGCCGGTCATGCTCCGTGAAAATCCCGAAGCGGGAGTTGGTGACGGCCTCGTAGGCGGCGCGCAGCATGCCCTTCACCGCCGTCGGCGGAATGTCGGGCGTGCCGTCCGCGCGCGTGCGCAGGGGAAGGATCTTGTGGCCGTTCTCCAGGTCTCGGGCGCCGGTGGCGTCGGGAACCAGCAGCGGCGTCTCCGCCGTCATCTCCACGATGATGCGGCCATAATGGAGCCCGGCGTGGAAACGGTCCTGCGACGGCGCCCGCCGGTCGCCGAGCGGCTTGTTCCCGTCCGTGTCGCGCGGCGGGGCGGGAATGAAGGAGTAGGGGTTGTGGTGGTGATGGCCGGACTCCCGGGCGGTCCGCGCCTGCCGGCCCGGTCCGGGCCGCCCGTTCTGAGCGCGCCCGGGTTGGGGCGTGCGGGCCAGCGGCGGCGCGGACCGCCCGGGATCGACCCACGAACCGCCCCGCGGGCGGATGCGCACCGGCTTGCCGCCGGCCAGCTCCAGTTCCACCTCGATTTCCGGCTCGGTGCGCTGGGCGAGGTCGGCGGAGAGCTGCTCCAACTGAAAGGCGCCGGGGGCGGTCATGTCGCCCTTCTTGTTCCGGTAGGACAGACGGCGGATCGGCGGTTGGCCCGGTTTGCTGTTCGGCGCAAAGACAAGGAGTCCGGGAGTCAGATCAGTCATCGCTGGGAGCCTCCGGCGGAAATTCGGGCGAAGCCATGATCAGGCCGGTCAGCCGTTCCTCGACGATATAGGCGTTGCCGTGCGTGGCCTCGGCGGCGGCGTACTCAACGGCGGTCAGGGCGGCGTACTGGTCCTTGCCGACACCGCCGATGGGGGCGCAACGGGTGCCGATCCGCGCCGTGCCGAGCGTCGAATGGCGGTCGTCCGAATGGCGGTCGTCGCCGCCGCCGGTTCCCCGGCCCCACAGGACGTAGCGCCGGTCGAAGGCGGCGATGATCGGGGGCGTGTCGATCGCTTCCAGCTTGATCGCTTCCAGACCGGACCGGTCCGGAAGGACGGAGTCCGTCAGCAGCACCGCGTCTCCTTCGCCATCGCCGAGCGGATCGCGCAGCCAGCGCAACTCGGCGTTCCTGCAAAAGATCCGCGCCTCGAACGTGTTGGCGGGAAGCGGGCGCACATCGTCGAGCCAGTCGAACACGCATGTCTCGGGCGTGTAGAGCAGGACCCGCGCCGCCTCCCATGCCGGGCCGGCCTCGCGGAACGCCGCGACGGCCTTGTCCAGCGTCACGGGGCCGGACAGGCGCCAGCGATTCAGATTCACCGTCATGCCGCTCCCCGCTGCTTTGCCGCCGCGCCGTCGATCCAGCTCCGCCATGCCTCGGCGAGCCGATCGCGCTGATCTCCCGCGATGTGGGCGAGGAGCCCGCCGTCGAGCGTCCGCCCTTTCAGCCCGCCGAGCACCGCCCTGACCGTGGCGTCGGTCCTGGCCGTGACATCGTCGCCGGACGGCACGGCGGTGCCGTCGTCCTCAAGGTCTATGCTCCGCACCGCGATGGCGCCCATGCCCCGGTTGCCCGCGAAGCCCATGGGCAGGCGCCCCGCCGCCAGATCGTCGAGCACGAGCAGGAGCAGCGACAGGGCGGCCAGAGTCTCCTCCGGGTCCAGGCGGGTCAGGTCGAGTTCGAGCACCAGGGGGCGCCAGGTCACGCCGCGCGGCTCCAGCACGCTGAACAGCAGCCCCTCCGCCGCGCCGCCCGTCCAGCGGTCGATGGCGACGTGGTGCGCAGCTCGCCAGCCGGGCGCCTTGCCCTCGGCAATCATGGCCCGATGGCCGTCGGCGTCGGTTTTCCATTCGCCGTAGCAGTCCTCCACGGACAGCGCGCCGCGCCCAAGGCGCGGCTCCTCCGTCTCGCCGGGATCTCCGAACAGCGCGCGGACCAGCGGGACCCGCACTTGGTCGAGAAAATGTCCGTCCGCCGACAGATCGAGGAGCGTTCGCACGATGCGCTCCGCCTGCGCGCGCAGCACGCCCTTCACACCGGCTCCGGTCAGCAGGGGGCGGATCGTATCGCCCTCCCGGCCCATCAGGGGAAGCGCGTCCACCGCCAAACCGTCCAGCGCCGCCCGTGACATGACCGGACCGAGCGGCTCCCATGTCAGGGCGATGCGCAGCCGCCGGGACGCGGCGGGTGTTGCGCCGCTCCGGTCCATCGCGTCCAGCGACACGGCGGAGCCGTTCGTCCGCAAGGTTTCGAGAATGCCCTTGCGGTCCTCCAGCGCCTGCCGGCGGATGAGAAGACCATCCTTCTTCAGAGCGACGCGCCCGAGGCCGCGCGTGCGCCCGGCGCCGAGCGGGATGCGCCCCTCGGCCAGCGCGGTGAGGAAATGCGCCAGCATCGCTTCGATTTCCGCACGCGATTGCTTGCGCTCCACCTCGACCGTGATCGACAGGCCCAAGGCGGTTCCCGCGGGCAGCACCGCGCGGTCGTGCTTGATGCGGTCGGCGGCGGCGCCGTGAATGCGGTCGATGCCGACGCCGTCGCGCAATTCCACCGCGCCGCCCGGGACGGTGAGAGGCGCATCCTCGACGATGATGAAGCTGGCCCAGCCGTCGTTCGGACTGCCCGACTTCTTCGGCACGGTCCCCCACAGGCTGGCCGTGTCCTTGGCGCCGAACGCCGCCTCCCACCAGGCGCGGAAAGCCCCCGCGAGGCTGGTGCCGGGAATGCACCAGCGGTTCGCTCCGTCGCGCGCCAGGGGGAGGTCGGTGTCCGGATCGCCGACCATCCCGCCGACATGAATGGCGGTGCGGGCGACCAGCGTCCCGGCCACGCGCCAGCGTTCGATCAGGTCACGCGGCATGGCCGGTCTCCTCCCCGCTCGTTCCGCCGGCGGCACCATCCAGCGCACGCTTGTGATTGTGGAACACCGACTGGAGGAAAGCCCGCACCGCTTCCGCCCACAACTCCGTCTTCACGGCATCGGCCGTACGGCCGGTGAGGGACGGGGGCGGGCGGAGATGCCCGCCGAGCCGCGTCCACACCGCGTCCCGATCCTCGAAGAGCGCCATGAAGGCTTTACGGGTCTGCTCCGGCCAGCGCTTGCGCCGCTGCTTCACCGATTCCAGTTGATCGAACCAGCCGAGCACGGCGGGGGCGTCCTGCCATGTCCGCAACGCCTGCACCTGGACCCGAAGGTTGCCGAGCTGGCTCATCCCCGGCGCCCCATCGCCGTTCGGCGTGAGCCACATCGCCTTACGAACCTCCTCGTCGGCACCGGCCACCAGGGCCGCCTGCCGCAGGGCGTCGCGCCATGCCTCCTCCTCGATCCGTTCGGCGAAGTCGCCGCCGACGGCGGGTGCGGCTGGACGATCCCCGGCTTCCGTTTCCGCCCGCTCGTCCGCAAGCGCGAGGGTGCCGCCGGCCAGCAGGGGCGGGTCGATGGCGATGGCGCCATAGCCTTCGGCCCGCCGCTCCCCCAGACCTTCCGCTTCCAATGCGCGCAGCGTCTCCGCCGATGGAGGTGGACTGACGCGCAGCACGGCGCAGGAGCCGGCCGCGATGGCGACCAGCGAGGGACGCGGCAGCCCCCAGCCCTCGTGCCAGGATTCCAGCCGGCGGGTGCGGATGGCTGTGCGGACCAGCCCTGATACGGGGGGCGTGACCGTTACCGAACCGCCCAGCACCCGCTCCACCGCCTCGGCCAGATCGGCCGCGCGCACCGCGGGGCGGAGTGCCGGGCCGCGCAGCAGCAGGTCGCTCTGGCACCAGACGACGATGTCGGCGGCGTCCGCTCCGGTGAGCGGCGCCGCTGCGGCCAGCGGCTGGCCGGTCACCAGGGGGCCGGCGACCTCGATACGGACGGCGCCGAAGTCGTCCTTCTTGCTGCGGCCCAGCCGATGCCCACCCGTCAGGCGCTCGCGGACGGCCGGTTCCTCCAAAGCCCCGGCAAGCCCCGGCCGGGCCAGGATCTCGCTGCGCAGGACCGTGCCCGCGGGAATCGCCCGGTAGGCGTAGAGGCCGCCGACCTTCTCCGTCGGACGCTGCACGGAGTCGTCGATGGTGTTGTGGGTGTGGAGCGTGAAGGCGACCGTGCCATGGTGCAGTCCCGCCGCATCCTCGACCACATAGCCGCCGCGGACGGGCTTGAGCTGCTCCTTCCGGTCGATCCGCAGGCGGTTGATGACGGTCTTGTCTGGCGAGTCCTTCACCCGTGCCAGGACGGCGGGTGCCGGCAGGCCGCGCCGGCCGCCGACCTCAGGAGTCAGGGGCAGGACCCGCAGATCGCCGCGCCGCACCGCCGCCCTCACCCGAGCGGATGAGACGGAGGAGGATGCGTTCAGCGCCCGCGTGACCACGGGCAGCAGCAGCGTGCCCGGCACGAAATCCAGTGACTCCCCGACATTGCCCAAGGTGCGCGCCGGCACCGACAGCGGCGTCTCCAACCGCACCGTCAGCGGCAACCGGGCGAATCCGCCGTTGTCCGCCGGTTCGGGAGCGGTTCCGCCGTCATCGGCGGCCAGCGCTCCACGCGCCGTGCTTTGCGGCATCGCCGGCGCGTCCGGATGCGCGTCGAGCCAGTCGAGCGCGGCCTCGACCGCCACGTCGCCATGGCCCTCGATGGTCAGCCGGACGCGACCCGCGCCGCGCCGCCGCTTGCCGCCCAGCGCCTCGACCAGCCGCGTCGCGGCGAGCAGCAGGGCGGACATGGCGGCCAGCGCCTCCTCCCCGGCGTCATCGGGCAGCTCCAGCGTGGCGGGCGCCTCCAGCACCGCGCCCAGCCGCGCCATTTCCTCGAACCGCAGATGCTCGTCCAGCGCCCGGCCGCGCAACGGGTCCATTGCGACACCGGGCTTCACGAAGGTCAGGGCCGCGCGCAGGGGCGCCATGTCCTCCGGCTTCAGGGCTTCCACCAAGGCCTTCGGAAAGCGTGCCGGGCGCACCGACAGCGCCGCCGGGCGGGGAGGGGCGGCATCGGCCTTGCTGTTCAGGCTCGGCTGAGAGCCGAACAGGGTTTCCACGACCGCCCGCCAGCCGGACCCGCCGTTGTCGAGCGCCGCGGCCAGCCGCTCGCAGGCGTCCCGGTAGATTCCGGTCAGGCTCTTCGCCGGGACGAAGGGCAGCCCGTCGCCGTCGCGGGCGACCAGCCGGTCGATCCCGCCCGGCTGCCCCGCCCCTGTGCCGACGTGCCAGTCGGACAGCATCTCCAGCCGCAGCGTCAGCGCCGTGGCCCCACCGCCAGACCGCGCCAGCCGGAAGCCGTCGCCTTGCGCCATCATGCCCGAGCCCCCCGTCATCGCCAGAAGTCCATGAGGTCGAGCGCGTCGGGAAGCCGCGCCGTGTGCTCCGGCTTGTCCGGCCCGTCGTCGGGAAGCCGCACGAAGAGGCTGGCCGTGCGCGGGTCGGTGCTGTCGAGCAGCCGTGCCCAGGCGTCCTTCACTCGGGACGGCGCGTCCTTGTGCTCGCGGCCCAGAACGGCGCGCAGGCGGGCATTGGCCACATCCATCCCGTCCTGCGCCGCCGCGCACAGGTCGTGCAGCACGCTGTTGGGCAGCCGAGCCTCGCGATCGAGATCCCCGCCGCCGCGCGGCATCACCGGCATGACCCGCTCCAGCCAATCCCAACCGCGCACCTTGGCCCAGTCCCGCGCCCTGACGTCGAGGTCCGCGTCGTCCGGCGCGCGCACGACGAAGGGACGGACGGTCAGCGCCGCTTCTCCATCGCGCGAGCGAAGCCGCTCCCGCACCAGCCCCAGATCGTCGCCGCTGCTGTCGAGGTGGACATGCACGTCGAGCGCCGCGAAGGGCAGGATATCGTCCCCGCGCCGGAAGACGCGCTTGCCCCCCTTCGCCGATTCCAGCAGGTCGCAGGCGAGTTCGTAGGCCGCGTGGTGGGGATAGTGGGGCTTGACCAGAGCGACCCCGGCGCAGACACCGAGCGGGCCCTTCCAGACCTTCTGGATGTGTTCATTGGCGGCGGTCTCGTCCATGAATCGGGTGACGTAATCGGCCGCCAGCCGCACGGCCATGGTGCCGTCGCACAGCGCGGTCAGGTCATCGCCGCCCAGAACCATCGGCACCACCGGCAGCGGCTTGCCGGACTCCGCCCCGCGCCGCGCGTCGAGCGCCGCCAGCGCCCCGGCGAAGGCTTTCCGGGTGCAGTCGTCCAGTGCCCGGGAGAAGTTCCGGTAACGCTCGATGTAGGCACGGGCGGGCTCGTCCCGTCCGACGTGTACATCAAAGTTGAGAAACAGGCGGCCCAGCCCGTTGCCATCGGCGTGGATCAGCCCGACCCAGTCCATCGCCTCGTTCGCGGCCTCCATCTCGGTGACGTTCTTGTGGAACGTCAATGCGGGAGCGTCGTCTTGGATGCTGCCCACGATGCGTTTCCAGCCCGGCTTGCTGAACGCCTCCTTGGCATTGGACGGCGCGCTTACGAGGTCGATCGTGTTGGCATCGGATGAGTAACGGATCGGGTGGCTTGCGGGCAGCCCGGACCGGCCACAGGGCGCGACCACGGGAAGCCGTTGGAAGCGCGCGTCGGGGGAGGGCAGATCGGCGCCCAGCCGTTCGTGCTCGGCGAACAGTGCCTTTAATTGTAGAAGTTTAGACTGAACCTGACAGTTGGCTAAAATGGCGGGGAGAATGGCCG